>CBDTUD010000004.1:0-99107 GCA_965363545.1 uncultured Flavobacteriaceae bacterium | reverse complement strand
TTTTTGCTTGAACAGCTGCAATACCTTCATTACCTACACCTAAAATTTCTACGATGCCTTCTTCAGTTACTGGATCTTCATTGATAACAATAGTAGTTCCAGTTTCTTTTTGCATTTCTTGAATTACTTTTCCACCTGGTCCAATTAATGCACCAATAAATTCGTTTGGAATTCTTCTAGTAATCATTTTTGGAGAGTGAGATTTCACATCTGCATTAGGTTTAGAAATAGTATCTGTTAACAATCCTAAAATATGTAAACGTCCCTCACGAGCTTGTTTTAAAGCGTTTACAAGAATTTCATAAGAAAGTCCTTTTACTTTAATATCCATTTGACAGGCAGTAATACCATCTGCAGTTCCTGTAACTTTAAAATCCATATCACCTAAGTGATCTTCATCTCCTAAAATATCAGATAATACAGCGTATTTTCCAGATTCTGCATCAGAAATTAATCCCATAGCAATACCTGAAACTGGTTTTTTTAATTGAACTCCAGCATCCATTAATGCCATAGTACCAGCACAAACGGTAGCCATTGAAGAAGAACCGTTAGATTCTAATACTTCAGAAACTACACGCACTGTATAAGGACAATCTGTAGGAATCATGTTTTTCAAAGCACGCTGTGCTAAGTTACCGTGACCAACTTCACGACGAGAAGTTCCTCTTAAAGGACGAGCCTCACCAGTTGAAAAAGGAGGAAAGTTATAATGCAAATAGAAACGCTCTTCCCCTTCAAAAGATGGCATATCTATTTGATTTGCTTCTCTAGAAGTACCTAAAGTAACTGTGGCTAATGCTTGCGTTTCTCCACGAGTAAAAATTGAAGAACCATGTGTGGATGGTAAATAATCTACCTCACACCAAATTGGTCTAATCTCATCTGTTTTACGACCATCTAAACGTAAACCTTCATTTAAGGTTAAATCTCTAATGGCAGCTTTTTCAGCTTTATAAAAATATTTGGAAACTAAACCTCCAAAATCTTCCATTTCTTCTTCTGTAAAAGAAGCTTTAACTTCTTCTTTAATTTCATCAAAAGCAGCACTTCTTTCGTGTTTCGCTGATGCTTTTTTAGCAACGGCATACACCTTATCGTACGTTAATTCTTTTACTCTTTTTTCAACAGTTTCATCTTCTCTTTCCACCTCGTACTCACGAGTTTCTTTTTTACCAAAAGCTTTCGCTAATTTTACTTGCGCAGCACATTGAACTTTAATAGCTTCGTGGGCAAATTTAATGGCTTCTGCCATTTCTTCCTCAGAAATTTCTAACATTTCTCCTTCTACCATCATTACAGAATCAGCAGAAGCTCCAATCATCATATCGATATCCGATTCTAATAATTGAGCTCTTGTTGGGTTGATGATAAATTCACCATTAATACGACCAACTCTCGCTTCAGAAATTGCAGTTTCAAATGGTAGATCTGATAATTGAATAGCTGCAGAAGCTGCTAAACCAGCCATAGCATCAGGCATAACGTCGTCGTCATGAGACATTAACTGAATCATTACCTGAGTTTCAGCATGATAATCTTTTGGGAAAAGTGGACGCAATACACGGTCAACCAATCTCATTGTTAAAACCTCACCGTCACTAGGTCTAGCTTCTCTTTTGAAAAACCCACCCGGATAACGACCTGAGGCAGCAAATTTTTCACGATAATCTACCGTTAACGGTAAAAAATCAACATCACTTTGTTTGTAATTTGAAACAACGGTACATAATAACATACACTTGCCAGATTGAACAACTACAGAACCGTGAGCTTGTTTCGCTAACTTGCCTGTTTCAATTGAAATGGTTCTTCCGTCGCCTAAATCAATTGTTTCTTTAAATACTTTTGGAATCATAATTTGTTTTTTGCATTTACCCTTTCGAGCAAATTAATTAATTCATGGTTAAAACTTTGAGTTGTGTTGTTTCTCTTCACGAAGAGCGTTTTGTATGCCAATGAATTACTTTAGTTTCTCTTTAGTTTACTGTTAATAAACTGAGATTTTCTGTAAACAGTTCAAAATTAACCAACTTTAAAAAGAAGCTTGTTGGTTCAAAAAATTAACAATAACAGAAAAGAGAGGCATAAAGCCTCTCTAAAAATATTATTTTCTTAAATTTAATTCTTTAATTATTTCACGATATCTTACGATATCTGTCTTAATTAAATAATCTAAGATATTACGTCGTTTTCCTACTAATTTCACCAAAGAACGCTCTGTATTATAATCTTTACGATTTGTTTTCAAGTGCTCCGTTAAATGTGTAATTCTGTGGGTAAAAAGTGCGATTTGCCCTTCTGGAGAACCTGTATCTGTTTCAGATTTTCCGTGTTTTTTGAAAAGGTCTTTTTTTGCTTCTGTAGTTAAATACATGCTAACATTAAATTTTTTATTAATAATTTTTATGTACTAATTGCTAATTAGGCGGCAAATATACTACTATTATTTTGATTGACAATACATTATAATTATAACTTTTTTTGTTTTAAATACTTCGCTTTAAGCGGAATAAATCACGATTTTATCATACTAAAACAAAAGAAAATTCGTTCTTACTAATAGAAATCATTTAGTTAAACAAAAACGCTATGAAAATTATTAAAACTAAATTTAATTTCTCCTCTATTTTAAGCTTATTTTTTGCCGGAATTATATTGACAAGCTGTTCATCGGATAGTACCGAAATGGATAAAGATCCGGTTGCAGAAGATATTTTGAGTGTTCAAACTCAAATTGAAATTGATTATATCAATCAAGGAATTGACGATATGATTGAAACCACCGCTATTGAACTAAACAATAGTACTATTTCCTTCAAAGAAATTAACACAAAGAATATGCTGTCCATTCGATACTTACCCGAATGCGCAACTATTTCAACGAATTTGAAAGGATCAAATTTAAACGTTACTATTGATTTTGGCAATGCCTGTACCACATTAAAAGATGATGTTGTTAGCGGAAAGATTATAGCTGAAGTTACTTATAACGAATCTCAAAAAATAGCCATCATTAAGCAAAGTTTTGATAATTTTTATTTCAATTCAAAAATGATTGATGGTACAATTGATAGAAAATTGGTGCTTAAAAATAGTAACGGTAATCCAGAAGTTGAAATTACCAGAGATTTTACAATCAATTGGCCAGATGCAACGAAGGTATTTGTAAAAGAAAATAGCAAAAGAGAATGTATTGCCGGCAATGAAACATATGGCTGGTTAGACAATGTGTACTTAATAACTGGTTCAAGATCTATAACCAATGAAAATGGAAAAATTAGAACCGCTACAATTTTATCACCTCTGAAAAAGGACATGACCTGCAAATTTGTGGAAAGTGGTATTATAAAATTTGAAAATAATTATACAATTACACTCGATTATGGTGACGGAACTTGCGATGATTTGGCAGTTGCTACCATTAATGGAAAAGAGTATCCAATTCAATTGAAAAAAAATTGGCTAAAATAAACTTTGATACATTATTTGAATTAAAAAACTCCAGAAGAAATAAGTCTTTTGGAGTTTTTTTAATAAGTTTATTTGTCGTTTTATTTTCTGATCGGATTATTCTGTATCAAATCAATATATAAATTGACTTGTTTTTTCAAATCTTTTCTTTCTATAATTTTATCTAAAAAACCATGTTCCAACAAAAATTCAGAACGCTGAAATCCTTCCGGTAAATCTTTTCCTGTAGTATCTTTTACAACTCGAGGACCTGCAAAGGCTATCAAAGCGTTAGGTTCAGCAATATTAATATCACCTAACATAGCATATGATGCCGTTGTTCCACCAGTAGTTGGATCGGTACACAAAGAAATATAAGGTATTTTGGCTTCGGCTAGTTGTGCTAGTTTTACAGAGGTTTTCACCATTTGCATTAAAGATAAGGAAGCTTCTTGCATTCGCGCTCCTCCTGATTTTGAAATCATTAAAAAAGGAATCTGATGTTTAATCGAATAATCAATAGCTCGTGCAATTTTTTCGCCAACAACACTTCCCATAGATCCTCCAATAAATTTAAAATCCATTGCGGCAATTACCAAATCTTTACCAAATGATTTACCAACCGCAGTTCGAACAGCATCTTTTAAGTTTACTTTTTTCTGCGCTTCTTTTAATCTATCGGTATATTTTTTTGTGTCGGTGAATTTTAAAGGATCTTTCGAAGTTAATTTTGCATCGAGTTCTTTAAATTTATTTTCATCAAATAATATTTCAAAATATTCAGCACTACCAATTCTAACATGATATCCATCTTCAGGACTCACATATAAATGAGCTTTTAAATCATCTGAATCGATAATTTTTCCGCTTGGCGTTTTGTACCATAACCCTTTCGGGACATCCTTTTTATCTTCAGTAGCTGTTTGAATTCCCTTATTCTTTCGTTTAAACCAAGAACTCATGCTCGATTTATTTTTTTGATCTTCGGTCATAGTAAGTTTTTTAACTTTAAAACAGGCGGAAAGATAAAATAAAAAATGGAGAACCAATTAAAAATTGATTCTCCAAAGTAATTTATAGGGTATTGATGTTATTTAAATCTTCAAAAGCTTGTTTCAACCTTTCTTTAAAAGTAACTTCACCTTCGCGCACCCACTTTCTTGGATCATAATATTTTTTGTTTGGAGAATCTGAACCTTCAGGATTACCTATTTGACCTTGTAAATAGTCTTTATACTTATCCATAAAGTCTCTAACACCAGTCATATATGCATATTGCAAATCGGTATCGATGTTCATTTTAACAACTCCATAACTAATTCCTTCTCTAATTTCTGCAACTGATGAACCTGATCCACCGTGAAAAACAAAATCTACCGGATTTTTAGGTGTGTTGTATTTTTTCTCAATATATTTTTGAGAATTATCTAAAATTTTTGGAGTTAATTTTACATTTCCAGGTTTATATACCCCATGAACATTACCAAAAGACGCTGCAATTGTAAATTTATTACTAACTTTTAATAATTCTTCATAAGCATAGGCAACCTCCTCTGGTTGTGTATAAAGTTTTGAAGCATCAACATCTGAATTATCAACACCATCTTCTTCACCACCGGTTATTCCTAATTCAATTTCAAGTGTCATACCTATTTTGCTCATTCGTGCGAGGTATTTTTTCGAAATTTCAATATTTTCTTCTATAGGTTCTTCTGACAAATCGATCATATGCGAACTAAATAGAGGCACACCATTTTGTTTGTAAAACTTTTCACCGGCATCTAATAAACCATCAATCCAAGGCAATAATTTTTTTGCGCAATGGTCTGTATGTAAAATTACAACCACACCATAAGCCTTTGCTAATTCATGAACATGTTTTGCACCTGCTATGGCACCAGCTATGGCACCAGCCTCGTTGGCATTGCTCAAACCTTTTCCTGCATTGAATTGCGCGCCTCCGTTGGAAAATTGAATAATTACAGGTGCATTCAATTCTTTTGCAGTTTCAAGAACCGCATTGATAGTACTTGAGCTAATTACATTTGCTGCGGGTAAAGCAAAACTTTTTTCTTTAGCTAATTTGAAAATTTGTTGAACCGTATCTCCAGTAGCAACACCAGCTTTGATTTTGTGTGACATTTTTTATTATTTAAATGTTAAAATTATTAATAAACAAAAATACGAAATATTACGAATTTAGAATGGATAATTTATACCAATATTATAAACTGCATTACCAAAATTATAATTTGTAAACCATTTTTTACCTGAAACCTGATAAGGTTCATAGGTTTTAAATCCGATATCAAATCGAAAAACCAAGAATCCGAAATCATATCTAATTCCGAAACCGGAACCTACGGCGGTGTTTTTTAAGGAACTGAAGTGTGACAATTTCGCTTCGTCAGAAAATAAGTTAGAATCTGTTATATCCCAAATATTACCTGCATCAACAAATAATGCACTGTAAATTTTACTAGTAACTTTAAATCGATATTCCAAATTGGAAACCAATTTGAAAGTACCAACATTATACTCCAAATTATTTTTTTCGTGTCCAGGGCCTAAATCAAATGTTCGCCAGGCTCTTATTTCATTACTACCTCCGGCACTATAACTTCTACTAAAGGGAATATTATCAGAGTTACCATAAGGCATTGCAGCTCCGACAAAAGTTCGGAAAACTAAAATGTTATTTCGCCGCAAATTCCAATATTTTTTATATTCAAATTCTGCCTTAAAATATTGTGCTATAGGAAGATCAAATAAAATTTTTTGTCCATCAGTATTGGTTTGATTCACTAATTGGTTAGTTAATCCACCTGCTGAAACAAATCTCGCTGTAAAATAAGAAAAATCGTTATCTTTCATATTTGTTCTTGTATTATACATCAGACTATAGGAAATTATAGGAACCATAACATCTTCAATCAGAATATCTCTTCTTTCATTTACATCAGAAACTATGTCGTAATCGTCTAGGTTTGTAGTTTCATAATCATTACCTGAGTATAGTACATAATCCATAAAAGCCAAAATATCAGCATTATTTTCAGGCAATACTTCTCCAAAAAGGTCTTCAGAAACCGCGTTCAATTTTAAATATTCTGAATTATAGATGGAGAAATAATTATTAATGTTCTGATTTTTAATATACTGTAAACTAAAAATGTCTAGTTTATGACCTAGTTTTTTAGAGCTTTTCCAAGAATATCCCATACCGGCAGTAATGGTTTGCCTGTCTAAACCTATGTTCTTTTGAAAGCTCAATGTTGTATTGAAGTCGGTCTGTGGAGTCATGTATTTCGGAATGATATTAGAAACATCGAAAGGAAATAAAATTCTAGGAAATTTTAACGAAGCACTTGACAGCATTTCCCAAGCATTGAAAAAACGCGAATCGTAACCGGCATCTTGAGATACATTTAAAAAAGAACCTTGAAAAGAAAGCTCTAAAATTTCAAATCCTTTAAAAATATTTCTCCCCAATAATGACGATTTTCCTAAAATACCAAAGGGTTTGATGTTAGAAGTTGTTGCATCCAAATCAAAAGTAATTGCTATCTTTTTCAGTGGATTCAAGTAAATATCGGCCGTTAAGGATTCATCCTCGTTTTCTGTATATTTTATATCAATCGCTGATGAAAAGGCTTTTAAATTTCTTAGATGATTTCTTGTTAAATTGGTTTCTGCATCTTTAAAAATTTCATTTGGTCTGATAAAAATAGAGTTCACCAAATATTTTGGTTTGTAATTCAATTTGTCATAGCTAAAAAGGGTATAGCCTTCATATTTTAAAGAGTCTGAAACTACTGCCTCTTTATTTTTTATAGAAAAATCTGTGTAAATATTTACGTCTCTAACTTTTTGAACTTTAAAAGGTTCTGTGTAAATCGAATCTCCGTCATACACAACACGATCCGGAATTTTAAGTACAATATGCTTTTTAAACGATTGCTTTGTGGAATCGGTCCAAAAACCCATATTGTTCTTTTTAAAATGAAAAACTCCCGAATTTCTAAATAGATTGACAAGCCTGTTTTCTTCTAATTCAAAATCTGAAAATACAAATGGATTTCCCCTTTTAAGAATAGATCTTTTTTTGTTCAAATGATAAATCGAATCTATAACTGGTGACTCAATTTTAGTAGATACAGAATCTATATAATACTGATTTTTTGTTGTGATCTTGTAGGCTACCTCAACTTGTTTATCTTTAATTTTTATAGTGTCATAACTTGCCTCTACCTCAAAATAGCCCATAGAAACAAAATAATCTTGCAATGATTTCACCGTTTTTTGCGTTTTAAAATCATCATAAATAATAGGTGCTTGTCCTTTTGTTAATAACCAATTATTAAAACCACTTTTTGACGAATAAATTTTAAAGGCTTGCTTTTTAGAAAAAAGATACTCGTATTTTGCAGATTTTTTAGGGTGATTTTCAATCCATTCTTCAAAAGTTTTTTCAAATTCAGGGTTTCCAAAATTATAAAAGATTAAAGATAGGGGTAAGCCTAAAGCAGATTGATTGGGTCTTTGAACAACATAGCTCGCCAATTCGGCATCAGATATTTTCTTGTCATTAACATAAATCGTATTCTCTCGGAGTAAATTTTCATTTTCTGGCACATATTTAACAGTATTACACGACACTAAAAACGCTATAATTAGCGTAAAGAATAGTATTTTTGTGAAAAGCTGTGGCAAAGACGCTATATTTTTAAATTAATTCAAAAGTAATACTATTTACATGCTGAGCAAAAATCAAATTAAGTTTATAAACAGTTTAAAGAAAAAAAAAATTCGCGTACAAAACAAACTGTTTTTGGCAGAAGGAATAAAAGTTGTTGAAGAGCTTTTAAAATCTACATTTAAAGTTCATAAAATTTATTGTACCTCGTCATATAATAATCGATTTTTGGCGGAAAATGTTGAAATAATTTCAGAAAATGAATTAAAAAGTATAAGTTCTTTAACAAATCCGAATCAGATTTTGGGAATTTTTGAAATTCCAAAAGTAGAAATTATAAAAACATCGGGATTGACTTTAGTTTTAGATGAAATAAACGACCCGGGAAATTTAGGAACAATTATTCGCTTAACGGATTGGTTTGGGGTTGACCAATTAATTTGTTCCCCTAACACTGTAGATTGCTTTAACCCAAAGGTCGTTCAAGCAAGTATGGGCTCTTTGACAAGAATTTCAATGATTTACACTGATGTAATTCCTTTTTTACACAAAGAAACTCGTCCGGTTTACGGTGCATTATTGCAAGGTGAAAATGTATATAAATCGGATTTAGAAAACGAAGCTGTTTTAGTAGTTGGCAACGAAGCCAATGGAATTTCAGAACCTATCCAAAAAATAATAACACATAAAATTACCATTCCTCAATTTGGTAAAAACCAACAAACCGAAAGCTTAAATGTCGCTACTGCAACAGCAATTTTATTGAGTGAGTTTAAACGGTAATTAAAATTGATTAATCGTTTTACGAATCGCTACCAATTTGGTGAGTAGATCTTTTAAATAATCCAGTTTCAACATATTCGCACCGTCAGATTTTGCGATACTTGGGTCAAAATGTGTTTCTAAAAATAATCCATCAACTCCTACTGCGATTCCTGCTTTTGCAATAGTTTCAATTAATTCTGGTTTTCCGCCTGTTACGCCACTTTCTTGGTTGGGTTGTTGCAATGAATGTGTAATATCTAAAATCGTTGGGGCATATTGTTGCATGGTAGGAATTCCTCTAAAATCAACAATCATATCTTGGTAGCCAAACATGGTGCCTCTATCGGTAATCATGGCCTGTTGGTTACCCGAATCATGCACCTTTTTCACAGCATGTTTCATTGATTCCGGACTCATAAATTGCCCTTTTTTTAAATTTACCACTTTTCCTGTTTTTGCCGCGGCAACAACCAAATCTGTTTGACGCACCAAAAATGCAGGAATTTGTAAAATATCAACATATTTCGCAGCTAAGTTTGCATCGCTAATTTCATGAATATCGGTTACCGTAGGAATAGAGAAGGTTTGTCCAACTTTTTGAATAATTTTCAATGCTTTTTCATCGCCAATACCAGTAAAACTATCAATTCTTGAGCGGTTTGCTTTTTTAAAACTTCCTTTAAAAATATATGGAATTTCCAATTCAGAAGTAATTGCAACAATTTTTTCGGCAATTTGCATCGCCATTTCTTCGCCTTCAATGGCACAAGGACCTGCCAGTAAAAAGAAGTTGCCATTATTAGTGTTTTTTATTTTAGGAATAAGATCTAGATTCATCGGAGCTATAAATTTGAGTCAAAGATACGATTTAAGATACTAATTCTTTAAAAAATAGAAACGTCCCATTGAATTCGGATCATGTGATCCGTTTGGTCTTCAATGTCGAACTGGTCGAAGTCAAGATAGGAATAGTCCAGAGTTAGTTTACTCTTATGCCCCTTGAAGAACCAGTTCAATCCAAAAGAATACTCCAAATTATTATTCCCTGAAATAGCTGTATCAGGATCATAAAAAGCCTGACGAGCAAAAACCTCAAGAGGTTTTGGAAACTTCGGAAAAAGATAATGAAAGAAATACCCCACTTGAAAATAATTCCCTATCAAGTTCGTTTCCTCCAGGTTGACACGATCATTTATTTTTTTGAAATGTAATTCTTGATCAAAACTCAGTCCCCTGTATTTAAAGGCTGTTTCAACTAAAAACTGATCTATTTTATATTGCCCGTCAATTCCGTTTTCAAATCCATAAAGTTGCCCACCTCCACTGGTTGAGAACCTTGTGTAGCGTGAGGTGTTGGTTACCCCGGCGACGGCTATGGAAGATATAAATTTTTCATGGAATTCTAAATCAGACCCCGAAAAGCCCAGTTCTTTACCATTCGGGTTCCATTGAAGCCTTAGCATGTACATAAGGTTCTCGTCATCGCCCAGTGAGCTGCCTCGACCACTACCAGTAAGCACCTCTGCCCAATAATTAAAATTGGCAGCTCCTCCACCGTCAATATTGCCGTAAAGAGAAACTCCCTGTTGCCGGTCAATTGTAAAAATCCTGTTGACTAGAGATCGTTCCAAACCGGTTTGCTTTCCTGATGAGATGATTCTTTCACGTGAGTACCTAGCCTTCCACTGACCTACACGAAATTTCAGATAGGGAAGCTTTTCGATCTGCGCCCTGAAATCAAGAAGATTTCCACCTCGAACATCCTGTTCAAGATAAAAGTTATATTCAGGTTGTCCTACATAGCCCCCAAATTTGATCCGAGCCCGACTTATTCCCAAATTGATGTCATCATCACTAAAATCATCCTCAATCGTTGGAAAGTTGTTGCGCGGGTACGCCGCTCTGAACTGACCCCTAAAGTCAATGTAGAACATATACTTATCATCCTCAAAATGGAATTCAAACCCCTTGCCTTTTTTTAAATAAAAATCTAGGGTGTCATCAGGTCCATTTTCCTGAGCATAAGAGCTAGTTACAATAAAAAATAAAAGAATTAAAGAAATATAAAAACCTTTCATAAATAAAATATTTAATTTGTTAAATTCTGAAATAAACTTTCCAAACTATTGATTTTTTGCTGTATTTGAAGAGTTTTAAGTCCGTTTTCCTGAGCAAAATCAAATAATTTTGAACGCATATCATTTTTGGTGTCAAAAGTAAACCGCCAAGTCGTGTCAAAAACATTCTCTGTTTTAATTACATGTGGGATTTTTTGCAATAACTGCTCTTCAACTCGCAAATCAAATTCTACTTCAATAATTTGTTCTTGATTTTCGAGTAAATCGTGTAATTTTTTATCCGCAACAATTTCTCCTTTATTTATTATGATTACCCGATCGCACATAGCTTCAACTTCTTGCATGATGTGTGTAGAAAGCAAAACCGTTTTTGTTTTACCTATTTCTTTAATAAGATTTCGAATTCCTGTTAATTGATTCGGATCCAAACCAGTTGTAGGCTCATCTAAAATCAATACCTGCGGGTCGTGCAAAAGAGCTGCTGCAAGACCAACTCTTTGTCGGTAACCTTTTGAAAGTTGCCCTATTTTTTTATTCTTTTCAGGAGTTAACCCCACTAAATCAATAACTTCTTCTATTCTTTCAGCAGAAATCTTATGAATACTTGCATTAAATTTTAAATATTCTATTACATATAAATCTAAATAAAGCGGATTGTGTTCTGGCAAATAACCTACCGATTTCTTTACTTCCATGTCGTTTAAAGAAGAGTCAAACCCATTTACCTTTACTTCTCCTTCATTTTGTTGCAAATAGGTGGTCAAAATTTTCATCATCGTCGATTTTCCGGCACCATTCGGACCTAAAAAACCAACTATTTCTCCTGAGTTCACTTTAAAACTAATCTTATTTAAAGCTTTTTGCTTTCCGTAAATCTTTAAAACGTTATTAACTTCTATTGACATGAAAATAGGGATTTTGTGCTGCAAAGTAACAAAACTTTAGGTAAAAGTATTCTTATTAAATTCATTAAATAACTAAAATAATAGGAGAATTAATTCTAAATTCTAGCCTAATGAAAAAATTTGTTGAATAATTGTTAATAAATTCATGAAAAATCTTGCAATTGAAAAATTTATTCATAGATTTGCGGCCACATAAAACAATGATGAAAAACTCTATTTACAGTTTTAACCAATTTTACTTTTACTTTTTTATCAAAAAAAAGTGAGACAAATATTGTAATATAGTTAACTAACATATAATATAAAAAGTCTCGAAATTTTTCGGGACTTTTTTTTATTCAAGAGCATAATGAAAGTAGCAATTCAGGGTATAAAAGGTTCATTTCACGAAATCGTTGCAAAGCAATATTTTGGAGAAAATATTGACTTGTTAGAGTGTATGTCGTTCACAGAAATACCTGTTTTACTTAAAAATAATCAAGCCGACAGTGCGGTTATGGCGATTGAAAACTCTATTGCTGGAGCTATTTTACCTAATTATGCTTTGATTGATGAATATGAACTGAATATTGAAGGTGAAGTTTATTTGAATATTCACCATCATTTAATGGCTTTAGAAAATCAAACAATTGATGATATAAATGAAGTCTGGTCGCATCCGATGGCAATTCTACAATGTCACAAATTTTTTAGAGATTATCCGAATATCAAATTAATCGAAGAAAAAGATACTGCAGAAGTTGCTAAAAGAATTCAAGAAAAAAAACTGATGGGTATTGCTGCAATTGCAAGTAAAGAGGCCGCCGAACTTTTCGGATTGAAAGTTATTGCCGACGATATTCAAACCATAAAAAATAATTCGACCCGTTTTTTTATCCTGAAAAAGGAAAAAGATATTGCCATTCACGCCAATAAAATTGGATATATTAAAAATAAAGCATCCATCAAATTTATTACCAAGCACCAAACCGGCAGTTTGGCAGAAGTTTTAGATATTTTTGCAAAACATGAAATTAGCCTTACCAAAATTCAATCAATGCCTATAATTGACAAACAATGGAACTACGCCTTTTTTATTGATTTGATTTTTGAGGATAAAAAATTGTATGAA
Source organism: uncultured Flavobacteriaceae bacterium (assembly GCA_965363545.1). Taxonomy (GTDB): domain Bacteria; phylum Bacteroidota; class Bacteroidia; order Flavobacteriales; family Flavobacteriaceae; genus Lutimonas. Next base: position 86,099 of record CBDTUD010000004.1, on the reverse strand, counting down.
AATGCCCTGCATTTAATTACTAAAAAGGTAAACTATTTAAAAATACTTGGTGAATACCAACAAAATAACATAAATAAATGATTTCTGTAGCTAACCGACTTAACGATGTGCAAGAATATTACTTCTCCATAAAATTGAGAGAAGTTCGATCTTTGATGGCGCAAGGCAAACCGATTATTAATTTAGGAATTGGGAGTCCTGATTTACAGCCGCCGCAACAAGTTTTAGATGCTTTGACCAAAGCCAATGTGCACGGTTATCAAAGTTACCAAGGTGTGCCCGAATTTCGACAAGCTATTGCCAATTTTTATCAAAAATATTATGGTGTTTCATTGAATATTGACCAAGAAATTTTGCCTTTAATGGGTTCTAAAGAAGGAATTTTACATATTTCAATGGCGTATTTAAACGAGGGTGATGAAGTTTTAATTCCGAATCCCGGATATCCAACATATAGTTCGGTAACGAAATTGGTAAATGCAAAACCTGTTTTGTACAATTTATCGGAAGAAAATAATTGGGAACCAGATTTTAATGAACTTGATAAATTAGAACTTTCCAAAGTAAAGATCATGTGGGTAAATTATCCGCATATGCCAACAGGAAGCACTCCGGATGAATCTTTATTCAAAAAATTGATTGCCTTTGCGAAAAAACATGATATTTTGATCGTAAATGATAATCCGTATAGCTTTGTTTTAAATATAACTCCGAGAAGTATTTTAGCAGTTGATGGGGCAAAAGAAGTCGCTATTGAGCTAAATTCTTTGAGTAAAAGCTTTAATATGGCCGGTTGGAGAGTTGGAATGGTTCTCGGAAAAAAGGAATACATCGAAGCCATCTTAAATGTAAAAAGTAATATGGATTCAGGTATGTATTTCGGAATTCAACAAGGAGCGATTGCTGCCTTGAATTTACCACAATCTTGGTTTGATAGCATGAACGCTGTTTATAAAAAACGCAGAAATTTGATTTGGAAAATATGCAATGTTTTAAACTGCTCTTATGATAAAAATGCTACCGGATTGTTTGTTTGGGCAAAAATCCCAAAAGGAAAAACTTCCAACGAATTAACGGATGACTTGCTATATTCATACGACATTTTTATAACACCGGGAACTGTTTTTGGAACTAATGGAGAAGGATATATTCGTTTTTCTTTGTGCATCGATGAAGAAAAAATACAAGAAGTTTTAACAAGAGTTACTAAAAATAATTAATAATGAAAAAAATTGCTGTCATAGGATTGGGTTTAATTGGAGGCTCTTTGGCTTTAGAATTAAAGAAAGTTTCTTGGGCTACAATTTATGGTGTCGATAAAAATCCGGAGCATTTGCAAAAAGCACTTGACTTAGGAATTATTTTTGAAAAAGCATCAATCGACATTGTCAAAGAAGTCGATGTGGTAATTATTGCTGCACCCGTAAACGCCATTGCAAATTTAGCTGTTGAAGTTTTAGATTTAATCGGAGAAAACACTTTGGTTTTTGACGTTGGTTCTACAAAATCAGTTGTTTGCGAAGCTGTAAAAAAGCATCCGAAAAGAAAAAATTTCGTTGCAATTCACCCTATTGCCGGTACGGAGTTTTCTGGCCCTGAAGCTGCCATTTATGATTTATTTACTAAAAAAGTAAATATTATTTGTGAGCGTCATTTAAGTAGTGAAGAAATGATAGAAAGAGCTGTTTCAATTTTTGAAAGCATTCAAATGCGTAATGTTTTTATGAATTCGGCAGAACAGCATGACAAGCATATTGCGTATGTTTCACACTTGTCGCACATTAGTTCTTTTATGCTGGGAAAAACAGTTTTAGAAATTGAAGACAACGAGAAAAATATTTTTGACATGGCAGGAAGTGGGTTCGCATCTACAGTAAGACTTGCGAAAAGTAGTCCGGAAACTTGGACACCCATTTTCTTACAAAACAAAGAAAATATATTAAAATCATTAGACGAATACATCAAAAATTTAAATCAATTTAGAGAAATATTAACGAAAGAATCAGCCGAAGAAGTTCATGCAATAATGCAAAATACAAACAAAATTAAAAGTGTTTTAGCTGGTATCATAAATCAATAAAAATGGAAAATACAAATTTTACAACATGGTTAGACAACATGCAATTAACCCATCCATTGGTAATTGCCGGACCTTGTAGTGCAGAAAGTGAAGAACAAGTTTTAGAAATAGCACACGAATTAAAAAAATCTGATGCCACAGTCTTTAGAGCTGGCATTTGGAAACCAAGAACAAGACCCGGTACTTTTGAAGGAAACGGCGCTAAAGCCTTACCTTGGTTACAAAAAGTTAAAAAAGAAACGGGTTTATTAATCGCAGTAGAAATAGCTAATGCACATCATGCAAAATTAGCCATTGAATTTGATGTTGACATTTTATGGTTGGGTGCAAGAACTACTGTTAATCCTTTTGCGGTGCAAGAAATTGCAGATGCTATTCAAGGAACTGATAAAATAGTTTTGGTAAAAAACCCTATTAATCCTGATTTGGATTTATGGATTGGTGCCATTGAACGTTTACACAAGATGGGCGTGACAAATTTGGGTGCAATTCACAGAGGTTTTTCATCGTTTAGAAAATCTAAATATAGAAATATTCCGAGCTGGCAAATTCCGATTGATTTAAAATCGAAATACCCAACCTTACCAATTATTAACGATCCATCGCATATTTGCGGTAATAGAGAAGGTATTTTTGAAGTTTCTCAAACTGCTCTAGATTTGAAATTTCAAGGTTTAATGATTGAAACACATTGCCATCCTGATGATGCTTGGAGCGATGCAAAACAACAAATTACTCCAGCAAGATTGATAGAAATCATGAACACGTTGCGCGTTAGAAAAGATTCTTTTGAGGAAGAAGAATACATTTCTAAATTAGATGCGTTTCGTCAAGAAATTAATGTAAAAGATGATCAATTGATAGAAACATTATCGGAAAGAATGCAAATTGTAGAAAGCATTGGTAAAGCGAAAAAAGAAGCCAATGTTGCAGTTTTGCAACATACTCGTTGGAATGAAATTTTATCGAAAGTAATTGAAAAAGGTCAAGAGCAAGGATTAACACAAGATTTTATTGAAAAGATCTTTAAAGCAATTCATCAAGAATCTATTGATCATCAAGAAAAAATTATTAATGGTTAATTTTTAACTATTTTTACAAATTCATAAAACCTGTCTATCTTTAGGCAGGTTTTTAATTTAAAAAAGTGAGTAATCCCAAACATATTTTGGTAATTCGACTTTCTGCAATGGGTGATGTTGCCATGAGTGTACCAGTTTTGAGAGCATTATTAGAGCAAAATCCCGAAGTAAAAATCACCGTTTTATCGCGCCCTTTTTTACAACCACTTTTTGAAGATTTACCAAACACCACTTTTTATGCTGCAGATGTCGATGGCAAACACAAGGGTTTATTTGGATTATATACTCTTTATCGAGAATTATCTGCTTTAAAAATTGATGCTATTGCAGATATTCACAATGTTTTACGTTCAAAAATAATACGATTGTTTTTCTCGCTTTCGCGGAAGAAGATTTTAGCTATTGATAAAGGCAGAGCAGAAAAAAAAGCACTTGTCAGAACTAAAAACAAAATATTTAAACAGTTAAAAACCACGACCGAACGCTACGCCAACGTTTTTAGAAAACTTGGGCTTTTAGTTGATTTATCATATCCAAAATTTCCATCAAAAAAAGAAATTCCTGAAAAGGTAAAAACCCTTATTGGAATAGAAGAGGTAAAACTTATCGGAATTGCTCCTTTTGCACAATATGAATCAAAAATGTATCCGCTCGATTTGATGACCGAGGTAATTGCAGAAGTTTCTAAAAATAATACAAATAAAATTTTTCTTTTTGGTGGCGGACAAAAAGAAATAGAAATCCTTCAAAAGCTAGCAGATAAATTTGAAAATACATTCAGCTTGGCCGGAATATTAAATTTTAGTGACGAACTAAGTGTTATTTCTAATTTGGATTGCATGGTGAGTATGGACTCAGGAAATGCACATTTGGCTGCCATGTTTGGAATAAAAACGATAACGATTTGGGGTGTAACACATCCATTTACCGGATTTTATCCATATCATCAGCCGATGGATTTTGCGATCTTACCCGACTTGAAAAAATATCCAAATATTCCTTGCTCAATTTATGGTAAAAAAGTTTGTGAAGGCTATGAAGATGTGATGCACAGTATTGCATCAAAAGTAGTAGTAGAAAAAATTGAACAGATTCTATAAAAAAATCCTCGAAATAAACTTTCGAGGATTTTTAAAAATTATTTATCTAATTCAGGAATTCGAAGTGATTGACCAGGATAAATCTTATCCGGATTTTTCAATAAAGGTTTGTTTGCTTCAAAAATAACGGTGTATTTCATTGGATTACCATAGTATTTTTTAGCAATCAAACTTAAAGATTCACCGCTTTGAACTGTATGAAATTTTGCTTCCGGTTGTGGTACAGCAGTTGTCATTTTATCTTCAACATTAGCAATTCCTTGTGTATTGCCTAAAGCTAATAAAACTTTCTCACGAGTTGCCTGATCGGCAGCAACACCCCAAACTTTGGCAGTATCACCAGCAACTTCAACATCTAAATCGGTTACTTTAAAGCCGTAATCTTTAACTTTTGTCATTAATTTTTTTGCATTTACCGCATTGTCTGCAGAATTATCAATTGTTTTTTCTCCAGCTTTTTTAAAAAAAGAAAATAGTCCCATAAATTTTTATTTTTTAGTTAATTAATTAAAAGAATAAATTTACAAAAAGTAACTCGTTTTATTAGAAAAAATCAAAATATATTCTTCGTTAACTTCAAAAAAAATCTAAATTTCGTAACTTCGTTTCAAAGTCAAAACTTATGAAATTACACCACCTCGACTCTATAAATTCTGTTTTAAATAATTTTATTTCTGAAATAAGAGATCATACGATTCAAAAAGACTCCATGCGTTTTCGAAGAAACTTAGAGCGAATAGGTGAAATTTTAAGCTATGAAATGAGTAAAGAATTAGATTATTCTTTTGAAACTATTGTGACTCCGCTTGGTGTTAAGAAAATCGCTGTTTGTCAGAAAAATTTAGTTTTAGCTTCCGTTTTAAGGGCGGGATTGCCATTACATCTAGGGATTTTAAATTATTTCGACCATATAGAAAATGCATTTATTTCCGCGTATCGACATCACACTTCTGAAACCGAATTTGAAATCGTTGTAGAATATTTGGCTTCACCATCACTAGATGATAAAGTTTTGATTTTGGCCGATCCGATGCTTGCAACTGGTAAATCTCTGGTTGCCGTTTATAATTCCTTAAAAAAACTTGGAAAGATAAAACAAATTCATATTGTTTCGGTTATTGGTGCTGCGGTTGGCATCGAATTTGTTAAGAAGAACTTTCCTGAAAATACCCATTTATGGATTGCCACTATTGATGAAAAACTAAATGAACATGGCTATATTGTGCCTGGAATTGGAGATGCCGGTGATTTGGCTTTTGGTGAAAAATTAAGCCATTAAAGAATATAAACTAATCCATAAGCAAGCACAAAAACATATAATAAAGTTTCTTTCAGCCAATATTTACTTATGTTTTGGAGCTCATTGGCAAACAGAATACTTAAAGGAAAAAATAAGAAAATAAATTCGGAACCATTTTTTTGTAGTGAAGTAATTACCAAAATCAACGCTATTAAAATATGAAAATTTACTACGGCCCAGGTATTCTTAAAATCTTTTTTCGCCATATATGATTTTTTCAGCATAGGAATAATGGAAGCTATTACAAAAATTGTCAGCAAAATTATGGGTAAAATAAACCGTTTTTCCGAGTAAACAGAATAATCAAAATTATACATATAATTCCAAAAATCATAAAAAGCTGCGCTATTATCAGTAGCAAAATAATACACAAAAACCAGAAATATCGGTGTAAAAAAACCAATCAACGGAACAAATACATTTCTCCAATCATTTTTATTAAATAATAAAAGTGCCGCATAAATAAGAACCAGGTAAAGAATACTCCATGTGTAAAATAAACAAGCAATACCAATCCAGAAGCCACTATCAAAGGTTTTTTCTATGGTTTTTACATTAGAACGAAGGCTATAAATTTTTCTAAAAGAGAATAATAAAAAGAAATTTGCTAAAATTAGATTAGTGTTTTCGGTTGAATATGGAAAAATACCGAACATTAATGTATATAATAACAATGCATACGAATTATCATCCGTTAGCATATTTTTTCTAATAATAAAATCAAAAGTAAATAGCATGAAAAGAAGAATACTAAAATAGTATAGCTTCCCAAAAAAATAGGACCAAGTAAATTCACCGGTAAAAACAAAAAGGGAACCCACCGTAAAAACAAGAAACAATAAAACCGATAGCGCCAAAAAATTTATTGGTTTTGTTTTATTAAAAAAATTGGCAATCATAATGATATTCTTTACTTTTGCTTCTTTTAAGACTTTTTTATCTTAAAATTAGTTATGCAAGTTTGTAGCGAATGTAAAAAACTTTATAACACAAGCCTAAAATTTATATTGATTTTAAAAAAGTTATATGATAGCAACTAATATTTTCAGAGCCATCGGAGAATTCAGCACGAATGTTTTATTTATTCCTTACGATTTTTTTCGTTCTTTAGACGGTTGGTGGATTTCAAATATTTTGAATGCGGTATTGATTTTAATTGGTTTTGGACTCTTTTTTTACTGGTTGGCCAAACTTCAACAATTTAGAAAAGCCGGAACGGAATAATTTATTATTCAAAAAATTATTCACCTGTGGGAAGTAAAAACAAATTAAAACGGTTTCGTGAGAATGCTACTTTTGAAAACGTCATTCAACCTACACGTGAAGAAGTTCTAAATAAATTTTCTTTAAAAGGAAAATGGAATACTTTTTTTAAAAATGACAACCCAATTGTACTTGAATTAGGTTGTGGTAAAGGAGAATACTCTTTAGCTTTAGCAAAAAAAAATCCAAATAAAAATTTTATTGGTGTTGACATTAAAGGAGCGCGTTTTTGGCTTGGTGCTAAAGTTGCTCTCGAAGAAAATTTGAAAAATGTTGGCTTTTTAAGAACTCAAATTGAACTTATTGACTTGTGTTTTTCAAATAAAGAAGTTGCTGAAATATGGATTACTTTTCCAGATCCACAAATAAAATACAAACGAACCAAGCACCGCTTGATTAACCAAGAGTTTTTAAAAAAGTACCAGTCGATCTTATCAAAAGATGGTTTTGTGCATTTAAAAACTGATAGTGAATTTTTGCATGGTTATTTATTAGGTATATTGCACGAAGGAAATCACGAAGTAATATACGCAAATCATGATATTTATAATAGTTCTGGACCACTAGAAGAAGCCACTGCAATTCAAACTTTTTACGAAAAACAGTATTTAGAAAAAAATAAGGCAATTACCTATACTAAGTTTCGAACTAATTTCTAACTATCTTATCTTTTACCTTATTAACGTCCTTTTTAAAACCCATATGGAAGATATTGGATTTTTTCAAAAAGTCTATCAGGTAACAAAACTAATTCCTTTGGGAAAAGTAACCACTTATGGTAGTATTGCCAAGTATTTAGGAAGTCCAAAATCCGCCAGAATGGTTGGGTGGGCGCTGAATGCGTTAAATGCTTCTAGTTCAGACGCCAGCGTCCCCGCACATCGAGTAGTTAATCAAAAAGGGTTACTAACGGGTAAGCATCATTTTAAAGGGACTAATTTAATGCAGCAATTACTTGAAAATGAGGGTGTTAAAATAGTAGACAATAAAATCACAAATTTTAACGTTGTGTTCTGGGATCCGATAAAGGAACTGGAATTACCCTAAAAAGTAGCAATTTTTATTTTTATTTTAAAATCGATCATTTAAACATTTTCTTTTTATATTTGTAAATAATTGTTTAAAATTTGTTGAAAAATTATGAAGAATATTTTACCTAAAATTACGATATTAATTTTTTTATTCTTTACCTCTATAACATACTCACAATCAAATGTAAGTCATGAAGTTGGGATACTATTTGGACCTGCTTCTTTTCAAACAGATTTTGGACAAAGACATGATTTTCCTAGTGCAAATGCAGCTACTTTGGCAGTTGGTGTTTCCCATTATTTAAAATTTTTCGGTAATAAGTATAACTGGAGATCTGGTAGTAGTTTTTTCTCTGAGCACTTTAAATTGAAAACAGAATTTACTTATATGTTTAATACAAATATTCAACATGAAGGTGATTATGTAATAGGTACCGGTGCAACGGCTGAAAAATTAAAAAGAATGACGGGTGAAATAAAAATGTATAATATTGGCACAAACCTTGAATTTTACTTTTTAGAAATAGAAGATTATACCTCATTTTTTGGCAACAGAAAATCTATAAATCCTTATTTAAGTGTTGGACTACAATTTAGTATGTTTGACCCTGATATTTTGGTTGATGGAGTTTCATTGGAAGGTCAAGAAGAGCCTTATACCCAATTAATAGACAAATGGCAAAACGATGCCATTTATTTGGAAAAAGGAAATACTTTTGGTGTGTCTGCGGGCGCTGGTGTTCGTTTTAGCTTAGATTTATTTGACTTAGTTATTGACTCAAGATGGCAGCATTTCTTCTCCGATAAAGTTGATGGTTTAGATGATTTCTCAAGGGACACGGGTAGCGATTTTAACGACACAATGGTTTTTATTAATATTGGAGCCGTTTATGTATTTAAAGAGCGTTAATAATTGAATTCCTTTTTATACTAGTTTTTGGATATAGAATATAAGTTGATCTTAAAACAAATTCAAACCAAAACTTTCGATAAAATATTTTTCTACATTTTTTTTTAAGTGCAAGCCCAGAATTTTGGTTGGTTGCCTTACTATTGTATTGCAAAAAAATTCATGACCTTATCAACTATCAAGCTTTGAACAATAATAGAAAACACCACTACAAAATAGATCAAAACCAAAAATAAATTTTGGTGCATTTATTTATATTTCACAATTAAAACCTCAAAATAAGGACTAGCACCACTACGATATGATTTTTAAAACCCTCCTGAGTTTTATTTAGTTGTTCGATGCATATAATCTAACAAATTTAAAACTAATTCTCTGTTCTTTTTTAGGATTTCTATTTCAAAAGTCATCACTATTATTTTTATAAAAACAGTTAATTTTATAACGAAACCTATTATTTTTTAAAAATGAAAAAAATCTATTATTTAAAAACTTGTGACACTTGTCGAAAAATTCTTCGATCAATTCCAGTAAATGAATTCATTTTACAAGAAATAAAATCAGAACCAATTACTCTGAAACAAATAGAAGAAATGAAAGAATTATCTGGCAGTTACGAAGCCTTATTTAGTAAAAGAGCTAAAAAATTTGCTGCAATGGATTTAAAAAATGAAAATTTAAAAGAGGTTGATTTTAAACAATTGCTGCTTCAAGAATATACTTTTTTAAAGCGCCCCGTAGTACTATTTGATGACAAAATATTTATTGGAAATAGTAAAAAAAACTTAGAAAGTTTACATCAAGTTTTTGATAATTAATTGATTCAAGTTAAAGTCTTATACGAATAGTTTTATTAAAAAAATTAATTCCATCACATTTGCAATCTTTCTTGGATTGATTTTACTGATTTAATAAATACAATCAAGAATTTATAGTGCTCATAATGAGAATATAATTTTTAACTTTTTAAAACGAAGAATTACCATTGGTGTTATTTCCATTTTTCCGAAAAGGGAATCATTAGAGGGTGTAAAACTTCGCAGAAAAAGACGGTGAAGTAAGTTTATGTTTCTTCTTTAGATCTGAAAAATATACAATCCTTAGAAAAACGGGTAGCTACCTTTGAAAAACCCTTAAAAGTTGTGTCATAAATGAGGTCTCTCCCTTTGTAAAAACTACTAAAAGAAAGACAACAAAGAAAATAAGAAATATTAATTTTAACTTTTTTTGTACAACATTGGGTTTAAATCATCATCGTTGTACATTTTCATTTGCTTATAAACAGTCATGTATTTCGCCCCTTGCGAAATATCTTCTAAAAGCTCATCTATAGCTGTTGTCAAATCTTCCCGTTGCTCTAAAAGCACATTTAATTTTGTATGACAAGATTTTCTGTGTTCTTCACTTGCTCCTTCTCGATTTGACTCTTCTTGCATATGGTAAATTTTTAATGCCAAAATGGATAACCTGTCAATTGCCCAAGCAGGACTTTCTGTGTTAATTCTCGCATCTTCGTTTATGGTTACATCTTTGTACTTCTCTAAAAAATAGCTATCGATATACTCCACCATATCTGTTCTGTCTTGGTTTGATGCATCAATTTTTCTTTTTAATGCCAAAGCCTCAATTGGATCAATATCCGGTATTCTAATAATATCTTCGTAATGCCATTGAACAGTGTCAATCCAACATTTTCTATACAATAGATGTTCCAAAATATTGGTAGGAAATGGGTTGTCAAAAGGTTGATCTACAGAATCTTTTACGTGATACTTTTCAATTACATTATCAAAAAGTTGGTTGAATTGTTGTGCCTTCATAGTTTTATTATAAAAATTTACGCTCGACTAAAAATAAAAATCTATCTAAAATTTCTTCTTTATTTTTCCAGTCGTATTTTTGTTTTAATGTGATATTTATGTAATTTTTTGCCTCATTTTCTGTTTTAAAACCGTTTAAAACAGAAAGAACTTTATTAAACTCAGATTGACTAAAACTAAATAATTGATTCACAAATGCAATTCTATCATTCAAGCCAATTTGAATACTACTATTTAATAATTTATCGTTTAAAGATAACTGCTTCGATTCAGACTTTTTTGTAACAAAAAGATTTTCCGTATCATCCAAAGAAACAGTATGCTTAAATTCTTCTTTCAGACTAAAATCTTCTTTAACAGATTGAAATGTAGGGACGAAAATATCATCTAAAGAATCAAGATCCTCATCATTTTCAACAGTTTCAGAAGAATCTTCACTTTCATTAGTAGGCTCACTTAATTCAAATGATTCGATAGCTATTTCCTCTTCTGCTTTTTGTTCTATTTCGATAGAAAATTCTTCTACGATTTCCTCATCTATTTTTTTAACAGAAACTTTTTCTTCAACTGAAATAATACTCTTTTCTGTCTTTATTTTTAATTCTGTTTGCTCAACGGTAGAATTAAGATAATTTAAAATAGTAAGTTTTTCATAAATCTCCTGTGAATTTTGAAGCAACAAAGTAACATCAGCATTCTCCTCTAAGCCAAGAATTTCTTGCGCTACTACTTTTAAATCTTTGATTACATCTTTCTGCATAAACTTAAGATAAGCATTCAACCTTATTGCATTACACGAATTTTACAAAATTAACATTTTCAAAAGAAAATACTACTAAAGATTTTCATTACTTTTGCTGTTATATAGAAAAAATCGCTTTTCTTTATAGGTAGACAATTCTTTAAAAAATATAGTTTCAAGCTTGAAAATTACAAAATGTTTCTCGAAAACACCGTAAATCATACAGAACAATTTGGTTGGATCGAAGTAATTTGCGGATCCATGTTTTCAGGTAAAACTGAAGAGTTAATTCGTAGGCTAAAACGAGCGAAATTTGCCAAGCAAAAAGTAGAAATTTTCAAACCAACTGTAGATACTCGCTACGCTGAAGAAAAAGTAGTATCCCACGATGATAATGAAATTCGATGTACTCCTGTGCCAGCATCTTCAAATATTCGCTTGCTTGCAAGTGATATCGATGTAGTTGGAATCGATGAAGCGCAATTCTTCGATGATGAAATTGTGAATGTTTGCAATGACCTGGCAAATAGAGGTGTACGCGTAATTGTTGCCGGCCTCGATATGGATTTCAAAGGGAATCCTTTTGGACCAATGCCTGCTCTTATGGCGACAGCAGAATACGTTACTAAAGTACATGCCGTTTGTACCAAAACGGGCAATTTAGCGCATTTCAGCCACCGAAAAGTAGCCAATGATAAATTAGTGCTTTTGGGCGAGGTGCAAGAATATGAGCCATTAAGTCGTGCTGCTTACTACAAAGAATTGCAAAAAGATAAAGCCTTGAAGGAAAAAAATGAGCAATAATCCAACAGTTTTAGAAATTGATGTTTCTGCTATTCAACACAATCTAAACTATTTCAAATCTAAAATTAAAAACAACACCAAACTCTTGGTTGTCATCAAAGCTTTTGGATATGGAAGCGATTCTATTGCTATTGCTAAAATTTTAGAGAAAGAAAACGCTGATTATCTTGCCGTTGTTTATGCCGATGAAGGAATTAATCTAAGAAAAGCCGGAATCACTTTGCCAATTTTAGTTTTACATCCGCAAATTGAAAATTTCGCAAGCATCATTACCCATAACTTAGAGCCTAATTTATATAATTTTAAAACTTTACAAGCATTTATACAGCTTTCACAAAAAAAGAAATTGAAAAATTATCCGGTACATTTAAAATTCAATACGGGTATGAATCGATTGGGTTTTAATGAAAGTGATTTATCAAAAATTGCAGAAATTCTTAAAAATGAAAATTCCATTAAAATTATTTCTTTTTATTCGCATTTAGCTGCCAGTGAAGATCTTAAAGAAAAAGATTTTACAAAAAATCAAATTTCATTATTTGAAAAAATGAGTGCTAAATTAAGTAATTCTTTACCATATATTCCTTTAAAACATCTGGCAAATACCTCTGGTATTCTTAATTATCCAAATGCTCAATTTGATATGGTTCGATTAGGTATCGGAATTTATGGTTTTGGAAATAACACATTGGAAACCAAACAATTAAAAAATGTGTGCAATTTAAAAACTAAAATTTCACAAATTCAAGTTCTTAAAATAGGAGATACTGTTGGTTATAATCGAAAATTTGTAGTTGAAAAACCTGCTAAAATTGCCATTCTTCCAATTGGTTATGCCGACGGTCTCAACCGAAATTTAGGCAATTCAAAAGGTTGTGTTTACATTAATAAACAAAAAGCGCCAATTATTGGTAACATTTGCATGGATATTATTATGGTAGATGTTACCGATATTTCTTGTGAAGAAGGCGATGACGTTGTGATTTTTAACCATCAAAAACATATTTTAGATTTTGCTAAAATCACAACAACTATACCATATGAGATTTTAACTTCGATCTCACAGCGCGTTCAAAGAAAGCTTATTTCTTAGGTTTCTTGCTATTATAAACCTCTGCAATAGTTTTAGAATTATCCGCCTTTTGTAATAAAATTAATTCATCATTTATTGACACAAAACCGGTTTGTAAAACTTTAAAATAAATTCCACTTTTCGTAGTGTTCCAAAACTGCTTGACAACTTTTGCGTTTTGAAAACGAATTCCAAGTTTTACGCAAGGCTGCCTTGGTTTAGAAACTTCTAATTTTGTTTCGCCGAGTTGATAGATACTTCCTACTTTCATTTCTTCTTCCAAAAGATTAGAAATGGTCAAATTTTCGCCAAACATACCATACGAAAATTCCAAATTTGGATATAATTTCTGCCAATATTCATAATGATTTTCTCCATAGGCATAAACTGCCTGATCAATTCCGCCATGGTATTTTCTATCTACAACTGCATCATTTTCAACATCTTCTGTACCCAAAAAAATATTATCAGAAACCGGATATTTATATATACCTGTTTCATAGGTTCTGTTTTTCCAAACAACTTTTTGCTTTTTACCAATATTGACGGAAATGACTTTCATGTTTTAAATGCTATTTTTTATTACTAATTTCTATGGAATCTGCTATTTTTCTGTCATTAGATAATCGCGGAATTTTGTTCTGACCACCTAACTTACCAACAGATTTCATATAATTTTGAAATCCGTTTTTCGCAACTTTTGAAATCACAACAGGTTGTAAAATTTTTCCCGCAATTAAATCATAATAATAGCTGTTTTGTTTCTGCATTGCAGCATCAATTCTTTTTGCAAAATCTTGCATATCTTCCGGTTCATTTTCAAATTCTATCAGCCATTCGTGATATGGTAATTCGCTCTTTGGCGGATTTACTTGTGGTGCAACAGTAAATTCGTTAATTTTAATAGCTGTTCCTGCAACAACGTCTTGTAATGCCTGTTCGACTTCTTTTGCAATCACATGTTCGCCAAAAGCTGAAATAAAATGTTTAATTCTTCCGGTAACGATAATTCGATATGGTTTTATCGATGTAAATTCAATCGTATCACCAATATTATAAGCCCAAAGTCCGGCATTGGTAGAAATTATCAAAACATAATTTACACCAGTTCTAACTTCACCAATTGTTAATCGTGGTGGATTTGCAATGAAAAACTTATCTGCTGGAATAAATTCATAAAAAATACCGCTATTTAGCAAGAGCAACATTCCTGTTTTTTTGGCGCTGTCCTGATTGTCATAATCAGAATCTTGATAAGCAAAAAAGCCTTCGCTTGCCGGAAATAATTCGATTGCATCAACCTTCTTACCAATCAAGTTTTCCATATTTTGGCGATAAGGTTCGTAATTTACACCACCGTAAACGAAAAGGTTAAAATTTGAAAATATCTCACTTACTTTTTTATCTTCTTTTTGGATTAACTTCTCAAAATACATTTGTACCCAAGATGGAATTCCGCTAATCAAGCGCATATCTTCAACAACTGTTTCTTCGACAATTTTATTGACTTTGGTCTCCCAGTCGTCGATACAATTTGTCTCCCAACTTGGCAATCGATTTTTTTGAAGATAATTCGGAACAAAATGTGCCACAATACCAGATAATCGTCCGGTTTTAATCTTATTGCTACTATCAATTTCGGGACTTCCTTGTAAAAAAATCATTTTTCCATCGACAAATTGTGCATTTCCAGTTTTCGCTATGTACAGCAGTAAAGCTTCTTTTGCCGCTTCAATTTGAAAAGGCATAGATTCCTTTGTTAAGGGAATATATTTCGCCCCCGAAGTTGTACCAGAAGTTTTCGCAAAATATAATGGTTTTCCTATCCAAAGAACATCGCTATTTCCTTGTTTTATTTGCTCGATATAACCTTTTAAATCTTCATAATCACAAACTGGAACGTTATTTTTATAATCGGAATAATTTTTAATTGTGTCAAAATGGTGCTCTTTTCCGAAGACTGTATCTTTGGCTTGCGCAATCAAATCTTTAAATACTTTTTGTTGAGTTTCTATAGGTTTTTCCGCCCAAGCGTACACTTTTTTAGAAATATAAGAAGCATATATTTTTGCAAGAATAGATTTTATTGCCATGGTATTTTTACTCGAAATGTTTCTACTATTTATTCAAAATCAACGTAATCTAAAGGGTTTACCGGATAACCATCATCCCACAACTCAAAGTGTAAATGTGGACCGGTAGAAAGTTCACCTGTAGAACCTGCATTCGCAATAACTTCACCCATTTTTACCAAATCACCTTGCTCTTTATAAATTGTCGCATTGTGTTTATACACCGAAATAAACCCTTGGCTGTGCTCAATAATTATGACATAACCAGTATCTGCCGTAAAGCCGGTAAAGATGACAATTCCGTTCGCAACTGCCTTTACAGGAGTGTCTTTGTCAACCGCTACGTCAATGGCCAAATGTTTTTCTTTAGCATCATATCCTTCGGTTATTTTGCCTTTAATAGGAGATGAAAAAACAATGTCGGTGTTTTTAGTAGCCTTTTCAAAAACACTGAATCGATCTTCTTCTTCAACTTCCAATCGGAATGCAGAATCAATTGCCGAAGGTGCAAAATCAATTTTTTCAACACGCATTTGTTGTAAAACAGAATCTTTATTAAAATTGACACGCTTTATTTCTCCTTTGAGAACTTGCTGAATATTTTCGATGTATAAATTATTCACAGAAAGCACTTCTTTAAGCGAATCTAATCGGTACACTAAAATTGTTGCTTCTTTTTTTAATTCGGTAGAAGAATAGCCCTGAATATATTCTTTTAAAGGGGTAAAGGCAATGATTAAGGTGGTTAATGCAATTAAAAAAATAGAAAATAATCCGCCAAAAACGTAAGCATTTAACCGATTTAACTTAAAAGAAAAACGCTCTTCAAAAGTATCTTCATTTAAAACAACAAATCGATACTTATACGTTAGCTTTTCTTTTAATTTACTTTTCTTGGGTGTTTTTTCCATTCTATTAAAATCAAGAACAAATATACAATGTTTTTTAGGTTGGAAAGTCTTTCCTTTTTGTTAAAACCAGCTTCTAAAAATAGTAAATAATACGGTAATTTTCATGATAGAATCTCTATTTGTAAAAATTCATCTCATCCATATAATTCCATACTTCACGGGGTAATAATACTCTAATATCCTTCTTTTTCTTTATCGCATTTCGAATAAATGTTGACGATATTTCTACAATCGGAGCATTTACAAAATGGACCTTTACATGGGAATGTAAAAGAGATTTCTTTTTGTTTTCATAAACTCTCGGATACACATAAAGATCATGGTTTTGCAAAATGGTTTCATAATTTTTCCATTTTTGAAAAGATTGTAAATTATCTTCTCCCATGATTAAGTTAAACTCTTGATCAGGAAATTTTTCGTACAAATAGGTTAGTGTATTAATAGTATAATTTGGCATTGGTAAGCCAAATTCAATATTTGATGCTTTTAACTTTGGAAAATTTTCTGTAGCGATTCTTACCAATTCCAATCGGTGATTATCAGCCAATAAAGTCTTTTTTTCCTTAAAGGGATTATGTGGAGTCACCACAAACCAAACCTCATCCAAATCAGAAAACTGCGTCATATGATTGGCAATAATCATATGCCCAATATGAATGGGATTGAAAGTTCCGAAATAGAGACCGATTTTCATGCTTGAATTGAAGTTTACTTGTTATTTTTTGAGAAAATTTCTCACCATTTTATACCCTTCTGCTTTAGCTCTGCTCAATTCATCATTGATTAATATCTGATCAAAATCTTTTGCATATTGCAATTCTCGTTCTGCTTTTTCAACCCGTTCTACAATTTTTTCTTCACTATCCGTTTTGCGATTTCGCAATCTTTTTTCCATTTCTTCAATCGATGGTGGTTGCACAAATACTGCCAAAGTTTGTTTGGGAAATTTTCTTTTTATCCGTAAACCACCAAAAACATCAATATCAAAAATTGCATGTTTTCCTTGTTTCCAAATACGTTCTACTTCTGATTTTAAGGTTCCATAAAAATTATTGTTATAAACCTCTTCCCATTCTACAAATTCATCTTTATCAATGTGTTTTTTAAAGGCTTCTGCAGAAATAAAGTGATAATCTTTGCCGTCAATTTCTAAACCTCTTTTTTCTCTGGAAGTTGCTGAAATTGAAAATTCGAGATTCAATTCCGGTTGCTCTAATAAGTGACGAACTATCGTTGTTTTACCTGAACCTGAAGGTGCTGAAAAAACAATAAGTTTGCCTGAATTGGTATTCGTCATTACAATACGTTTAACAATTGTTCTTTTATTTTTTCGAGTTCATCTTTCATTTGCACCACCATTTTTTGCATTGGTGCAAAATTGGCTTTAGAACCAATTGTGTTAACCTCTCTACCGATTTCTTGAGAAATAAATCCAAGTTTTTTTCCGTTAGAATCTTCTCCGTTTAATTCTTCAATGAAATAATCCAAATGATTATTCAATCTGACTTTTTCTTCGGTTATATCTAATTTCTCTAAATAATAAATCATTTCTTGTTCAAAACGATTTTCATCTACTGTAACTTTTAAATCGGTTACGGCTTTCAATAATTTTTCTCGAACTGCTTCGAGGCGTTCACCATCAAGAGAAATAACCTCGATTAAATTTTTTCGAATTTCTTCAATGCGAAAAATAAAATCGTTTCGCAATACTTCTCCTTCATCATTTCTGAATTTTTGAAATTGAATGATAGCTTCTTCAAAAGCATTTTCTATCACATGCCATTCGGTTTCATCCAACTCTTCTCGTTCAGTTTTTAAAACATCTGGAAGTCGCATGGCAATTGAGAGTGTTTCTGCTTTTGCATCAATTTCATTTAATTGCTGCATATAATGCGCAACAATACTTTTATTAATTATAGTAGTTGACTCTTCTGAAGTGGTTTCTACAAAAAACGATACATCAATTTTTCCCCGAACAACTTCTTTGGCTAATTTTCTTCGAATCTCTACTTCTTTTTCGCGGTAAACTCCTGGAATTCGAGTGTTTAAGTCTAAATTTTTACTGTTAAGAGATTTTATTTCGATGGTTATTTTTTTTGTTGGTAAATTGAGAATCGATTTACCATAACCTGTCATTGATTTTATCATTCTTTATTTTTAAAAATTAGTCAAAGTTACACAAATATTAATTTATGTTGCTTCCTTTTTTAAGAAGTGAAACAAAGGTTTCATATGGGCAAAACTAGTGCTATTCTAATTCTTCTTTTGATTTTCGAGTTACCAGATAAACTCCTACAAAAATCAATATAGTAGCTATTATTTTTATGCCATTTAAAGAATCGCTACCCACAAAAAGAGCATAAAGTGAGGCAATTACGGGTTGCACATAAATAAAAATACTTAAGGTTGTTGGCTTTAATTTTTTTATGGCAAACAAGTTAAACATATAAGCAAAAAAAGTGGTGAATAAAACCACGTAAGCAATTCGAATAATTGCAAATTTTGGCATAGTAACAAAATCGACTTCTAAAAATTCGTTGATCCCAAAAGGAATTACCAAAATGAATCCAAATAAATACAGCCATTTCGCTATCGTCAACGGATGGTATTTTTTCGTCAAGTTTTTAATTGTGATAAGATATAGTGCATAAGAAGCTGCATTGATAAAAACTAAAAAATTACCTAAAACACCGTTAGTTGCTGTACCTATGCTTTGTCCGTAAACAATTAAAAGAATTGCCCCAAACATACCAATAAATATTCCGGTTAATTTTCGTTTAGTTGCTTTTTCCTTCAAAAAAATCGTTGCAAAAGTTAAAACAATAATTGGTGTTGATACCATAATTACAGAAGCGCTTATGGGTGTTGTCAAGCTCAATCCTTTGAAAAAAGTAAGCATGTTTAAGGCTGTTCCGAAAACACTTGCCATTAAAATTCTAGAAAAATCTTTGGTTGCTATTTTTTCTTTTTTAATAAACAATCCGGTAATCCAAAATAAAATCGCTGCCCCAAAAACCCGTACTAAAATAAAACCATAAGGTTTGATATAATGTGGCATAACTTCTTTAGCTACGGTATAATTAATTCCGTAAATCAAAGCGGCCAACGAGGCAAATAGAAAGGCTGTATTTCTTGAATTCACTTTTAAGGTTTTACATCAGCTATGTATAAAAAAACTAACCACGGAAAAATTCCGTGGTTAGAGGTATTAAAGAATTTTTTTCAAAATTCTGTGATTTGATTCCCGTTTTCATGGGAATGACATGATAAATTATTTATTACTTTCAAATCTTTTAGAAACTTCTTCCCAATTGATTATACTAAAAAATGAATTAATATAATCCGGACGACGATTTTGGTAATGTAAATAATAGGCGTGTTCCCAAACATCTAATCCTAAAATTGGAGTTCCTTTACAATCAACTCCCGGCATTAACGGGTTGTCTTGATTTGGTGTAGAACAAACTTCTACTTTACCTCCTTTATGAACACATAACCAAGCCCAACCAGAACCGAAACGTGTAGCAGCAGCTTTTGCAAAAACGTCTTTAAATGACTCAAAAGAACCATAAGCAGCATTAATTGCCGAAGCAAGAGCGCCACTTGGCTTACCTCCACCATTTGGAGACATTACTTTCCAAAAAAGATCATGATTGTAAAAACCTCCACCATTATTTCTAACGGCAGCATTTTTCATGTCTAAATTTTGTAAAATATCTAAAATGGTTTTTCCATCTAAATCTGTTCCAGCAATCGCATTATTAAGATTGGTTGTATATCCGTTATGATGTTTTGTATGGTGAATTTCCATAGTTTTTGCATCAATATATGGTTCTAAAGCGTCGTACGCGTATGGTAATTTTGGTAATTCAAATGACATAATGTATAGTTTTTTAGTTAAACAATAATATCAAAGATACGGATAAATCAAACGATTTACCACCTATTAAAATAGAATCTGGTTATTAGCAGATAACTTAAATTTATGATAGATTTGTTCTTAAAACATGCAAAGCTTCCGCAATGGCATTATGCGAAACTGTTTTGCCTTTAAATTTTTCGATAATTACTCTTTTTTCAGACACATTTGCCTCTAACTGATTTAATATATTATTCAAGTGCATTTTCATATGACCTTGTTGAATTCCTGTTGTGGTTAAGGCTTTTAATGCTGCAAAATTTTGCGCCAAACCTGCAACTGCAATAATTTGCATGAGTTCTTTTGCCGAAGGATATTGTAATATTTCTAATGATAATTTCGCTAATGGATGCAATTTTGTCAAACCACCAACGGTACCGACCGATAACGGAATTTCAATCCAAAAATAAAACCTGCCATTTTCTATCTTCGCATTGGTCAAACTTTTATACGATCCGCTTCTTGATGCATAGGCATGTGCACCGGCGGCAACAGCTCTAAAATCATTTCCGGTAGCCAAAACAACGGCGTCAATTCCGTTCATTATTCCTTTGTTGTGGGTAACTGCCCGATAAGGTTCAGCGTTCGCTATTTTAACTGCTTGAACGAATTTTTTGGCATAAAACTCTGCATTTTTAGGGAAAAAATCGGAAACCGCACAACTGACTTCTGCCCGAACTAAACAATCGGGAACATAGTTAGATAAAATGCTCATTACAATTTCGATCTCCTCTTTTTTAAAGGAATTCGCAATGGCCTCTAAACAAGAATTGATAAAGTTAGCTCCCATGCTGTCGGCAGTTTCAAACGTAACATGCAATTGGTAGTAATTATCTAAATCGGTTGTTTTATTTCTCAACTCAATCTCTGCAATTCCACCACCACGCTTTTGCATGTTTGTCGTTATTGATGAAGTCGATTCAATTAATTTCGCCTTAATTTTTAAAAAATATTCCCTTAATTTTTCAAAAGATCCCGAATACATAAAATGTACTTGTCCTACTTTGGTAGTCGAAATAACATCCGCTTTAAATCCTCCTCTAGTACTCCAAAACTTTGCCACTAAAGATGCTGCAGCAACGACGGAACTTTCTTCAATTGCCATCGGAATTGCATAATTCTTTTCATTTATGATAAAGTTTGGTGCAACAGCATACGGAACGTAAAAATTAGAAATCGTATTTTCGATAAATTCATCATGCAATTGCTGTAATTTTAGGTCTTGGTTTGCATACTGCTTTAAAACAGCTACCCCTTTTGTTACATTTGAAAAGTAATTTTTGGAGACCCAATCAATTTTTTCTTCTTTCGAAAGCTTTGAAAAACCGGATATTGTTTTACTCATGCCCTTAAAAATTTAATACATTTACAAAGATACTTATTAATTTACCTAACAGGAATTATTGATTTCGCAGACTATTTCAATTATCATTGAAAAAAAACTAAAAACGTAACATTTTACATTCGCTTAAATCAAGTTCACGCTATGAATTATTTTTTTTAATCCCTTTATTTTTAGGCTAAATTAAGCACAATTTTAAATTAATTTCCGTAAACTTGAGCATTAAAATTAATCTTCTTTACATGAAAAATGTTTTTCTAATTTTCTTTTTTATTTCGTTTTCCCTTTTAGCACAAAAAAAAGACATTACTTTAGATGATATTTTTACAAATAATACCTTTAGCACTCAAGGTTTAGAAGCGTTTCATTCGATGAAAAATGGTGATTTTTATACCATTTTAAATCATTATCAAGAAGGAACTTTCTTAGAAAAATTCGATTATGCAACACTCGAGAAATTAGAAACAATTGTTTCAGGCAACCAGTTAATCGGAATAAAATATTTTGATGATTATACCTTTAGTGAAGATGAAACCAAACTTATTATCGGAGTTAACAAACAACGAATTTATCGTCATTCTTGGATAGGTAAATATTACGTTTACGATTTAAAAACGAAAAATTTAGTGCTTATTTCTGATCGATTAATTCAAGAACCTACTTTCTCTCCTGACGGTAAAAAAGTAGCTTTTGCTCATGAAAATAATTTATTTGTAAAAAATTTGGAAACCGAAGAAACAACTCAAATTACAACAGACGGTGAAAAAAATAAAATTATAAATGGTATAACCGATTGGGTTTACGAAGAAGAATTTGCTTTTGTAAGAGCATTTTCTTGGAACGGAAATTCTGATAAAATTGCTTATATTCGATTCGATGAAACTGAAGTTCCTGAATTCTCTATGGATATTTATGGCAGTAGTTTGTATCCAACGCAGCAAGTTTTTAAATATCCCAAAGCCGGTGAAAAAAATTCAGTGGTAAGTCTACATCTTTATGATCTCAAAAAACAAGAGAGTTCTCCAATTAATTTAGCTAATAACCAGCAGTATTACCTTCCAAGAATTCAATGGACTAAAGAAAAAAATACCTTAGCAGTAACAACTTTAAATCGCCATCAAAATAATTTAAACCTAATTTTTGTAGATGGAAACTCTTTAAAAAGCACCTTGATCTTAAACGAAAAAGATGCCGCATATATTAGAATTACAGATGATCTCACCTTTTTAAATGATAACAGTTTTATTTGGATCAGTGAAAAAGACGGTTTTAATCATATTTATCATTACAATAAAACCGGTAAATTGCTTTATCAAGTTACAAAAGGTCCTTGGGAAGTAACCGGTTATTATGGATTTGACGATAAAACGAACAAAATATTTTACCAATCTACTGAAGAAGGTTCTATCAACCGAAGCGTTTATTCTATTGATATCTCAGCGAAAAAGAAAGAAAAATTAAGTAAAAAAATCGGTACAAATAGTGCTTCTTTTAGCAACAGTTTCAATTATTTTGTCAATACCTTTTCAAGTGCTACTTCTCCCGAAATTTATACCTTGATCGATTCCAAAACGGGAAAAGAAATCAAAGAAATAAAAAACAATCAAGAGCTTACCGATAAATTAAAAAACTACGCTATTTCCTCAAAAGAGTTTTCTACCTTAAAAACAAAGAACGGAGATTTTAATATGTGGATGATCAAACCAACCAATTTTGATTCAAACAAAGAATATCCGTTATTTCTATACCAGTATTCTGGTCCGGGATCTCAAAGTGTTTCTAATAGTTGGAACAATTCAAGAGATTATTGGCATTTAATGCTGGTAGAAATGGATTATATTGTAGCCTGTGTTGACGGTAGAGGAACCGGATTTCTAGGTCGTGATTTTAAAAAAGTTACCTATAAAGAATTAGGAAAATTCGAAATTGAAGATCAAATTGAGGCAGCAAAAGAATTGAGCAAATTACCTTATATCAATAGCAAGAAAATCGGAATCTGGGGTTGGAGCTTTGGTGGTTATATGTCGTCTTTGGCAATTACAAAAGGCGCTGATGTTTTTAAAATGGCAATTGCAGTTGCGCCCGTAACTTCTTGGCGTTTTTACGATTCCGTTTACACGGAGAGATATATGCAAACCCCACAAGAAAATCCGAGTGGTTATGATGATAATTCTCCCATAAATTTTGCAGAATTGCTACAAGGAGATTATTTGCTAATTCACGGTACCGCAGATGACAACGTGCACGTGCAAAATACGATGCGAATGATAAATGCCTTGGTAGAAGCCAATAAGCAATTTGAACTATTTATTTATCCTGATAGAGCTCATGGCATTTCTAAAGGAAATAACACAAGATTAAATCTTTACCAAAAAATGACTAATTTTATCGAGAAAACCTTAGGGGGAAAAGAATAATAAATAATTATTTGAATGAAAAAAATGACAACTAACTAATAATAACTAATTAACTTAATAGCTTTAATATGAATGAAATAGCAATAAAAGACAGAACTTTTTTAGGACATCCAGTAGGATTATTTGTTTTATTTTTTGCAGAAATGTGGGAACGTTTCTGTTATTATGGAATGCGAGGACTTTTAGTTCTTTTTATCACGAAGGCATTGTTTGAAGGAGACGCAAAAGCTTTTTCAATATATGGAGCTTATACTGGGTTAGTATATATGGCCCCTGTTTTAGGTGGATGGGTTGCAGATAAAATATTAGGATATAAGTATGCTGTTATTTTTGGAGGAATACTGATGGCAATAGGCGAATTTCTAATTTTAGGTGGAAATATGGATTGGCTTTATATGGGTATGGCAGTTATAATAGTTGGTAATGGTTATTTTAAAGCGAATATCTCAAGTATAGTTGGTAAACTTTATGATGATCAAGATATAAGAAAAGACTCAGGGTTTACAATTTTCTATATAGGAATTAATTTAGGAGCTTTATTGGCAACTTTAGTAGCCGTTTGGGTTGGAGAAACTTATGGCTTTAAATATGGTTTTGGACTTGCAGGAATAGGAATGATATTGGGTGTCTTGATTTTTGTTGCAGGTCAGCGTTATTTTAATTTTGCTGCTTTACCTCCTAATCCAGAAGATTTACACAAAAAAGTTTTTGGACCTTTAACAAAATTTCATGTAACTATATTATTATCATTATTGCTTTTTCCTGTTTTATATTTATTAATTCAAAACAATAGTTGGGTTGGATACCTATTAATTTTGGTTGCCGCATATGTTATTTTTACGCTGTTAAAAGCAGGATTTGAGAGTGGGAAAGTTCTTTTACATAGAATGATAATATTTATAATATTATGTTTGTTAAATATCATTTTTTGGTCATTGTTTGAGCAAGCCGGGTCTTCTTTAACCTTATTTGCAGATAGAAATGTAAATAGAGAAGCTTTTTTAGGTTTTTGGGATATGACTGCTGGTCAAACTCAATTTTTTAATCCATTCTTCATTTTGGTAATGGGAACTATTTTTACTTGGATGTGGATGAAATTAGACAAGCTAAAAATGAATCCAAATATTCCAGCAAAATTTGGTATTGGAATTATGTTAGTAGGTGTTGGATTTTTAGTAACAATTCTTGGTAAAGAAGCCGCTGAAGACTTTTTAGTTCCAATGTGGACGATAGTAGGATTATACTTTTTTCATACAGTTGGTGAATTATTTTTATCTCCGATTGGATTGTCAATGGTTACAAAGTTAGCACCACCTAAGATGACGGGAACTTTAATGGGAGCTTGGTTTTTATCATTTGCCGGTTCAAATTATGTTGCGGGTAGCGTTTTAGCGCCTTTAACTGGAACTGGAGAAGAGTCTTCAACAACTTTTGTGGCTTTAACAGCCTCTGAAAGTCTAGATTTATATATAGATGTGTTTACTCAATTTGGTTATATCGCTTTAGTTTGTGGTGCAATAATAATTGTGTTTTCACCTCTTTTAAATAAGCTAATGCATGGTATTAAATAAGCAGAATGTTTGTTTGTCTTTAAATTGAAATGAATAAAAATAACTAAATAACCAAAGAAAGCTCAAGTATTTAAATGCTTGAGCTTTTTATTTTAAAAACTTTAATAATGAGTACAGAAAAACGATCAATTTCACAAACTTTAGGTTCTTTTAAAAATACATTTTGGATTGCCAGTGCAATGGAGTTATTTGAGCGCTGGGCATGGTACGGAATATTTACTTTACTAGCTATTTATTTGGTCGGCTCTACAGACGAAGGCGGATTAGGGTTTACCCATACCGAAAAAGGACAATTAATGGGTTTTATTCCGGCAATTCTATATTTATTACCACTTTTTACCGGAGTAATCGCTGATAAAATAGGGTATAAATTATCTCTAATCATTGCCTATACCATGTTAATCATTGGTTATTATTTGATGGGTACTGTTAGTAGTTATTGGAGTGTGTTTTTTGTATTCTTATTTGTAGCTCTAGGTGCAGCATTATTTAAACCGGTAGCTTCTGCAATCATTACGAAATCAACCGATAAATCCAATTCAACTTTAGGTTTTGGTATTTTTTATATGATGGTAAATATTGGTGGTTTTATAGGCCCGGCAATGTCATCAGGATTGAGATCTACATATGGCTGGAGACTTATTTTTATTCAAGCTTCGATCGTAATTGCCATAAACTTATTAATCGTGATTTTTTTGTTTAAAGAACCTTATCGCGATGTCACAAAAGAAACTTTTGGTCAAGCTATTTCTAATTCCTTCAGAAAAATTTGGGAAGCCATAAAAGATGTGCGACTTACTGTTCTCTTAATTATTATGGTTGGTTTTTGGACACTTTTTAACCAATTATTTAATACACTCCCAAACTTTATTGAAGATTGGGTTGATTCTTCTGGCTTAAGTGCATCCATTACTGAGTTTTGGCCTTGGTTAGGAAATTTAATTAGTGATGGTGGACAAGTGAAACCAGAGTGGTTTACCCAAATTGATGCTTTAATGATCGTTTTTCTACAAATTTTTGTTTCTTATTTTGTTCTAAAAATGAGACATGTAAGCGCAATGGTTCGTGGTTTTATTATAGCAACGATTGGTATCGGAATTACTTTTTATACCCAAAATGTATGGTTTACAGTACTTGGAACAACCATTTTCGCTATTGGTGAAATGACCACCAACCCAACTTTTTCCTCTTTTATTGCAATAATTAGTCCTAGGGGAAAAGAAGCACTCTATCAGGGTACCTATTTTCTACCCGTCGCTGCTGGAAATTTTTTTACAGCATTTATCTCCGGGAATTTATATGAGGCTTGGTCCGATAAATTAAGTCTATTACAAACAGAAATGACCTCTAGAGGAATTGAAATGCCCGAAGTAACAAAAGAATTTACTAAAAATGATTATTTCGCTTTAGCCTCTCGGAAATTAGATTTAACACAAGGTCAAATGACGCAATTACTTTGGGATACCTACAATCCAAACAAAATATGGTACGTTATTGTTGGGATCGGAATTGTTACTATTCTCGCTTTGGCTATTTATGATAAAATGGTAATCAAACCAAAAGAAAAATTAGAAAAAGAAGCTGCATCAAACTAAGAAATTATGAACGTTGCTAAAAATGAATTTTTTGAGACGCAAGTTCTCGGACACCCATCCGGACTTTTCGTGTTGTTTTTTACCGAAATGTGGGAACGTTTCTCCTTTTACGGAATGCGTGCCTTATTGGTTTTATTTCTGGTAAGTGCTCTTGGTATAGGCGGTTGGGATTGGCCCCGTGAAAATGCACTAGCTTTGTACGGTACCTATCTCGCTTTATTATATTTAACGCCGATTATTGGTGGAACTTTAGCCGATAAATATTTAGGAAATCGCCGCGCTATTATTATTGGCGCGATCATCATGACTTTAGGTCATGCAAGTATGGCGGTTGAAGCTAGTCCGTTTTTTCTGTATCTAGGCTTAGGTTTATTAGTTATCGGAACCGGTTTTTTTAAACCAAACATGAGTTCTTTTATATCTATTTTATACAAAGATTTTCCAGAAAAAAAAGACGGAGCTTATACCATTTTTTATATGGGTGTAAATGCCGGAGCCTTTTTAGGAATTATGCTTTGTGGCTACCTGGGAGAATATTTAGGATGGAGTTGGGGTTTCGGTCTTGCCGGAATTTTTATGCTTTTGGGTTTACTTCAATTTACTTTTGCACATGGAATTTTTGGAGAAGTTGGCAAAAAACCTAATAAAGAAGATAAAACGATTGCTTCAGATGACAATACTGCAATCGAAGATAAATTAAATCCGTTTACGATAATCGATAAAATTCTCATTATAATTGTCGCTGTTTTTGGCTTGGTTTGGGTGATTAACGATCCGCTTTCTAAAATTGGGGAAGTAAATTTTTTAGAGTTCAATGGCGTTGATTATTCTGGTTATACCATCGTAATCACCTTATTATTATTTATTTACCTTTTAGGATCACGAATTGTACGCTATAGCAATATTACACGTGATAAAATGTTAGCCGTTGTAATTTTTGCCTTTTTCATTATTTTCTTTTGGGCTTCTTTTGAACAAGCAGGAGGTTCGATGAGCATTTTTGCTAAAGATTATACAAGCAGAATTTTATCCGGTAATGCAGCGTTTATATTTAATATTGTCGATGTGATTATTACAGTTGTTCCTATTGCAATTATCACTTGGGTGTTATTTTTACTTTTCCGGCAAACGTTTAAAAAATATTTTATTTCCAATTTAATTTTAGCTTTTAGTTTTGTCTTGATTTGGGGAATTGTTATTTGGAAAATTTATACGAATTTCAATACCTATTCTTATGAGATTAGCTATCAAACCTATCAATTAAAAAAAACAAATGAGCCAGACAACGAAGTTGTAAAAGATTTTGTTGTTACTGTCAATACTATAATTCCTGATAATGCCGTTTTGGTCAATAACAGTACTGTGATACGATCGGCGAACGATTTTGTAAAAAATGACAAAATTTCAATCATCGATATTGACAAAAAAGGAGTTAATTTCAAATATTTAACCGATGAACAAGCGGCATTGATTAATACTAATATCGCGGCATCGGTTATTGCAAAAAAAGAAAATGAAATTCAGATTCCGGCTACCTGGTTTTTAATTTTGAATTCTCTATTTATTATCACTTTTGCACCATTATTTTCCAAATGGTGGGAAAGTAAATACAACCCGAAACCCGCAAATAAATATGCAATCGGCTTGTTTTTCTTAGGTATCGGATTTGCCTTTTTAGCTTTCGGTGCTTCCGGAATACCGCAAGGAGCAAAAACAGCGTCAGTAAGTATCGTTTGGCTAATTTTAGCCTATTTATTTCATACGTTGGGTGAATTGTGCGTTTCACCAGTCGGACTTTCATACGTTAGTAAATTGGTGCCTGCGAGAATGATTGCATTCATGTTTGGAGTTTGGTATCTTGCGTTGGCGATTGGAAATAAAACTTCAGGAAAATTGGGGGGAATGATAGATACTATTACCGCAAAATATGATATTTCTACTTTCTTTTTAATTTTTACCTTTGTCCCAATAATTATTGGTGTAATTGCGTTATTGCTAAATCCGGTATTAAAAAAATTGATGCACGGAGTTAAATAATAGGGTTTTATCCTAAAATTTGATATAATATTATGAATAAAATTAGTATACTTTTTTTGTTGGCAATTTTTTCGGTTGCCAATATATCTGCACAAGAAATAAACTGGGTGACTATGAATGATGCAATCAAAATGCAAAAGAAAAACCCAAAAAAAATAATGATGGATGTTTATACCACTTGGTGTGGTCCATGCAAAATGCTTGATAAAAACACCTTTCAAAATCCCGATGTTGCTGCCTACGTAAATGAACACTTTTATGCGGTGAAGTTCGATGCTGAAGGAGAAGGAGAGATTTTTTATAAAAATCAATTATTTGAAAATCCACAATATGATCCCAATTTAAGCGGAAGAAACGCGCAGCACGAATTTGCTTCTGCACTTCAGATTACCGCATATCCAACGATTGTATTTTTTGATGAAGAAGCGAATACAATTATCCCCTTAAAAGGATATCAAACCGCAAATCAATTAGAAGTTTATCTCAAGCTTTTTCAAGCCGACGAGCATAAAAATATAACCTCCCAAGAACAATGGGAAAAATACCAGCAAGATTTTAAACCTGAGTTTAAGAGTTAAAATCGCTAGGCGTTTTTCAATGATGATTTATGAATTGAGAGAAGTTGAAAGTTGAAATTGGTTTCTTTTGGATTTATACAATTTGCTATTTATAATGAGATTCCCTTTTTCAAGGGAATGACATGAAATGAACACTCTGATAACCAATTGTCATTCCCTTGAAAAAGGGAATCTTTTGATTGAACCTTAATGCTGATTGCTAATAACATGTAAATACAATCGCAATTAACAGCTTGAGGAATACCCCTCTATTATGAGTAAACTGTTATGAAAAAGTAAGATTCCCGCTTTCGCGAGAATGACAATTAAACAACAAAAATAGAGACTCAGCCTCCTTAATCTTTTACCTAAAACAAAGAATAAAACCAAGAACCATTTCTTTCGTTTATTTTTAATTTACTTTTGCAGAAAAATCAAAAGCTTGTGAATTACCTATCCGTTGAGAATATATCAAAATCTTATAGCGAAAGAATCTTATTAGAAGATATTTCTTTTGGTATCAATAAAGATCAAAAAATTGCTTTGGTAGCGAAAAATGGTACCGGAAAAACAACTTTGCTTAATATTATTGCCGGCGTAGATGTGCCTGATAGCGGACAAGTAGTGTTCCGAAAAGGTCTCAAACTGGCCTATTTATCACAAAAAGATGACCTAAACGAAAATCTGACTATTGAAGAATCTATTTTTGATTCGGATAATGAAACACTTAAAGTTATTCAGCAATACGAACATGCGCTTAAAAACCTTGAAGATCAAGATGCTTATCAAGCTGCTTTTGAGCAAATGGAACATCTTCAGGCCTGGGATTTTGAAACACAATACAAACAAATTCTTTTCAAGTTAAAATTAGAAGACATCGATTTGAAAGTGAGTACCCTTTCCGGTGGACAAAAAAAGAGACTTTCTTTAGCTATTATTCTAATTCACAAACCTGATCTTTTAATTTTAGACGAACCTACGAATCATCTCGATTTAGAAATGATTGAATGGTTGGAAAATTACTTGCAAAAAGAAAAAATTACCCTTTTAATGGTAACGCATGATAGATACTTTTTAGAGCGGGTTTGTAATGATATTATCGAGTTGGATGAAGGAAAATTATACCGTTATAAGGGTAATTATTCCTATTTTTTACAGAAAAAAGAAGAGCGAATTGCATTAGAACAAGTTACCGTTGATAAAGCTAAAAATCTATTTAACAAAGAGTTAGAGTGGATGCGTCGCCAACCTAAAGCACGAACAACCAAGTCTAAATCAAGAATTGATGACTTTTATGTAATCCAAGAGAAAGCTTCACAACGACGAAATAATCACCAAGTACAACTTGAAATTAATATGGAGCGCTTAGGCAGTAAAATTGTTGAGCTGCATCATATTAGTAAATCGTATGATGAAAAAAATCTTTTTGAAGATTTTGATTATGTATTCAAACGTGGTGAACGTATCGGAATAATTGGAAAAAACGGGACTGGAAAATCTACTTTTTTACATATTCTTACCGGAAGTGTTCCTGTAGATTCGGGTAAAGTTGTGATCGGAGACACCATAAAATTTGGCTATTACACACAAAGTGGTATTCACATCAAAGAGGGACAAAAAGTGATTGATGTAATCAAGGAATTTGGCGAATTTATTCCTTTGGCAAAAGGAAATAAAATTAGTGCCGGTCAACTTTTAGAGCGCTTTTTATTCGATCGTAAAAAACAATATGATTTTGTAGAAAAGCTATCTGGAGGAGAATTAAAACGTCTATTTTTATGTACAGTTTTGATTCAGAATCCGAATTTTTTGATTTTAGATGAACCAACCAACGATTTAGATATTGTTACTTTAAATGTTTTAGAGGATTTTTTACTCGATTTTCCTGGTAATTTATTGGTTGTATCGCATGATCGCTATTTTATGGATAAGATTGTAGATCATTTATTTGTTTTTGAAGGAGAAGGAAAAGTAACCGGTTTTCCCGGAAATTATTCCGATTATCGAAGTTATGAAGACTCCAAAGAACCTGAAGCCAGTGAAACAGAAAAAAAGGAGGACACGAGAAAAACAGATTCCAGTGCAAACAAATTAAGTTATAATGAAAAACGAGAATTTGGTAAATTAGAAAAAGATATTGAAAACTTAACCAAGAAAAAAACAACAATAGAAAATCAGTTTTCCAACGATGAAATTGAAGCTAAAAAAATAAACGAAGCTTCTATGCAATTACAGGAAATCATTAGCAATTTAGAACAAAAAGAAGAACGCTGGTTAGAATTATCTATGAAATTGGAGGAATAAGCTTTTGAAACTAATCAACCCTTATAATCTGGTCTTTTTGCAACAAATCTAAATTCATGAATCTCAAATAGATTTGGGCAACAGCAAGCGTATCATTTTCGCAGTATTTTGCTATGCGATCTAAATCGTTATCCTCATAAAAAACTTTGCCGACTTGGCTACCGTCAATATCTCCTTTTGGGGAATCTATTCCCAAAATATTGGTTAAAAGATTTAAGGAAGTATAATGTTTGTAGTCGCCAAATTTCCACATATCTAAAGTGTCTAAATGTGCCACTTCCCATGGTTTTTTGCCAAAAAGGTTTAATTTTTCAGGAACCTCAATTCTATTGATAATCATTCTTCTGGCGATATACGGAAAATCAAATTCTTTTCCGTTATGCGCACATAAAACATGGTGTTGCAGTTTAAAATATTTTTCAAGTAAGGCTTTAAAATCAGTTAAAATTTTAATCTCATCCATACCGTAAAATGATTTTAATCGAAACGTCTTTTCTTCCGATTCAGAATCGAAAAAACCAACAGAAATACATACTATTTTACCGAATTCTGCCCATATTCCGGCTCGTTCATAAAACTCTTCAGGCGTAAATTCTTCTTTGCGTTGGTATTTGGTTTTATTGGCAAACAATTCTTGCTTTATTTCATTCAAATCAGAAAAAGAAGCTTGCTCAGGAACCGTTTCAATATCTAAAAATAGAATATGTGTTAGATTAGTTTTATGCATTGGTTTTTATTATTAATACCATGAAAACATAAAAGTAAACATAAAAAAGGCTGTTATAATAAACAGTCTTCAATAAATTGTATTAAAAATGTTTAAAATTTGTAGCTATATCCTAAAGAAAAAGCTCTTCCTGGACTTATTTTAGAAAAAATTTGATCTTGTGCTTTGTAAGCTTGATAATTGCTCTCTAAATCATCATTCAAAATGTTTTTAACTCTAAAATTAATGCTTGATCTTCTGTCTTTTCCAAAAGATTTTATGGCATTAAAGTTAAAGCTATGAAATGGTATGGTATAAACGTCTGGCACATCTCCGGTCCCAACTACTTGCAGTGTTTCCCCTTGTGAGTTATACACCAAGCCAATTTGCCAACCTGAATCATTATCATAATTTAATCCGGCATTGATCAAAAATGGAGATTGACCTTGCAATTCTCGTTTACTGTTTAATCTTTCTCCATCTCTCAAACTCAATCTTCGGGCTTCCATCTCTTCATCGCTCATTTCCAATTCAGAATTAATAATCGAAGTATTAAAAACAAAGCTAAAGTCTTCTAGGTTTTCAGAGATAAAAGCGAAATTTTTCCTAAGTTCTAATTCTACACCATAAACCACTGCTGAACCTAAATTTTTAGGTTGAAATTGATTCGTTGCCGATAAAAAATAAGTTAGCTCAATTGGATCAGTAAAGTTTTTATAAAAGGCACTTACCGCAAAAAGTTGTGCTTTTTCACCAAAACGTTCGTAGCGAACATCTAAATTGTCAACATAGGTTGGTTGCAAATCAATGTTACCGTTAAATGTTGTACTTGACAGCGGGTCGAAAATTTGTGTAATTGAAGCTTCTTTAAAAGATGGTCTTGCAGTTGTTTTTGCATATGAAAAACGCAAGTTAGTATCATCATTCACACCGTAAATCAAATTTATTGAAGGAAAAAAGTCAGCTTTATCCAACACTTTTTGATTGTCATAAACTATGGTTCCAAAATTATTTTGACCAGTATAAAACAAATCAAATTTTTCAAAACGAACACCGATAATAGATTTTAATTTCTCAGTTACTTGAAATTCCTCCGAGACAAAAGCAGCAGCAATCGTTTGTGTCGCTTCATAATTATTGGCTGGTTCAAAATTGCCTTCCAAATAAGAACCTTTTTTAGAGTTTACTGTCCACAGGGTTTCATCAGCTAACAATAAATCTGCGTTTCCGTCTAATTCTTGTCCTGCACCACCTTGATATCTGATTCTATAATTATCAATACCAAAATCTCTATTTTTATAGGTGTAAGCTCCTCCAAAAATTAGCTTTCCGTTTCTATCAAAAAGTGTGTGTCTTCGAGTTGCATCTATTTTACCAACCGCATTTATTTCTTCTAAATTACGCCAAATTCTAGAAGGATTACCCGCTGAACTTGGACTTATGCTATAAATATCTGTTTCTTCTTCATGTTTAAAAGGAGTTACTCGTATGTCTTTATCTTCGATACGAGAATAGGTTGGCGAAAGTGTCCATTCTGTCACCCAAGAAGCATCTTCGTTAGAATGTTTACCATTTAAAAGCAAATTGGTAATTTGACTTTGCTTATATTCTAAATTGTCTTTGTACAGTTCAACCGCATCTGAAAACAATATTCGTTGTTTTAAATATCCCGCTGTTGAAAGTCCGTTTTGAATATGCATTAAGGATAATTTGTATTTATTTTTTGGAGTTTTTAAAGTCAAGCCCGCCAAACCACTTAATAATACATTGTTTTTACCTAAATCACCCACTTGACCTTGAGCTAATTGCAATTCATTTACAGATTTATCAGAAGATTTTCTATAATTTCCGTTTTCATAAGAATCGTAATATTCGTATTCATTTTTGTAAGAAAAAGAAGCTAGATAACCTAATTTTTTATCACTACCTAAATCAAATTGATTTCCTGCGGTAAAGCCGAAATTTGTATCAACTAAGCTAGTTTCTTTTTTTGCCTTCATTTCAGGATTAAATTGTTGCGTAACAACGGTCAATAAGCTATTATTATCAGAAGGAACTGGAATATATTGTGCCCGATTGATCGGCAAACTTCTATCGCCATTATCAAATCCTATAATATCGGTACTACTTCCTTTATAGCTTAAAAAGTTAGAATTAAAATGCATGTCGGGATTATAACTTGTACCTACCGAAATACTGTATTCTTCTTGTGTTGGAAAATCTTTGGTAATGATATTTACCATACCGCCCGTAAAATCGGCTGGCAAATCGGCCGTGGAAGATTTTACTACCTGAATATTATCTAAAATATTGGTAGGAAAAATATCCATTTGAATGGTATTTCTATCCGGATCTAGTCCTGGAATATCCACACCGTTAAGAATTGATTTTGTGTATCGATCTCCAAGACCTCTCACATATACATATTTACCACCTTGTACTGAAACTCCCGGCACATTTTTTACAGCATTTGCCAAATCACTTGCTCCAATTTTTTTAAAGGATTCTGCCGAAATACCGTCAATTAAATTAACAGATTTTTTTTGTACATCTAAAAGTGCTGCTTCTGTGTTTTGTGCAGTTTTAGCCGAGATAACCACTTCTTGTAATTCATTAGAAAGTGGTCCTAAGCTCATATTTAATTCCGTTACTTGTCCGGCTATAATTACGACGTCTGTAACTTGTTTTGTTTCATATCCTACAAATGAAAAAACAACACTATAAGTTCCCTCCTCTAATTTTACCGCATAATTACCTTCAAAGTCCGATGTTGTACCCATTGTTGTTCCTTTCATTAGTACATTCGCGAAGGGCAATACATCATTATACTCTGTATCCTTAATGTTTCCAATCAGTTCCCCTTTCTGAGCAAAAAAGATTTGCGACAACATTCCAAAAACGATAAAAAGTAAAAATTTTATCTTCATAATTTCTTTATTTAAACGCTTGTTTCAACTGTTAATACTTATTGTTTTTTTATTTATAATATTGAATCCCTGATTACCATTTTCAGTTGG
The DNA here is from genome assembly GCA_965363545.1 of uncultured Flavobacteriaceae bacterium. Classification (GTDB taxonomy): domain Bacteria; phylum Bacteroidota; class Bacteroidia; order Flavobacteriales; family Flavobacteriaceae; genus Lutimonas. Next base: position 50,447 of record CBDTUD010000004.1, on the reverse strand, counting down.
ATTGAAATTTGTAAATCGGTATTTCTATTTATAACAATTGCTCGCCCCTTAAAAAGAGCGAGCAAATTGTAAAATTTGATATTGTTTTTATTCTTAATTATTATAATATTAATAAGCTGATTTTGAATTGGCATAAGTCCAGTCAAATACTGATAAGTCTGCACCAACAGTTTCGGATCCTTTGGTTACCGCTGTTGCGTAATTACCAAATCCTTGAACCGTTACAGTCTCAGCTTTATTTTGAAACAAAGTATTTACATCAATTACTCCAGTTGGAAGAACAATTTCCCAAGTTCCAAAAGTTAATTTTTCATTGTTATAATTCATTGCTACACCATCATTATCTAACTCAACATTAGAAGCTATTTTAAATCCGTAGGCATAAATATTGTTTAAGTGACCCATTGCATTATCTCTATTATCGTTGTATTGACCATCCGGTGTGTTTTGATTTCCAATTAAAGTGATATTATTTAATGTGAACTGACCTTCTAATGAACCTTCTGGGCCATCAATTTCTAAAGCGTGATCTGAAGTATCACCTTGTATAACTAAAGAGTTTGAAATAGTTCCAGCGTACGCTTGGTCAATATCCAAACCATCATCACCTTGTGCCCAAACTAATAAGTTTTTAGGAGAAACTGTTCCTCCAAAAAATTCAACACCATCATCAAAGTTAGCTACAACTTCAATGTTTTCGATTACGGTACCACTACCTACAGCTCCTAAAGTAAGACCATTGATTTCATTACCTTCCCCTATTTCTGCGCCACCATGACGAATTGAAATATATTTTAAAATACCTGAATTATCTGTATTATCATCACCTCCGTACAATCCGAAAGTATCTCCCGCAGGAATTCCTTCTATTTGTACTTCGGTAACATCACCTTTAAAAGAACCTTTCGCTTTTCCGAGAACGATTAAACCTCCCCATAAGCCATTATCAGCTTCACTAAGATTAGTACCTTCCGTTTGACCAATTTCAATATTATCTTTAACAGATGTGAATATAATGGGACTATCAACAGTACCTTCTGCCATTAATTTACCTCCTCTAGCAACAATCAGCGCAGAAGCCAAAGAACCTGTACCTTCTTTTCCTTTAATAATAGTACCTGCTTCAATGGTTAAAGTAACACCGGCATCAACAACAACTTTTCCGTTCAAAACGTAAATATTACTCTTTGACCAAGTAGTATTTGAGGTTAATAAACCACTTACATCTTCCGTTTCAGAACATGACTGACAAGATCCACCACAATCAATATCCGTTTCATCGCCATTTTTTATTCCATCATTGCACGTGTCTACAATAATGTCTTTTGAATCATCACCGCAACTCGTTAAAAAAAGTGCCGAAACAGTTAGAATACCTAAAATTAATTTTTTCATTTTTTTTGTTTTAGTTTTTTAATTTTACAGGACAAAAGTCAAACACTAATGTTACTAAGGTGTTAACATCGGTTTAACTTTAAATGATAAAAACGTAACCCCAATGTTTCAAAGTTAAATTAAGGTTAAGGCCAATTTTCGTTTCTTTTTTTAATTACTTTTACCTCTTAATTTAGTTTATGAAAAATCAAGACATTAAAATTTTATTAGTAGATGATGAACCGGATATTTTAGAAATCGTTGGTTTTCATTTACTTAAAGAAGGGTTTCAATTGTATAAAGCAAGCAATGGTTTGGAAGCTGTTGAAAAAACGAAAACCATAAAACCTCATTTAATTTTATTAGATATAATGATGCCTAAAATGGATGGCATTGAAGCTTGCGAAAAAATTCGTGCATTGAAAGGGTTTGAAAATGTTTTAATAGCATTTTTTACTGCCCGTGGTGAAGATTATTCTCAAATGGCTGGTTTTGATGCTGGCGCCGATGATTACATAACAAAACCGGTAAAACCAAAAGTATTGGTAAGTAAAGTAAATGCTTTATTACGAAGATTAAAAAGTGAAGAAAATGAAGAAGATTTAATTTTGAAGTTTGAGGGTATCACCATAAACAGAGAAGAGTATTTTGTTGAAAAAGAGGGTGAAAAAATAATATTACCAAGAAAAGAATTTGAGTTATTATCCCTTTTAGCAAGTATGCCAAATAAAGTATTTAACCGTGATGTTATTTTAAAAACTGTTTGGGGACAAGATGTTGTTGTGGGAGAACGAACCATTGATGTTCATGTTAGAAAACTTCGTGAAAAACTAGGTGATGATTATATCAAAACCATCAAAGGTGTTGGCTATAAATTTGAAATTTAATCTATTGAAAATTAAAAAAAATTACATCCTTTCTTTAAAAATAATCGTCGCAACTTTTGCTTTGTTCACGATTTTAGTGGTTTCTTTTTATTACTATTTTGATTTCCGTATTAACCTTACCCTTTTTCTTATTTTTTGTATCATTTTTTTTACACTAATCTTTTTTCTATTAAATTATATTCTTGAAAATTTTATCCGAAAAGAAATTGAGCATATTTACAATAGCTCTTCCTTGTTTAAGGATACTGACATAAATAAGAAAAACACCACTGATTTAGAAGTCTTCTTTACCCAAGTGAAGGATTTCATAGAAGAAAAACGACAAGAAATTGAAAAATTAAATACCCGTGATGATTTTAGAAGAGAATTTTTAGGAAATGTTTCTCACGAATTAAAAACTCCATTATTTACAGCCCAAGGGTATGTTTTAACGCTTTTAGATAATACAATAGATGATAAAAAACTACAACGAAAATATTTAGAAAGAGCGAATAAAAGTATTGAAAGGTTGAATTTTGTAGTTAAAGATTTGGATATGATATCCAAATTAGAATCTGGTATGAAATTAAACTATGAAACCTTTAATATTATCAAGCTTATTTCTGATGTATTTGAAATGTTTGAGCTCAAAGCCCGAAAAAAAAATATATTATTAATCTTTGAAGACACTTACGAATTTCCAATTTTAGTCAGAGCCGATAAAGAAAGAGTTGAACAAGTTTTAATTAATCTTATTTCCAATTCTATTAATTATGGTAAAGAAAATGGAATGACAACTCTAAGTGTTCGTTCTTTTTCTAAATCGAAATTTATTGTGAAAGTATCCGACGACGGGATTGGTATTAACCCAAAAATTATTCCACGGTTATTTGAACGTTTTTATAGAGTTGACAAAAGTCGCTCACGAGATCAAGGTGGTTCTGGATTAGGTTTGGCCATTGTAAAACACATTGTTGAAGCGCATCATCAAAATATTTTTGTCGAGAGTACTCCTGAGGTAGGTTCTTCTTTCTCAATCACTTTAGAAAAGGTGACATAAAAAATCTTCGAAGGTTCTAAAAAAAGTCAAATATCTCCTCCAATGTTACCTTAACGTTAAGTAAATGTTGTGTAATTGTAAATTATTTATTAGTTTTATAATGATTATTAAATGGATATCTATGAAAAGATTAATTGGAACACTCGTAATTGCTTTAGTTTTTATTTCTTCGGCTTTTGCTCAAGAAGTTAAACCAAAATTTGAAAAACAAAACGATTTAGTAAAAGCAACTTATTATTACGATAATGGAGCTATAAAAGAAGTTGGATTTTTTAAAGAAAATAAGTTGCATTCTCAATGGATTACTTATAACGAAGTAGGTGAAAAAATTACAGTTGCAGAATATGACATGGGTAAAAAAGTTGGAAAATGGTATGTGATTGCCGATGATACCGTAAAAGAATTGACCTATGAGTCCAATAAATTAGTTAAAGTTGAAGATACAAAAGAAACTGAGTTAAAATTTATTTAAAGCCTAATTTTTAACCTTGGAAAAAACCTCAAAATCGAATTTGTTTGATTTTGAGGTTTTTGATTTTATAAAACCAGTAAAGTTATCCATACCAACTAACATTTCAATTTTAAACGATTCTTGCGTTGCAAAATTAGCGATATGTTGCTTCTTCAAATACATCGCCAAATACTCTTGTTCAAACTGTCCAGGTGTTGGAATAAAAAAAGATTTTGCCCCTAACTTTTCTAAATCCATTATGGTTGAATAGCCCGATCTCGCTAAAACGACTTCAGATTCATTAATAGCCTTTTCTAATTCGTTTGCCAACATATAATTAACCAACAAGCAATTCTCTATTTTAGTATATTTTTGCTTGTCTTCCATTATTCCACGAACAAATAAAATTCGTTTTGGATAGCTTTTTAGCTCCTTTAAGAGCTTTTCTTCTAAAAGAGTTCTCTGTGGTTCGGGACCGGAAAGGACTACTAATAAATCGTACTTTTTCTCTCTCTTTTCATAACGAAACCTGCTAATCGGATTGATATAACGGTAAGACGGAATAGTAACATTTACATGGGATAATTTTCCCGCTAAATTTGGCTCTCCCTTATAATCAGGAATCCAACAATAATCAAAATTTTCAATTATTTTTTGATGTAATTTACTGCTTAAAAAAGTTGTAATTCCAGAAAAAACCTTGATTTGATGCGTAATATAAACCGATGTCACTTTCTTTGATCGCACTCCGAAACGATTATCCGAAATTATACCTGTAACACCTTCTTTTATAATGATTTTAGAAATAATTTTTCTTTCTTCCTGAACTGCCATGTAGATTTTAGGAAATTGTAAAAGCAATTTATAGGTGAAACTTTTCCCGTTTTTCGGATATTGAATTCCGTACGAAGGTAATTGGTAACTTTTCAATTGTGGAAACTCCATGCGAAGTAAATCCAACGCAGCGCCATCACTTGCAATAATTGGAGTAAAATTTTGTTCCAACAGCGCCTTAATTATAGGAATACATCGTGTAGCATGACCCAAACCCCAATGCAATGGCGCAACAATTATTTTACCTTTCGTCATGCGGTATGGTCTTTTTATTAGGTGGATTATTGCAAATCGAAGCCGATATCTTTTCGGAAATTCATCTTCTCAAAACAAATTTTATCGATGTTTTGATACGATAATTTCAAAGCTTCCTGCATGGTGTTTGCAACCGATGTAATCGCAATTACACGACCTCCACTAGTTACAATTTTACCATCTTTTACTGCAGTTCCGGCATGAAAAACAATAGAACTTTTTACATTTTCTAATCCTAAAATTTCTTTATCCTTTTGATAGTTTTCTGGATATCCTCCAGATACAAGCATCACAGTAGTTGCAGTTTTTTTATCGATTTGTAAATGGAAAGAATCTAATTTTTTCTCTGCTGTTGCAATAAATAAATCCACTAAATCTGATTTAATTCGAGGTATCACCACTTCCGTTTCCGGATCTCCCATTCGCACGTTATATTCAATCACAAAAGGTTCATTATTTACTTTAATCAATCCTATAAAAATAAAGCCTACGTAAGCTATTTTATCCTTTTTTAAGCCATTAATAGTTGGTTTGATAACACGTTCTTCCACTTTTGATAAAAAAACTTCATCGGCAAAAGGTACTGGCGAAATTGCTCCCATACCTCCAGTGTTTAAGCCTTTATCACCTTCTCCAATTCGTTTATAATCTTTAGCATTTGGTAAAATAACATAGTTCTCCCCATCTGTTAAAACAAAAGAACTCATTTCAATTCCATCTAAAAATTCTTCAATAACTACTTTTGTACTAGCAGCACCAAATTTTTCATGTGTTAACATTTCTGTCAATTCATTTTTGGCTTCTTCTAAATTATTTAAAATCAAAACACCTTTTCCTGCAGCTAATCCGTCTGCTTTTAAAACATACGGCGCATTCATAGATTCTAAAAATTCAAATCCTTTCGAGAGTGTTTCTTTGGTAAAACTTGCGTATTTCGCAGTTGGAATTTGATGACGGTACATAAATTCTTTGGCGAACTCTTTACTTCCTTCTAATTGTGCGGCATATTTTTGGGGACCAATAACCGGAACGTTTTTCAAACTAGAATCTGCAAGAAAAAAATCATGAATTCCTAGTACTAAAGGATCTTCAGGGCCAACAATTACGAGTTGAATATTGTTTTCTAAAACGACATTTTTAACTGCATGAAAATCTGTTGGATTAATATTCACGTTAACTCCGAAATCTGAAGTTCCTGCATTACCTGGTGCTATAAATAATTTTTCTATTTTGTTGCTTTGTGCTAGTTTCCATGCAAATGCGCATTCTCTTCCTCCTGATCCTAAAATTAATATGTTCATTTATTCAAGTTTTAATATGCTTTTTTTTCTCCTTTAATAATGTTAATTACGGTTTGTCCGATAATTTTCACATCTAACAGAAACGACCAATTTTCAATATAAAAAATATCTAATTTAACACGAAACTCCATTTCTTCGTTTTTCTCGATTTCCCCGCGATAACCTTTGACTTGGGCCAAACCTGTGATTCCTGGTTTTACAAAATGTCGAACCATATATTTATCGACTGCCTTTGCATATTTTTTCGTTTCGCTAAGCATGTGAGGGCGAGGACCTACAACACTCATATCACCCAAAAATACATTAAAAAATTGAGGCAATTCATCTATACTTGTTTTACGCAAAAACTTGCCAATTTTCGTAACTCGATTGTCGTTTTTAGTACATGGAATATCGTTTGCCTTTTGATTTACATACATCGAACGGTACTTATAACAAACAAACCTGCTGCCATTTAAACCATCTCTAGTTTGCTTAAAAAACAAGGGACCTTTAGATTCGATTTTAACAAGAATAAATAAAAGTGGTGTAAGCCAAGAAAGAACAAAAATGATTATAAAAATAGAAAATAAAACATCAAATAATCTTTTAACAACTTGATTTACAAAATTATCCAGCGGAATTGAACGTAATGATAAAATCGGAATATAATCGTAATATTCAACAACCATTTTAGTGGTGTACACATCTTTCGTGTCTGGTAATAATTTTAATACAACCAAATTATTATCCGCATAGTGAATAAAATTAGCTATTTGTTTTTCCGTTAGTTCGGATAAGGAACAATAAATTTCATCAACCTCGTGTATTTTTAAATAATCAAAACTATGGGCAATATTTCCCAAATATTTTGAGCTTGAGTTTGTCTTATCTGAAAAAAAACCATTTATTCTATACCCTAATTCGGGATGTTCTTGAAAAAAATTAGTTAGTTTTTTTACACTTTTATTAGCGCCCACAATAATAATATTTCGAAGATTTTTTCCTTCCCCTCTATATTTTCGCAAAGCCCATAAAAACAGACTTCTAAAAATTCCAATTCCTAAAAATAGTGTCGCTAAAACTTTTAGATGTTGCCAGGTATTTATGGCTTGATTTGTAAATCCGAAAAAGGCAAAATAAACGAAGGTAAAGAGCACTAATTGGACTAAAAACCTCGAAAAAACTTCTATATTCTTATGGTAGCGGTTTACATTATAAAAGTTTAAATAGTAAGAAATTATGAGCCAGCTTGCGTTACAATAGATAATAAAAACAAAATTATCAATAGTTTTTCCTAGGCCCAAAAAAAGAGCCGAATTGATTATTACCAGATTGGCAATTACCGAAATTGGTTTAATATAAACAGAATAGCGCTTTTTTCTTTTCAAAGTGTATTTTTTGAAATACACCGTAAAAATAGCGCATTCCTTAGAAAAAATACTTGGTTTTAGTTAAAACCTCACAAATAAAATAAGACTATAAAAACAAAGTCTACTTATTTGAAGATTTAGGGTTTTTTATGCAAAAATTTGTTCCAATATTTTTTGGGTAATGGCATAAGTAGGTTTCACACCTGAAACACCTAAACCACCAGAGGCCAATGTACTACCAGTTTCTAAAGGATTATCAGAAGCATAATATGCATATCGAACCTTTATATTTTTGCTAATATTTCCTCTAATTTTTGAGGCCGCTTGAATAGCCTTTTGGTAATGTGCACCTTCCATTTCTAAACCGATAACATTCCATGTAGAATTATGAAAAAACTCTAAAAGATCCTTATTTTGCAAGGATGTTCCTAGAACAGTTACCATACTTCCTTTAAAAACTTGCACCCCGGAATCTTTTAAATCCTCAACGCTTAATTCATTTTTAAAAGGATAATTATCTGCTGTTCCTTCAAAAATATGAGCTGTTGGAATCATGATATCTCCTTTTCCTCCCTCTAAAATTCCTGCTTTTCCCATAATAGAAACAGAAGCAATTTTTAGATGTTGTTTCGTTCCGCCATTATCTCCATAAGGTTTTAACAATTCATCCATTGTTTCGTAGGCTTGCTCTCCGAAAGCATAATCCATTACAACAATTACAGGTTTTGGCTCATCGAGTTTAGAAATTTTATAGGTTGTTTTCTCAAAGTCTATTTTTTCGGTATCGATTACCTGCACATCAATATTGGTTCCTGAAGAATCCTTTATAAAAGTAAGTCCTTTTTTAGCCGCTCCTTTTTTTATCTTTTTTTGTAATTCTTTGTTTTCTGCTTTTGAAATTTGTTCGAATAATTTTGTGCCTTCAAACATTTCACTTTCTTTTGGTAAAAAAACAGGAGCATAAATAGAATTCATCACACTGTGCATATTGGCACTAATAATATGAATTGGTCTTTCCAGTAACCCCTTTTCTTCTAAGGTTTTTTTAATATTGGTTGCCCAAATTTCACCGTAAATATGATGTCCGATTCTTTCTGTTAATATCGGACTGAACGTAATAACATGTTTTTTTTCTTCTAAAATTTCATTTAATGCTAACTTTCCCATCCAGTAAATAATGGTGAACAGCCTATTAGGTTGGGTCACTGAGCTAAAAACAATATCAGCATGATGAATTTCTTCATAACTTCTGCCTAAAATATTGGATAAATGAATGAATAAAACTTGTCTCTTTTTGTCGGTTAGTTTTTCATTTTTTAGCACTACTTCTTCTAAAATTGCCCATTCTCGAATAGTTTCTCCCTCTTCATTAATTAATATTTTCGTTGCAATTTTATTCGACTCCATAAACATGAAAGTCAAATGTGTTAAAATATCGTATATATCTGATCTACCACGTGTTATCTCAATATTCATTTGATCTTTATCAATTCGATAGCAATTTCTTCTCCTTTTCGGAGGAACAATAATATTAAAATGTGATTTGGCAAAACCTTCATCAGCCGTCAGATTGATATATCGACATTCTTCAATGCCTTCCGGTAAACGATCAATAATGTATGAAAGTCCGTTAAGCTCTACTTTATCTTCCGCAATTGATCCATAAATTTCGGGTTGAAGCGTTAAAAGAGCCTCTTTAAGTGTCTTACCTGAAATTCCCGTTGGCTTGTAAAAACCACGATTAAACAAGTGGCGCATTGCAATATACATACGCTCAATTGCTGTTGTAGATATTTGAGCCCGGGTTCTTTTAATTTCCTTCATTTTTTAATATCTGATTGTATTGTTTAGAATCTTTTAAAATTTCAACCGCTTTTAAAATCGATTTATTATGATAAATATGATTTTGATATTCTCCTTTTTTGAAATAATACCGATTGATAATTTCATCGGATAATTTTTCTTTTATTTCTTCTTTATTTGGAGATAGTTCTACTATTTTTTCTTCTTGTAATTGCAAAAGTAAATCTTGATAAGAACTGTTGATTGATTTATTTAGATTTTCTTTTTTGGCTGTTTCAAAAGCCGCTGCAAATTTTATTTCAGAGGATGTTTTAAAGTTAGTTTTTTGCTCTTTTAAAAAACTAATGAAATCTTGATAATCTTTATCACTGATAACAAAATCTTCTGGTTTGGCAATTGTTTTGTTTTTTGAATTATAGTTGGTTGCAAAATTAAAAATAGCATCCGATTTAAACAAAGCAGAAGTAGATTTTGTTGCAATCGGTTTTTCAATTTTTAAATCTGGTTCAATACCTCCTCCATCGTAAACTGCTCTTCCGTTTTTGGTTTTAAAGGCATTTCGATTTAACTCGGAAAACTTTGGAACTTCTCTGCCTGATCTATTGGTATAATCCAATTCTTGAATATTTCTTCCGCTAGGCGTATAATATTTAGAAATTGTCAGTTTTAATTTTGTTCCGTAGGTCAAATCTCTATAGCGCTGCACCAATCCTTTTCCGTAAGAACGTTCTCCTAAAATTACTGCTCTGTCTAAATCTTGCAAAGATCCGGCAACAATTTCAGATGCAGAGGCAGAGGATCCGTTTATTAAAACAATTAGCGGAATTTCAAGGTCAATTGGTTCATTTTGAGTTCTATAAATTTCACTCCATTTTTTTACTTTGGCTTTTGTGGTAACAACAACTTCATTTTTCGGCACAAAAAGATTTGTAATCGAAATGGCTTCATTCAATAAGCCTCCCGGATTTCCTTTTACATCCAAAATTAATTTTGTCATACCTTGATTTTTTAACTCTTCAAAGGCAGATTGAACTGAAGAAGTTGCCTTTTCATTGAATTTATCCAATGCGATATATCCTATTTCTTGATCAATCATTTGAAAATGAGGCACCGGATTCAATGAAATTTTTTCGCGGTTTACTTCAAAAGTAAAAATTTTATCTTGTCGATTAATGGTTAGTTTTACTTTAGTATCAGGCGACCCCTTTAATAAGGTTAATACTTCATCATTTTTATAAGAATCAACAGATATATCATCAATTTTTAAAATTTGATCACCAACTTTTATACCTGCTCGATCTGCCGGAAAGCCTTCAAAAATTTCAAAAACCAATAACTTGTTATTTGTGAATTTTGATTGCGCGCCAATACCACTAAACTCTGCTAAAGAATTTATTTTTACCTCCTCAACACTTTGTTCATCGTAAAATTTGGTGTAAGGGTCCAAATCATTGAGCATGTTATTGATCGCCTTATCTGTTAATTTTGCCGGATTAATCTCATCAATATAATACATGTTGAGCTCTTTGAATAACGTAGTATAAATTTCAATTTGCTTGGCAACTTCAAAATAATCTGTTTTAAAAGCAAACAAAAAGGTTACCATAACAAATAAAGAAATTGTGATGGCTATTTTTTTAAGTTTTCTCATGATTTTTGAAATTTATATTTTGTTTTTTTGAAGAAATTTCTGCAAAAGAAGTATCATTTTTTCTTCTATTATTTTATATTCTATCTCATTTTTACCCAGATATATAAACATAAATATATGTTTTTTAGTATGCTCTTCGGTATAAATATGCTGTTTGTTCTTTCGGTAGGCTTCTCTCAGCAATCTTTTAATTCTATTGCGGTCAACTGCTTTTTTAAAATTTCTTTTCGGAACAGAAACACCTGCCTGAATCTTATGCGTTCCGCCATGTTCTAATGGTAAATAAACTAATTTTATTGGAAATTCAGTGACATTCTTGCCTTCTGCAAATAACTGCGAAATCAATTTGCTCTTTTTTAATTTTTCCTGCTTAGTAAATGTCTGCTGCATATTGGCAAAAGTAAACAATTAAAATTATGAAATTTATCAATCGTGTTGGTGTATAACCCTCATTTTATTTTCTTTCACGCAAAACAACCAAAGTTTTAATTTAAAAATTAAAAACCTTCATTTTAATTAAACCAATAATCGTAATTTTGTTAGAATACTAATTTAATAACAAAATTATGGCTCAAGATTTATTTCAAGCACCCGATTATTTTGGTTTAGATGATTTGTTAACCGAAGAACATTTATTAGTTCGTGATGCAGCAAGAGAATGGGTAAAAAGAGAGGTTTCTCCAATTATTGAAGATGCAGCCCAAGATGCCAAATTTCCGGAACAATTATTAAGTGGATTGGCAGAAATTGGTGCATTCGGACCGTATATTCCAGAAGAATATGGCGGAGCCGGTTTAGATCAAATTTCTTATGGTTTGATCATGCAAGAAATCGAAAGAGGCGACTCAGGAGTTCGTTCAACCGCTTCTGTTCAGTCTTCTTTAGTTATGTATCCTATTTTTAAATATGGAAATGAAGAGCAACGAAAAAAATATTTACCAAAATTGGCAAGCGGAGAATTAATCGGTTGTTTCGGACTTACAGAACCAAATCACGGATCTAATCCGGCAGGTATGGATACCAAATTCAAAGATATGGGAGACCACTACCTTCTAAATGGTGCGAAAATGTGGATCTCCAATTCTCCTTTTGCAGATATTGCCGTAGTTTGGGCCAAAAATGAAGAAGGCCGTATTCATGGATTAATCGTGGAACGTGGAATGGAAGGTTTTTCTACTCCAGAAACACATCATAAATGGTCTTTAAGAGCTTCCTCTACCGGAGAGCTTATTTTTGATAATGTTAAGGTGCCAAAAGAAAATTTGTTGCCAAATAAAAGTGGATTAGGAGCACCGCTTGGTTGTTTAGACTCTGCCAGATACGGAATCGCTTGGGGCGCAATAGGTGCGGCAATGGATTGTTATGATACGGCACTTCGCTATGCAAAAGAAAGAATGCAATTTGGCAAACCTATTGCCGGATTTCAATTGCAGCAAAAAAAATTAGCCGAAATGATTACCGAAATTACCAAAGCACAATTTTTAACTTGGCGATTGGGCGTTTTGAAAAATGAAGAAAGAGCAACTTCGGCGCAAATTTCAATGGCAAAAAGAAATAATGTAGATATGGCAATTCATATTGCAAGAGAAGCTAGACAAATTTTGGGCGCTATGGGAATTACAGGTGACTATTCGATCATGAGACATATGATGAATCTAGAATCAGTAATTACCTATGAAGGTACGCATGATATTCATTTATTAATTACCGGAATGGACATTACAGGAATTCCTGCTTTTAAATAGGTAATTCATAACTCTCAGAAAGTGTTTTTATGCATTGTAGTTAACTTTTCATACGTTTAGTGCAATGTATGTCATTTTTAATTTTACAATTCGATGAAAGTGAAAACGGTTGTTTTATTTTTAACCTTAATTTTTTGTGTGAATTCTTATGGTCAGTTTTCATCAAGCAAAGGACACCCAGAACATTTGGTTGGTGGAATAATTATTGGTGGTTTAACCTCCTATTTTGTGTATCAAAAAACCGAAGATAAATTACTTTCTTGGGCCATAGGAGCCGGCGTAGCATCTATTGCTGGTTTGGTAAAAGAGTGGGTTGATCCGTTATGGTTTGGCGATACCCGGTCTTTTAATGATTTTGCTTATACCGCTTTGGGCGGAATGATTGGCGCAAGTATTGTTATTCCGTTAAAAAAGAAAGGTGCGAAAGAAAAAGTTGATTATTTATTTTAGCTAAATTAGATTTAAAAATTACCTAAAACGGAAATAGAGAAATTTCTCCCTGGTGCGCTTATCGCGGATGCAAATTCTTTATAATGTTGATCAAAAATATTGTTCACTGAAAATAAAAAATCTATGTTCTTCGTTGCTTTATAACGAGAGTAAAAATTTAAGGTTTGCCAAGATGGACTTCCATAATATTCTTGTTTTTCCATTAAAAATGGGGTTTGTTCTACGTTATCAATTCCTTCTGATATATTGTAATCTTCTAGTTTTTTTCTTCCGTTAAAAACGAGATTTATCCCGGTTTCCCATCTTTTTTTTATGTAACTAATCTCTATATTTCCAAATATTGGCGGTATGGAAGAAAGTGGCTCATCGGTATCATAAGTCCGGCCTTTTGTATAAGTAATTGCTGCTTTTGTTCGAAAGGCGTTGGTAATATTTCCCTTAAAAATAGCAGTTCCTCCAAAAATATAAGCCGTTTTGTTGTTCACATTGGCAACTACATTTACCTCTTCTCCATCATAAATTGCCGTAGAACTACCATCTAAAATAAAATCAGATCGAACAATATAATTGTCCAGTAACGTATAATAAGTATTCAAACCGAAATAGTAATTTTTATCTTTAAAGAATTTTATAATACCGGCTTCCACGTTATAGGCAAATTCCGGATCTAAATCTGGATTAGGAACTGTTAAATCACCGTTTTTTTCGCGAACTTTACCAATATCATCAATATTCGGTGATCGAAAACCAGAGGATAAAACACCGTTTAACTGCCAATTTTTATTTGGTTTGTGCACATAGCCCATCGTGGCCGTTACTGCAGAATTATTTAAATAAATATCGGTATCCTTTAAATCAATATACGTTTCATCAATCCATTTCGCACTTAAACCTGTGTTTGTAAAACGAATTCCGGTATTTAACGTTGATTTTTTTGAGATATCTTGGCGATAATCTAAGTAAGCTGCCGAACTCAAATAACTACTACCACCATCCGGATAACGGGATTGAACGACATAATTACCTGAAACTCCAATAATATCATTTCCATTTACCATTAAAATATCACCTCTTGAAGTCGAGTTCACATCGTTGTAGGCAACTTCAAATCCGTAGCCCAAATCTCGATTTTTCGATTTGGTAAGGTTCGCTGTAAAGTCTCCGTTAATACTGTAAACATTGACTTTTTCAAAATTGAAAGATCTGTCTAGACTATTGAATTTTCGGTTAATTCTCGATTCTTTAATATTTTGATATGCCAAGGTAATTGTACCATCGTTCATCCATTTTTTATCTGGTTCAACATGTAATTGTGTCGAAAACAAAAACCTGTTTTGCGGACCATAATACCATTCAGCAAATTTCAAACTGCCATCTTTTGTTTCTGTCAATCTATCAAATCTTGGAATATCTGAAGAAGTACTGTATTGTAAATTAAAGGTAATATCGGTTTTTTGGGTTAAAGGAATAAAAACTTTTTGCAAAAAGTTTGTTTGATCAAACCCCACATTTCTTTGTTTATCTGGGTCTGAATTAACCACAGGATTTGGATTGTAATACGAGGAAGTATTATTAGAATATTCAAATTGTTTACCCCAAATATCGAAACCATGATTTCTATTCTCTCCCATTTTTAAATCACCAAACTTACTGTGTGAAATACTTGTGTAAGTGGCTAAATTCTTCATTTGCAATTCCACTCCAGCTTGTGCTGTAAATTCATTATTTACGGTTCCAAATCGGGATAAAAAATCAATATTTACCGTTGTTTTTTCACTTATTTTAGGTTTTCTTGTATAATAGTGTATCACACCGCCCAAGGCATCTGAACCATAAATAACAGAAGAGGGGCCGAAAATTACTTCTGTTCGATCTAGACCATAAGGTGAAACGGTAATTGAATTTTGTAAATGTCCTTTTCTATAAATTGCATTATTCATGCGAACCCCATCAACGACCAGTAAAACTCTATTAGATTCCATACCTCGAATTACCGGACTACCACCGCCAAACTGTGTTTTTTGAACTTTCACTCCAGGGATATTTGCGAGCATATCTGCAGAAGTTTGTGGGGCAGAATTTTGAATTTCTTTACTTGAATAAACAGCAGTTTGTTCGGCAATTCTTGCAATATTTTCTTGTCCTTTTGTTGCCGATAAAAACACTTCATTGAGTATTTCTGATTTGTACTGAAGAAGAACTTTTGAATTATTCTTTTCGAGTTGCTTTTTTAATAATTCAAACTCAACATAGCTAACATGGCTAAAAGTAAGCAATTCCATATCAGAGAATTTACTTAAATCAACAACTCCATTTTTATCCGAAATAACTATTTTAGTGAAGTCTTCATTTTGAACTTGAACATTTTGTATCGGAAACTCAGAATTTTTATCTAAAATAATACAACTTTGACCAAAGCTATAATTACTTATAAGTATGATAATCAAAATAGTAATATACTTCATATTATTGAAACACTTCTTTTAAAATAGTAAATGATTTTGGCTTATTAAACCCTGCAAGGTGTAATTCGTAATAATTCAGCAAAATCTCTAACACCATTGATCTATTTTTCGAATTCAATTGCAAGTTTTCAATTACATCAAAATTTATGCCGATGAGCGATTTGAACAAAACTAATTTTTCACCAAAAACAAAATCTGCAAATGGCTTATTTTTACTGAAATGGCCTTCTGATAAATTAAAATATGGCGCGTCTATATTTTTCATCTCTGGGTAAAAACCTAAGTATTTGGTCAAATTTAATAAAAATAGCAAATGGAAATTCGCTGTTTTTTCATGATTGTCAAACCAAATAAGTGCTGTTTCTAGAAATTGAAAAAGGTTTTCATTTTTTTCTTCCTCTTGCAGAGCATGACTTAAAGTTTCTGCTAAAAATAAGCAAATCGCCTGCTTGTAAATATCTACCGGAATACTTTGATATACATGAGAAAGTCGTACTTCGCGAATACTATTCAACGTTCCTTTTGTATTGTGATTTGCTGTAATATTCAACTGAGTAAGTGGTTGAAAATAAGCAATATTAATCTTGTTACTTTTCGATTTAAAAATTCTTTTCAGAAGATATGATTTTATGCCAACTTCTGTATAACACTTCACGATCAAATCGGATTCTCCAAATTTTAGAGAAGTTAGTACAATTGCTTTTGTGTTGACCAGCATAAGTTAGTATTTAAAAAGCAACAACCTTAATTGATGATTGCTATTTTCGTAGAAGATGTTTCTGATTTATCGGGTGAAGTTAATAAAACAATGTAAACTCCAGATGCCACTCTATGACCGGCTAAATTGGTTTTATTCCAAATTACTTTTCCACCTTTTAATTCTTGTCCGATTTCTACATTCGTTTCATGCACTAATCTTCCGGCAGTATCTAAAATTTTGACATTTGTTCCACGTGGTAAATGCGTTCCGTTTCTGCCATCGATAGTTACATATTCATGTTCTTTTTTTACCGGATTCGGATAAGCATAAACTGATGTTAACGACTCGCCAAACGGTGCGACATCATTATCAAAAGCCACAATACCTTTATCGGTAGCAAAATAGACCTTGCCATTGCTATTATCGACTTTAATTTTTAAAATTCGATTCGATGGTAAGGGTGAATTGTCTTTATTAAAATTAAAAAGTGTTTCGTTTCCGGATGGATTTGTGCCTAAAACGCCGCCAGTATCTGTACCAAACCATTTATTTTCAGCACCGTCAATGGCAATGGTATTCACTGGCTGATCACCTAATAATTTTTTAGGAATTCCGTCATCTTCAATGATTACGGGTTGCGCATCATAAATTGCATCATCAAACAAACTTTCGGTATTCGAATAAACTACCAAGCCTTTTTGGGTTCCAATCCAAATTCGATTATTTCTATCTACGGCTAAAGTTCGTACGTTCAAATCGGGTAACGAACCTTTCGTGGCTTCTGTTAGCAAGGCTTTTTTTCTATCTCCGGATTCTCGATAAACCAAGACTCCGTTTCTTCGAGAACCTATCCAAATTCCTCCCGATTTATCAACTACTAACTCCGTTAAACCTAATGCAGTGTTCGTCATAATAGAACTTAAATCAAAGCTACTCCATGAGCCGTTTGAACTTCGCTTTTTCAGCCGCTTATCTACCCAAGCATTGGCTACCCATAAATTACCAAGATTGTCAAAAGCACTTCCATTAATACGAATACTCGAATTCGGGCTTCCAATTGGGTATAAATTTTCTAAACCACTATTTGATTCGTTCCATAAAACATCTGGTTCATCATTTTCAACTACTAAAATTCCGCTATTCCAAGAACTAATATATGCCTTGTTTTCTTCGTCAGGATCTAGTGTTACATGTACTAAGTCTAAAGCTCGAAAACTTGGGTTGGGATTAAACGGTGTGTTTTTCCATTGCTCTTTTTCTTCTAATAAGCCGTTAAAATGACTGTATCCTAATCTTTTACTTAACGGAGTAAATGCATCGTCATAACCACCATAAACCACCCAAAGTTGGTCGTTTTCAGCCGTTATTGAAAAGACTTGATTAGAAAATGGCCCTTCCGGATGAATTTCTTGATAGGCACCACCTGAAAAATTATTTTGCAAAATTCCGAAATCGGTGGTTCCCAAATAAATTTGTTGCTGTTCCGCAAATGCAGTATGTAAACTAAAGTTATAGGCATTCGATTGACTTGCAGTAAAAACCGTATTCAAACTAGAATTTAATACGTAGGCGTTTTTTAAAGAGGTTACTGTCAAAAAATCTTCGGTGGATTTTAAATCTAAAATTTCATCAGAATAGGAAGTTATTTGTTGTAAAGAATTCAAACCTAAAATTTTGAATAGAATGTTCGATTTGGATGTATAGACCTCAGAATTAAAAGAAGAAATTGCATTAAAATTACCTAAAAAGGCTCCTTGTGGTTGAGTCCAATTATTAAAATCAATTAAATTAGGGTTGGTCAAATCGGCTGTGTAAATTCCTTTTTCGGTTGCCGCATAAATCGTGTTGCCTTGAATAGTAGTTTGATTTACAAATACCGGACTCGAGTTAACATCAATATAATAGGTGTCGCCAAAATTGAGGTTTTCAATATCGTATTGCACAATTCCAAAAGGAGTAGATAAATACAAGATCCCCTCAAATTCAGAAAAATGATTGATCTGTTTTTGGCCCGTAATATCTAGTCTTTCAATATCGTTTGCGATAGTTATTTTTCCGTCTTTATCAATAATTTCAATCAGTCCTGAAGTATATCCAATAATAAATCTTTGGGTGGGTTCGCTGAAAAAAATGCTAGAAGTTTGTTTTCCAGAAAGTCCATGAACAGAAGAAATCTTCGTTATTTCTTGTGAATTGACATCGTAAATAAAGCTAGCATTATCCGCAATAGCGTAAATTTTATCTTGAATTTTTACAAAATCTTTGACATTATTATACGAATAAAAGTCCTCCCATTGATCGCTAAAATCAACTTGAGAAAACAAGAAATTTGTAAAAAAGAGGCAAAGTATGCTGAAAAAACCTTTTTGAATTCGATTCACGTTCTTTTATAGGATTTACAATATTGAATTTTTCAAAGGTATTTAATTAAACTGAATCGTAAAATTAAAAAACCCCAAACAAAAAAGGAATTTGTTTGGGGTAATTATTAAATAAAACAATCTAAAAATCTTTCTTTTTCAATAGTATAATTTTCCCGCTTGGATGCTGTTCTATTTCTTATTAAAGGTTATTCTAATTCTATATTTTCTGTTTTTACAGTACATTTAAATTTCCAGGAAACTCCTTTTTTTACATAAAATACATTATGTAGAGTTTCTTGGTCTTTTACTTTTATTTTGACCGTTCTGCAATACAGGGTTTCATCAACATTTTGAACAACACTTCCGTCGCCTATAAACGAAACTGTCAAATCATTTTCCACCAGTTTTCTTAGAACTTCGTCATCAGAAGGTTTAGTAAAAGATGATATTGACATCGAATTGAGGGGAATTACGATTTTAGTTTCTATTTCAAAGATAGAACAAGAATCATTCGTAAAAATTGAAAATATATGTTTGTGATAAACCATTTTACAAATGGTGCAGTTTTATCAATAAATGGTATTATCGATGCTTTGGAAACTTGAGCGAAACTTTTGTGCCGGTTTTGGTCTCATTAGAAATGTCTTCAATAAATAAATACACCTTTGCATCTTTATGTAATAATTTTATGCGGTCTTCTGTTGCCTTTATACCGAAAGATTTGTGTTTTTGAGTAACATAATTACTCTCGTTCATGGTTTTATTGATGCCAATTCCGTTGTCGACTAACTCGCAACGAATATTATCACCTTCATCAAAAATATGTAGTTTTATGGTTTTTTGTCCTGTTTTACTGATCAATCCGTGCCAAATGGCATTTTCAACAAAAGGCTGTAAAAATAAAGGTGGGACTTCGATTTTTTCTAAATCTAAGGTCTGATCTACAACAAGAATGTAATCAAAACTGTCATTAATACGCATTTGCTCTAATTTGATATATAAACTTAAAATGCCTAATTCTTTTTCTAAAGAAATAGTAATATTCGAGGAGTTATTCAGTATTTCACGAATCAATCTCGAAAATTTAGTAATATAATCGGATGCTTTTTCGGCATCATTTTTTAGAACAAAATTATTAATCGAATTTAGAGAATTGTACAAAAAATGTGGATCCATTTGACTTTGTAATGCAGTCATTTTTAGATTTTCCTTTTCTTTCGTTTTTAACCGTAGCAACGATTCTGCTTTTTGTCGCTTATCTTTTTGATACTTTAATTGTGATCCTAAAATTAGGGCAACCATCATGGTTTCCACAACAGCCCCAATGTGCATAAAAAGCTTGGGTTGAATATTGTAGGTATTCTTCAAGAAATTAGTGAATACAATCTCAGTTAGCAAACTTATATTGCCAAATGCAACAAATAGAAGCGATCCGGCAATAAAAAAACGGACGTGCTTTCCTTTGATTTTAGCAATTACGATATAAGACAACAAAGCGAAAACCGTTAAAATTGGAGCTAAAATAAGAAATAGCTTATCCTGTAAAGTTTTCCCGAAAAAAAATTGAATTAGCCAAAATATCGGAATTAAAACCAAATAGGATTTTGCAAAAAATTGAAGAACAGGATCCCATTTTGGAATGTTTTTTTTTGTTTTTAACAATTCTCTTGCAAATAAAATATAAAAGAAAAAGGCTAAAAATTGTATAGGATAATCTAAATAATCATACCAATTTTGGATTTTTTGAGGTTGTATATATTGTAAAAAAACAAAAAAAAGTAATGCTAAATAAAGACTGTAAAATAGATATTCTTTTTTTCTTGATTGGGAATAAATTAAGGAGTAAACTATAGCTAAAACTAAAATTACCGCTCTTATGCCGGCATAAAAATTATCGCCAAATACGTTAAACCAAGCCATTAATCCAAAGCGAGTTTGGTTAGTAATTCGGTTTTTTTGTTTCGGCTAATGCTTGCTGTCAAACCATTACTCATAATTAACTCTCCACCAAAACTTTTTAAATATTCTTTTACATGATTTGTGTTTATCAAATAAGAATTATGAACTCGATAAAATTGATTAAAATCAAACTTTTTTTCAACTTCTTTCAAAGTTTTAGAAACAATAATTTGCGATTCATCTTTTAAATATATCGTGGTATAACTTTTATCTGATTTCAACATGACGACATCGTCTTGCTCTAGCAAATAAATCTTACCATCAGCAGAAATATTTATTTTATGTACTTGCTTATTCAAACTTGAAAGTAAGTTTTGAAGCTTGTTTTCTAAGACAATAGTAGACGTTAGCCTTGCTTTTTCAACTGCGGTAATCAACTCGTCTTTATCTACCGGTTTCAATAAATAGTCAATAGCCGAAACTTTAATTGCCTTTAGAGCAAATTCATCATGTGCAGTAGTAAAAATTAGTTTAAATTCTTTAAAATTGACATTTTCTAAGAGTGTAAACCCATCCATTTCGGGCATTTGAATGTCTAAAAATACTAAATCTGGTTTAGTAATATTGATGGTTTCAATACCTTTTAGCGGAGACTGACAAGCGATAATGGAAATGTTTTCAACGTATTTTTTCAACTTCCACTCTAAGGCTTCCAAGGCATTTTTTTCATCATCAATGATTACAATTTTTAGCATTTTAAAAAAAGATTATTCGTGAATTGCTTTATTTTTACCTTATCATTACAAACAATTTAACCACAATTTATGCAATACATTCAGCTGCACGCCGCTCAATTCTTGATATTACTTTTTATTTGTATTACTTTTTTGTTTTCCGGATTTGAAAAATTGTTACAATGGAAATCAAGTTTAGAATTTTACAACAAACATTTTGAGGCAACTTTCATTAAAAAGCATTTAAAATATTTACTCGTTTTTATTCTTATTGGAGAAATAATCTGTGGCTTATTAGCAGTATTTGCAATACTTCAAATTTTAATTACCGGTAAAACTACTTTTGGCTTTTTTACCTGTGCCATTGCCGCTCTTTTACTTCTTTCCATGTTAATCGGACAACGAATTGCGAAAGATTACCCGGGAGCCATGAACATTACTGTTTATTTTATCGTTACAATTCTAGGTCTTGTACTGATGTGATATTATGAATACTATTTATTAAAATGCATTTTGCAGGTTTAAATTTGAGACTGAAACTAATTGTCCTTCTAAAAATAATTTAACCGGATAAATTCCTCTTTCCTGATAATTACCTTTACTTTCTATAAACATAACAACATCCACATCATTTTTTTCATAATTAATAGTCGTATGATCTGTATATTTTTTTTCAGCAGAACTATCTCTGGTTTTAAAAACTCCTTTAGCTCCGGCAACTTTTCCTTCCGGGTTTTGTAAAACAATATGAGCTTCTTTTTGCCCAGAGGATACTTTATCATTATGCAATACTTTAAAACTAACTTTAATTAAGTCTGTTTTTTTTGCACTATTTGTTTTTTGATATTTTCCCATAGAATTTACTTTCATTGCAGTAACCTTGACATTTTCAATTCTCAAATTTTCTTCCAAGATTGCAAGATCTCTTTCATCCATTTCTCTTTCTAAATCGGCCTCACTTTTAATTTTTCCAGAATTTTGTACATAATAATCTTTTCTTTTATACAAGGGATTATTTCTATTTAAACTAAACTTTTCAGTTTCACCTAAAACAAATTGATTATATCTTTTATTAAAAACTTTAAGGTCATTTTTGTAATTTATAATATTCGACCATCCTGTTTCTTTATTTTCCTCTACGTTCTTTTTATACTTTGCTATTCTTATTTTTTCTGCTAAAATTGAATCCTTTACTTTAGAATTATCCGCTAAAGCGATATCATATTTAGTTTCTAATTCAGACAAGTTGGTAATTACTTTTAGTTTTTCCTTTTCAATATAATTCTCTGCCTTATTAGTGGATTTTGGCTTTTTAATTTGAGCAGGCGGCGTAGTAACTACAACTTCTGTTTTCTCGGGTTTGTTAGTCGTTATACGCTTTTCAACTTGAGTGGGTGCTGTCTTAGTTACAACTTCTGTTTTCTCAGATTTCCTCTTTTCTGGTTGCTTCGTTTCAGGAATTGATTTTTTCTGAGCTACTGCAACTTCTTTTAATTGAGGCGCTTTCTTCTTTTGAATACTCACTTGAGAACTCATAAAATTAAACTCTGTTCTTCGATTCATTTGATGCGCACTTTCATCACATTCAACACCATCGATACAATGATTTTTCAATTTTTCTTCACCATAGCCAACCGATTTAATTCTTTTTGCACTAATGCCTTGAGAGGTTAAATAATCGACTGCTGCTTTCGCTCTTCTATGCGATAAAGTTTTATTGTAAGCGCTTGATCCTCGAGAATCTGTAAACGAAGATGCCTCAATCATTAAGTTCGGATTAGTTTGCATAATTTTTACAATTTTATCCATTTCTTCTGCCGCAGAATTGGTAATCGTAGCATCGTCAAATTCGTAATAGATTGGTTGCAAACTTTCAACAATTGCTTCAGCTTTCTCTTCTTTAATTTTGCTTAAATTTAAATTCGTGTGCAATGCTGAATGATAGTTTTCTTCTAGTATTTCGATTCGTTTTTCATCATTGGTATACGCTTCATTGGAAGCGATTAACTTATATTCTTTCGCACAGGATACCGTAAATTTATAACTACCGTCATTATAAGTAGAAACAGATTCTAATAAGGTACCTTCTATATTATACAAATCAACTGTTGCGCCTGCAATAACTTCTTTGGTATCTATATCTTTTACCTTTCCGTCAACAGAAATAAAGCATTCTCCCGGACGAACATCTTTTTCCAAGGTAAAGGCATATAAATCATTAAAGCCTTGGCCTTGTAAACGATTAGAAGTAAAAAATCCTTGATTATTATCTTTATTGATGATATATGCAAAATCATCATTAATACTATTTATAGGTGCAGCTAATTGGTAAATTTCAGAAGTTGCATTATCAAATATCTCTACAGCAAAAACGTCTAATTTACCTTTACCAGGATGTCCATCTGATGAAAAATATAAAATTCCATCTTCAGTAATAAATGGTGTAGTTTCATTACCAGATGTATTTACATTTTTTCCTAAATTTTTTGGTGTGCTATAACTTCCATCTGCCATAACGTCTACCTCAAAAATATCTGTTTTTCCTTGAGATGGTAATCTGTCGGAAACAAAATATAATTTTGAATTATCTGCATTTAATACTGGATAACCAGTAGAATAATTCTCATCATTAAAAGGTAACTTTTTTATATTAATCCATTTTCCATTCGGATCAACAGAAGCCTTAAACAATTCAAGACGTTGATTTTTTGGTAACTTTTGTTTTGAAAGTTTCTTAGAATATTTATTTGTACTGAAGTAAACCGTTTTTTTATCTGCGGAGTATGCCGCGCCAGTCTGATTATATTTTTCGTCTGTATTAGTAGCAATAGGTTTTATATTGGTAATCTCACCATCGAAATCAATATCACCTACATACAATTCTTTTCGAGGATTGTAATTTTTCTTATTCCCGTTCGATTTTTCCAATGCAGAGGTAAAAATCAATTTATTATTGTCTAAAATAGCAACTCCATAATCGGAATTTTCTTTGTTGACCTCCAAAAATTTGATTTGGTATTTACCGGTAGATTGCGCTGAGCCATAAAAACAACTCATTAGAAACAAAACTAAAATGATCCCTTTTTTCATAGTATTAATTTGTAATTATTTGTATATCAGTTATTTATCTTGAAATAACATAATGCACAACTATTATTATATTTGCTTGTTTGTTAAGAAATTTTGGGAGTTAAACTTATTAACAGTGTGTTAATAACGTGGAAAGTTGCATAAAATTATGCAGTACATAAAGTTTTAAATATTTTTTCTTTTGAAGATTTAAGGCATAAAAAAAGTCCGAAATAAAATTTCGGACTTTTCTATATTATGTAAAAAGTAGTGTTTTCTTAATTTACCGGAGTTTCTTCCATTTTTTCTGGAGTAATTACTTCCGCATCTTCTTCGGCTACAGCTGGTTTGTAAGCAACATTTAAAGCGTCGATTACGGCATCCGTAATATCTAACGATTCATCTGCATACATTACCGCTTTCGTTTGTTCTGAAGTACCTAAAATTACAGAGTAACCTTTTGATTTAGCATAATCTGTTAAGAACGTTTCAATTTCGTCATTAATCAAGTCAATTTTCTTTTGACCTTCTGCTTGCACTTGTTGTTGTGCCATTTGTTGACGTTGTTGAATTTGTTGTTGTTCTTGCATCAAACTTTGTTCTTGTTCTCTTCTAACCGTTTCAGATAAAGATTTTGATGTTGCCTGATATGCCTGAACTTTTTGTTGAAAAGCCATTGCCATTTGATCCAACTGTGAAGAAATTTCATCTGATTGTGCTTTCATTTCTTCTTCAGCCTTTTTGGCTCCCTCATATTCTTTTAAAATATCTTCAACATTTACGTAGGCAATTTTTGTCTGCGTGCATGATGCTAACAAAAGTATTATTGAAAATACTGCAATTAATTTTTTCATTATTATGATTATTTAAATTTTGACAAAAGTATTAAAAGGAACCTAATAAATTTCATAAATAGGTAAAATAGATGTTAAAAATGTTAAATAATAAAGCTATAATCATTATTTATACAAAAAACAATACAAATAGTTTCTAACTATTTAAAAGATGCTGTTTATTTGAGGCATAAAAGAGTTTTACCGAACAGAAATGGAATTATATGACATCAAGCGCTAAACGTCCTAAAAAGGGCTTAAATTAAAGATTTTGACTTTTTTAGAATATAAATTAACGAAGAGTACTCTTTTGATGTTGACGCTTTGATATTCGATTGAAATCCAATCCTAAAAGCTTTGACAGGATTGGAAATCCCCGTTTTGTATTTTTCTGATAACAGGCTGACATAATACGAATCAAATTTCATCGGCAACGTTTGAACAACTTTCAAATTCCTTTTCCCGAAAAGTTTCACAATTGATTTTTGAGAAAAATGCCAAAGATGTCTCGGCACATCATAAGCTGCCCAAAATTTTCCGTAATACTTTGCGTCAAAACTATTAAAGTTTGGAACCGCAATTAACAAGCTTCCATTTGGTTTTAATAATTTTTCCAGGTTACTAATATATTCTTCCAAATCATACACATGTTCTAAAACATGCCACATGGAAATTACATCAAATTTTTGGTTGCTGTTTTCTTTTAGAAGTGCTTCTATATCTTTGTAAAACAGACTCACTTTTGTGTTTGCCGTATTCACTTTTTTTATCGCAAAATTCTTGGCCTTTTCGTTTGGTTCGATTCCAACCACATTCCATCCATCATTTTTTGATGCTGCTAAAAAGTCTCCTGTTCCGCAACCAATATCTAAAATTGATTTACCTTCAGTTTGCAAAGAATCAATCAATTTTACCTTTTTTCTAATTGTATAATTCTTAACAATCTGATATATTTTATCAATAAATGTTTTTGACGAATCTGTATGTGAAATGTAGGATTCGCTTTCGTAATATTTTGAAAGTTTTGATTTCTCCGGTTTCGGAGAAGTAATTAGCATCTCTAATTCTTCATCTAAAATTAAATCAAAAGATTCATTGGTTGCCGTATTATCTTTACACCTTAATACTATTTTTGACTGGTCTTCCACTTTGTGATTTTAATTTTTTTTCCGGTTTTCATTTGTACTTTGTACAAACTAGTAGCAGAACATTCTCATTGGATATTTACTTAAAAACGATTTTTTCAATTTGTTTCACGTGAAACATTATCTTCCCATATATACTAATAATACAGAAACGTCACTTGGAGAAACACCAGAAATTCTACTCGCTTGAGAAATTGTTGCAGGTTGAATTTGACATAGTTTTTCTCTTGCTTCAAAAGAAATTGATTTAATTTTTTGATAATCAAAATTCGCAGGAATTTTAATATTCTCTAATCGTTGCAGTTTATCAGCACTATTCTTTTCCTTTTCAATATAACCCGAGTACTTAACATGAATTTCCGTTTGTTCTACAATCTCATTATCAATTTTATTATCATCTATAAATTTTTGAATAGTTGGGAACTTCCTAACATCGGTAAAATCTAATTGTGGACGTGAAGCTATTTTAAACATTTTCATAGATTGATTTACCAGAGCTGAATTTTTATCTTCTAAAATCGGATTTACCTCTTCCGGCTTTATACTAGAATCCTTCAAAAAAGCCACAAACAAATCTGTCTTTTCTTGCTTTTCAATTACACGATCCAATCTTTTTTGAGATGCTAAACCAATGGCAAAACCCATAGGAGTTAATCGTAAATCTGCATTATCTTGTCGCAATAAAGTTCTGTATTCAGCGCGAGAAGTAAACATTCGATATGGTTCGTCGGTTCCTTTAGTAATTAAATCGTCAATTAAAACCCCAATATACGCCTCATCTCTTTTTAAAATAAAAGGCTCTTTATCCTTTATTTTTAATGCAGCATTAATGCCAGCCATTAAACCTTGCGCCGCCGCTTCTTCATAACCAGTAGTTCCGTTAATTTGACCTGCAAAAAATAAATTTTCAATTAACTTAGTTTCTAATGTATGACGTAATTGCGTAGGTGGAAAATAATCGTATTCAATTGCATACCCAAAACGTAGAAATTTTACACCCTCAAAACCTGCCACTTTTCGTAAAGCATTATACTGAACTTCATGGGGTAAAGATGTTGAAAATCCGTTAACATAAATTTCTGTTGTCTTCCAACCTTCTGGTTCAATAAATAATTGATGACGATCCTTTGTCGCAAACCTGTCAATTTTATCTTCAATAGAAGGGCAATATCTCGGACCAATACCCTTAATTCTTCCGGTGAACATCGGTGAGTTTTCGAAACCAACTCTTAACAGATCATGAACCTCTTCAGAGGTGTATGTCATATAACACGATAATTGTTTCTCTAAAGGTTTTGTACTATCCAAAAAAGAAAACTTTTCAGGATTTGCGTCTCCAGGTTGTTCAACCATTTTAGAAAAATCCAAAGAATTTGCGTCAACTCTTGGTGGAGTTCCCGTTTTCATTCTTCCGGATATAAGACCCTTAACTACTAAATCTTCTGTTATTCCAGTAGACGCTCCTTCACCAGCTCTACCTCCACCAAAAGTTTTTACACCAATATGAATTTTTCCATTTAAAAAAGTTCCAGCAGTAACAATAACCGTTTTTGAATAAATATTTAAACCCAATAAAGTTTTTACACCAGCAATTTTATTACCATCAAATAACAAACCATTAACAGAATCTTGAAATAAATCCAAATTTTCAGTTTGCTCTAATTGATGACGCCATTCTTCCGCAAAACGCATTCTATCACTTTGAGCTCTCGGACTCCACATCGCGGGTCCTTTCGATTTGTTCAGCATTTTAAATTGAATGGCAGTTTTGTCTGTTATAATTCCACTGTAACCGCCAAGTGCATCAATCTCACGAACTATCTGTCCTTTCGCTATTCCACCCATCGCCGGATTGCAACTCATTTGGGCAATGTTTTGTAAACTCATTGTTATTAGCAAGGTGTTTGCTCCCAAATTGGCAGAAGCAGCAGCAGCTTCGCTTCCGGCATGACCTCCACCAACAACAATAACATCATATTTTTTTCCAAACAAACCCATACATTCCTATTCAATGTTCCACGTGGAACGTTCCATTTAATATTCTAAAAAGTTCGCAAAGATAAATAATAATCTTCTTTGGAGCGCATAACTATCTTATCATCGTCAGTTTTATCTTTATACCCGCAAAAATGCAATATTCCGTGAATCATAACTCTGTGCAACTCATCATTAAAGAGAATACCAAAATCTTTAGCATTTTCAACAACTCTCTCTACAGAAATAAAAATATCGCCTGAAACATAATCATCAAGAGTATAATCAAAGCTAATAATATCAGTTAATGTGTTGTGTTTTAAATACTTAACATTTTTTTCTAACAAATATGCGTCATCACAGAAGATATAACATATCTCCCCTAGCTCTTTACTTTCTTGATCGATACAAAATTCCAACCATTTTACCGTTTTATTCTCCCCTTCCAACTCAAAGTTGGTTTCAGCGTAATAAGAAATCATTGCATTACTTTTTAATTAATAGTTCTAAAATTGCTCAAAGTAAAGTTTAACCTTTGCTTTGTAAAACGAGTTCAAAGGTAAATTTTGTCTTTCTAAAATCTCGTTTTGATTGAAAAATATTTTCTTTGGAGTAAGCGCCTCAATAAATCTGCTTTCATAATTATTTCTATTACTATTGGAGTTTCGCTTATTATCTTTTTTTTGATCAGAAGATGCATTTTCTAGTTGCAACAATTCATATTCCAATTTTTGCATTCTATCTAATACTTCATTTGTGATTCCTTTTTCCAACAATAATTTTTCTAACTGCTCCATTTGATTACTAAGTCGCTTGCCTTCATTAGAACTATTCAACTCACCATTTAATAAATCATTCAATTGTTGCCGCAATTCACTCTGCTGTTTAAAAATTTCAAATTGTTCACCGCTCATTTGTTCTCTACTTTTACCGCTTTCACCTTCTCCAGGTTTCATGCCCTCTTTCGCCTTTTGAAGTAATTCGCTTTGCTTTTTGATAATATCGGGTAAACTAATTTCTTCACCATCTTTTCCGCTACCCTTACCATTACCGGGTTTTTTATTTTGCAAGCTTTCTAAAATATCACTTAACAAATCTGCAAGATTATTAGCAGCAGTCATCGTATATTGCTGATTTGAAATTCCCTTTTTCATATTGTTCTCAGCAATATTTTCTAAAGACATTTCTAAATTATAATGAGCATCCGCAATTTCTGTCTGTATTTTCGAACTTAATTTTACCATCCGCAAAGAAAGGGTGTATAAGCTATCATCAATATGCTCAAAGTACTCCTTCAAGATTTGTTGCTTTTTTAACTTCCCAGGATAATCAGCGTTTTTCGAATTCTTATCATCCAGCGAGATCATCACCTCTTCTTGTTGAAAGGAAAACAAAATCAAATTGTCTAAAATTTGCTTCAAATCATCGATGTTTTCATCCAACATTTCCATTTCCATTTGTTGCATACCAGATTTCATTTTTTCACTCAACTCTTTCATCTTCTTTGCTGCAGACTTCTGATTCTTTTTCGCTTTGAAATTCTTTTCTGATTTTTCAGAATCTGACATTACTTCTTTCATCAATTCCTGCTCTGCTTGCTTCATCACCGAGTCAATTTTTTCTTCATCAGTTTTAGTACTCGGAATATCCATTGGTTGTTTCAAGCCTTTATTATCTTTTTGCAAATCATTCAAATCTTTTTGAATAGAATCAAATTTCTTATTTAACTTTTTTTGATTTTCCGACTTGTTATCTTCACTCTCAGACAACTCATTTTGTTCTTTCGATAATTCATCCAGTTCTTTATGAATTTGATTGAATTTTTTCTCTACATAAAACCGCTTAGTGAGTTCCAAAATGCGCTCCAAAGACCTAGTTTCTTGCTTGGTTTGTTGCTTTAACTTTTCAACATTTTGCAACAAATCCTCTTTTTGAAGTTTATCGGTCAATTCTTGAAGCTGCCGCAATAAATCTTCCTTTTTTAATAATTCTTTTGTCTCTTCGATTCTACTTTTTAAATCGTCATTTTTTTCTTGCATTTCAGGTGAAGATTCATCATCCATCTCCTCTAAATTATCAAATAACTTATCCGTATTTTTCTTTAAGATCTCTTTGTATTGTTTTTGCCTTTGCAGGAATTTATCCAATTCCTTTTTATCATTCCAATTTTGATCATCCTTTCTTTTTAACTTATCCGACAAGCGTTCTATAGCCTTTTGCATTTCTTTTGCACTTTGAGCAGAATTATCCATTCGTTCTAGACTTTCTTTTTGCTCCAGAAGCAGTTCCTCATTAATTTCAGAATCGGTTTTATTCTTATAAAAAAAACTTTCTGATTTTACTTTTTTGCTACCATGAATTCCATCGTTATCAAAAACCTCAAAATAAATTTCATAACCTTTTCCTACTTCCAAAATCAAACCATTCGGAAAAACATAAAAAAACTCTTCAAAATCAGATTTTGAAATTGGTAAATTATGCAAAACTAATTCGTTTGATTCAACATTTTTTGCAGTAACCTGCAATCTCGATAATCCATAATCATCGCTAATTTGTCCAACAAACTGAACCGGACCTCTAGAAACAGAATCAATATCAGATTTGACAATAATCTTAGGATATTCATCAGGAATAACATCAATGCGGTATTTCAAATTTTCATAATTAGATAGTTTATCATTTGAAGTACTAACTGTATAATCCAAATTAGTACGTATCGCTCTTTCTATTTTAAAAAAATCTTTAGAAACTTTTTGTCCGGAAAATTTTTCTTCAGGAAAATCGAATGAAATATTAGAGGCATTTTTAGAGGTAACATTCCAAGTAACAATCGTTCCATCCGGCACTACTGCATTTCCAGTATTTTTGATACTTTCCAGTTTTCTTTTGGTATATGTAGGATAATCCAAAACCATTTCAAAATCTACAATTTTAGGAATAGAAACAACCTTCATTACATATTCAACTGATTCAAAGCCGTTTGCCTCTAAGTAAAACGTGATAGATTGTTGCGGATTATCAAAATTAAAACCAAATCTTCCTGGCGCCTCATTTTTCAAATAGTAACTTTCCTCTTTAAAAAAAATCTTTACATCTTCAGGAATAAGGTCCCCTTCTGTACCAACTTTTAATACAAAAGGTTTTCCTTCAATCGCTTGCAAACTTTTATTTAAGACAATAAAGTTAAAAGGAGCAGGTGGACTGTAAGCAATTTTATGATGTACTACACGATCAAAGCTTTGAGTAAACAAATTGCCATTTCCAGAAATAAAAATAAGAATCCAAATCAAGAAAGGGATAGCTAAATATTTTACAAACTTTTTATTCGATTTAAAATTAATAGCATTTTTAAAGGGAACTGGTTCTAATTTTTCTGCTTTTTGTTCAATACTCGCCAACAACAAATCAGAACTTGATATATTCTCACTTAACTGTAAAACATTAACCAATTTATCATCTACTTCATGAAAATGAGCTCCAATAATTTTAGATGCTTCCACCAAGGAAATGCCTTTTCGAAGATGAAACAATTTTAATATGGGAATAACAATAAATTTTACCAATAAGGCAATTTCTACAACAACAAAAACCCAAAACAAAATTGTTCTAGCTAATGGCTTCAACCACAAAAAATATTCAATAATCAAAGTAAAAATAAAATACAGCAACCCAAAAGAAAGAAATAATATGCTTCCTTTAATGATTTCATTGTAGTAATATTTCTTAATAAAATCGTGTAATTTATCTTGTATGATTTTAAATGTACCCAAGTAAAATATTTTGTTTGATTTAATTCTCTTTTTTCTAAAAGTAGTTCCCTTATTAAAAAGACTAAAATACAATAATAAAGCTATACGAAATTGTCTATTTCGAATGCAAAGAAATAGTTAAACTTTATAAAATTAATAATTCCATTTTTACTTATAATCCTATCTTTGCAATCTAAAATTTAAAAAAATGACCAAAAACGTTCGAGTACGATTTGCTCCTAGTCCAACCGGACCATTACATATTGGTGGTGTAAGAACAGCACTTTTTAATTATTTATTTGCTAAAAAAAATAACGGAACTTTCGTTTTACGTATTGAAGATACCGATCAAAACAGGTATGTCGCAAATGCGGAACAATATATAATCGATTCCTTGAATTGGAGTGGAATTCCTTTTGATGAAGGCCCCGGAAAAGAAGGTAAATTCGGTCCGTATCGTCAATCGGAAAGAAAAGATATTTATAAAAAATATACCGATAAATTAATACAGGATGGTCATGCCTATATTGCTTTTGATACAGCAGAAGAATTAGATTTTCACCGAAAAGATCATGAAGAAAAAGGAAAAACTTTTATTTATAATTGGCATAATAGAGAAAAATTAACCAATTCACTTTCGCTAAACGCGGAAGAAGTCTCTTTACGAATGCAACGAGGAGATAAATATGTTGTACGATTTAAAGCGCCAACCAATGAAATTTTGGATTTGCAGGATATGATTCGTGGTGCTATTAAAATTGATTCTAACTTGTTAGATGACAAGGTTTTATTTAAATCTGACGGGATGCCAACCTATCATTTGGCGAATATTGTGGATGATCATTTGATGGAAATAACTCACGTAATTCGTGGAGAAGAATGGTTGCCTTCTATGGCATTGCATGTTTTATTATATCGATCTTTTGGCTGGGATGCGCCAGAATTTGCACATTTATCCCTTATTTTAAAACCTACCGGAAAAGGAAAATTAAGCAAAAGAGATGGTGATAAAGACGGGTTTCCTGTATTTCCATTGGAATATAAAAATGACGAAACAGGAGAAATTTCAAGAGGATATCGCGAAGATGGTTATTTTGCACATGCCTTTATCAACATGTTAGCTTTTTTGGGATGGAACCCAGGAACAGAACAAGAAATTTTTTCCTTAGAAGAACTTACTAAAGCTTTTGATATTAAAAAAATCGTTAAATCAGGCGCTAAATTTGATGTAGAAAAAACAAAATGGTTCCAACATCAATATTTAATCAAAAAGGATGATAAAGATCTTGCTACTTTGTTTCTGCCTGTTTTAAAGGAAAAAGGACTTTCATTTAATTCGGATTATGTCACTAAAGCAGTTTCTTTAATTAAAGAGCGAGCAACATTTGTAACTGATTTATGGGAATTAGGAGATTATCTTTTTGAGACTCCAACAATTTATGATGAAAAAGCAGCTAAGAAAAATTGGAAAGAAGACACATCGGAATTGATGCAAGAATTAATTTCAATTTTAACACCAATAGAAGATTTTACTTCTCAAAACCTAGAAAGTATTGTAAAAGAATGGATTACAGCAAAAGAAATTGGTTTTGGTAAAGTAATGCAACCTTTTCGATTGAGTTTAGTCGGTGCAATGAAAGGTCCACATTTATTTGATATTGCAGCACTTATCGGAAAAAAAGAAACGATACAAAGAATTGAAACAGCAATTAAAACACTTTAAAATTCAATTTTTACATTATAATCTTTTAAGACTTCTTTATAATTATCAAGAATAAAATTGGATTTATTAAATTCAATTTTACGTTCATTTCGCATTTTAATATGCTTGATCGAGCGTAAAAAACGACGTAAATCATTTTCGTTAGAAAGTACTAAACCAGGTACTTTTGCATTTTTGCCGTTATCATCTTTAGCAACCATAGAAAAATAGGAAGAATTGCAATGTTTTATGCTCCCGGTACGAATATCTTGAGAAGTTACTCGAATACCTACTACCATCGATGAATTACCCACATAATTGACTTTTGCTTTTAAGGTAACGAGCTCTCCTACCTCAATCGGATTTAAAAAATCAACTCTATTTACAGATGCGGTAACACAATAATGGCCTGAAAATTTTGACGCTGAGGCAAAAGCGGCTTTATCCATTAAAGATAAAATAAAACCTCCATGAATTTTTCCGCTAAAATTAGAATACGATGGCAACATTAATTCTGTAAGCGTAATTTTAGAATCTTCGTTGTTTTTATATATTGGAGTCATATTAATTGTTTCTATTCTCTATTTTTTCAACGTTCTTGACATAGTATTTGGTATCTCCCAGCCAAGGAAAAGTACCAAATCTTTCAATATAGGTAAGTTTTACGAAATTACCTTGGTATTCATTTAGTTTGTCGAGCACTTCTTTATCACCATCCTCGACAGAGAAATCAAAATGCTGTGAGTCAGAAACTCCTTGACTCAATCTACCTTCCCAAGTTTTAAAAACAAGTCCTCTACTTGATATTTTAACCAATTCACCAGAACGAAAACCTTCACTATAAGTTGCGTAATAAATAAATACATAGTAGGCGATAAAGGCTACTAAAATTGCACTGATTCCAATGGTAAGAAATTTTTTCATCTGTAAATTTTTTATAAATATATAAACTATTTGATTACGAGAAAGTTTAAATAATTATTTGTAAATTTAATAACTATTTATATAAATATTTAATCATGATTCAAGTTATTCCTTTTGTTATTATTATTGCACTTCTCGTCTTTTTTTCAGCATTTATTGTTCGTCAGCAAACGGCGGTTATTTTAGAGCGTTTTGGTAAATTTTTAGATGTTAAAAAAGCAGGCTTAAATTTCAAAATTCCCTTAGTGGATAATATTGCAGGAAGATTAAGTTTAAAAATTCAACAATTAGATGTTATTGTTGAGACTAAAACAAAGGATGATGTGTTTGTTCATTTGAAAATTTCGGTTCAATATCAAATTCAACAAGAAATGGTTTATGATGCTTTTTACAAGTTACAAAATCCGCAAGAGCAAATTACCGCTTTTATGTTTGATGTGGTTCGTGCTGAAGTGCCAAAAATGATTTTAGATGATGTATTTGAAAAGAAAGATGATATCGCACACGCTATTCAACGTGAATTAAAAGATGCAATGACCGATTATGGTTATGATATAATTAAGGCTTTAGTTACTGATATTGATCCGGATGCTTCCGTAAAAGAAGCAATGAATACAATTAATGCCGCTGAGCGGAAAAAAATTGCAGCGCAATACGAAGGTGATGCGCAACGTATTTTAATTGTAGAACGGGCAAAAGCGGAAGCCGAAAGTAAACGTTTGCAAGGAAAAGGAATTGCCGATCAACGAAGAGAAATAGCACGTGGATTAGAAGAAAGTGTTGATACTTTAAATAATGCCGGAATTAATCCGCAAGAAGCCTCTGCGCTTATTGTAATCACACAACACTATGATACACTTCAGGCTATTGGTGCAGATTCGAACAGTAATTTGATTTTATTGCCAAATAATCCAAATGCCGCAAGCAGCATGCTTAATGATATGACGGCTTCTTTATTGGCAGCTAATAAAATTAATGAAGCAAATAAGAATATTGTACCTAAAAATAAGAAATAGGAAAGACAGTATTTACTTAGATCCCCGTTTTCAAGGGAATGAAAATTTCAATGGAAATGAGGTTGGTCTCAAAGAATTTTTTTGATTAAACTAAAATAAAAACCTCTAAATGCTGCAGCATTTAGAGGTTTTTTATAGCTTCAAAAGGAATACTTTTACTTTGTTTCCTCCTTTTTTTTACTTTCGCTTTCTTCGTCTTCTTTATTAGTAGCATCTTTAAATTCTTTTATTCCGGTACCTAAACCTTTCATCAATTCAGGAAGTTTTTTTCCACCGAAAAGCAATAGAATAGCTAATCCAATAATAATCCATTGCCATGGACCAACAAAACCTAAAAATATTGTTTGTAACATCATTTTAAAATCATTTAAGAAGCAAAGTTACTAATTTAATCAAACAAAATATATCTACCTTATTAATTTATTCATTAATTAACAAAAGCTTCCTTATATTATTTTATTTTTTCAAACATAAAATATAAAATTATGCCTGAAAATGGAGAAGATATAAAGTGTTTTTATATCGCTTCAAAAAGGTTTAACTTCTAACATAACCGCTTAGCGATTCTTTTTTCTTCACTTCTTTCGGGTTTCCGGTTACAGAAATTGTAGCACCCAATTTTGCATTAGCATCAACTAATTTATCAGCGTTTACCGTAGCTTCAGCGCCTGTTGATGCGATTACAACTGTGGTATCGGTTTCTAAGTTTTCTCCTTTATAAATTCCACCTGTGTTGACATTAACATTTTGATTTACAGAATATCCTTTCAAAGAAATCGTACCTGCAGAAATTGCTTTTACCTCCAAATTACTTGTTTTTACAGCTAAAACTATTTCAGCACCTTCTTGAGACCTTATTTCTAACCTATCTTGCGTAATTGTTTCTGCTGAGGTAATCGTAGAACCTTCATTGGCGTCAATAATGTCTAAATTATCTTTATAAAAAATGGTTACATCAACATCTCCAGCTGAAAAAGTTTGTTCCAAACTCATCGATAATTTTAAAATACCATTGACATTTTTTACAATAACATCATTTGATTTTCTACCCTGAATAATAATTACCGGGGCATCTGATTTTACTAATTTTACATTCAAACCTCTATAGGTTTTCAACACGTTAAAATCTCCTAAATTTTTCGTTATTTTTTCCTGACTATACAATATTCCAGAAATAAAAAAGAAGATGATTACTAATTTTTTCATTTTTATGGATATTAAAATTTTATTCTATTAGATTAAAATCTAAATGCTTACGTTCTAAATCGGTGTTTTTTACTGTTACCATAATCTCATCACCTAATTGATACACTTTTTTGGTTACTTGACCAATAAGCGCATATTGTTTTTCGTCAAAGATATAATAATCACTTTTAATATCTTTAATTCGAACCATTCCTTCACATTTATTCTCAATAATTTCAACATAGATACCCCATTCGGTTACACCTGAAATAACGCCTTTAAATTCTTGATCTTCATGATTTTGCATGTATTTTACTTGCATATATTTTATAGAATCGCGTTCGGCTTTTGTTGCTAAATATTCTCTTTCGGAAGAATGTTTACATTTTTCTTCATAAACTTCTTGCTTTGGTGCCTTGCCTCCATCTAAATAATGCTGCAACAATCGATGTACCATCACATCTGGATAACGACGGATCGGAGAAGTAAAGTGTGTGTAATAATCAAATGCTAATCCATAATGGCCAATATTATCGGTGGTATAAATTGCCTTACTCATCGATCGGATGGTTAAGGTTTCAATCATATTAGATTCTGCCTTACCATGAACGTCACTCAATAACTGATTTAAAGAATCTGTAGTATGTTTTTTTGTATCGGTTTGAATATTGTACCCAAACTTTTTAATGATTCCCTCTAAAGCCAATAATTTTTCTTCGTTTGGCTCGTCGTGAACTCGATAAACAAATGTTTTTTTAGAGGATGTGCCACTTTTACCTTTTCCTATAAACTCTGCCACTTTGCGATTCGCAAGCAACATAAATTCTTCTATCAATTTATTAGAATCTTTTGATTCTTTTATATAAACACCTATTGGTTCTGCCTTCTCATCCAATTCAAATTTAACTTCTGTTTTATCAAAAGAAATGGCACCATGTTTCATTCTTCTTTTTCGGATGATTTTTGCTAATTCATCTAATTTTAAAACAGCTTCGGCAATTTTATCTTGTGTATTATTTGCAGCATTTTCAATAATTTCTTGCGCTTCTTCGTAGGTAAATCTTTTATCAGAATACGTTACTGTTCGACCAAACCACTCATGAACCACATTAGCATGATGGTCGATTTCAAAGACCGCAGAAAAAGTTAATTTTTCTTCATTCGGACGCAAAGAACATGCATTATTCGATAAAATTTCTGGTAACATTGGTACTACCCGATCAACCAAATAAACCGACGTTGCTCTTGCATAAGCCTCCTCTTCTAAAATTGTATTTTCTTGTACATAATGCGAAACATCGGCAATATGAATTCCGATTTCATAATTTCCATTTTCTAAAACTTCAAAAGACAAAGCATCATCAAAATCTTTTGCATCTTTCGGATCTATAGTAAAAGTGAGATCTTTTCGCATATCTCTTCTTTTCGCAATTTCCTTTTTAGTGATTTCAAGTGGAATACTCGCAGCAAAATTTTCTATATCTTCTTCAAATTTATACGGTAATCCGTATTCTAAAAGAATAGAATGAATTTCAGTATCGTGATCTCCAGGTTTACCTAAAACAACATCGATTCTTCCAAATGGATTTTTAGAATTACCTGGCCAATCAATAATTTCTGCTAAAACTTTATCCCCATCATTTGCTCCGTTTAATTTTCCTTCGGATATAAAAATATCGGTGTACATTTTCGGATCATCAGCAACAACAAATCCAAAATTTTTATTGAGCTGTAAAACACCAACAAATTTTGTTTTATTTCTTTCAATTATTTCAACAATATCTCCTTCTTGTTTTTCATTTTTCTTGCGCTTATACACGTAAACTTTAACGATATCATTGTGCAACGCTTTATTTAAATTTCGAGACGGAATATAAATATCATGCTCTAATTCATCCACAATAACGTATGCGTTTCCGCGAGAAGTAATATCAACTTTTCCAATAAAATAATGAG
Organism: uncultured Flavobacteriaceae bacterium; assembly: GCA_965363545.1. Lineage (GTDB taxonomy): Bacteria > Bacteroidota > Bacteroidia > Flavobacteriales > Flavobacteriaceae > Lutimonas. The sequence continues at coordinate 11,591 of CBDTUD010000004.1, read as the reverse complement.
AATGTTCTTTGATTATAAATTTTCCAATAGTAATTTCTTCAATTCTATCTTGGGTTTTAAGCTCTACCAGTTTTTTGATGATTTGATTTCTTCCATCGGCATCATCAATCTTCATTTTACTCGCAATTTGCTTGTAGTTAAGTATTTGCTTAGGATTTTGATTAAATATTTGTAGTATATTTTGGGTTAAATTCTTAATAATATTTCCTTTTTTTTTATATATTTTCTTTCTTTTCTTCGACATAAATTTCAATTTTTCTAAAGCTTAAAAGTACTTATAAATAACAAATAAATCTTTAATAAATTGTTATAAAAAACAATTTGTATTTTGCATAGAAATTAAATTCACTAATCATGAGTTCTAAATGGTTTGCAATTGTTAACCCTATTTCAGGTAGGGGTAAAAGTTTACAAGAACTACATAAACTGCAGCAACTATTTATCAAATATGATACCGAAGTTATTTTTGAGGTAACCAGCTTTGCCCATCACGAACAAATATTGGTGCAAAATGCTATAGAAAGAGGTTTTACAAAAATTATTTCTATTGGTGGAGATGGAACTTTACATCATATAATTAACGGAATTATGAGTCAGCAATTTATTGCATCTTCAAAAATAACCGTAGCTGTAATTCCATTTGGTACAGGAAATGATTGGGTAAAAACTTATAAAATTCCAAAAAATAAAAAAGAAGCGGTAGTATATATCTGTAATGAAAAAACTATTTATCAGGATATTGGTTCTGTTAAAACCCTTTTAGATAACAAAATAAGTTTTTTTAATAATGCTGCCGGTATTGGATTTGACGCTTTTGTTGTACATAAAATAGCCACCTTAAAAGCATTTGGTGCTATAGCGTATTTATTAGGTGCAATTCTGAGCTTTTTTAGTTATTCGTCGAGTAAAGTAACCGTAAATATGGGTGAGCATTCTATCGAATTACCTCTTTTTATGCTAAATATAGGTCTTTGCCAATATTCAGGCGGAGGTATGCAACTTACAGAATACAAAAATCATAAAAATGGATTTTTTGATGTGACTTTAATGCGAAATATTAAACTTTTAAAAGTACTTCTTCAGATTAAATATCTTTTTAACGGAAACTTGAAGTATTTTAAAGAAGTGCAAACATTTCAGCAAAAGCAAATTGAGGTAAAATTAAATGATAAACAAAAACCTTTTATTCAAGCGGATGGTGAAATTATTGGTTCTGGTGATGTTGTTTTTAAACTCCATCCTGCTGCTATTCAATTTGTTATTCCTTAAATATTTTAACATTTTTGTAACAGTTCACTTTTTTTCTCGTCTATAAAGTATGCGAGGTTTTTTAAAAATAGTATTATTATGTATTTTGCTCTTTAGCATAAGTGTTTTCATTACTAAAAAAAGTATTGATTATAGCTTTAAAAAAACGAGTTGCACTCAAATTGTAGACACCGCTTCCACTAAAATAATACAACACGTAAAAGAGGTTTAAATTTTATCTTTTCAACAATTATTATATATATATTATTTTTCTTTAATTAAATTTAAAAACAAATGATGGTATATATAGCTTGTTAAGTTGTAGTATAAATAACTCCAAATAAATTTTGATTTTTCACTTGTAAAAAAGAGTTAACAATTTATTAATTTATAAATACTTAAAAATCAACTCTAATCCTATACTTATTCACAGCTTGTTCATATCGTATTTAACCACTTTTTATTCATAAAAAAATAGAAGTTTGTTTTCATAACCTATAAAAAACATGTTAATAATTAACCTTTAAAAATTGATAATATAATTAGTTTTTTAAAAAGTACTTTTCTTATGATAAAATATAAATTACAAACAAAAAATACTTATGTTTTTTGAGGTTATATTTATTAACATTTACTCTTATTTTTAAAATAGTTAAAATGAATACGTTACAGATAAGTATTAACATAGACTAAAAATTATGTTTATAAACTTCAAAATGCTAATTTTGTAGCAGTTATAAAAAATATAAAAAAATGAAAATTGCAATTGGTAATGACCATGCCGGAACGGCTTATAAATTTAAAATAGTTGACTTATTACATAAGAAAGATATTGAAGTTTTAAATTTTGGCACAGATTCTGAAAATAGTATGGATTATGCCGATGCGATTCATCCGGTAGCGGATGCTGTTGAAAGCGGAGCAGCTGATTTAGGAATTATATTATGCGGTAGTGGTAACGGCGCTGCGATGACAGCAAACCATCATAAAGGAATTCGAGCGGCACTTTGTTGGACCAACGAAATCGTAAGTTTAGCACGAGAACATAATGATGCTAATATTTTAAGTATTCCTGCAAGATTCGTTTCTGAGGCACAAGCCTTGCAATTTGTAGAAACTTTTTTAACTACAAAATTTGAAGGTGGAAGACATGAAACAAGAATAAATAAAATTCCTACTCAAAATTCCTAAATTGAAATGGGACATCACCATTCACATCACCATAAAAAACTATCCGGTAAGAAATTATTATTTTCTATAATTTTAAATATTTTAATAACGGTTTCTCAAGTTATTGGTGGAATAATTTCTGGTAGTTTAGCTTTAATTTCAGATGCTGTTCATAATTTATCTGATGTTATATCTTTAATAATTAGTTATATAGCTAATTATTTAACCAATCAAAAAAAGCAAACATTACATCAAACCTTTGGTTATAAACGAGCTGAAATTATTGCGGCATTTTTAAATTCTGCTACCTTAATTATTATAGCAGTTTTTTTAGGTATTGAAGCGGTAAAACGATTTAACAACCCACAAATAATTGATAGTAAATATGTTATTTGGTTGGCATTTATTGCGATTTTAGGTAACGGTTTAAGTGTTTTATTATTAAAAAAAGACGCCACAAATAACTTAAATATGCGAGCTGCATATTTACATTTATTAAGCGATATGCTAACATCTGTAGCGGTTCTTGTAGGTGGTTTTTTAATAAAATGGTTTGAAATTTATTGGGTAGATGCGGTTTTAACTATCTTAATTTCGATTTACTTATTATATATGAGTTGGGATATATTTATTGATTCTCTTAAAATTCTCATGCTTTTTGCTCCTTCGCAAATTGTGATACAAGATATTGTACATGAACTTTGTAAACACGAATCCATAAAAAGTGTACATCATATTCATTTATGGCAATTAAATGATCACGATATTCATTTTGAGGCGCATGTCGAATTTAAAAATGATATCAAATTATCTCAGTTTGATGCGATTTGTGATGAAATGGAAATTATTTTATTAGAAAAATTTCATATCACACACAGTAATCTGCAACCCGAATTTTTAAGAAACGATAGTAAAGAAATTATTATTCAAGATTAATTATGAAGTGGATTTTAAAAAATTTTAACGAGCTTTCATTGCAAGAGTTTCATAATATTCTGCAACTTCGAATCAATATTTTTATAGTAGAGCAAAATTGTCCGTATCCGGAATTGGATGGAAAAGATTTTACAGCGCTACATTTTTTCGCTGTCGCGGATGAAAATCCGTTACAAATTATAGCGTACACACGATTGTTTCAACCAGGTGATTATTATCAAAATGCAGCAATTGGCAGAGTAGTGGTTCATCCAGATTTTCGTAATAAAAATATTGGTGATGAACTTATCATAAAATCGATAGAGCAAATTGAAAAACAATTTAAAACACACACAATCAAAATTGGAGCTCAAACTTATCTGCAAAAATTTTATGAAAAACATGGATTCATAAAAGTAGGAGATGATTATGTCGAAGATGGAATTCCGCATATTTATATGATAAGAAAACCTATAATAGGCATTTAATTAAAAAGCAATTGGTGGGTGAAAATTAATTTTTACACCAATAAAAAAACCAAAATTAAAATTTTAATAACTTCTGGTTTCTTGCAAAAAAGTACCCATTAATTTTCTTATTTTAGCTTTTCAAAACAATATAAATTATTCCGTAAGATTATGGCAGACGACAAAGAAAAATCCGCAAAATTAAAAGCATTACAACTCACACTTGATAAATTAGATAAAACCTATGGTAAAGGTTCGGTCATGAAAATGGGCGATGTACCAATGCAAGATATTGAAGTTATTCCTTCGGGATCTCTAGGTTTAGATATTGCTTTAGGCGTTGGAGGTTACCCAAAAGGACGAGTAGTGGAGATTTTCGGTCCGGAATCTTCAGGTAAAACTACTTTAGCGTTGCACGCAATGGCAGAATCACAAAAAGCAGGCGGTATTGCTGCATTTATTGATGCAGAGCATGCTTTCGATCGTTTTTACGCGCAAAATTTAGGCGTTGATATTGATAATTTAATTATTTCTCAACCCGATTATGGTGAACAAGCTTTAGAGATTGCTGATAATTTAATCAGTTCAGGTGCTGTAGATATTGTAGTAATTGACTCGGTTGCGGCTTTAACTCCGAAAAGTGAAATTGAAGGAGAAATGGGAGATTCAAAAATGGGCTTACACGCTCGTTTGATGTCTCAAGCACTTCGAAAATTAACTGGTACTATTAGTAAAACACATTGTACCGTTATATTTATCAACCAGTTACGTGAAAAAATTGGAGTGATGTTCGGTAATCCAGAAACCACTACTGGAGGAAATGCATTGAAATTTTATGCTTCAGTTCGATTAGATATTAGAAGACGAACACAAATAAAAGATGGTGAAAAAGTTATCGGAAACCGTACAAAAGTGAAAGTGGTCAAAAATAAAGTTGCCCCACCATTTCAAACTTGTGAATTTGATATCATGTACGGAATCGGAATTTCTAAAGTTGGTGAAATACTTGATTTAGGTGTTGAGTATGAAATTATCAAAAAAAGCGGATCTTGGTTTAGCTATGGTGATACAAAATTAGGACAAGGTAGAGATGCTGTTAAAAGCTTAATTCAAGACAATCCGGAATTAGCCGATGAACTTGAAGCTAAAATTATTCAGGTAATTAAAGAAAGTTAATATATCATAACGAAAAAAAAGTCGCTTAAAGTTAAGTTTTTAGGCGACTTTTTTATTAGAATTAAACCACATCCTGTAAAAGTTTACCAACTTTAACTTTTAATTACTTCGATACCCTTATTTTTGTTTGCTCTATAAAAACGTTTAATAAACCTTTAATGAAAAATTTTTCATTGATTTGCCTTCTTTTTTGCATTTCCATAGTTTATTCTCAAAAAAAATATACGATTAGCGGTGTTGTAAAAGACAATCTCTCATTAGAAACTGTCATTGGCGTGAATGTGTATGTTGCCAATTTATCGATTGGTGAAACTACTAATGAATATGGCTTTTATTCTTTTACACTTCCTGAGGGAACTTATGATGTTACAGTGAGTTATTTGGGCTATAAAACAATTGTTAAAACCATTAATTTGACCTCTGACACAAAAGCTGATTTTTTATTAGAAGAAGACTCCACGAGTTTAGAAGAAATCGTTTTAAAGCAAAACACTTCAATGGCTAATTTAAAATCTCCTGAAATGAGTACATTTAAGGTACCTATTAAAACGATTCAAAGAATGCCGGTTGTTTTGGGCGAGGTTGACATTTTAAAATCTATTCAAATGTTACCGGGAGTTTCCAGTGGAGGAGAAGGCGCATCTGGTTTTAATGTACGAGGTGGCGCAGCAGATCAAAATCTAATTTTGCTAGATGAAGCGACTATTTATAATTCATCACATCTCTTTGGTTTCTTTTCGGTTTTTAATGCAGATGCAGTGAAAGATATAAAATTGTATAAAGGTGGAATTCCGGCTAGATATGGCGGAAGAGTTGCCTCAGTTTTAGATATTCGTCAAAAAGATGGTAATAAAAGCGGAATTCATGCAACTGGTGGTATTGGTTTGATATCTAGCAGATTAATGTTAGAAGGACCGATTGATAAGCAACAAAAAGGATCTTTTTTAGTTGCAGGAAGAGGTTCATACGCACACTTGTTTCTTAAAGCGGCCAATGAACCAAACAGTGCCTATTTTTACGATTTAAACACCAAAATTAGTTACGAATTTGATGCTAAAAACAGTGTTTATTTATCGGGTTATTTTGGTCGGGATGTATTTGAAATTTCCGATAGTTTTAACAACAGCTATGGTAATGCAACCATAAATTTGCGTTGGAATCATCTCTTTAGTGATCGTTTATTTTCGAATTTATCTATGATTTATACCGACTATAATTACAAGCTAAGTATCAACAGTGTAGGTTTTGATTGGATTTCTCAAATTAAGAACTATAACGTAAAATACGACATGACTTATTATGCCGGTGATAAATTGAAAATGTTCTTTGGGTTGAATGGTTTGTACTATAATTTTAATCCTGGTAAAATAGAAAGCAATAGTAAAACATCCAGTATCAATACAGATCAGTTAGATAAAAAATATGCTTTTGAATCAGCTGCTTATGTTGATGTAGAACAAGAAATCACCAATAAATTTACTATCCAATATGGATTGCGCTTTAGCCTTTTCAATCGAGTAGGAGAACAAGCAGTACAATTATATGAAAACGATCAACCGGTTATATTTAATGAAGCGATAGGTATTTATGAATCGGCTGAACCAATTGGTCAAAAAGAATACGGTAAAGGAGATGTAATTTCTACTTTTCATAATTTTGAACCAAGACTAGGAATGGCTTATCAAATCAATTCAATCTCTTCGGTAAAAGCGAGTTATAACCGAATGGCACAATACATTCATTTAATTTCAAATACGAACTCGCCAACTCCGTTAGACGTTTGGGCTCCCTCTGGAAAATATATAGAACCACAATTATTAGATCAATATAGTTTGGGTTATTTTACAAATTTAGATTCGAATAATTACACTGTTGAAACGGAAGTATTTTATAAGAATTCTAAAAACCGATTAGATTATATTGACGGAGCAAACTTAATTGCAAATAACACCATAGAAACAGAGATTTTATCTGGTGATGCAAGAGCTTATGGTTTAGAACTTTTGGTAAAAAAGAATACCGGAAAATTAACCGGTTGGTTTGCTTATACCTTATCTCAAGCCCAACAAAGGGCTCTACCTAGAACACCAATAGAAACAGGAATAAATAACGGAAACTGGTATCATACTTCCTATGATAAATTACACGATTTTTCGATAACCGCGCAATATGAATTGAATAAAAAATGGGATTTTGGGCTGAGCTGGGTATATCAAACAGGTAGAGCAACTACGTATCCAACAGGATATTACGTTTATGATGATTTGAATATACCTATTTACACAAATAGAAATGAAGACAATCTGCCCGCATACCATCATTTGGACATATCAGCAACATTAACCCCTCTAAAAAACAAGAATAAAAAATGGGAATCACAATGGGTTTTCGGTGTTTACAATTTGTATGCACGTAAAAACGCAGCTTCTATTTCTTTCCGTCAAAACGATGAAACCTTAAATAATGAAGCAGTAAAATTATCTATTTTCGGAATTGTTCCATCAGTTACCTATAATTTTAAATTTTGAAGTAAGATGAAGAAAATTATTTTTACTTTTTTAGCGATAGTTTTATTTCTTTCTTGTGAAGATGTGGTTGAAGTTGATTTAGCAACAAGCCAAGAGCGTTTGGTTATAAATGCATCTTTAAATTGGTATCGAGACTATCCTCAAAACACCATGCAAATGGGTAATTTGCAAACTATAACTTTAACCAGAACAGCTGGTTTTTATGATGAAATAAAACCTGCATCCAACGCCATTGTTACGGTTACAAATAAGAATTCACAAGAAATTTTCAACTTCATTGAAAATGCAAATACAGGGGTTTACAACTGCACAAATTTTAAACCGATATTAGACAATGCCTATACCTTAAATATCATCGATGGTAATCAAGAATATGCAGCAGAAGAAACATTGATTGACACCCCTTTAATAGATGGTATTCAACAAATAAAAGGTGGGTTTTTTGATGAAGAGCAAATAATTTTAAAGGTTTATTATACTGATGATGCAAATGAAACCAACTATTATTACTTTGATTATATTACTTCTATTTCTGAAATAAAAGATTTATCGGTAAGCAATGATCGCTTTAATAACGGAAACCAGACCTATGAAATCATAAGTTATTTTAACGAAGATGAAAATAAAAAAATTAAAGATGGAGATATATTCGATATTAAATTCTTTGAAATTAGTTCCGGTTATTACCAATTTTTAAATGTGTTGACAGACCAAATTTATACATCTGGTATTTTTGATCCGATACCAGCAGAAGTTAAAGGAAATGTTGTAAATACCACCGACGAAAACAACTATCCATATGGTTATTTTAGAGTGGCCGTTGGTAATAAAACAACCGTTGTTATAGATGAAGATCAGCTAATTGAAGATTGATATAAAATAAAAAATCCCGTTCAAAACGGGATTTTTATAAAACGTACAAATAAAATTTATTTATTTACTTCTTTGATATATTTCTCTAATGCCATTGTCATGGATGGAGTTTCTTGGGTTGGAGCGGCAATATCAATTTTTAAACCAGCTTCTTCAGCAGCCTTAACCGTAGTATTACCAAATACTGCAATTCTCGTGTTATTCTGCTTGAATTCAGGAAAGTTTTTGAAAAGAGATTTGATACCACTCGGACTGAAAAAAACCAAGATATCATAAAAAACATCCTGTAAATCAGATAAATCACTTATTACAGTTCTAAATAATATGGCTTTTTTCCATTCGATACCAATATCATTTAAATAGTCTACAGAACCCGATTCTGTTTTATCAGAACAAGGGAGTAAAAATTTCTCTCCTTTGTGTTTTTTGATGGTCGGAATTAAATCTTCTAAAGATCTTGTACCTACGTATATTTTACGTTTTCTATAAACTACATATTTTTGAAGATAGTAAGCAACAGCTTCTGAGATACAAAAATATTTCATTTCATCAGGCACAATTATACGCATTTCATCAGCCAATCTAAAATAGTTATCTACAGCATTTCGACTGGTAAAAATAACTGCTGAAAAACTTAAAAAATCAATTTTTTGCGAGCGAACGCTTTTAGCAGATTCTCCTTCTACGTGAATAAATGATCTAAAATCAATTTTCACTTTTTGTTTATCCATTAAATCAAAATAAGGAGATTGTTCGGCTTTTGGTGCAGGCTGCGAAACAAGTATAGTTTTTACTTTCATATATTTTTTGTTTTAGGCAACAAACATTTTATAAATAACTATAAAAGGTGCTATTTCAAGGGCGCAAAGGTACAAAATTAAATAGAACAATTTATTAAAATTAAGTCTTTCATTTTTGAGCATAACATAATAACGAGAAAGCATTAAAATAAGGATAAAAATTAAACTAAAGGAAATCAAGAATTTACGAAGTGTTATGGTACTGTAACTTATCAATATAAGCAATGGAAAATACAACACAGAAATCATTGATAAATTACTGATTTTCAGAAAAGTAAAATGTTTTTGGGATTCAGAAATATTAAAAACAATTCCCAATAAATACCCAATAATGTATCGTATTATGAAGTATAATAATACTGCAATTACCACTTGAATATAGAAACTAAAATCTAGGCTATATTTATCTGGTTTAAAGGTTTCAAAACTAAAATATACAAGTAAAGAAAAATTGAAAAGGAGCACTAAAAAGAAAAAAAAATGAAAAAGGTTGAATAAAAATGGCTTTGTTTTTAAGAAATCGGTATAGTATTTTTCTGAATATAATAACGAAAACAACTTTGTAAAGCGTTCATTATAATAAAATTTTGAAATGGTAATAAAGATGAGTACCAGCAAAAGTATCACGGTAATCCAATCTTTCGAAAATAAGCTCCTCTCTAATCCTTCAAACATTAATTTTCAAATTTAATTTTCACTTTATTTCCTTGATAACCTACAAATAAATCATAAAACTCTATTGCAATTCTGAAAGTTGTCTCTTCATCAATTTCTATTTTTGGAATTGTAAATGAGGCTTCTAAAAGCTTTTCTTCGTAAGGTTCGAGTTTATCAATATTCATAATTTCAAGAGAAACTTCCTCTAATATATTACCGTTTTTGTCTTGAAAAACACCAACATATTTTATTGGTTGCAAGTTAATGCTTTTGTCATAGGTATTTTTTAAAATAAAGTTACATGTTACTACCTGGTTTTCTTTTAATTCAATAAAACCGTTACTTAAAGTACAGGTAACTTTTTGAAAAGTAGTATAATTATTTATTGCCTTTCCTCTCACTTCATTGTTGTCATAGGTAAATAAAAATGGTGCGTTATCTTTGTAGGTTCCAACAGCATAAATATTTTCACCTTGCATATTTTTTTCAAAATCACCTAAATTATATTGACTTTTTCGTCCTCTTAATATACCAAAAGAATGTGTTTTTATTCCTGTATAAAAATTATAGATAGAGGCTTTTCTATAGGAATCGGTAAAAACAATGGGTTTTCCTTCTGTATTTTCTTTGAGTTTTTGAACCCAGTGGTTAGCAATATGAGGTTCTAAAGGTATTGGAGAAAAACTTTCATTAGCAAAAAACATACGAATTACAAGCATCAATACAAACTGAATCGAACCCAAAATTAACAGCCATTTTCTTGCATTTTGATTTGCAATAAAATAGGGAAAAGTCAATACAATAAATGCAATTAAAATTACTCCGGTCCATTGTGCTTGTGGTGCCACTGAAAAACTAGAAATAAAGAAAAAAACGATAAACCCAATGACCAAGTATTGAAGCGATTTTTCGAATAAATTTCTTGCTTTGTGTTTAAAGAAAGCGTAATAAATTAACGGAAAAGTAATTCCTACAATGGCAATTTGATTCACAAAATGCAACAGCGTATTTCCAATTTCATAGCCACTTTTACCTCTTTCGATTAAATGGTACCTGAAAGATGGAAAATCATTGACATATTGCCAATATAAATGTGGAAAAAACAAGAGAAATCCGAAACCTCCGGCAATCCAAAACTTTTTATTTTTGAGTAGAGAAAGATTCGATAAAACAATAAACAAAATAACTAAAATGCCGTGGTATTTGCTATAAAGCATTCCAGCCATGGTAAAACCCATAAAAAGAATGTTTTTCCAATTTTCATCCTGTAGAAATCGCTTGTAAGCAAATAAAAAGAGAACAACAAAGAGCAATAAAGGGGTATCCGGAGTTGTAATAAAACCATAAATATTTAAAAAAAATACCGAAATTACTAATAGAAAAAAGAGCCAAACAAATTCCTGTTTTTTCTTAGAATCAATCAATAACCAAATAAATAGCAGCATGATACTAAAACTGATGGCAGAAAAAAAGCGAACGCCCAATTCACCATCGAAAAAAAAACTACTTATTTTTACCCATAAAGCTACCATCGGCGGGTGATCGAAATAGCCAAAAGCAAGATCTTTTGACCAAACCCAATAATATGCTTCGTCTTCCCATAAAGCGGTGTATTTACTTTGTAAGATGTTAATTATGAATAGAATAATTAAAAAAAATACAAATTGATATGTAGGATTTCGGATTAATTTCATCGAGTTGATTCTTAACACAAAATTAGCAATAATTTATTTTACCTTTGCACAAACAAAATCACT
>CBDTUD010000003.1:0-114669 GCA_965363545.1 uncultured Flavobacteriaceae bacterium | reverse complement strand
TTTGAAAATTTACTTTTTTCGATTGCTTATTTAAACTGTAAAATTTCATTATTTTTTATGAATTATTTTAATTCCGTTTGTATTAATTTTTGAAATATACACTTGAAATGGAATTCCATTTTTTTGGTATACTTCCGCAATAGCGCTAGCCACTTTTTTAGCAATTTCTTCATTTTTGCTAAACGTAAAAATTGAAGGTCCCGAGCCGGAAATTCCGCAGCCCAAAGCACCAGATTTCATCGCACTTTTCTTCACCTTGTCAAAATCAGGTATCAAAGTAGAACGGTGAGGTTCAACGATATAATCGGTTAATGACTCTGAAAATAATTTTATATCATTAGTATGCAACGAATGTACTAAACTACCTAAATTTGCCCATTGTTTAGTGGCATCTTCTAAAGAAATTTGTGTAGGAAGAATAGCTCTTGCATCGGCTGTTTTTATTTCAATTTGCGGATGAATAATAGTGGCGTAAAGTCCTTTTAAACTTGGTAATTGTATGATTTGTAAAGGATTAGTTTCTTTTACCAAAGTGAATCCGCCAAAAATGGCCGGAGCAACATTATCAGCAATTGGAGCTCCACAAGCCAAACGTTCTCCCTCTCGAGCGAATTCTACCAATTGGGTTTTGTCAAAAGGATGTTCTAAAAGTTCGTTAATGGCAAATACCGTTCCTGCAGCACTTGCGGCACTGCTACCAATACCACTTCCTGGCTTTATTTTTTTGTAAATTTCAATTTCAAATCCGAAATCAATAGACTTGGAATAAGATTTTAGTAAAGCCAAGCCAGAAACTCCTGCTACATTTTTTTCGGTTTCCAAAGGTAAATCAACACCATCGATTTTGGTTATTTTAATGCCTTTATTTGGTGATTTTCGGATAACCATTTCATCGCCAATAGCATCTAAACAACATCCGAGAACATCGAATCCGCAAGATATATTGGCAATTGTAGCTGGTGCAAAAATTTTAATCTCTTCCATTAACTATTTCCTTTTCATTTTTTTTAAGAAATTATGTATTAACTGTTCTAATGATGTCGCCAAAAATTCCGGATGCAGTAACATCTGCACCGGCACCGGCACCTTTGATAATTAAAGGTTGATCTTTATATCGTTTGCTGTAAAACAAAACAATATTATCTTTACCGTCTAAGTTGTAAAATGGATGATCGCTCGGAATGTGCTGTAAACCTACTTTTGCTTTACCATCTTTAAATTCGGCTACATATTTTAAACGACAGCCCTTTTTTTCGGCATCTTTTCGCAATTTTTCAAAGTGAACTGCTTCTATTTTTAAGGTTTTTAGAAAGTCAGCTACACTATCTGCTTCTAAAGATAATTTTGGTAAAAAGGAATCATTTTCTATATCCGTAAGTTCCATTTTTTTACCACTTTCACGTAATAGAATTAGAATTTTACGCATAACGTCGACACCGCTTAAATCAATTCTAGGATCAGGTTCTGTATAGCCTTCGATTCCTGCTTGATGTACTACTTCCACGAAAGCGTGATCTGCGTCAAAGTTATTGAAAATAAAATTCAAACTACCCGATAAAACGGCTTGAATTTGTGTTACTTCATCACCAGAATTAATTAAATTTTGAAGCGTGTCAATTATTGGTAAACCTGCTCCAACATTGGTTTCAAATAAAAATGGAGCATTATATTTTCGCGATAAATATTTCAGATTTTGATAATTTTCAAAATTGGAAGAGCAAGCAATTTTATTGCAAGCCACCACTGCAATGCTATCTCGCAAATATTTAGCATACATCGCAGGTAATTTTTCATTGGCGGTATTATCAACAAATACGCTATTGCGCAAATTGAGTTTTTTTACTCGATTGTAAAAGTTGTCAATATGTGCTGTTTCTCCTTCATTTTCAAGTTGATTTTTCCAATTTTTCAGAGAAATTCCCTCTTCTTCAAAAAACATTTTTCTCGAGTTTGAAAGTCCGATCACTCGCAAATTCACATGTAAATTTTGTAATAAATAGGTTTGTTGTTTTGCAATTTGTTCGATGAGTTTACTACCAACATTTCCAACGCCGACAACAAATAAATTTATTTGCTTGATATGGTCTTCGAAAAAGGTGGCATGCAATGTATTCAAGGCTTTTTTCACATCTTTTTTTGCTATGATTGCTGAGATGTTTTTTTCTGTTGAACCCTGCGCTATCGCTCTAATATTAACGTTATTATGTCCTAAACTGCTAAACATTTTACCGCTAATTCCTTGGTGAGATTTCATGTTATCTCCGACAAGGGCAATAATGGCTAAATCTTTTTCAACAGTAAGAGGATTTATTTTTTTTTGTAAAATTTCGTATTCAAATTCTGAATCTACTGCTTCTTTTGCAAATTCAGCTTCTTCAACTTCAATTGCGATACAAATGGAATGTTCACTTGAAGCTTGTGTGATGAATTTTACATTGATATTTTTTTGGTATAAAGCCTCAAACAAACGTTTTGAAATTCCGGGAACACCAACCATTCCATTTCCTTCTAAAGTAAGTAAGGCTATATTTTCGATATGACTGATACCTTTTACGGTAGATTTGTTGCCATTGGTATTTTCGCAAATCAAAGTTCCGGCATCGTTGGGAGCAAAGGTATTTTTAATAACAATCGTAATTTTTTTATCTAAAACTGGCTGAATCGTTGGAGGATAAATCACTTTTGCACCAAAATGAGACAATTCCATTGCTTCTTGGTACGAGATTTGGTCAATAGGTTTGGCCTCTTTTACCAATTGTGGATTTGCAGTAAACATTCCGCTTACATCTGTCCAAATTTCAAGAATTTCAGCATCTACCACATTAGCAAAAATTGCTGCTGTAAAATCTGAACCACCGCGGCCTAAAGTTGTAGTTTCGTTGGTGTCGTTTGAGGCGATAAACCCTGGAACCAATACAATGTCGCTTTCATTTTTCAAAAAGAAATTTTGTATATTTTGATAGGTATCTTTGTAGTTAACAGTTGCTTGACTGAAATTGCTATTGGTTTTTATTAGTTCACGGCTATCTTTTAAAACGACATTCAAACCTTTTGCTTTCATCGCTTCGGTAATGATATTTGACGATAAGATTTCACCTAGACTCACAATTTTTGCAGCAGACTTTTGCGATAAATCATTCAATAGAAAAACGCCATTTAGAGTGTCTTTTAATTTATCTAATTGTTCTGTTACAAATTCTTTGATTTTTACTTGATTATTTTTAGGTACTAAATCTTCAATTGTTTTTATATGTTTTAAACGAATTTCTTCAAGAATATTTAGGTGTTTTTCATCTCCTTTTAAAGCCAATTCCGATGCTTGAATCAACAAGTTTGTGACACCTCCCATAGCGGAAACAACTACTACTGTTTTTTCACTTTTATTAGTAATTATTTGAATTACCTTTTCGATATTTTTAGCAGAACCAACAGAAGTTCCGCCGAATTTTGAAACAATCATTTTAATTTATTTTAAACTTTATAATTAATTTTAGAGTGATATCGATTTTTCATGAATTCATAAAAAAGATATATAGGTACGGAGTGAAATATAGATAGATAACCCTTAATGGGTGGTTGCGAAAATAGTCGTGTTAACCGTTGAAAAACGGTATGCATTTGAAGTAGATATGTTTGCTGATTTTTGTAACACTTCGCAAATATAATTTATTTTTTTAATCCGTAAAATATAAAACGTATTTATTCATTTTTTTTTATAACGATTCGAAATCTTTGTCATTTTGCTATTTTTTTAGAAGAAAAAATATATTATTCTCAATGATAATGTATATGACTCATAATCAAGTTTATGTTGGTTTACTTTAGGCTAAATAGTAATTTTAGATTCGATTTTAATTTATGCATCTTAAAGTTCCCATTTTAAACATTATTCTTTAATTCAATGTAGTAAATGAAAAAAAGCATTCACAAAAAAATCCTCCAAATGATTAATTTTTGGAGGATTTTTTTAATTCTAGTTAAGGTATAAATATGTTATTCTTTTTTAGATACTTTACCTTTTTCGATCTTAATTTTCAAAATATCTTTAGCCTTATCCAAATCCATGTAAATGGTATCGTTTTCATTTAGATTTGCATTTACAATTTCTTCCGCTAAAGCGTCTTCAATATATTTTTGAATAGCTCTTTTTAAAGGTCGAGCGCCATATTGCTTGTCAAAACCTTTATCAACGATGAAATCTTTTGCTTCTTCACTAATTTTTAGATTATAACCTAATTTTGTCAAACGAGCAAGCAATTTATCTAATTCGATGTCGATTATCGAGTGAATATCTTCGCGTTCTAAAGAATTGAATATAATTACATCATCAATTCGATTTAAGAATTCAGGTGCAAAACTTTTCTTCAAAGCATTTTCAATAACACTTTTTGCATCTGCATCTACTTGCGCTTTTTTCGCCGATGTGCCAAACCCAACTCCTTGTCCGAAATCTTTCAACTGACGAGAACCGATATTGGAAGTCATTATTATAATGGTATGTCTGAAATCGATTTTTCTACCTAAGCTATCGGTGATGTAACCGTCATCTAAAATTTGCAACAACATATTAAAAACATCCGGATGCGCTTTTTCAATTTCATCTAATAAAACCACAGCATAGGGTTTACGCCGAATTTTTTCGGTTAATTGACCGCCTTCTTCATAACCAACATAGCCAGGAGGTGCTCCGATCAATCGCGAAATAGCAAATTTTTCCATGTATTCACTCATGTCAATTCTAACGAGAGCATCTGGAGAATCAAACAATTCACTAGCCAAAACTTTAGCTAATTGGGTTTTTCCAACTCCCGTTTGACCTAAGAAAATAAATGAACCGATTGGTTTATTCGGATCTTTTAATCCGATGCGGTTTCGTTGAATCGCTTTCACAACTTTAGCAACTGCTTCATCTTGTCCGATAACTTTCCCTTTGATCAAATTAGGTAAATCTTTCAATCGTTTGCTTTCTGCTTCAGCGATTCTATTTACAGGAATACCTGTCATCATGCTTACTACTTCAGCAACATTATCTTCGGTTACAACTTCTTTATGTAATTTAGATTGATCGTCCCAGGCTGCCTGAGCGATTTCCAATTCTTTTTCGGTACGTTTTTCATCATCACGAAGTCGTGCTGCTTCTTCGTATTTCTGACTTTTTACTACTTGATTTTTTTGTTCACGTATTTCTTCCAATTTTTTCTCTAATTCGAGAACTTGTTTTGGTACCACAATATTGGTAATATGAATTCGAGAACCGGCTTCATCAAGCGCATCAATGGCTTTGTCGGGTAAATACCGATCAGTCATATAGCGATTTGTAAGAGTTACACAAGCTTTTATCGCATCATCGGTATACCGTACATTATGATGATCTTCGTATTTGTTTTTGATATTATTCAAAATTTGAATAGTTTCATCTACGCTTGTTGGTTCAACGATTACTTTTTGAAAACGTCTTTCGAGAGCGCCATCTTTTTCAATATTTTGACGGTATTCATCTAATGTTGTCGCTCCAATACATTGAATTTCACCTCGTGCAAGTGCAGGTTTAAACATATTAGAAGCATCTAAAGAACCTGTTGCTCCGCCAGCACCAACGATGGTGTGAATTTCATCGATAAATAAGATGATATCATCATTTTTTTCGAGTTCATTCATAAGCGCTTTCATTCTTTCTTCGAATTGGCCGCGGTATTTTGTACCGGCAACTAAACTTGCTAAATCTAAAGAAACTATTCGCTTATTGAAAAGAATTCTTGATACCTTTTTTTGAATGATTCTCAAGGCTAGACCTTCGGCAATAGCTGATTTACCAACACCTGGTTCTCCTATCAGAATTGGGTTGTTTTTTTTACGGCGACTCAAAATTTGAGAAATACGTTCTATTTCGTTTTTCCGACCCACCACCGGGTCTAATTTGCCATTTTCTGCCATGACGGTTAAATCTCGACCGAAATTATCTAGAACTGGTGTTTTTGATTTTTTTACCACTTTACTTTTTGAACTGTCAAAAGGATTGTTTTGTGGTTCGTTAAAATCTTCTTCATGTGGTGTTTCCGCTTTAGGGCTTTCTGTAATATCCTCTTTATTTTCGCTAAACATTTGTTGAAAAACCTCTTTTACATCCTCATAAAAAATATCAAAATTGTGCAATATTTTAGTCGTAGGATCATTTTCATTTCTTAATATGCAAAGCAGTAAATGAGCAGTGCTAATGGCATCACTTTTGTATAGTTTTGCCTCTAAAAAAGTTGTTTTTAAAGCCTTTTCTGCTTGCTTAGTAAGATGCAAACTTTTCTTATCGTTTCCATCGGGTAAAGCAGTGTTGGAAGGGTGAAGTGATTCTATTTTATTTCGGAGTACCGCAAAGTTAATTCCAAAGGAATTCAAAATTTCAAAAGCCTCACCATTTGCCTTGCGCAGAATACCTAACATCAAATGTTCTGTACCTATAAAATCATGCCCTAATCGCAGTGCTTCCTCTTTGCTATAAGCTATAACATCTTTTACTTTTGGTGAAAAATTATCGTCCATTCTCATTGTTTTATACGGTAAATTTAGTAGATTTTTTCACTTATTCATTACAAAAGTTATGAGTAAGTTTTAACATAAGACTAAGTTACTAAAATTCAATTAAATAGTTATGTTAAATTGTTAATAAATTTTTTAAGAAAAAACTGACCATAACACTCTAAAAATAAGAATAGTTGTATATTGTGTCCGCTTAAAAAAATAGATTAAATACACTTAAAAAATGGCTGAACACGATAGAATAATTCCTATAAATATTGAAGATGAAATGAAATCTGCATACATTGATTATTCAATGTCTGTTATCGTTTCTAGAGCATTGCCTGATGTAAGGGATGGTTTAAAACCTGTGCATAGAAGAGTTTTATTTGGTATGCATGAATTAGGTATTAAGGCTACTGGAGCTCATAAAAAATCTGCGAGAGTTGTAGGGGAAGTTTTAGGAAAATACCATCCACATGGAGATACTTCTGTATATGATGCGATGGTAAGAATGGCTCAAGACTGGAGCATGCGTTATGAATTAGTTGACGGACAAGGAAACTTTGGTTCACCGGATGGTGATAGCCCGGCAGCAATGCGTTATACAGAGGTAAGAATGCGCAAGATTTCTGAAGATATGCTTGCCGATATTGATAAAGATACTGTTGATCATCGGTTGAATTTTGACGACACCCTGCAAGAACCAACCGTTCTTCCTACTAGAGTGCCAAGTTTATTAATCAATGGTGCATCGGGTATTGCAGTTGGTATGGCTACGAATATGGCTCCGCATAATATATCAGAGGTGATTGACGGTACAATTGCCTATATAGAAAATAAAGAGATTGAGATTGAAGAATTAATGCAGCATATCAAGGCTCCTGATTTTCCAACAGGAGGAACTATTTTTGGTTATGATGGTGTTCGTGAGGCTTTCTTAACAGGTCGTGGTAGAATCGTAATGCGAGCAAAAGCTAATTTTGAAGAAATAAACGGTCGAGAATGTATTATTGTGACCGAGCTTCCTTATCAAGTAAATGGTGCTGATTTATTGAAAAAGACTGTTGATTTGATCAATGATAAAAAAATTGATGGTATTTCGACTATTCGTGATGAAACGAGTAGAAAAGGTCGACGTTTGGTTTATGTTTTAAAACGTGATGCCATTCCGAATATTGTATTAAATAAATTATACAAATACACCGCTTTACAAACTTCATTTAGCGTAAATAATATTGCTTTAGTTAACGGTAAACCAGAAATGTTAAACTTAAAAAGTTTAATCAAGCATTTCGTAAATCATCGTCACGAAGTAGTTGTACGCCGTACTAAGTTTGAATTAGCCAAAGCAGAAGCTCGTGCTCATATTTTAGAAGGTTTAATTATTGCCAGTGATAATATTGATGAGGTTATCAAAATTATTCGTGCTTCTAGTAATGCCGACGAGGCTCGTGAAAAATTAATGGAACGATTTGAATTAACTGAAATTCAAGCTCGTGCCATTGTTGAAATGCGATTACGTCAGTTAACTGGATTAGAGCAAGATAAATTAAGATCGGAGTATGAAGATATCATGAAATTGATAGAAGATTTAAAATTTATCCTTGGCAATGAAGACAGAAGAATGGAGATTATCAAAGAAGAGCTTTTAGAGATTAAGAATAAATATGGTGATGAACGAAGATCTGTAATTGAATATGCTGGAGGTGATTTGAATATTGAAGACATGATTCCGGATTCTAATGTTGTAGTCACTATTTCTCATGCAGGATATGTAAAACGTACCGATTTATCGGAATATAAAACGCAAAATAGAGGTGGTACAGGTCAAAAAGGAAGTGCAACGAGAAATGAAGATTTCTTAGAGCATCTTTTTGTCGCGACCAACCATCAATATATGTTGTTCTTTACTCAAAAAGGAAAAGTATTCTGGATGCGTGTATATGAAATTCCGGAAGGAAATAAAACATCTAAAGGAAGAGCGATTCAAAACTTGATCAATATTGAAAATGACGATTCGGTGAAAGCATTTTTGGTAACTCAAGACTTAAAAGACGAAGATTATGTAAACAATAATTACGTGATCATGGTTACGAAGAAAGGGCAAACTAAAAAAACTTCTTTAGAGCAATATTCTCGCCCGCGAACAAATGGTATTAATGCGATTACTATCCGCGAAGGCGATGAATTGCTAGAAGCAAAATTAACCGATGGTAACAGTCAGATTATGATTGCTGCCAAATCAGGTAAATCGATTCGTTTTGAAGAAGGAAAAACTCGTCCGATGGGAAGAAATGCTTCTGGTGTGCGAGGAATTACTTTAAAGGATGATAAGGACGAAGTAATAGGTATGGTTTCTATACCGGATGATCAAAGTGATATTTTGGTTGTTTCTGAAAAAGGATACGGAAAACGTTCTAAATTAGAAGATTACCGTATTACTAACAGAGGTGGTAAAGGGGTCAAAACCATTAATATTACCGAAAAAACAGGTAATTTGGTTGCCATTAAGAATGTAACAGATAGCGATGATTTAATGATTATCAACAAATCGGGTGTTGTAATTCGAATTGCTGTTGAAGATTTACGTGTGATGGGAAGAGCAACACAAGGGGTGCGATTGATCAAGATTCGAGAGAACGATTCTATTGCTGCAGTTGCTAAAGTAATGCATGAAGACGAGGTAGAAGAAGACGTTATTGATGAAAATATTGCAGGTGAAACAGATGATTTACCTAATGATGAAACAAAAACTGATGAAAATCATACTAATAATGAGTAAATTTTCTAATTTTGTATCAAATTTTAAAAAGAAAAATAAATTTAAGTTAATTTAAAATGAAAAAACAGATATTATTGTTGTTAACTTTGTTTTTAAGTATCGCAACATTTGCTCAAAAAGACGAATTAAAAGATGCTGAAAAAGCAATTAAAAAGTTAGATTATGCTACTGCAAAATCTTCACTTACTCAGGCAGAAAGTTTAATTGCCGGTGCGGATGATAAAACAAAAGCTAAATTTTACTATTTAAAAGGTGAGACTTATGCTGCTTTGGCTAAAACAGCTCCAACTACAGAAAATTTTGAAACTGCAGCCAATTCTTTTAATACTTTATTTGATGTAGAAAAAGGAATGGGTTCTTCAAAATATTCAAGTTTGGCTGAACCAACTTTGAATACATTGGTATCTGATGTTTCTGCACGAGGGATTAAATCGTACCAAGATCAAAATTATGATGTTGCAAAAGGGCAATTATACGAAGTTTTTGTTTTAAGTCCGAAAGACACAGTATTTTTAGAATATGCTGCAAATGCTGCTTATTTAGCGAAAGACTATGATGCTTCTTTAGACTATTTCACACAATTAAAAAGTTTAGGTTATACCGGTATTTCTACCGAATATACTGCTAAAAATGTGGAAACTGGTGAAGTTGAAAATTTAGGTACCAAAACCAATATGGATTTGATGGTAAAAACTGGACAATATGTAGATCCTAAGGTAACTACTTTAGAATCTAAAAAACCTTCTATCATTAAAAATATAGCATATACACATGTTGAAATGGGTAATACGGATAAAGCGATTGCTGCTATCAAAGATGCTAGAAAATTAAATCCTACAGATGTAAATTTAATTTTAACAGAAGCTAATTTACAAATTAAATTAGGCAACAAAGATGAGTTTGCCAATTTGATGAATGAAGCGATTAAAATGGATCCGAATAATCCTATATTGTATTTCAACTTAGGTGTTATCAGTGGAGAGCAAGGTGATGTTGAAAAATCAAAAGAATACTACAGAAAAGCGATTGAAATTAACCCTGAATATGTTGATGCTTATGTCAATTTAGGTTCTGCCATGTTAGAAAAAGATAAAGCTTTGGTTGAAGAAATGAATAAAAACTTGAATAATTTTGATAAATATGATGTAATCAAAGCAAAACAAGTTGATTTATACAAAGAAGTAATTCCGGTTTATGAAAAAGCATATAGCTTAAAATCTGATGATATAGATACAATTAGAACACTTATGAGCTTGTATGAAAATGCAGGTATGGATGAGAAATTTCAAGAAATGAGAGTTTTATATGATGCTATGAAATAAGCTTCATCTTCTAAAACAAAAAAAAGACTGTTAGAAATGACAGTCTTTTTTTTTGTTTAATTATTTAGGATTTTATAAGAGTTCAGATTTAAAAAACCTGCTTCATTACGCGTAATTTATGCGTGTGTCGTTTGGTGTCTACATTGTAAATTCCGCTTTGATCTAGGCGATCAATTCGCACTTTTTCATGGCAGTGAATGATATGATTATTTGCCAAAATAATTCCTACATGAATTATTTCACCTTCCTCATTATCAAAAAATGCCAAATCACCAGGTTCGCTTTCTTCAATGAAACTCAAGACTTCTCCTTGACTCGCCTGATGCGTAGAATTCCGCAATAAAGCGTGGCCATTAATTTTATAAACCATTTGAGTAAAACCGGAACAATCAATACCAAAAGGAGTCTTTCCTCCCCATAAAAAAGGTGTATTCAAATACATATATGCCGTTGCAATAAGATGCTCTTTTGTTTTTGGCTCACTGTTTGTTTTTCCATCAAAATGGAATATTTCTTCTTGCAGTTTAAATTTGTTATCTGCAAAAAAAGGTAAAGAAGCCCCTAAAGAAAGTGTTTGCAAATTATTTTCTTCGTTAGAAATAAAAGTTATTAACTCATTCGAAACGGCAGTATTATTGGCTTTAATATCGTCATAAGTTTCTTCGTCAAGCGGAATAATTTGATTGGCTAAAACCCAACCTTCATAAAAATCAAAATCAAGTACAACTCTAAGCCATTGCTTTTCAGATTCAGCTATAGAAAAAGTCTCTCCGAACAAAACCTGAGAAACCATCTCACTAGTATCTGTGGGTTCTTTGCGTAGTGCAATACAATTTAAATTGCAAATTCCGAATTTCATTTAAAATTATTTCGTTATTATTTTATGCCAAGCTAATTACCATTGCACTTGCTCCACCGCCACCATTACAAATACCGGCAGCACCAACTTTACCATTATTCTGTTGTAAAACATGCAAAAGAGTGACCATAATTCGCGCGCCTGAACAACCCAATGGATGTCCTAAAGAAACCGCTCCACCGTTCACATTTACTTTTTCAGGGTTTAAATTAAGCAGTTTTATATTAGCCAATCCAACCACAGAAAAAGCTTCATTTAATTCATAAAAATCGACTTTATTAGCTGAAATATTCGCTTTTGCAAGTGCTTTTGGCAATGCTTTTGCCGGAGCTGTTGTAAACCATTCCGGTTCTTGAGAGGCATCAGCGTAGCCGTTGATTACTGCTAAAGGTTTTATGCCTAATTCGATTGCTTTTTCTTTACTCATTAAAACTAAAGCCGCTGCGCCATCATTTAAAGTAGAAGCATTAGCTGCTGTTACAGTGCCATCTTTTGAAAATGCCGGACGCAAAGTTGGAATTTTATCCATTTTTACATTTTTGTATTCTTCATCTTCTGAGATAAAAATCGATGTACCGTTTCGTTGTGGAATTTCTACCGGAATAATTTCATCTTTAAATTTTCCTTCTTTCCATGCTTTTGCGGATCGAGTATACGATTCTACTGCAAATTTATCTTGATCTTCTCTTGAGTATTTGTATTCTACAGCACAAGCATCAGCACAAGTACCCATATGTTTTCCGTCGTACACATTTACCAAACCATCGACTAAAAGTCCGTCTTCTAATTTGATATCTCCAAATTTTTGTCCATTTCTCGCTTGCATATAATGCGGAATACTACTCATGTTTTCCATGCCTCCGGCTACCACTATATCGGCATCACCGCATTGTATTGCTTGTGCAGCGAAAGCAATTGCTTTCATGCCTGAAGCACAAACTTTATTAATAGTTGTACACGGAACTGTATTTGGTAAACCAGCAAAAAGAGCTGCTTGCTTTGCTGGAGCTTGTCCTTCACCGGCTTGTATTACATTACCCATAAAAACTTCATCGACTAATGTAGGGTCGAGTTTTATTTTTTCTAAAGCACCTTTTATAGCTATGGCTCCTAATTTTGGAGCGGGAATTCCTGATAAAGATCCAAGAAAACTACCGATTGGTGTTCTTACGGCCGAAACAATTACAACTTCTTTATTCATGGTTTATATTTTTATAGAATATGCAGTAGACTGCAAAGATGCGAAATTAATTATTTTTGATGAATTTATCCGCTTGCGAGTAAAACTTTTATAAAGTGATTTTTGTCACAATCCTTTTCTTTATAATGATTTAAATTGTGGGATATTTTAAATCTATTTCAAATTTTCTTTTTATGATCAACAATGCAAGCAAAAAACATTATATAGCAATTATAGGTGGTTCGATATCAGGTTCGGAAGCGGCCTTTATTTTAGCGGAAAAAGGATATCGGGTTGTTGTTTTCGAAATGAAAGATTTGCCTTATGGTAAAATTGAAGACGGATTGCCACTGTGGCATGTTAATTTACGAAATAAACAAGAGAAAAATATTGATAGAAACTTAAATCATGACAATATTCGTTACTTGCCTAATGTAAAAATTGGTGCCGATATTTTATTTGAAGATTTGGTAAAAAATTGGGGATTTACCGTTGTTATTGTGGCAAATGGAGCTTGGAAAGATAGAGAATTACCGGTTGCCGGGATTGACAAATTTATAGATAAGGAATTGGTGTATCAAAACGCTTTAGTTTATTGGTACAATCATAAACATGAGCCGACTTACGATGGTACACATTATGAAATAAAAGATGGAACTGTGGTCATAGGTGGTGGATTAGCCTCTTTAGACGTGATGAAACTAGGTATGATCGAATTGGTGCAAAAGGCTTTACTCGAAAGAAAGGGATTACACGTTTCTGTTTTTACGCTGGAAAGAACCGGAATTGCTTCCTTTTTAAAAGAAAAAAATATCACTTTAGATGAATTACAATTGCAAGGAATGACTTTGGTGTATCGAAGAACTGCTTTTGAAATGCCATTGAAAATGCCGAATGATACCTCTTTGGAAAGTATACAAAAAGCTCGGGAAGTATCGAACAAGCTATTGCAAAAGTATGCTGAAAATTTCTTTTTCAAGTTCATTCCGTTAGCTTCACCAATTGATAAAGTCGAAAAGGACGGAAAGTTGCAAAGCATTGTTTTTCAGGTAAATAAATTGGAAAATAACAAATTAATTCCTGTAAAGGGAGAAACATTTACGTTACAAACACCTATGCTCATATCATCTATTGGTAGTTTACCAGAAAAAATAAAGGGTTTACCTTATGAAGGAACAATGCTTAAAATGGTGTCGGAAAACGGATATAAAGTATCTGGATTTTCAAATGTTTTTGCTATAGGAAATGCCGTTACCGGAAAAGGTAATATTCAAGATTCAAAATCGCATGGTTCATTAATGACGAACAAAATTATTGATGAACATTTGCAATCGGATGATTTTTTAGAAGAGTGGTTACAAAATATAAATGCTAATTTAAAAAACGAGGTAAAAGAGCAAATTGATTCTATTGATGATGCCATAAAATCACAAAAAATTATGCCAGATCACCTTATTGAAAACATTTTGAATCGTACCGCAGAACTACAGAAAAAGGTTGGTTATACAACTTTTGAAGAATGGATTGCCTTAAAAACCCCTATTCGATTAGAAGATATGTTGCCTAAATAAAAACAATTTTTATTTTCTGACATCGTAATTTAAAACAATAAATGGTATAATGTGATTTAATTTTTTAAATTGATTACTTTTGAAAATTCAATAGCATTTCATGAAAGATTTCATCAATAAATTATATCAAAATCATTCTTTAATTTATAGGGTTGTCCTTTTTTTAATCACCACTGTTGCGATTATTTACTTATTCCCAAAAGGAGGGCAGTTTAAGTATAATATTCAAAAAGGGAAACCTTGGCAATATGAAAACCTTTATGCGCCTTTTGATTTTGCCATTTTAAAATCAGAGGAGCAATTAAAAAAGGAAATTCAAGAGGTTGAGGCAAATAAGCAGTTATTTTTTACAGAAAAAGCAGGTGTTGTTGAAAAGGTAATTCAGAATTACCATAAAAAAATAGCCCTTGTTTTAGGCGATTCTGCGGCAATTGGAATTGGAAAAAATCGCGTACGAGATTTCGGACTTAAATTTATAGAAAATGTTTATAAAACCGGTTTTTTAAATAAATCGGATAACAGTAAAATTAATAAAAACACTTTGATTACCTTGACAGAAGGTAATGAAGCCATCGATATATTATCGGATAATTTGTTTACCACTGATATACTTGTACCTTCCATTCAAGCCTATTTTGCTAAAAGTAATTACAAAAGTTTAGAAAATAGTTTCACGAATTTATTTTTTGAAATTTTAGAGCCTAATATTTTTTATGATGACGAATTGACCCAAAGAGCGGTGGATGAAGAAATTAAAAACATTACTGCTACGAAAGGGTTAGTTTCTGAAAATGAGCGAATTATATCAAAAGGGGATGTGGTAGAAGGGAAGAAGTTTGAAATTTTGAACTCGTTAAAAAAAGAATATGATTCGCAACTTTGGAGCAAATCAAATTATAATTGGATTGTTTTTGGCTACACTGTATTAGTGGCATTGGTGATTTTCATGCTCTTTTTATTTATTCACAAATATCGTCCGCATATTTATGAAAACAACACCAAACTGACCTTTATATTTTTTAATGTTTTGCTCATTGTGTTTTTAGTAACCATGGTGCAAAATTATTTTGTGGGCTATATTTATGTGGTGCCAATTATTATGTTACCCATTGTTTTAAAGGCGTTTTTCGATGCTCGCTTAGGTTTATTTACCCATGTGCTCACAGTTTTAATTTTGGGTTTTATCGTACCCAATAGTTTTGAATTTATTTTCTTGCAAATTATTGCCGGTATTGTGACGATCTTGACCGTATCGGAATTGTATCGTCGTGCGAATTTATTTTTCTCTATTCTGAGGATAACATTCGTGTATATTTTAGCCTATTTTGCTTTTTCTGTTATTCAAGAAGGAAATGCACAACATTTAAAATGGGGTTATTTTGGATTGTTTGCCTTAAACGGAGTTCTATCGTTTCTTTCTTTATTTTTAATCTTAATTTATGAAAAAACGTTCAAACTAGTTTCCGATGTTTCATTGTTGGAGTTGTCGAATACCAATTCAAAAATATTACTTGAATTGAATGAAAAAGCTCCTGGAACTTTTCAACATTCGATGCAGGTGGCAAATTTAGCCGAAGCATCTGCCAATGAAATTGGTGCAAATGCCATGTTGGTAAGAACAGGTGCACTTTTTCACGACATTGGCAAAATGGCAAACCCAATGTATTTTACAGAGAATCAAACTACAAGTGTAAACCCGCATAATGAATTACCACCTGATGAATCGGCTGGAATAATTATCGACCACGTTTTAAAAGGAATCGAGTTAGCAAAAAAGAACGGATTACCCGATAGAATTATTGACTTTATTCGAACACATCACGGAACAAGTTTGGTTTATTATTTTTACAAAAAGCAAGAAGAATTAACTCCTGGAGCGGTAAATAAGAAAGATTTTCAATACCCGGGGCCGATACCCTTTTCAAAAGAAACGGCTATTTTAATGATGTGTGATGCTTGCGAAGCAGCGTCGAAAAGTATTAAAGACCCTACAGCATTACTAATTGACAGTTTGGTTGAAAAAATCATTAGCGGGCAAATGAATAGTGGTCAGTTTATGAATTCGGATATTACTTTTAAAGAAATTCAAACCATCAAAAAAGTGATAAAGAAAAAGCTGCATAATATTTTTCATTTGCGAATCGAGTATCCTGAATAATAGGATTTTCTTTCTTCATAAAACTTATTTTTATTTATCGATTAAATAGTGATTCTCATTGCTTTTATTGTTTTCATTTTTTTCTTTTTTTTGATAAAATATATTGTTAAATTTATTCAATAATTATAGAATTTTTCATAAATTATTGCGTTAAAAATATTCTTTTTTAAATGCAAAATACTCCTCCTAGTTTTTTGATTTATGTCTGTTTTTTTTTCATAAAGGAGTTTAATTATTTCTTTTTCATGGGATTAATGGAGGCGAAGCCGTGTTAAAAAACAAGTAAATTTTACGGATTGGTATATTCAATTTATACATTGGTGTAAAACTATTTCGATTGCAAAGAATATTATCCCAAATACGAAAGCACCTATTAAGATAAATATGACAATTTTTTTTTTAATAATTATACTTTCATCTTGTTCTGAACCCAAAAAAGAAAAGAAAAAAATTGAGACATTTGTTTATGACTTCGAACAAGTTTTATCGGAAACAGAAGAACAAGAGATTTCTAACCTTTTTAAAGTTCATGAAAAGAAAACTACAAATGAAATCGTGCTAGTAACAACTTCGGATTATGGAGAAGATAAAAATATTTTGTTTTATTCAGTAGATTTTGGTGAAAGAAACGGAATAGGCAAGCTTAAAAAAAATAACGGAGTTGTGATTGTTTTTAGCAAAGCTTTTTCACAAGTTAGAGTATCTACTGGATATGGGATTGAGAGTATACTGAAAGACGAAATTTCTAAGAAAATGATTGATACTATTATGATTCCAATGTTTACAGAAAATGATATTTACAATGGATTATACAATGGAAGTAAATCAATCGTGGAATTTTTAGAAAAACCAGAAAACAAATTAGAATAAACTGCTGCTAATATTGGGTATAATTCATTGTTCAATTTTTGGAAGAAGAAAGACTAAGGAAAAAAGTAAATTCGCACAGAATAAATTTGCTCACTAGCCTTATACAGCCATTGGCGGAAAACTTTTCTGATTTTATTTTGTGATCTATTTCGTCGATTATTACTACAAGATGCAATAATTTATTTAATCGCTTTGATGGTTCTTGTATATTTACAAAACAAAAAGGGAATAAGAAACCGTGAGATATAAACAGAACATCATAAATATATCAATAAAATTAAAACAAGCACTTATGGATTTGATTCCGATAATAATGGTGGTTGTTTTTTTTCAGAGTGTTGTTATCCGGCAGCCTTTTCCTCAAATCGGGGAAATTATATTCGGTTTCTTGTTTGTAATAGTAGGGTTGATGTTGTTTGTAGAAGGTCTAAAAATTGGGCTGTTTCCAATTGGTGAGGCGATGGCTTACGCTCTTGCAAAGAAGGGAAGTTTAGTTTGGCTATTAATTTTTTCTTTCGCCCTTGGTTTTTCTACAACAATTGCCGAACCTGCCTTAATTGCAGTAGCTAAAGAGGCTTCGATAATTTCTTCTGGCGCTGGTTTAATTGAAAACACCCAAAAACAAATGGATTCTTATGCTATGGGATTGCGATTGACTGTCGCTGTTTCCGTTGGCTTGGCAATTGTAATTGGAGTATTACGTATTCTTAAGGGTTGGCCATTATATTATTTAATTATCGGAGGATATGTGTTGGTTATGTTGATGACCATAATTTCCCCTGAAGAGATTATTGGCTTGGCATATGATGCTGGAGGGGTTACTACTTCAACAATTACCGTTCCTTTAATAACGGCTTTAGGGGTGGGACTTGCTTCTGTGATAAAAGGAAGAAGCCCCTTAACGGATGGTTTTGGTCTTATTGCATTTGCTTCTCTTTTACCGATGATTTTTGTGATGGCATATGGTATATTTTGGTTTTAAAAGAAATAAAATTGTATGATTGATTATCTAATGGATTTTGGTTTAATTTTGTTTTATACATTGAGAGATGTATTGCCAATCTTGTTGGTTATACTATTTTTTCAAATAGTAGTTTTAAAACAACCTATTCCACATCTTAAAAGAGTAATTCTTGGTGGTGTTTATGTAGTGATTGGACTAGCATTATTTTTAATGGGATTAGAAAAAGCACTTTTCCCCATAGGAAAAATCATGGCAACTCAATTATCAGATCCAGAATTCGTAGGAGTATCAGCAAATGGACTGTCCAATTGGTGGTCGTATTACTGGGTGTATATTTTTGCGGCATTAATAGGCTTTTCTACTACAATTGCTGAACCCTCGCTTATTGCCGTTGCAATAAAAGCCGATGAGGTTTCTGCAGGAACAATAAGCCAGTGGGGACTGCGGATTACTGTAGCGATAGGCGTTGCTTTTGCTTTGGCGCTTGGAACATTCAGAATTGTTACCGGAACACCATTATTTATCTATATCATGGTAGGATATCTTATCGTCATCGTTCAAACATTTTTTGCTCCAAAAGAACTAATTGCCTTAGCCTATGATTCAGGAGGAGTTACTACTTCAACTGTAACTGTACCATTAGTGGTTGCACTTGGGTTGGGACTATCAAGTACAATACCGGGCAGAAACCCAGCTATTGACGGTTTTGGGCTTATAGCATTTGCCAGCTTATTTCCTATTATTACAGTATTAGGATATGCACAATTCATGAAATTAAAAACACGATTGTTTAAATTAAAAATAAATAAAGATGCAGTTTAAATTAATTATGGCCTTTGTCAAACCAAGCATTACGGATGCTGTAGTTGACAAAATGAAAGAAGCGGGAGCCACTGGTGCGACCATTATACCTGCCCGAGGCACAGGTATGCATGAAGCAAAGTCCTTTTTCGGACTTAGTATTGAGGAACAAACGGATATCATTGTTTTTCTTGTGGAAGAACATGTGGTAGAAAACCTCATGAAGGTAATTCAGGTAGCCGGCAAATTTGGTGAGCCTGGTACAGGTATCGCTTTTGTTTTACCCGTAGAACATATAGCCGGACTGGAAACTCAAATGAAAAAATTTAAGTCTCAGGCTCGTGACAAGTATTTTTAGGGTAAATCAATCTAGGATTTATCATATTTATAGAATCTAAAAAATAATAAGTTACAGCAAGTAGCTTTTTAATGAATTTCATTATTGGAAATAACTTAATAATAGAATAAAAATGGATACAAAAAGAGGTTTTCAAAGTGCAAAGGATGTCATGACGAAAAAGATAGTTTTCGTAGATGGTATGGCAACGGCAAAAGAGGCGGTTGATTTAATGCGTCAAGAAAATGTTGAAGCATTGATTATTAAAAAGAGGCACCAGAATGATGCCTATGGAATTGTGGTTGTTCATGATTTTATAAAAGGTGTAATTATTGCTGACAAAACTTCAGAAGAGGTTAATATCTTTGAGATTATGAGCAAGCCTGCCATAACCGTGCCTGCTGACATGGACGTTCACTATGTTGCAAGTTTACTGATGAAAGTTGGCCTCCGAATGGCTCCGGTCGAAGAAAATGGGGAATACATAGGTATGGTTTCGCTGTCTGATTTGATTTTAGACAATTTGCTATTCTAATAGCTAAAACTAGCAAAAAAAAATTCGGGTATATCTTTTATCTTCTACTTTAATCTGGCATTGATGGTGAGTGCAACCCAGCAGATGATATAAAACTTGCTACAACATTGGTTATAAACATTAGCTCGATTTACATTGAAGATCAGAGTAATAAAACACGATTAAAATAAAATCATCGCACCGCAGAAGTTTCTGCTCAAATCATACCTAAATCATTGGTACTCATTAGAAAAAATAAAATAATTTAAAATAAATCTAATCATGAGATTAATTGTCAAGTTATTTGGAATTTTAATGCTCCTTTTAGGTGTATCATTGCTTATTAATCCTGATATCATTATCGGTTGGATGGAAGATAATATGGAAAACGCCTCCCTTTATATCACTGCAATAGTCGTGAGGATGGTTATTGGTATTTTGTTTATTGCAGCAGCGGGAGAAACAAAATATCCTAGCGTAATTAAAATTTTAGGTTACCTATTCATAATAGCCGCCATCATATTTATTTTCATTGGCCAAAAAAGTTTTCAAGACTTTATTACCTCACTTATTCCTATTGTCAAACCCTTTGCTCGTTTAGGTGGTCTGATTGGTATTGCATTTGGAGGTTTTCTTATTTATTCATTTTCAAGGAACATTAAATTTGAGAAGAATTAAGTAAATTAAACCGGTAACATTAAGTATAATTCATTGTTAGATATGAGTTAAGAATAGGATTAAGGCAAAAAGAATATAATAAAAAGAGCTATTTATACACAACGTTTTTGCTCGTCATCCCAACATAACTATTAGAGTAAACCTGTCTTGAAAACAACAAATCATATCCAAATGCGTTGTGCAAAAACAAACTAGAAACTATTGTATATTATGAAAAAAAGAATTCTATTTATTGCATTGTTAATGAGCATTGCGGTTCAAGGTCAAGAAGATTATATAATCCAAATTGGAGACAAGATATTGGAAGTTAAATTAGATCAACAATATGAAATTTCAGTAAATAAGGAAAAAATTAATTTTACAATTTCGGCAAAAGACACTTTGCTTTATAAAGACAGTAATTTCAGTTTTAATTACTCTAAAGAATTTAAAGTTTCAAAAATGAATGTAGATTTAGGTATTGATCAATACGTTTTGATGACAGCTGAAGGATCCGGAATAATTATTCAAAAATATTCAAGTATGAATCCAACAATGCTTAATGAAATGATGCTTAATGAAGTAACAAAAGAAAGTGTTAATTATGGTTTCGAATTAAAAAGGGAAGATTATGAGAGAAAACTGGAATCTGGAGAAACAATTCAAATAGACAAAGCAGTTTTGACTTACAAGGATGAGACAAATACTTATGAGATTACTTCAATTGGAAAAAAAGATGAAGGAATAATGATTATTACTATGATTATGGGAGAGAATTCAGGTAATCAAGGAGAGAATATGATTAATTTAATGTGGAATACCTTGAGATTCGACTAATTACCTTGCACAAAAACAGCGATAGCAAAAATGAAAATTAAACCTTTTCCAGAAATAAAAACACAAAGGCTTTTTTTAAGAAAAATTACAGAATTGGATTCTGACGTTATTTTATACTTACGCTCTAATGAAACTATAACTAAATTTATTGAGAGACCTGAAAATAGAAAAACAAAAAATATAACGGATGCCATTAAATTTATAAATGAAATAAATGAAGCATTTGAAAACCATAAATCAATTGCTTGGGGAATAACTTTTCTAAATAACCCTAAAATTATTGGAACAATATGCTTGTGGAACTTTTCTGATAATAACAAAACTGCAGAAGTTGGATATGATCTACATCCAGAATTTCAAAGAATGGGTATTATGAGTGAAGCCCTAGAGAGCATTATTAATTTTGGATTTAATGCATTAAAACTGGATAAAATTGAAGCATTTACGCATAAGAATAATGAGAGTTCAAAAAAACTATTAGAAAAAAATGGATTTATTTTTATGGAAGATAGAAAAGATGAAGAGAACGATTTTAATAGAATATTTGAACTTAAAAATGGGAGCAATTAGTACTACTAGATCACAACGAATCATAAATCAAATAAGTTTTCCACATACTTAACAAACCAATGAAAATATTGTTTCATATTATAATTTTTGTCCTTTTGACAGTCGTAACCCAAATAGGCGGAATTATATATCTGATTTCACTTATTCTGATTAAGAATAGTGCGAACAAAAAACGTCCCAAACAAATTGTAATTTTCGTAGGTTTGTATTTGGTTTCGACATTTTTAATAGTCCCAAAAATTGCTCCGATTTTTGGACGTGAAAGAATAACGGAAACAGAATTTTTAAAAGCTCATTCGTTCTTTTATAAAATTGCAAACAGGAACTACGTTAAACCTGAATTGAATAAAATAATTGGGCAAATAGCAACCGAATTTGAGCAACAGAATAGTGGAATTAAAATGGTTTATCTGGACGCTAATTTCCCGTTTATAAATAAATTTCCACTTCTTCCACATTTAAGCCATAATGATGGAAAGAAAATAGATGTTTCATTAATTTATCAAAACTCTAAAGGGCACTTAACAAACTTAAAACCATCGATTAGTGGTTACGGGGTTTTCGAAGGTCCAAATGAAAAGGAATTTGACCAAACTTCAGTTTGCAAAGAGAAAGGATATTGGCAATATGATTTTCCTAAATACTTGACTTTAGGAACAATTCATAAGAATATTAAGTTTTCGGAAAAAGGAACACGAGAATTGATAAAACTGATTTTAAAACAAAAAAATATTGGTAAATTGTTCATCGAACCTCATTTGAAGAATCGATTAAATTTGAATAACGTAAAAATAAGGTTTCATGGTTGTCAAGCCGTTAGACATGATGATCATATCCATTTTCAGTTAAAATAGATTGGCCAACAAGGTTTTGAGCTAAAAATTAAACTTCGTGCTGAATTAAAAACAGCAAGGGGTAAGTAGTAAGTACAAATCATATGAAAAAAATAATCATTTTATTAGTTGTTTTTTTAGCAATTTTTGGTTGTTCAAATAGCAATAATGAAGTTGTAACCCCTGAAAATAGTTCAAAAAACCTCACTATTTTTTTTATAAATGATCAACATGGCGAATTAAACAATTTTGCAAAAATTAAATATATTGTTGATCAAGAAAAGCTAAAAACTAATGTGATAATTGCATGTAGTGGTGATATTTTTTCTGGTAATCCTGTTGTAGATAATAATCCAGAGAAAGGATATCCGATGATTGATATTATGAATCAAGTTGGCTTCGATATTTCCGTTATCGGAAATCATGAATATGACTATGGGGAAGAGATTTTTAAAAACCGGCTTTTACAAGCAAATTTTGACTGGATTTGTGCAAATGTCGATATGGCCGGAACAGATGTTCCTCAACCAACCGCATATAAATCGATTATAAAGGAAGATCTAAAAGTAACATTTTTAGGTCTTGTTGAAACTAATGGAAAAGATGATGCAACTATTCCATCAACACATCCTTGGCGGGTACAAAATTTTGTGTTTGAAAGACCTGAAAATGTTGTGAATGAATATGCTACTATTAAAGAAAGAGAAAACGCCGACCTTTATATTGCCTTAACACATATCGGATATAGTCTAAATAATGGCAGATTAGGAGATGAACAACTCGCTTTAGAATATCCATATTTTGACTTGATTATCGGTGGACATTCCCATCAAGTGAAAAATGAGGTCATTAATAATATTCCTATATTTCAATCAGGAAGTTCGTTACGGAATTTAGGTAAAATAGAATTAAAAATTACGAATAAAAAAATTGAAAGTATTGATTATGAGTTGATTGATTTGAATTCGTACACCAAATTTGATGCAGATTTAAAAGCCGTTATTGACGCATATAACAATTTACCTTATCTGAATGAAATTATCGGATATTCTGAAAATTATCATAATAGGAGTGAAGTTGGGTGTTTCGTTACCGAAGCAAACAAACAAATAATGAATGTAGATGTTTCCTTTCAAAATACAGGAGGCGTTAGAGCCAATTTAGACCAAGGAGATATTACCAAAAGAGAAATATTTGAAATTTTACCATTCAACAATACTACAGTTACATACAATATGTCAATAGCTGAAATTAAAACATTTTTAAAAGGCTCTGGGTCAGGATTTTATTATTCTGGTATTCAAATAAATCAAATAGGAAATTTAATTTCAATAAAGAATTTAAGTGGAGAAGAACTTGCCGATGACACGATTCTTTCAATAGGTGTTAATGATTATATTCCGGCAGTTTATGATGCTTATTTTCCATTAAACGGAATTTCTCAAACCTTGAATGATGCTGAAACCGTTATTTCATATCTAGAAAAAATAAATAGTAACGTGAATTACGCGAAGTGCAATAACTATTTTAAATATCAATATAACTAAGACAAAAAAATACAAATAACCTTATATGTTGTACAAGTATTTATCTACAATAGGTCTTTCAACATTTTCTTCTTAATCCATCTTTTCTATGTAATTCGTAGGTTCCTGCGCCGGCAATAAATCCATCTAAATTTTTTTAGTTTATTTGAAAGCTCAAATCAAGTTGGTAAATCTTCATTTTTTGTTAACATATTAATTAGTTTTTTGTATTAAAATAGGCATTACATTTGCCTAATTAATTATTCAATTCAACTTATAAAAATGATAAAGAATTTCATATTAAGTTTTTCAATTTTTATTTGCACCAGTGTGCTTTTTGCTCAAAAAATAAGTAATGAAACTATTAAAGATCAGATTGATTCATACAAAAAGGATGTTCGCGGTCCGTATAAAGATATTCGTTGGTTTTGTACTGATGGGAGTGTTAGACAACCTAAAGATCCTTGTCCCGACAATATTGGTCCTGGAATTCAACATGCAAGATATAAGGATGCTATTGTAGAGCTTGGAAATAAAAACCATATTTTTTTAGGACAAATTTTAGCCTATACTGATAAGGTTGATTTTTGGGATACTCCGAACAATCATTCCAGGTTAAAACAATATCAAATTGAAAAGTATTTAAAAACTATTGACGATGGTTGGATTAACCAAAAAGGGCAATATTATAGAGGTTCTATACAAGCAGAAGATGAAGAAGCTTGGGGAATTGAATTTTACAACTGGTTATTGAATAACAATATAAATGTAGAACAAAACTTTTTTTTGATTCGACAATCACTGAAAGACATTCCGCATAAAGGGGATGATAATTTAGCGCAAAACATTAGAAGTCAATCTAAAGTGATATCCGATATATATCTACCTTTTATGGATTTACGGGTAAAGATTCACAGCCAACCAGAATTCATTGATATTGAAAAAGTTAAGAATTTTAAGCAAAAAAATGCTTCTAAATTAACACCAGATTTAAATAAGAAATTAGATGAATTGGTAACTACCATGTCGAATTTTTATAAGCCAATTGACATTAATACATTAACAGAAAAAACGAAGCTTCTAAAAAACACTGCCATTGGAAACAAAATAAATGAATTTGTGTCTTTACACGATAATAAAAATAAAGCATCTGAATTTATTCCTCAAACAGCGCAATTATTACTAGATGTTAGAGATGCCATTTTTATAGAAAAAAGGCCTGCTGCACGTTTACAATTGTTTGATGTATCACTCAAATTAGAAGAAATCATTTTTCAAAGTGCACCACAATGGAAGGCGGAAAGTTTAGAAGATTTATTGAACAAAATTTGCTATTTGGGCATGGCCACGGCCGGTTCTGGATATGTTGAAATTTTTGAGTTTGACCAATTAAATCTTTCCCCTCCATCTACCGTTGATCAAGAAATTTCTTTAAATAATTTAACCGCAACCTTGCAAAACGCAAGAAGTTTAGTAGAATGGAGTTCCTCAATGATTAAAGCCAATTATCAAGATGTTGTAAATGAATTCGCAGCATTCGAGCCTAAATCATATTCCTTTATAGATGATAAAATTAGAGGCTCTATTACTTTGCATTTAGGAGAAAGTGTTGCTGAACTTGGTGATTTTATAGCCAATGAATCAGCGCTAACGAACAAAGTAATGACTATCCCTAACCAAAGTGCATTTCGAGGTTTAAACCCGGGTTATGCTTTTGGAGAACTTGTTGTTGTTGCAGGTAATCCTGATGATATTGAAGTTTCTTCCGATAAAATTTACATTTTTCAAAGACCTCCAGCTGATTTAAAACCAATTTCTGGAATTGCAACCGTTTCTGAAGGAAATATGGTATCGCACGTACAATTATTAGCTCGTAATTTAGGAATTCCGAATGCAGCATTGTCAGATGATAATCTTCAGAATTTAAAAGAGTTTAGCGGTTCAAAAGTTTTTTATGCAGTTTCTAATAAAGGAAACGTAATTATAAAACCTGAAAGTGAAATGACTGCAATTGAAAAAGCGCTTTTCACTAAAAAAGAACGTAAAGAAGAAAAAATAGAAGTACCTATTCAAAATATTCGTTTAGACCAAACAAACATCTTAAATTTAAGAAGTGTTGACGCTAACGATTCAGGGAAACTATGCGGACCAAAAGCTGCCAATTTAGGCCAATTGAAAAAAATGTTTCCAGACCAAGTTGTGGAAGGATTTGTAATTCCTTTTGGTATTTTTAGAGAGCATATGAATCAACCAATGCCGGATCAATCCGTTTCCTATTGGGAATTTTTAAATAATATGTTTGCTAAAGCAGAAGAGAAACGTGTTCAAAATATATTAGAAAGTGAGGTAGAAACCTATCAATTAGAACAACTGGAAATATTGCGAGCTGCCATAAAAAAAATGCCTCTAAAAAAGGATTTTGTAGCACAATTGGAAAATAGTTTTAAAACCATTTTAGGAAAAGAAATTGGAGAAGTTCCGGTGTTTTTACGCAGTGACACCAATATGGAAGATTTGAAAGATTTCACCGGAGCAGGATTGAACTTAACACTTTTTAATGTTTTAAATAAAAATAAAATATTAGACGGGATTAAAGATGTTTGGGCTTCGCCATATACAGAACGTAGTTTTAAATGGAGACAAAAATATTTGCTAAACCCTGAAAATGTGTTTCCTTCAATTTTATTAATTCCAAGTGTAGATGTAGATTATTCAGGTGTTTTAATTACCAAAGGTATTCGATCTGGTAATGATAAAGATTTAACCATTGCATTTAGTCGAGGTGCCGGAGGTGCGGTTGATGGACAGTCGGCAGAATCTTATTTGATATCCTATAATGGTATTAATGAATTTGCTGCTCCTTCACGAGAAATGTATTACAATGCACTTCCTCTTACAGGAGGTACTGAAAAAAAGGTAGCAACATTTGAGAAACCAATCTTAAATATTCAAAATATTAATGATATTCGTAATTTGGCCGAAACTATTCGTAAAACAATGGCAACTGAAACACATTCAGATTATAAAGGTGCGTATGATGTTGAGCTCGGTTTTAAAGACAACAAGTTGTGGTTATTTCAAATACGGCCATTTGTTGAAAATAAAAAAGCATTAAGCTCAGATTATTTGGAATCTATTACACCAAAAGTTGATTTAAACAAAAACATTTCGCTTTCAAAAACATTATAAAAATGAAAAAAATAAGTATAGTTTTCCTGTTAATTTTTATTAGTTCTGCTTTTACCACGGTGTCTTTTTATCCAATAGATGGTTATTCGCATACAGGAATTAAACGTTTGAAGCGTTTAGAGATGATAAAAAATGGTGAGTTAAAAGATACATATGTACTTCCTGAAGGTGCTAAAAAATCTTATTTAGATATTGAGTTAAATTTGTTTGCAACTAAAAATGATAGTGTTAGTTCCTTTTTTAACGAAGATGCTAATTTTCAGAAAGAAATAAATGATTTATTTAGAGGTCTAGACAAAAGTTATTCCT
Organism: uncultured Flavobacteriaceae bacterium; assembly: GCA_965363545.1. Classification (GTDB taxonomy): domain Bacteria; phylum Bacteroidota; class Bacteroidia; order Flavobacteriales; family Flavobacteriaceae; genus Lutimonas. The sequence continues at coordinate 86,877 of CBDTUD010000003.1, read as the reverse complement.
TAACTGTTTTAGATATTTCAGAGGAGGATAACATACGTTATGCACATCGTAATGAAACATTAGGTTATCAACCAGGAAGTGTTGGAAAAATAGCCGTTTTAGCTGGTTTATTTACACAGCTGGCAAAAATATACCCTGATGACTTTGAAAAACGCTTAGAATTATTACGAAACAAATCGGTAAAATCTGGGGTTTGGGGATTAACAGACGAGCATACAGTTCCTATTTTTAACATTGAAACCAACAAGCTAGTAAAACGTCAAGTTATAGCTAGCGATGTTTTTACTTTGTTTGAATGGACAGACCATATGATGTCTGTTAGTAATAATGGCGCTGCAAGTATCGTATGGCGTGAAGTATTATTAATGCAAGCATTTGGAGATAAATATCCGGCATTAACGCAAGAACAAGCCGATGCTTATTTGAGCACTACACCTAGAAAAGAACTAACCGATTTAGGCAATGATGTGGTGAATTTACCATTGAGAGATTTAGGTATCTCAAAAGATGAATGGCGTTTGGGAAAATTTTTTACTTCGGGGCCTAATAAATATGTAAGCGGTAAAGATGGAAGTATTGGTACACCAATTGGCTTAATGAAGTTTTTGGTTAAGTTAGAGCAAGGTAATGTTGTAGATGAAGCCTCTAGCTTAGAAATGAAACGTTTAATGTATATGACAGATAGACGTATTCGTTATGCACAAGCACCCGTTCTAAAAGATGCTGCCGTTTATTTTAAATCCGGAAGTTTATATAAATGTGATCGTAGCAAAGGAGAAGGTTGCGGAAAATATATGGGTAATGTTGATAATTTTATGAATTCGGTGATTATTGTAGAGCACCCAGATAATTGTAAATATATGGTGGTTTTAATGTCCAATGTGCTTCGCAAAAATTCAGCTTCAGACCATATGGCTTTGGCAGCAAATATTGATAAAATTGTAAGAAAATAGTACGTAGTAGTTACTTTTTAGCAAGTATTTCTTGAGCTTTAGTCCGTACTTTAGCATTAGAGTCATTTAAAACCATTTCTACCAATGGAATAAATTTTTCATTGTCTGTTTTTTCAATTAAAAAAAGAACAGCTTGCTTTAATTTAATGTCTTTTCTTAGTAATAACTCTTGATAACATTCAAACTCAGAATAAACTTTTAAGTTAAGTCTTTTAATTTTTTCTTCTGAAGTTGTTGCAAATAAAACAGATTCTGCTACAGGAATTAATTCTTTTTTAAGTTGATTATCTAAAATATTATCTAAAAATTCAATAGCATTAATACGTTGTTCCTCTTTACCATTTAGAATAGTATTAAATATTGGATCAACGTCTTTTGGTGGATATTTTATACCCAGAAAACGAAACATTCGTTGCAATTGGCGATCTAATCTTTGCTCCAAAACATGTATCAAACCATTACGTGCTTGGTTTTCTTCATTGGTTTCTATATTATAAGCTTTCTTTTTATATTGAATTACAATTTGCGAATGAATTACAGATAATGTGTCTTGATATAAATGGCATTCATCAAGTATTCTATCAACAATAAAGCGATCTTTAATGATTAGGTTTGGGTGTTTCCATTTAAGTCTTTTAAGAGCTTCAATAGCCTCTATTTTTATAGCATGTTCGGTATCATTGGTTAATTTCATGATAGAGTTGATTGCTTTTTGCGACTCAAATTTCTCAATTACCAAAACTATATATGCTGCATCATCTATATCTATACTGGCATGCTTCACTTTTTTTGTTAATATATCTATGATATGTTCGCCATAATTATAAAGAGCATTAATCGAAGTTTCGCGTAATTCTTTTTTTGAAATTGTAGATATGATTACATCAACAAATTTAACGTCTAATGTTTGCGATGCACTTAAAATTGCTGCTTTTTGAATATTCACATTTTCAGATTCCATTTGGGTAAAAATAAAATCATAAAAACGTTCTGTTTTTGCATTACCTATTGCTTCTAAAATGGTTAATATTTTATTCTTTTTATCATTTTCATCAACTAATACATCTAGATCAAGAATTGCATTTTCTAATCTGTCTTCTATATTAAAGCGTTGCATCAATTGTTCATTATTTCGTAATTCATAGCATAAACCTACTAAAGCAGCATTAGAAATAGAGGTGTCATTACTATTTAAGTATTTATCAAAAAGTTTAACAGTGTCTTCTTTATACTTTTTTAATAAATAGCGAAACGCAGCAGTAGCTACTCGTTGGTCCTCGTCATGAACCATAGTTTCTATGTATGGGCAAAGGTTTTCTGTTTTTAAAAAGTAAAGATTTTCAATAGATAATGCCTGTACTTTTTTAGAATTATTTTTCAATAAATTTTTTATCGCAAAAAAGAAACGTTCATCCTTAACTTCTAAAGTTTTTTGGAGCATATGCAAAATTTGATTCTCATTACCTGTATTTAGAACTCGTATCACCGTACCAACTATCGAGGTTACCGGGAGCTCTTTTTTATCTAATTTGTCTTTTTTAATGGTTGATGGTTCAAATAAGGCTTTAAATGAAATGATATATTCATTCTTTAATTGATAAATAAAATACATCCAAAAACATATTAAAGCAATAATAATCAAACTGATATAGGTAGATTCCAATTTTAATCCATTTATAAAAAAGATTAAAATAAATCCTGCTAAACCAGTAGCCATACTATCAACAACAACATCGGTAAATGTCTTTGTTTTCTTTTTGACTTCTATCGGAATTGGAATTGATAACAATTCTGTTGAGGCTTTATTAACAGATTGTTTTAAACTTCCATCCACCACTTTAATAAAGATTACAACCCAAAGCTGCGGTAAAAGCAACAATAAAATAGAACCCAAAAGGATTCCCGATGGCAACCAAAGTAAAGACTTACCTACACCAAAGGTTCCAACAATTCTTTTGGTTAAAAATAATTGAATTAAAAGTGAAATAACACTTAATGTTGAAAACCAAAAACCAAAAAACGAGGTTAATTCATCTTGATCTTGAATAAGTCTTGATGCATAGTCACTATATTGATAATCAACAAGTTTTGCAATTAAAACACTTATACCTACAACAACGGCTATATATGTAAGTAATTTAGATTGTTTAATTAGTTTTAATGGTGAATCTCCTTTTGGATTGGAACGTAGTGATACTTGAAAAGGATTTAGTTTTACAACTTCATTTTTCCATGTATATCGGGTAATTGGTAAGCAAATAGATAATAATAATGCGGCTACAAATAATAAATATTCCGAATTTAATACTGTTGTTAATAACGAAGTAAGATAACCTCCAAATATACCACCTGCTATTGCTCCGGCACCAATAAAACCAAACACACGTTTTGCTTCTCTAACATTGTAAACTAAATTTGCCAAAATCCAGAATTGAGAAGCTGTCAATAGGCCAAAAATAGATACCCAAACGTAAGGAATGTATAAAATAAATCCACTGGATATATTTAGGGTATAAAAAATTCCAAAAATAATCAGAGAAATAACCGATGCTATAAGCGTTCTATCAATAATAATATTTAAAGGATACTTCTCTAAAGCTTTATCATAAAAATAGGATCCAATTATGGCCATTATTGCGGTTAGAACATAGCCTAAAGGTAAAGCAGCTGAGGTAAGGTCTGATAGAAAAAGGGAGTTAATAGTTGGCTTTACGATAAGTAAAGTGGTAATTAATAAAAAAATATTGAGCTGCAATAAAAGTGTTTTATGCAGCTCTTCTTCTTTTAAATCAAAAACTTTAAGTATATATTTTTTTAGAATCCCAATAATAACCATTGAAAAATTTGTTTTTTAAAACGCATTAAAGCTATTTAATTTTCAGGACTTTTTCAACTGGTTTTACTAAATCTCTTATAATTTGTTCTCCATTAGGATCATCTATTAATGCGACTAAAATATAACGTCTGTTTTGATTTGTTCCCCAAACTAAAATAGAATCCGAATGATAGGTTTTCCAAGATCCAGATTTTCTAAATAAACGCGCATATGGAGCTATAATATCTAATGTATTTACAAATTTATGGTGCAATTCTGGGTTTTCCATAATATCAAGCATTTGTTTAGAACGATTTCTATTGACCAGTTTTCCATTGACTAATAAGTAATAAAATCTACAAACTTGATTTACTGTTGCAGCATGGCTTAAATTTTTAAGAGGCTCTCTATTAGTGCCACCACCGCCTCCATAACGTTTTCCAACCCATAATCCTCCACCCATATCTTTATCATATAATTCATATTTAGGATCTGTCATCACTGATTCTATTTTTTCATATCCAACACGATTAATCATTCTTGTCGCCGCTTGATTGTTTGATTTGCTTATCATTAATCGCATATCATCTTTAACCTCTTTGGTTTCTTTTAATTCTCCTTTATCAATCGCATCCATCGCAGCTAAAAGGACTGCTATTTTAGGTAAACTCGCGGCATACATCATATAATCACCATTTATACTCGCAAATTTGGTTTTTTCGGGATTATATAAATCTACAACACCAACGGCCATTCTTTTTTGATCGATAAGTTTTTTCCATGTAGGATTTGATTTTAATTCTTTTTCAAGATTGATTTGAAACGTATTGTTTTTTGCATTTCTTAATGAAATAAATTTTGAGTCATCTATTTTAAGAGGTAGCTCATTTTGCGCCAATACACGAACTGATAATGTGCAAATAAATAAAATTGAAAGTATGTATGTTTTCATTTATAATAAATGTATTGATTTTAATTCGACACAAATCTACTTGATTTATATTTCGGTTGTTTGTTAAATTTTTTATACCATGGAAAATATTTTTTCCAATGATTTCAATACTTTTCACAAGGCATTAACTAAAAAAGTGTTAAAATGTTGTGGTTTTGAGCTTAAATTCAACTCGTTGATAAAATGTAGACTAAAATTATTCTATCACTTTGGGAAATAATACAGACCTTTAGCTTTATTATTAAATGGACAGATATCAAAAATGATTGAAATTGTTTCCTTTTACATCACAACAGGAGTTTGAGCTATTTTTGATTTGAATGATTTTACAGAAAGGCTGCTAATTATAATTATCTTTATAATAATTGCTAGTCAAAGCCTTATTTAATGCGAATATATTTCTCAACAATATGTCGTTTTATATTGGCTTCTTGTATTTCTTCTAGTCCAAATTGAATTAATGAATCTCCTTTTATTTCTACAGTAAAAGGAAATTGATGTCCACGATAAGATTCTGACTCTATATAATTTAGAGTTTCTATATAATCTGTTCCTTTTAATTCATAGGTTCCTGCACCACCGTAAAATCCTAACGAACTATTCTTGTTTTGGTTAAAAAAAGCGAAATGAGTGTCATTTATTATTTTTATAAAGTCTGATTTGCTCAAATCTTTAACTTCTAAGGAATCATTTTCTCTAATTTCACCATATACCAATTTCCATGTTCCAATAATAGAACTTTGTTCTGTAACGGGTATTTTTTCATCTTTTGCTTTTTCTGGTTTGCAAGAAAATACCAATAGGGCTAAAATAACGAAGAAGTATGCTTTTTTCATAACTTTGAATTTGGACTTAAAAATAAATAGAACTATCGGCTTTGCCAAATCTAATAAAAAAAGAAGGCAACAAATAAGGTATCGCGTTAGTAGTAGTATTAGTTAATTATACATTTATTCGAAGCCTTCTCGTATTTTATTCAATTATGTGGAGAAGCAATTATTTTTGAATGGTATTTTTAGTATATAGATTTTATCTGATAATTGTTGAGGATCAACTTCTTTATTAGAATTCAATCATGATACCAATTGATGGTAAAACTGTACCATTATCATTCTCTATTTCATAGGTTAAATACCTGTTCGGATCGCTTGGATCTTCAATAGGATTACTACCAGTATCTCTTCTTACATCTAAAAAAGACTGGACCTCGGTTTTTGAATTGTACACATTTTGAATATCGATATAAGCATTTAAAGCCCATTTTTTAAAAAACCATTTTTTATCAATTCGAATATCTAGGCCATGAGAAATGCCATTCCGTTCGGTATTCAATCTGCTCCAATCATTTACACCTTGTTGTGTAATATCCCAAACTTCTTTTTGCGAAGATAAAGCAACATCATATGGTGTATATGGCGCTCCTCCAAGCAATCTGAATTTCGCCCCAAACTCCCAATCTTTATTGAATTTTTTCCCTGCTGTTATGTTTAAAATGTGTCTATTGTCCCAAGAGGAAGGTACATATTCTCCAAATTGATCTTTAAATTCACTGCGGACGAATGTATAACTCAAAATTCCATATATCGAAGAACTCATTCTTTGTTGCATTAAAACTTCAAAACCGTAACTTTTTCCTTGAGAAGTTGAATTGGCAGGTTCATTTCCGATTACGCCAAAATCTCCTCCTAAATTTGCCAAAGAAATATTTTCATCCAGCAAAAAAGGGTAGTTATCATAAATTTTGTAAAATCCTTCTAAAGTAATTTTTGAATAATTATCGGGCTTATACTCTAAACCAGCAACAAACTGATCATTTTGAATATAAGTAATTTCATTTTCTTTATTAACCAAAACATTATTGCTATCTCGATATCCCATAACCGTATAAGCTGGTAATTGGAAATATCTACCCAAGTTAACGCTAGCCGATAACTTTTCGGTCAAACTGTAAGAGGCTGAAAACCGCGGTGAAAGTTGGTCGATCGGGTTTGACATTTCAGACGAATAATCGTTAAAATCTGTTCGTAATCCTGCCGATAATGATAATCTATTTTCAAAAAAAGAATGACTTAATTGTGTGAACGCTGCAAATTTATTTACCGTTAGTTTGGAGCTAAAGTCAATAGTTGTAGGTGTTCCATCGATTTGTTTTTTGTTGAAGGTTGCGTTTTTGTACAATGTATTTTCAAATCCGGCACCGATATTCCAGTTCCAACCTTCTTTTCTTTTGGTGCTTTCTATGCGGAATTTGTTTTCTATTTCCTCCGAATTATAGTTTAAAAGCAAATTTTCTACTAATTCAATATTGTTTTGATATTTGGTTGCGCTATTATTCAAATGACTTCTGCTGAGCACAATCGTTTGAAAGCTGTTTTTCGAAAAGTGTTTCCAATTTGCTCCAATCGTATAATTCCATTGTTCATTTATCGGTAAATTGTTCAAAAAGTACTCGTTTTTTGCAATTTCTTCAGAATCTGAAATCCCGTCATTTACCGATTTGTTCAATTCAAAATTATCAATAGCTCCTAAACCAATAATTGTTAATTGATTTTTATCGTTGAAATTGAATGAATGTTTGTATTGAAAATCATTGTATGTTGGTAGAAAAGGTAATTTTAATGCTTCAAACAAAAATTGTAAATAGGAACGTCGAGCGGATAAAATAAAAGAAGAATTCTTGCCCGTTGGTCCATCTAAAGTAAGTCCGACATCACTCGATCCTAACATAAAAGTTCCTCGTAATCTCTCTTTATTTCCTTCGATTTGTTTGAATTCCATGATAGAACTCATTCCATTTCCTCTGTTGGCAGGAAAAGCCCCTGCATAAAAGTCTACATTTTGAATAAAATTTACATTGATCATTCCAACTGGTCCTCCGGAAGAACCTTGTGTTGCGAAATGATTGATATTAGGAACCTCAATTCCGTCTAAGAAAAATTTATTTTCGTTTGGAGCTCCACCACGTACAATGATGTCATTTCGAAATGAAACCGTTGAGGCTACACCGGGTAATACCTGAATTACTTTAGAAATATCACGGTTACCACCGGGATTTCTATAAATTTCAGTTGCACTGATGGTTCTTTTACTCACCGGACTTTCTTCGTCACGATTATTAAAAGAAGAAGTTTTTAATTCAACATTATCCAAAAGAGAAGCTTCTTCGATTAACGGAATATTCAAAACAGTTGGTTTTGTGGGAGAAATAATTATTTCATAAAAAACAGCATTTTTAAATCCTAAATAACTACAAATGATGGTGTAACTACCTGGTTTTAAATTTTCAATACTGAAATTACCATCAATATCAGATGTAGTTCCCAATTGCGTTGACTCCATAATAATATTGGCAAAAGGTATAGATTCATTGTTAATTTCATTATACACTCTACCTTGTAAAACCCCAGATTGCGCAAATGAAACGGAGATAGAAAATATGAAAGTAAAAATAAATAAAAGTTTAAATTTTTTCATTTTAAAAAATAATACTAAGATTTGATTATTGAACTGATACTGTTAATGTAAATTTAAATTAATTGAGATTTTTAAAGTTCAATTAAATAAAATATTTCAACCAAAATTTTTATTAAAAAAATGAATCGGTGACCTAATAGGGCACCGATTCAAACCTAACCTACAACCCAATCTAAAGTAAACATGGAATTGTTTGTTTCATTCTTATAGTTCTGGTAATAAAACCTTATCTATTACATGGATTACACCATTACTTCCTTGAACATTTACTTGAATCACATTGGCGTCATCACCATCAGATTTATCGGTTAAGGAAACTGCACCGTCAACAATATTTACTTTTAAAGTTTGTGTGTTTAAAGTTGTTACAACCTGACCACTAACTAAATCTGTGCTAAATACTCTTGCGCCAACTGCATGATATTGTAAAATGCTTGTTATTTGCGCTTCTGTTAACGTTGGAATAACTTCCGCAATAGCATTAAATGCAGCATCTGTTGGAGCGAAAACGGTAATGTTATCAGCGGCCTTGATAGCAGCAGTTACATCTGCATATGTTTCAGAAGCTAATAAACTTACTAATACTGTAAATTCAGAATCGTCACCCATATCGGCCATTGCAATAGCAATATCAACAATATCACCTGCTGGTGGAACTAATGTTCTGTTAATTTTGTGTACAACACCATTGCTTTTCTCCATATCGACGGCTGTAATTTGAGTTAATCCATTGATTAAAACAACACCATCATTTAAATATCCAAGGTATATTTTTTCAGAACTATTTAAAGTAGTAGCCATACCATCTGCAGGTAATTGAGAAGATAAAACTTTTGCACCTAATACGTGATATAATAGTACTGGAGTTAAAGCTTCTTTATCCAATCCGTCTAAAGACGTAATTCCAGCCGCTAAAAACCCTGCATTATCAGGAGCAAATAAAGTTAAATTATCTGTAGTTGAAACTGTGTTCAATAATTCTGCTTTTCTTAAAGCAGCAGTCAATATGGTATACTCTGGGTCAAAAAGTATCACTTCTGAAATTGTTCCAACCGCAGTTGTAACGAAAGAAGGTAATAAAACTGCATCAACAGCGTGAATAACACCATTTATTGCTTCAATATCAGCTGCAATTACGTTTGCATTGTTAATTTTAACACCATCACTAAGGTCAACAGTTACACTTTCGTCTGGTAACAATGTTGGTACATCTCCATTAGTTAATTCAGATGAGAAAACTGCTCCCGAAACTATATGGTATTGAACAATTTCTTTTAATAAACTCACTGGTAATTCGTCAATGCTTGATTTTCCAAGTGCCGATAAAACAGCATTAAAAGCAGCATTATTTGGTGCAAAAACGGTTAAATCCTGTGTTGGATCGTTAGCTGCAGCCAACAAGTCTGATAGTTCAGGTTTTGTTAAAATACTAACTAAAGTAGAAAAATCAGGATTTGATGCAGCAATCTGAACGATAGTAGTTGCTACAAAATTCTCAGGTATTAATACTTCATCAATAATGTGAATCACACCATTTGAAGCTATAATATCTGCTGAAGTTACTTTAGAAGATCCGTTTAAAGTTACACCGCTAGTAACATCTACAGCAATGCTTTCTCCTGATAATAAAGTAGGTACAGCTCCATTAGTTAACATAGAAGAAGTTACTTCACCGGCTACTACATGGTATTGCAATAAAGCAGTTAATAAAGAAGGAGTAGAGATAATAGTATTCAATACCTCAGGATCTAATTTTGCGAAAGCAGCATTAGTCGGAGCAAAAACCGTAAAAGGTCCTTCTGCAGATAGTGTATTCGCTAAGTTTGCAGCTACGACTGCATCAACTAAAGTTGATAAATTTGAATCAGATTGTGCAATTTGAACGATATTTTTTGACGGTTGGTCATCATCGTCGTCATCATTACAGCTAGTTACAAATAAAGTTAATGTAATCATTAACATTGAAAGAATCACTTTTGTATACTTTCCAAAATTTTTGTTTAAAGTTTTCATGTTTAATGTTTTTAAGATTAAGTTCAACAAATATATATAAATTTTTTCATTCTGTTTAATTATAAAACGAAATACTTAAACAAAAAAAGCTCTATTTTAATTAATATATTGATATTCAACTTATTATAAATAATAAAAAAAATCAAAATTTTTAAATTTTAACAAAAATTTATATGTTTAAGAAATAATATGAGATATTAAACAATAGAAAGTGATACAGATAATGAATTTAGGAAATGTTTTCAAACACAACTTAACCATTATGAATACTGTTTTTACGATTTAATACGTAAGGAGAGAAGGTTATTTTATAATAGGAACAGCTTATATTCAAGAAAATTTATTGAATTGCTAAAATATTAATGGTCGCTTATAATTAACATATACTGCATAATGGAATGCGATAAAGTGTAACTTAATTAAATGAAAAACCTTGGTGCATCAGTGAAATAATAATAGCTTAACAAAGCATGAATAAAGAAGGAATAAAGATTTGGAATGTATTGAATGATTATTTCATCAATTAATACAACAAAAGGAGTAAAATTTCTATTTTTAGGAATAGAGTTTTATTATTGTAGTAAATCTTTTAAAGCCGATTCTAAGTCCTTAAATTGAAAATTAAATCCAGTTTGAACTATTTTATGATTTGAAACCCGACTTCCTTTTAAAACAATTACCGCCATTTCTCCTAATATCAAGTGGAGCATAAAACTTGGAATTTTGGGAAAGAAAAATGGTTTATGAAGCACTTTGGCAATGGTTTTCATAAAATTTGTATTATTTTTTTGATCAGGTGCTGCGGCGTTGAAGGCACCAGTTATAGTTGAATCTTCAATTGCTTTTAAATAAATTTCACAAATGTCATCAATATGAATCCATGGCATGTATTGCCGTCCGGATCCAAGTGCCGAGCCAACTCCTAGTTTTATTGGTGTAAGCATTTGGTCTAAGGCACTGTCATTTTTTGCCAAAACTACGGCAGTTCTAATTTTGACTGTTCTTATGTTTAATTCGTTGAAGACATCTGCTGCAGCCTCCCATTTTTTACAGGTTTCTCCTAAAAAATCAGTTGCTGGTGGATCATTTTCAGTATAAATCTTATCAGAAGTTATCGCACCATAATAGCCAATACCTGAAGCTGTTATGAATGCCTTTAAATCTTTTTTTTGTTTTTTTACTTCAAAAAATAGGAGGGATGCACTATCTACCCGACTATCAATAATATTTTTTTTTCGTTCATCCGTCCAACGTTTTTCACCAATATTGGTACCTGCAAGATGCACAATATAATCCGCTGTCGCGATAGCCTCTTTTTCAATGGTTTGGTTTTTCACATCCCAGATAAACACCTTTTGTTTTGCAAGGGGATCTTTTTTTCGACTCAAAAAAGTTACGTGATATCCTTTTTTAATTAATTTTTCGGAAAGATGGTTTGCTATGAGTCCGGTACCTGTTATTAAAACTGTTGGCATTATTGCTATTTTTAGTGATATTCAAAAATAAGCATTTTTTTAGGCAAAATAGAACAGGGTTATTCTTTAAAACATTTTACTAATTAGAATTTTCATAGGGCAGCGATAAAATTTTCCGCAACAGCGAAAAGTTTACGTGGTTAAAGCCAATCTTTCTTTTTAAAATAAAAAAGCATAGCAATAAATATAGCAATCATTAAACTCCAAACCGCTACATAGCCGTGTTTCCAATGTAATTCGGGAATATGTTCAAAATTCATCCCATAAACTCCTACAATGAAAGTTAAAGGAATAAAAATAGTAGCGATTATTGTAAGAACTTTCATTACCTGATTCATTCGGTTGCTAATACCTGATAAGTATAAATCCATAATACTATTCAAGATATCTCTTTGTGTATCAATACCTTCATACACTTGAATAATATCTTCATAAACATCTCTTAAATAGCGCCTTGTGCTTTCTTCAATAAGTTCTAATTCTTCTTTTTGAATACTTATTATAGCCTCACGTAATGGATTGACCGCTTTTCGAAGACTTATCATTTGTTTTTTGAGATGCTGAATCTCTTGCATCATCTCCTGATCATAACTTTCCAAAACTTTATCTTCTAAAACTTCTGTAACATCGCTGAAATATTCTGTAACGGTAAAGTAATTATCAACAACAGCATCTATAAGGCGATATAATAAATAATCTGCACCTTTTTTTCTAATATTACCTTTACTTTCTCTCAAGCGAATTCGCACACCTTCAAAAATATCGCCCTCTTGTTCTTGAAAAGAGATAAGCCAGTTTTTTCCCAAAACAAAACTTACCTGTTCTGAATTGACCATTTCATCTTCATTGCCAACCGATAACATTTTTAAAGTAAAAAATATATAATCATCATATTCTTCAATTTTTGGTCGTTGTCTCGTATTTAAAACATCTTCCAATAATAAAGGGTGCAGGTCAAAATGTTTTCCAATCTCTCCAATTGTTTCAGTATCATGAAGACCGTCAACATTGATCCAACTAATTTGAGTGCTATCTTTTGCAGGAAAACATTCTTCTAAGGTTTTACATTTTTTTTCGGAATAATTTTCGAGATCATATTGAATTAGGGAAACGCGAACATTTTCAATTTTTTGTTTACCAATATGCACTAAAGAGCCGGGCGGTAAGCCAACTTTTCTTTTTATTTTATGAGGTGTTTTTCTACGCATACATTTTTTTACATTTTTATGAAAGCTCTCAAAGCAACTAATTTACTAATTTATGTAACATTCCTTTAAAGATAAAACCATGAAAAGGTAAGACAGAATACCAATATAATCTTCCCATCAAGCCTTTTGGTCGAAAAGTAGCAGTTTGCCATAAATTGTCATCTTCTACTTTAAATTCTAACCAAGCCTCACCAGGTAGCTTCATTTCGGCAAAAAGTAACAATCTGCCTTCTTCTTTATTTGCATATAAAACGCGCCAAAAATCTACAGCATCGCCGGCATGTAATTCATGATCTTGGGTTCTTCCTCTTCGCAATCCAACGCCACCTTGTAATTGATCTAGAAAACCTCTGATTTTCCATAACCAGTTGCCATAATACCATCCGGTATGCCCGCCTATACTCCAAATTTTCTCTATCGTTTCCTCCTTATTTTTTATGGGCAGACTTCGCTTATCAATAAAACATCCAAAAGTTGGAACATTGATAAATTCGGAAATATTAAAATCCATTGTTCCGCTGACTAGCGAATCTTTCCAACTAGAAATAATTTGATGTCCTTCAATTTTCACCAAAGTTCTTTTCAATGCTTCTTCATAAGAAATAGGTATAATATTTAAAATTTTATTTAAATCATCATTTCTGCAAACCACTTCTACTTTCATACTGTTCACTAGTGAAGATGCAAGTTTATAGGATGTAGAAGTAACAAAATATAGCCAATACGACGATAATTTTGGCGTCATTACTGGCACAATATAAATGTACCTATTAAGGCCTCTTACTTTTGCAAAACCAAGGAGCATCTCTTTGTACGACATGACATCTGGACCACCAATATCAAAACTTTGATCATATGTTTTAGGATGAAATAAAGATTGGGATAAAAAGTTTAAAACATCTTGAACTCCAATGGGTTGACACAAAGTATTGAGCCATTTTGGTGTAACCATTACCGGAAGTTTTTCTACCAAATCTCGAATAATTTCAAAGGATGCACTTCCTGATCCAATAATAATTCCAGCTCGTAAAGTAGTAAAATGATAGTGTCCTTTTGCCAATTCTTCCTCGACAGCTTTACGGGAAGCTAAATGTTTTGAAAGTCCTTTTTCATTGATAATTCCGCTTAAATAAATAACATGTTGAACTTTTGTTTGATTTAGGGTTTCTCTAAAATTTGTAGCAGAAATCAGCTCTAATTTTTCATAATCGGTAGAAGCCGACATGGAATGCATTAAATAGTAGGCTGCATCAATATCATTTGGAATATTTTTCAAAGTTTCTTCCTCTAAGAAATCAATTTCGATTACCTCAATATTTTTGAGAAGGGATGAAGGTGGATTAAACCGATTTTTATCTCGAGTACAACAAACAACATCATGTCCGTTATTGACTAAATCAATTAATAACCTTTTGCCAATATAGCCTGTTGCACCAGTTAAAAGTATTTTCATCTCTTTGAAAATTTTATATTAATATGAAATTGTATTTAATAAAAATTTTCTGCATAGATCAACCGCTTCGCTTTCGCATAAAAAATTTAATTATTTCGGTCGGCAAGCAAAAAATTAATTTTATTTATGCTCTTTTCATATAAATATAAGTGTTCTTGCTAATTTACTGAAAATAAATCGGGTTAAAAAAAGATTCTTTTAACATAAAAAATATACTCGGAGGCATAAATATTATGTGAGTATGTTTTTTTATTGCCATCCGCCACCGAGCGAACGATATAATTCTGTTATTGCTGCGAGTTGACTGTATTTATTTAGAATTAAACGGAGTTCGGAATTTAAAGTGTTTTCTCGTGCTGTTAAGACTTCGAGGTAGTTTGCCATCCCATTATTGAGTAATTCTTCAGAATATTGGGTTGCCAGTTGGTACGATTCAAACTCCTTTTGTATGACTTCCATTTTTTTTGTGGAAGTTTGATAATTATACATTGCATTGGAAACTTCTTGACTTGCGACTAATAAAGACTCTTTAAATCGCAATAAGGATTGTTCCTGTTGCGCTTGAGAAACTTCATACTGCGTCTTGATTTTTCTACCATTTAAAATAGGTTGTGCCAAACCTCCCAATACTGATGAAAATAAGGAATTTATATCGAAAAAATTATCAAAATCCACACTCTGTAAACCTCCGGAAGCAGATAATGTAAGTGCCGGGTAAAAATTACTTTTAGCCACATTGGTCAACTCAAAAGCTTGTTTTAAATTAAATTCTGCTGCAATTACATCAGGGCGATTGCTTAATAATTGTATAGGAACTCCGATTTGCAATGGTGTTGTAATTTTTTGATCTTCTAATTTTCCACGTACAAAAGTATCTGGTGATTTACCTAATAAAATTGCAAAAGTGTTTTCGGTAATATGCAGTTGATTTTGTAAGTCGATTAAAATTGCTTGTGCATTATACAATTGTGCTTCGGTTTGTTTTACCGCAACTTCAGTCAAATTACCCGCCTCTTTTAAAGCTTTGGTAGTTTCTAAACCACTAGTTCTATTTTCAATGGTTTGTTTGGTGACTTTTATTTGTTCATCTAAAGACAATAGTTGGTAATAGGTCTTTGCTATGTTAGCAATTAAAGCTGTTTTAACCGCTCTATGTGCTGCAACCGATTGTAAGTAAGAGGCTTCAAAAGCTCTTTTCTGACTTCTAATTTTTCCCCAAATATCTATTTCCCAAGATAAATTTCCTGAAATTTCATACGAATTCAAATTAGTAAATTGATTACCAAATTGACTGTTCGAAGAAAATTCTTGATGTCCGGCTGTTGCTTTTCCGTTTAAGGTAGGCAAATACCCGGCTTTTCCTTGCTTAAAATAGGCTTCGGCAGCCAAAATTTGTTGCAAAGCCACCCGAATATCAATATTATTTTGGAGTCCTTCTTCCATGTATTCATTTAAAAGAGGATCTTTAAAAATATCTTGCCACGAAATTTGAGCCATATTAGCACTATCTTTTGCAACAATATCGGTTCTGAAATTGTCTTGATTCAAAACTACTTCTTTCGGTTGTTTGTATTCTTTTGCTACAAAACAAGAACTTAGTACAATTGGTAAACTCACCAATAGTAAAAATTTATATACTTTATTTTTTTTCATTTTCTTAAATTTCTTCAGAGAGTTCTTCTTCATTTTCTGACGGTTTTCCGGATATTTTTTCTTGTATCCATTGAAAGATGACAAATAAAACAGGAATTACAAAAATCCCAATAAGGGTACCAACTAACAAACCTCCTGCTGCTCCCGTACCGATAGATTTATTTCCTTGAGCGCCAACACCTCGGGCTAAAACCAATGGTAATAATCCTAAAATAAAAGCAAAAGAAGTCATTAAAATTGGTCGTAATCGAACACGTGCGCCATCAATAGCAGCTTGAATTAATGGTAGCCCATTTCTACGTCTCTGAATTGCAAATTCTACAATCAAAATAGCATTTTTCGCCAAGAGACCGAGTAACATAATCAAGGCAATTTGAAAATAAATATTATTTTCTAATCCTGTAAGATAGGTTGTTAAATAAGCTCCGGCAACACCAATTGGTAAAGAAAAAATCACGGATAAGGGTAATAAATAACTCTCATATTGGGCAGATAGCAAGAAGTAAACAAACATAATACTAATCATAAAAATGATAGTCGATTGGCCGGATGATGCGATCTCTTCTCTTGTAATTCCAGAGTATGCCACATCATATCCATCCGGTAAATTTGTTTCGGCTAATTTGTTGATGGTTTTAATGGCATCACCGGAACTATATCCGGGAGCTGGCGAACCGTTAACAGTAACCGCATTGAATAGATTAAATCGATTTACCGTTTGTGGTCCATATACCCGACTTAATGTAACAAATTGAGATATAGGTGCCATTTCTCCGTTAGGAGTTTTTACAAAAATACTATTGAGGCTTTCTTGATCAACTCTATCTTCAGGAAGCGCTTGTACGAAAACTCGAAATTGTTTACCAAAACGACTAAAATCAGAAGCGTAATAACCACCAATATAACCTTGTAATGTTGATAAAATATTACTCGTTGAAACCCCTGATTCTTTTGCTCTTTCTACATTGATGTCGAGTTTTAATTGCGGAAAATTCGTACTGAATGAGTTTGAAGCAAAAGCAATATCGGGTTGCTGTTTTAATAAACCAATAAAATCATTTGCGGTAGCATCGAGTTCTGTAAGCTCCTTACCGGATCTATCTAATAATCTCATTTCAAAACCTTCGGCGGAACCAAAACCAGGAACACTAGGTGGTGTAAAAAAAATGATATTAGCATCGGGAATCGCAGCTGCTTTTTGAAATAATTGTCCAATAATGGCATTTATTTCAGTGGCGTCGGTTTCTCGGTTTTTCCAATCTTCTAAAATGATGAATCCCATACCATACGAACTACCGGCACCAGAGAAAAAGTTTCTACCGGAAATAAATGAAGCGGTTCGAATACCTTCGATATCTTTGATTTTTTCATATAACTTTTCCGTAACCTCAAAAGTTCGATCTAATGAAGAACCTGCCGGTAATTCGGCATTCATAAAAATTACACCTCTGTCTTCCGAAGGTACAAATCCGTTTGGCATATTCTGACTACTCAAAAATATTCCACCAACGGCAATTGCCAAGATTAAAAAGGTAATCCATTTATGGCGCAATAAAAAAGCGAGTGATGAAGTATATTTTCTTCTGGAGGCACTAAATCCGGCATTGAATTTATGGTAAAAACGTTGTAAGATGCTTTTATCTTTCAAGGCATGATCTTTACTCGGTTTTAGTAAAAGTGCACAAAGTGCCGGTGTTAAGGTTAATGCATTAACTGCTGAAATTAATATGGCAATCATTAAAGTTACCCCAAACTGTTCATAAAAGACTCCTGAAGGTCCTTTTATAAATGTAATCGGAACAAAAACAGCAACCATTACCAAAGTAATTGAAATAATAGCACTGGTAATTTCGCTCATAGCAGATATGGATGCTTTTTTCGGATTTTTATAGCCACTTTCTAACTTTGCATGAACTGCTTCAACCACCACAATAGCATCATCAACAACAATACCAATGGCTAAAACCAAAGCGAAAAGGGTTAATAAATTAATCGAATATCCTAATAAATTTAAAAAGAAGAACGTACCGATAATTGATACCGGAACTGCAATTGCGGGAATTAAAGTGGATTTAAAATCTTGTAGAAAAATAAAAACTACCAAGAAAACCAATAAAAATGCCTCAATTAAAGTTTCAATAACCTTATCGATAGAGGCTGTTAGAAATTTGTTAGTATCGTAGTTTACCAAATAATCTATTCCTTCGGGAAAATCTTTTTTTAATTCATCCAGTTTTTTGTAAATATCTTCGATAATCGTTTGGGCATTAGAACCCGGAGTTTGATAAACACCAAAGTTTACTGCAGGAAATCCTTTTGATTTTGATTTGGAAGTATAAGAAAATGCATCTAATTCTACCTTAGCAACATCTTTTACTTTTAAAAATTTCCCGTTTCCTAGAGCTTTTAAGACTACATTCTCATATTCCTCGGCAGTTTTATACCTCCCTTTATATTTGATAACATATTCAAAAGATTCACCTGCATTCTGACCAAGCGAACCTGCAGCAGCTTCTAAACTTTGATCGCCAATAGCTTGAATTACATCTGTTGGCGCTAAACTATAACTTGCCATTTTTGCCGGATCTAACCAAATACGCATAGCATAATCTTTTGCACCAAAAACATTTAAAGCACCGACACCATTTACACGTTGAATTTCAGGTTTGATATTAATGTTTAAATAATTTTGAATATAGGTATCGTCATATTCCGGGTTGGAAGAATAAATCGCAGCAAATAATAAAGCTGAATTTTCTTGTTTTGCCGTAACAACACCTGCTCGAATTACTTCAGAGGGTAGTAAAGAGTTGGCTCTGGCAACTCTGTTTTGCACATTTACAGCTGCAATATCAGGATCGTATCCTTGTTCAAAAAATACTTGTATAGTAGCACTTCCCGAATTACTTGCTGAGGAGGTAATGTAGGTCATGCCCTCTACGCCATTAATTTGTTCTTCAATAGGAACAACAACACTTTCTAGAATAGTTTCTGCATTTGCACCCGGATAGGAGGCAGTTACCTGAACAGTTGGGGGAGCAATATCTGGGTATTGGGTAATCGGAAGTTGAGTAAGTCCTAAAACACCCAATATGACCAATAAAATGGATATAACGGTAGAAAGAACAGGTCTTTCAATAAATTTTTGTAACATATTTTTTATTTAAAAACGGTGTTAAATGAATTGATAATGCTATCTAACGGAGTAGGAATTGGGGTAATTTTCATACCTGGAGCAACTTTACTTACTCCTTTTGCTAAAATCACATCACCTTCTTTTAAACCATTTTTAATAACATATAATTTACCGGTATTGTCTAACACAGTAACAATTGTAGAAAATAGAGAATCATTTTTTACTTGGTACACAATCGTTTTTCCTTGTTTTTCAATACTCGATTCAGCTGGAATTACGATAGAATTT
This sequence comes from uncultured Flavobacteriaceae bacterium, assembly GCA_965363545.1. Lineage (GTDB taxonomy): Bacteria > Bacteroidota > Bacteroidia > Flavobacteriales > Flavobacteriaceae > Lutimonas. Next base: position 67,457 of record CBDTUD010000003.1, on the reverse strand, counting down.
TCAAAACTTTTTTCTACCAAAATTGTCCCACTACTACCATTTCTTAAAATGCCGTTTTGATTATCGAATTTAGCTCTAAAAGTCACCGTTCCTGTTTGCTCATCAATGTTCCCTGCGATGGTTTCGATAGTTCCTTCTTTATCGTACATTTTACCGTTCGCTAAGCGCAATTTAACTTTTGGCAAATCTTTTATATTCTCACTCATAGATTTATTTCCCAATTGACTTACAAAGTCTAAATAATCTTTTTCATTGAGTGAAAAATATGCAAAAACATTTTCAATAGAAGAAACAGTCGTAATAGGCAATGCATTTTGAGAACCAACCAAAGATCCTTTTCTAAAATTTATTGAACCAACAACTCCATTTATAGGGCTTTTCACATTAGCGTAATCAATATTTGCGTTAACACTATTGTAAGAACTTTTTGCTTTTAGCAGATTTGCTTTAGCTGTTTCTAATTGGGCATTGCTGATAATATTTTTTTCCACAAGTGGGATTAATTTATCTACTTCCACTTGTGCTACATTTACCGAAGCTTTAGCTGCAGCTGCATCTTGACTTAAAGATTGTGTTTCTAATTTAAAAAGAAGTTGGCCTTGTTTTACTTTTTGACCTTCATCTACCAAAACATTTTGAATATAACCACTAACTTTCGTACGAACCTCGCTATTTACCTCTCCTTCAATTTTAGTTGGGTATTCTTGATAGCTGATACTATTTTTAGATGCAACCGTTATAACTGGAAATGAAGGTGCAGGCCTTTGCATATTGTTTTGCTGGTTTTTATCACCACAGCTAAAAAACAACAAAAAAGTTGCAAGCATTGGAATAATATAGTGTAAACTTATTTTTTTCATTGGGCTAATTTTGATTATTAATTTTTTGAATAATATTTTGTCTAAGGTGCGTTAGCGAAGCGCTTGCTTGCTCAATAAACTTGAGATAATCGGTATGAAATTCTAGATCGAATGTAATTTCTTCTTCAATATTGATTTCTGAATTAATTTCTTTTTTGTATGTTAAAATCTCCAAATGTAATTCCTTTTGTTGCTCAAAGTTATCAATCATTTCATCGATCATTTGAATAACACTATCTGGATTAACAATAAAATACTTTTTTCTATCACCATGCTTTGTAAAGTAGTTAACACGTTTCAAACTCTGCAAATTTTTCAAATTGGTAGATATTGTGCTTTTACTCGCACAAAGGTTTGTTACCAATTGCTCAAAAGTTGTTCCTTTCTTTCCTGAGAGAATTAGGTACGCTAAAATTCTTGCTGCTACTGGCGCAAGTTTATCGTTTCGCTCAAAATTAACGCCTAATTTTTCTATTAGCATTTCTTTTTTTTCGTTCAATACTTTTTTTTGCAAATATAAAATTAGTTCGGAACAAACCGAACCTAAATAAATTTAAATATGATAAATTTTTGTTAAAAAGAAGTTGAGATTACTTTTTTAATCGGGCAGATATGGCATAAACCATCGGAATTTTATTTCCAAAATGCTCAATACGAAATTTATTAGGCGCAATTTCTACGGTATTTTGAAAGCAATTGTATGGTGAATAATCATATTCATTAAAAGATACAATTTGTAGTTTATGTTGTATCAAACTTTGCATGACTTCGCTTAAACTATGATTCCACATCACATATTGTTGTGAAATTGGAGCTTTTTTGTCTGCGTACGTTCCTTCTTCGGTTTCAACAATTACTTCTTTATTGAAATAATTGTATTTTATTTTCTCAAAATTATCATCCCACATCCAAACATATGGATGAAATTCTACCAATAAAAAAGTGCCGTTTGGTTTTAAAAATTGTTGAATTATTGCTGCCCATTTATTCATATCGGGTAACCAACCAATTGTGCCATAACTAGTAAAAACGACATCAAATTTTTGATCGAGATGATTTGGAAGATCATAAATATCACAACAAATAAAAGTGGCTTTCGAATCGGTAATTTTTGCTAGTTCTTTCGCTTTTTCAATCGCTTTATCCGACAAATCTACACCAATTGCTTGCGCTCCCAGACGTGTAAAAGAGATGGTGTCTTGCCCGAAATGACATTGTAAGTGCAATACTGTTTTTCCTTCTAAATTGCCTAACAAATCTAACTCGATGTCATTTAAAGAGTTTCTACCATTTATAAAACTTTCATTGTCGTAAAACTCCGAATTATAATGTAAATCGGTTTTATTATTCCAAGAATTTTTGTTGATTTCTTTGTAGTTCTCTTGAGGTTTCATATCTATTTTTTTAAAAGAGTAAATCTATAGTAATAAATTGATTTATCTAATCTTCTAATTTGAATGCTATTATAATACAGAATAAATCAAAAAACCACCAAATAGAAAAGAAAAAGGTGCGATTAGTTGAATATATACAGGTTTAAGAATGTGGGCAGCTTTTAAAGAATAATTATGGTGTAGCTTTCGCGGAACAACATATAAGATTAAAGATGTAATCAGCATGAACCAACCTAAAAGTTTAAAAAAATCTGGAAATTTTGAAAATTCTGCATATAAAATCAGACCAATTGCAGGAATCATTCGGATCGTTATTTCTGCATAATTTATCAAATTAGTACTTCCAGCTTTTCGCAAAGTTTCATTCGCTTTTTTCGGCGCAAAGAGCATTAGAAATCCGACCAGAATCAAAAATAATCCAAAAATTAGAACTATCCATTTTGCTATTTGAATTCGGATCATATTTTTCTATTCAGGAATTGATGGGCTCTTTTTGTTTATTCCAAATTATATAAATTTGGAATAAACAGTAAAGTTTAAGCTAAAATAATTATAAAACAGTTTATAAACTGTTTTATAATTATTTTTTAATTACAGAATATAAATCTAATCTTCTATCTTTTAAGTTTCTAACACTTCCAAACTGATTGATATTTCGAAGTAGGTCAATATCGACATCAGCAATTAAAATCATTTCGGTATTGGGAGTTGCTTCAGCTTTAATTCCGTTAACAGGAAAGGCAAAATCACAAGGGGTAAATACCATAGATTGAGCATATTGAATATCCATATTATGAACTTTAGGTAAATTACCTACACTTCCGGCAATCGCTACATAACATTCATTTTCAATAGCTCTAGCTTGTGAACAGTTTCGAACTCGTGAAAAACCATTTTGAGTATCTGTTAAATATGGCACAAACAAAATATCCATACCTTCATCTGCTAATATTCTACTCAATTCAGGAAATTCAGAATCATAACAAATTAAAATTCCAATTTTTCCGCAATCGGTGTCAAACGCTTTTATTTTGTTTCCACCTACCATACCCCAAACTTTTGCTTCATCAGGAGTTACATGCAATTTTTCATAGCGTTCCATACTACCATCCCGACGGCATAAATAACCAGCATTATGCAATTTATCATCCACCATTTCTGGCATACTACCAGTAATTATGTTGATGTTGTATGAAATCGCTAATTTTGAGAAGCGCTGAACTATTTCTTTTGTATGTTTGGCCAATTCGCGAATAGCTTCGGGAGTAGATAAATGGTTATTTTTGGCCATTAAAGGTGCATTAAAAAACTCAGGAAACAGTGCGAAATCACTACGATATCCTGAAACTGAATCTACAAAAAATTCAGCCTGCTGCATCAACTCATCCAAGTCTTTATACAATCGCATTTGCCATTGAATGAGTCCGAGTCGTACAATTTTTTTTATGGTTGTTGCTTTTTTTCTTTTCTTTTCATAATAAATATTATCCCATTCTAATAACACGGCATAATCATGAGAAGAAGAATCCCCTTCTAAATAATTTTTTAAAATTCGTGCCGGGTGAAAATCATTAGAAATTTGAAAATTTAATACGGGGTCATGAATTTCTTTGCGACGGACTTTATCGATATATTGTTTTGGAGTTAATGTATCTGCGTATTTATGATAATTAGGAATACGACCTCCGAAAGCTAATCCCCTTAAATTCAGTCTTTCACAAAGCTCTTTTCGGTAGTCATACAATCTCCTACCCAGACGAAGACCTCTAAATTCAGGTTTGATAAATACATCAATTCCGTAAATGACATCGCCATCATTAGTATGTGTGTTGAATGTGAAATTTCCTGTAATTTGTTCGTATGTGTGATTATCATCAAATTCATCATAATCAACGATAATGCACAAAGCGCAACCTGCAATTTGATTATTTACTTTAATAACTACCTGCCCCTCAGGGAAAATATTGATTAAATTTTTTATTTGCGATTCCATCCAAATAGAATCTGGCATTGTTGTATAAGCTGAGATCATCGCCTGTTTTAACTCTTGATAATCATCTAAAGTTAAATACTGTAATTCTATGTTATCTATTTCTTCCATTTTAAAAGTTAAAAAAAATTAATTAATGCTGCGAATGCCATCTTCTTGAATCGTTATTTTTTTGTTTTTATATAAACTTCCGATAGTTCTTTTAAAAGCTTTTTTACTCATTCCGAGAACATATTTAATGGTTTCAGAATTACTTTTATCCGTTAAATCTAAAAAACCATTATTTTCTGCCAATTTTTCTAAAATAATATCAGTGTAATTGTCAATGCTTTTTTTGTAACCCAAAGGTTCTAAAAGAAGGTCAATTTTTCCATCTTCCCGTACTTGTTTGACATATCCTTTTATTTGGTTTCCGGGCTGAATAATTCGGTGAATATCTGAACGGAATATCAAACCTTTGTATTTGTTGTTTACAATTGCATTCATGCCTAAATTGGTAGTTTTGTATAGTAAAAGTTCAACTTCATCACCAACTTTGATATCAATTTCATCAAAAAATACAAATTCATTTTCATTGCAAGAACCGAAGAGTTGTCCGGTGTTTTCATCCAATAAAACAAATATTAAATAGCCTTTGCCTTCTTCCATTTCATCGAGCTGCTCGTCTGGTGGAACGAGCAAATCTTGCTCTAATCCCCAATGCATTAAAGCACCTTCTTTGCTTACTTTTTTTACTTTGAGATAGGCGAATTCATCTAATTCAACTAATGGTTTTTTTAACGTTGCCGTTGGGTTTCCTTTTTTATCATTATAAACAAATACTTCTATGTAATCACCTACTTTTAAAGCATCGGTAGTCTCCGATTTTGGCAATAGTATTTCGTTTTTGGCTTCATCTTCGAGATGAAAACCTTTTTCCGTGGCTTTGATAGCCTTTAATTTTTGTGTTATTCCAATTTCCATATGGTGACAAAGGTAGGAAATACTTTTGCTTGAAAAATTACACCTACAAGGTTTTTAATTAAAATAATAGTGTTAATTCGTTGTTTTAAGGATTGTTTGTTTTATAATAGTTTTTTAGAATAGATTGCATTTTTACTGATTTATTCGATACCTTATTAATTTCTGTCCAAAGTTCTTCTGTTATAAGTGCTTGTAAAGGCTGTTTTACGACTATGATTTTATCAAAAACTTCAAGTAATTTTTTATCCCAAACTTTGTAATATTTTAGCAAATCATCCGGGTAAACCGTTTTTCGGCGCGTACCTTCATCGATTGCTCGAAAGGGTTGCGAAATATTTAAATACCCATAATCATCGGTGAGCTGCTCGCCTGGATAAATATTTCGAATTGCAATTTCAAAATCATATGCTGTCGTAAGACAATTAGAATTGAAACTGTGATTGATAAATCGACTATTATCCCAGCACAATATAAGATTTCCGATATTATTTCGAAAAGTATAGGTTTCCAAAATATTTTGATAAATGGGATCCAAAGATTGAAATTCAACTGGACTAAATTCTTGGTCTAATTTGTCTAAAACCCATGTAATTGTTCCAGCGGGAATATATTCTGTCGCAACCACACCGTAACCAATTTCTGTATTTATAAATTTAAGTTCTGTACTAGGATGTATCATCGAATTTTTTTACGAATGTAAATTTTAAATTCCATTTTTTGAATTATTTTTTTTGGAATTTATTCTAGTATAATTTGATATTTTGTTAACAAACCATGAACGGTATCTAAAGAGAATTTTGCTTTTCGTATTCGATTGATTTCCGGATCAATAGCGAAGTTATAGGCGGTTTTGAAATCGACCTTTTCTACATTTGTATCGCGGAATATAGCTCCAGCTAAATCGCATTTTTCAAATCTCGATAAGGTCAAATTTGCCTCAGTAAAATCTACTTTCTGCATACTACAATCACTAAAAATAGTTTCTTTTAAATCTAAGGCATAAAACGAGGATAAGTTTAAAATACAGCCCTTAAATTTTGCAGAATATAACAAGGAATTACAAGTTTCAAAAAACAGACCTAATAATTTACAGCCCGTAAATTCAATATTTTGAAATGCAGTTTTTTCGAGTTTTGCTAAGCTAAAATCACAATTTTTAAAGGAGCAATCTGAAAAAGTTATTTCGGATAGATTTGTATTGGAAAAGTTACAATTGGAAAAATTACAATTGTCATAATCTACTTTTGGAAACGATTTTTTTGTAAAATCAATTCCGTTATATTTTTCATCAGCTATAAAATCTTTAGACATAGTTGCTTTTTTTTAAATTTAAACAATCTCTTTTTATTGGCCAATAATATCCAATTTTTTGGGAACATTTTTGTTAGATAAACGGAATAGTGTTGCCTAAGATTTTAAAAGTTAGAAGGCTGTAATGTTTTCTCATTTCATATTTAGTTTGGTGGTTCAATTCCTGTAAAGCTAAAAAAGAAAAATAGAAAAATCTTTTTCTAAAAAAAATATTCTAACAATTTTTTAAATTACAAGATATATTCTATTTTTAATCCATAAAAAAATAATTATTTTGTTTCAAATTCATTTCTATTCTAAGGTTTTAAATCTCAAATCCTATTTGTTTTTAGCTATCTTTTTTTTAATGACTTCAAATTTTTACGCACAAGATTTTTGGGGAAATTATTTATTAAAAAAGGATGCCGGACTTTTTTCAGTAATGGTCAATATGGAATTGGATTATGTAAAACCATACTATAAAAATGTATTAATTGTTGGTACTCAAGTTGATAGTTGTTATGCAAATGGTTTTCCGAAAGTCGCCGGATTAAAAGATTTGATTAACTTTTCGGATGCCACAGCCATGGTTTTAGATAGTTTGACAAAGAATAAGCTTGTTGGAATTATTACTTATAAATGCAGCGGTTTTGATGTTTATTATATCAAGGATACCACTGACGTGCGAGATAGAATACAAAAACTGATAGATAGAAGTTTTAAAAATTCAATGAATTTTTTCTACATGCAAAGAGATAAGCGTTGGGAATATTATTACACAAATTTGTTTCCCGCTTATTATAATGATGATTTTTTTGCCGATCAAGACTATCTGCTAGAAATGGTTGAAGCAGGTGATGATCTTACACAAGACCGTGATGTAAGTCATTGGTTTTATTTTAATAGCGACAGGCGAAGAGAAAAGTTTAAAGAAAATGTTGAAAAATTAGAATTTAAAGTAGATTCTCTTGCTTATAAAAAAGATAAAAGTTATCCTTACGAAATCAAGATTACCAGAAAAGAATCGATGAATCCTGAATCTATTGTTCAGGTAACAACAGTTTTGCGAACTTTATCGGTTAATTTCAGTGGTCAATACGACGGATGGAGTACTGAAACCATTATTGAAAAGTAGCCATGCTTTTTTACTTATGAACTTTTGCACCTCATTTTTCATGCGCTAATAATTACCGTATCTTTGTAAAAAGTTTTAGATGCTATTTTTAATTTATTTAGTGATGCTATTTTCAAATCAAAATTCTTTGATAATTGATTTCGGGAAAGACAAAGATGGTGAAAATTGGCAAATCATCAATGATGATGTGATGGGAGGAAAGTCTGATTCTAAGCTTATTTTGACAAACAATAGCATTATTTTTAAGGGCTCAATTTCATTAGAAAACAATGGAGGTTTCGCCTCGTTTAGAAGCAGTATTGAAAAACGTGATCTTTCGAAATACACGAAAGTAAAGATCAAATATAAAAGCACTGATTTAGAAAGAGAATATGCACTTATTTTTTCTAAAGATTTACAGTATTATAATCCCAAATTTAAACTGAGTTTTACTCCGAAGTCAGCAACTTGGGAAACCAAAGAATTTCTTTTAAGTGATGCTATTGAAACTAGAATAGGTAGACCAACAGGGGCTAAAATACTAGAATCTGATTTAGAAGAGATTATCCGTTTTGGATTTATCTTAAGTGATAAGAAAAATGGTTCGTTTGCCTTAGAAATTGATTATTTGGAGTTTTATTAATTCTTTTCATTATTATTTCCCGGCTCAATACAGCCTTATTGGTTGTAAAGTATACTTGAAACCGAAAATTGATTTTAAATTAGTTTATGTCGAAATTACCAAAAGAACATCAATTTTTAGACCTTTCCGATTACGGAAGACCAATTGCCAGAAAAATTGCCACTGCATTTAAAAACACAAAAATTACTCCGGTTGATGTTACCCTAATGTTTGTGATTTCTGGTATCTTGGCCATACTTTGTATATACTATGAGCAAATGTGGTTTGCAGCTTTCTTTTTGTTGTTAAAATCTGTTTTAGACGCAGCTGATGGGGAACTTGCACGGATAAAAGAAACACCTTCCTATACCGGTAGATATTTAGATTCGGTTAGTGATATACTATTGAACTTTGCTATTTTGTCAACTATTTGTTGGCTAACTAAAAACTCTTTTTTTACTATGTTCCTTGCTTTTTTCGCGATGCAACTTCAGGGAACTTTGTACAATTATTACTCGGTAATTATTCGTAATAAATTTAACGGAGACACGACGAGTCGAATTTTTGAAAATTCTGTTCCGAAAGCGATGGAAGGAGAAAATCAAAAAACAGTAACATTTCTTTATAAATTGTATAGCTTTATTTATGGATTGTTTGATAAAATAATATATAACTTAGACAAAAATGCAATTCGAGGTGTCATTTTTCCAAATTGGTTTATGACTTTGATTTCAATTTTCGGGCTTGGGTTTCAGTTGTTAGCTGTTGCTGTTTTGTTGGTTTTAGATTTGCAGGATTATATCTTTTTATATTTTATATCTTCCTCTTTTTTAATTATTGTATTTATTATAATTCGAAAGAGTTTGCATAAAAAAACCACGCCAAAAGACGTGGTTAAAAAAGGAATGCTTTAAAGATTTACTTTGGCATTAACACAGTATCGATTGCATGTATTACTCCGTTTGAAGCGGCAACGTCTGCAATAACTACAGTAGAATTATTTCCGTTAGCATCGGTTAAAATAACTTTTTCACCCTCTAAAGTTGCGGTTAAATTACCTCCATTTACAGTTTCAATTACAAAACTTCCGTTGTTAGATTTTATGGCGTCAACCACTGCTGAAGCCTTAAACTCACCAGAAACAACATGGTAAGTTAATAGAGCTGTTAACGCTTCTTTACCTTGAGGTTTTAATAAGTTGTCAACTGCACCATTAGGTAATTTAGCAAAAGCATCATTAACAGGGGCAAAAACGGTAAATGGTCCTTTACTACTTAAAGTTTCTACCAAATCTGCTGCTTTAACCGCCGCAACTAATGTTGTGAAATTTTCATTTGCAGCTGCGACTCCAACTATAGTTGGTGTATTAATAGTTGCCTCTTTTGAGGATTTTTTGTTTTTATTTTCTTTATCTCCGTTGTTTGCAAACATAAATGTTACTAGAAATAAACTTAAAATTGAACTGATGATAATTTTTTTTGTTTTCATTTGATTTGTTTTAAATGTTTTAGCAAAGATACATACAAGCATCAGTTCTTGAAGTATAAAAATGTTTAAATAAAAGTTAAAAAAATTAAACAAAATAAATATTACTTTAATTTCAAAATTTAATGTATTATTTTAGATCTTATAGGATGCATCTGTTTTATGTTTAAAAGTTTTGTAACTAGTTTAAATACAAGTTGTTGTGTGCGAATATTAATAATATCTTCGTTTTAATTACAGCTAATAAAAATTTTTGGCATGTTGTTTGAAACGTATGAAGTAATTAACCGAATTTATTTAATTAATCTTTAAATTCCAATATTATGAAAAAACAACTACTTTATTTCTTCGCATTTTTTGCAATTTTAACAACTAGTTTTGCAAGTTCTGCAAATCCAATAACCACAAATGGTTATTCCAATTATGATGGTAACAATTTTACCTTGGTGGAACAAAATGTTACATTTTCTGTTTTTCCAAATGGTGAATTTGATTTTTATATTAATCCTTATAGATCTGATTTCAATGCAAGTATGTTCGGTAACGGATTTAGTATTTCTTACAATTCAGGTTATAATTATGATAGATACATACAATATGATGAATATGGAGCCATTATTCAAATAGAGAATGTACCTGTGTATTATGATTATTACGGAAGAGTAAACAGAATTGGTAGCATTAGAATTAATTATAATAATTACGGAAGAATTAACAGATTAGGTGGGTTGTATGTGTATTATAATAATTTTGGACACTATTCACATTGTTCGGGGTATATTAATCGATATAACACTAGATATGTTTACCATCCGTATCATACCTATTTTACAAGACCTTTTGTAGATTTCAGAATAGTGCGTTATGAGCCTTATCGAGCACATTACAGACCTTATAGAAAAGCATATCATAAAGATTATAAGCACTTTGCCCATCGAAAAAATGATTATGATAAAAATTATAGATACAATCGTAAATCAAGTGTTGCCCGAGTAAATCAAGCGACTAGAAATAACAAGGCAACAGTAAATAATTATAATAGAAATTCGGCAAACACAACCTCTAGAAGGGTTGGCACCAGCTCAAATACAAAAGCTGTTCGTAGTTCGAATAATTCGAGAAACTATAGTAATGCATCAAATAAGGCCGTTAAAAATAATAATGTAACAAGAAGCAATAATAAAGCGATAAACCGTTCAAACGAAACCAAAAGAAGTTCGAAGGGATCCAATAGAATTGCAGAGAAAACAAATAGAAACTCTTCGGTCAAAAGCAATCGTTCTACTACCGTAAAAAGAACTGTAGAAAAACGTGTAACTCCAAAGAAAATAACTGCTTCTCGTTTAAACAAAAATTACTCTAAGAGAGAGGTTGCTAATTCTTCAAAAAGTAAATCAAATACTAGAACACGTAATTAGATTAAAATTTCAAAATAAAAAAAAGGGCTATTGAAAAATAGCCCTTTTTTGTTTTAACAGTATATTTTACCAACCTAATAAATAGCTAAAAATCAATGGAGCCACAATGGTCGCATCTGATTCAACTATAAATTTAGGCGATTGGGTGTCCAATTTTCCCCAGGTAATTTTTTCATTAGGAACAGCACCTGAATATGAGCCATAACTTGTGGTTGAATCACTGATTTGGCAAAAATAACTCCAAAATGGTGTTTCAGTTCTTTCTAAATCCTGATATAGCATTGGCACTACGCAAATAGGAAAATCCCCAGCAATTCCGCCTCCAATTTGAAAAAATCCTATTCCTTCATCTCCTGCATTTTCTGTATACCAGTCGGCTAAAAACATCATATATTCAATGCCGGATTTCATCGTTTGTGGTTTCAACTCATTTTTTACACAATAAGAAGCAAAAATATTTCCCATTGTAGAATCTTCCCATCCCGGAACAATAATCGGTATATTCTTTTCGGCAGCAGCAAGCATCCAGCTGTTTTTCGGATCGATTTCATAGTATTGCTCCAATACACCAGACAGCAACATTTTATACATATATTCATGTGGAAAATAACGTTCTCCTTTTTTTTCGGCATCTTGCCAAATTTTAAAAACATGACTTTGTAATCTTCGGAAAGCTTCTTCTTCTGGTATACAAGTATCAGTAACTCTGTTTAACCCTTTTTCTAATAGTTCCCATTCATCTTGAGGCGTCAAATCACGATAATTTGGCACTCTTTTATAGTGGGAATGAGCTACTAGATTCATGATATCTTCTTCTAAATTTGCTCCGGTACATGAAATAATTTGTACTTTATCTTGACGAATCATTTCTGCAAAAGAAATTCCTAATTCGGCAGTACTCATAGCTCCAGCTAATGAAACCAACATTTTTTTACCTTCTTTTAAATGCAATTCATAACCCTTTGCTGCATCAACAACTGCTGCTGCATTAAAGTGTTTGTAATTTTTTAGCATAAATTCGCTAATTGGTCCTTTTTTATCCATTATAATTAAATTTATGATTTAATAATATGTAAGACAATTTCATATTTTTTTTAAAAATAATTACTTCTGTTGAAGAAAAAAATTATTTTTTTGAGTATCCTAAAATTTTGAACATTTCTTCAGCAGATTGTTCATTTCGATATACATAATCAATAATATTACCTTTATCATCTCGGTCAATAATTACATGTTTTGGAGAAGGAATCAAACAATGTTTGATGCCACCATAACCCGAAATTGCATCTTGGTATGCACCGGTATGAAAAAAGCCTAAATATAACGGCTCTTTATCCTCATCATCATAGGTTGGAAGCAAAACTTCTTGATTCAAATCTTCTGAATTGTAATAATCGGAATGATCGCAACTTATACCGCCAATATTAATTCTCTTATATTCATTATTCCATTTATTAATAGGCAACATGATAAATTTTTCATGAATTGACCAGGCATCTGGAATCGTATTCATCAAACTATTATTAATTAAATACCAAGTTTCCGTATCGTTTTGATGCTTTTGTTCTAAGACTTCAAAAATAATAGCACCACTTTCTCCAACTGTGTATTTACCGAACTCGGTATAAATATTTGGATCTGGAACGTTTTCATTTGTGCATGCTTCTTTGATGTTTTTTACGATTTCGTTGATGATATAATCATAATCGTATTCAAACCCTAAATTGTTCCGAATAGGGAAGCCACCACCTAAATTGAAGGAGTCTAAAAATTCGCTTTCTTTTTTTAAATCAACATATATTTTTAAGGCTTTTTGGAATTCGCCCCAATAATAAATGCTGTCTTTTATGCCGGAGTCGACGAAAAAGTGCAACATTTTTAATTCTACTTTAGGATTGTCTCTAATATTTTTTTTGAAAAAATCAATGATTTCATTTTGTCGAATTCCTAAACGGGAAGTATAATACGAAGATTGAGTCTCTTCGTTGATAGCCATTCTGATTCCGATTTTAACCTTGCCTTCTACTGCAATATTAGTGAGGCGATTTAATTCGCTTTTACTATCTAAAACAACAATAATATTTTTAAATCCCATTTCTTGAATGGCAACGATTCTTTGTAAATAGTCATTGGTTTTATATCCATTACAAACAATGGTTCTTGATTTGTCAATTTTCTTTTCTCGGTATAAATTTAAAATTAAATCAATATCAAAGGAAGAAGATGTTTCTAAATGTACATTATGTTTTAAGGCTTCACTAACCACATGTGAAAAGTGATTACACTTTGTACAATAACAATAATTGTATTTTCCTTGATAATTATGCTTTCTTATGGCACGGTTAAACAGGTTTCTTGCTTTTTTAATTTGATCACCAATTTTTGGCAAATAAATAAATCGAAATGGTGTGCCATATTTTTCTATCAAATGTTTGATAGAAATACCGTGAAAAGTAAGGTAACCGTTTTTAAGGTCAAAACCTTCCTGAGGAAAGTAATAACTTTGGTCAATTAAATCAAAGTAAGTGTTTTTCATTTTAAAGTTTAAACCGAATACTCAGTTTTTAAATGGTTGATTTTGATTTTTTTTGTTATACGCATTTTACGTAATTCAGTGCTATTTTATTATTGTAAAAACCTTATTTTTTTAAATTTAAACAAGGGGCGAATATAATTATATTTTTAATAAAGTTGACAATTCCAATTTAAAAAAAATGATGATTTTGAGGATAGTACGATGCAAATTTATAGAATTAATTTAAAATACAAAATAGTTCTTTTTTTTAAAAAAATTCAACCTTCTCACAGGGCAGGTATTCTATTCTTTTTGGTAAATTTAATGTTTAAAAAATTAGAATTGGACAAATAAACTTTATTGGCAATAATTAGTTTAATGTTTACGATTAATTCTTACCCTCAAACTGAAATATTAATCTTTCAAGAAACTCAAATTCAAGCGGTATTTTTTCAAATTAAAAGTGGTGAAAATATTTTAAATTATAAATCTGTTGATGGCTCTACTCTAAAAATAGGAGATACTCTGCTCATTGGTTCTCTGAGAGGATCTATAACGAAAACATTAACAGGTGGTTATAATTGAGATTTTAATGATTCGCATTCTAATTTTCGACGCAAAAGTAATTTCGAAACTATTATACTTGGAAAACTGGCAGGTTTTGGAAATGTTTTAGCCATAATGGGAGGAGAGGGTCCAATAATTGCAGGTTCTGAATTTAAAATTTTTTTTTAATTGCGAAAATAAGAGTTTTTCATAAAGGAAGTAGAAGAAAAACCTTGCATTTAGAGGTTCTTTTTGGTGAACCAAATGGAAGAGAGTTTATGATGTCTATAAATATTTATCGGTTACCGATTATGAAAAATCTGTATTCTCTGGTGAAATTAAAAGTATGAATGCACCATTAACTAGAGATGAAGCTATTGCTAAATTGAAAGAATCAAAAGATTTGTTAGATTTAGGTTTGTTAAAACAAGAAGATTATGATGCTATAAAAACCGAACTCACTCCTCTTATTATGGGAGAACAATAAGTATATAATTCTTTCTATAATTCACAAAAAAAAGGCTATTGAAATTCAATTACAATAGCCTTTTTAACTATAAATCCTTTTTTATTTGAATTTGTAGTAAACACTAATAATGAATTGCTCCGGACGGGTATCGATACTGATTTTTTGATCAATTTCTTCACTACCAACAATATCACCAATAAAGCTTGCTTCTGTATCTGATATTCCTTTTTCCCAACGAATATCTGCACCTAACTTACCAAACTCAATACCAATGCCCAATTGCATTCCCATAGAAAAATCATCAGAGCTAATCTCCTTTACGTTGTCATAAACATTGGAATCTTTAAAATCGGTTTTTAAAATATATTGGAATGAAGGTCCTACAAAAATTCGCCCTATTTCAAGAATTTTTATTCCAACTAAAATTGGCACATCTATTTTGTCTATAGCTAATTCAGAATTAAATTCATTATCGGAATAATCACTTAAAGTATGGGTATATACCAATTCCGGACGAATATAAACAAGCGGAACTTTTATTTCAGTAAAAACACCAAAATGATATCCCATGTCTTCATCTGATCTAATTTTTATATTTTCAATAAAATTAGAGTTACCTGTCAAATCTCCATTTGAGTTGTAGTTCCATCCTCCTTTTATACCAAAATTTAAAAATTGTGCTTGAGCTGAACTAATAAATCCAAAGGCCAAAACAATAAAAAATATTTTTTTCATAACATCAATTTTAGGATTACGTCATAAAAATACAAAATTATTTTCTAGACATCACTTTTTTAACAGCTTGAACAATCGCTTTATCATTTAGGTTATATTTTTCCATGAGCTGTGCAGGTGTTCCAGATTCACCAAAACTATCGTTTACAGCCACAAATTCTTGTGGTGTTGGATTGTTCATTGCTAATACTCTCGCAACACTTTCTCCTAATCCACCTAAAATATTATGTTCTTCTGCAGTAACGATACATTTGGTTTTAGCAACGGATGCTAAAATAGCTTTTTCATCTAAAGGTTTGATGGTATGAATGTTAATCACTTCAGCGCTAATTCCGATAGCTTCCAATTGTTCAGAGGCTTGAAGCGCTTCCCAAACCAAATGTCCGGTTGCAACAATGGTAACATCTTTTCCTTCGGTTAGTTTAATTGCTTTTCCAATTTCAAATTTTTGATCAGCGGGAGTAAAAATTGGCACTGATGGGCGTCCAAAACGCAAATAAACCGGACCTTTATAATCAGCTATTGCAATCGTAGCTGCTTTGGTTTGGTTATAATCACAAGGATTGATAACAACCATTCCGGGTAGCATTTTCATTAAACCGATATCTTCTAAAATTTGGTGTGTTGCACCATCTTCTCCTAAAGTTAAACCGGCATGAGAAGCACAAATTTTCACATTTTTATCAGAATATGCAATTGATTGACGAATTTGATCGTAAACTCTTCCTGTAGAAAAATTGGCAAAAGTTCCGGTAAACGGAATTTTCCCACCTATGGTTAAACCTGCTGCAATACCCATCATATTTGCTTCAGCAATACCAATTTGAAAGAATCTTTCTGGATTTTCTTCAATAAATTGTTCCATTTTTAAAGAACCTACTAAATCCGCACAAAGCGCAACAACATTTTTATTTGTTCTTCCCAATTCTGTTAATCCGGCTCCAAACCCTGAACGTGTATCTTTCTTTTCGGTAAAAGTGTATTTTTTCATTCTTTTATATGTTATAATGCTTTGTAAATCGGTTATATTTTATTCTAATAAATCCCGTTAAGGAATGATTTTTACATAGAAAGGCACAAAAATAGCAATATTATGGAAGTATCGTAATGATTTTTTGAAATCTTTATTTCCAATAAAACAGAAACTAAAAGTTCATTAATTCGTTGTAAAACAATTTTATTGGAAACCCCATCACATTAAAAAAACTACCCTCTATTTTTTCTATACCAATATAGCCAATCCATTCTTGAATGCCGTAGCTTCCAGCCTTATCAAATGGTTGGTAGTTTTTAACGTAATAGTCAATCTCTCCTTTTGTTAACTTGCCGAAGTATACTTGTGTTATTTCATTTTTAATAATTTGCTTTGTTTGGGAAGTAATACAGAATGACGAGATGACTTCATGTTTTTTACCGGATAATTGATGCAGCATTTGTTTAGCTTCGTCTACGTTTTTTGGTTTTTCTATAGCTTTATTATTAAGCCAAACAATCGTGTCCGCCGTTATCAAAAGATCATTTTCTTCTAATTCATCCATAAAGGCTGATGCTTTTAATTTTGCCAAATAATCGGTTATTTCTTTTCCATTTAAATGGGATGGATAGTGCTCATCAATATCTTTTAAACGGATTTCAAAATCTAGGTCTAATTCTTTTAAAAACAATTGTCTTCTGGGCGATCCGGAAGCTAAAATCAGATTTTTATGTTTGAGCTTTTCTTTCAGCATTTTTTAAAAGTTATTATAAA
The DNA here is from genome assembly GCA_965363545.1 of uncultured Flavobacteriaceae bacterium. GTDB lineage: Bacteria > Bacteroidota > Bacteroidia > Flavobacteriales > Flavobacteriaceae > Lutimonas. Next base: position 50,309 of record CBDTUD010000003.1, on the reverse strand, counting down.
AAGAATTGAACTAATAAACCAAATAGCATGATAATTTTTAATAAGGAACTGAGTTGGCGGTAGTCTTTTTTCGATGTAGATACTAAAATTTTACGCATAAAATAGAGTAGTGGAAATACTACTAAAATAAGCAAATGTATAGAGGCAGTACTTTTTGTTTCCCATAATACAAAGGCAAAATAACCAACAAATATCACAGTAATGAAACCTAAAACAAATAAGAACCGGTTTGTTTTTTTTAAACCATAACGGATAGAAAAAGTGTTTGCCTGAATTTTTTTATCTCCTTCAATATCTTCTGCATCTTTGGTGACTTCGCGTAAAAAGGTCAATAAAAAAGCAAAACATGCTAGAATAAAAACCGGGTAAAAAGCAAGATATTGCTTATCTGCATTATAAGAATTTGACGCTGGAACGATATCAAAAATTGGCACAATAACAATACTTAAAAAAATAACCAAAGAAACTATTAAATTACTAACTATTAGTTTCTTTTTCAATGAAATAGCGTAGTTGTATAAAAGTAACGATATAATAATAAAAATAGCAAAAAAGGAGAGTTTGTCTACAACATATGATAAATAAAACCCAATTAATAAACCGATAGAATTTAAAAGGATGTAGAGATTATTCGCATTGGTAACTGTTATTTTTTTAGATACAAATACTTTTTCAGGTTTGTTGATTGTATCAGTTTTTACATCTTGAATATCATTAATGACATAACCTGCAGAAGCAATTAAAATACTCGATAGAACCAATAAAAGGAAATCTGTTTGATTTAGTGTTGTGCTTAAATCAAATTTTTCAAACAATACAAATTTGATTAAAAACTGGGTAAGAATTATCATCAAGAGATTTTTCCAACGAATGAAAACTAAAAAGTCGCTTATTTTCATGAATAGCTTTTCTTTAATCGATCTAAATCTTTCTTGGTGTCTCGATCTTTCATCGCCTCTCTTTTGTCGTAAAGTTTTTTTCCTCTACATAATGCAATTTCGAGTTTTGCCCAACCTTTTTCCGTTAAGAATAATCGCAAAGGAACAATAGTTAAACCAACATTTTGAATTTCTTTTTGTAACTTTTTCAATTCATTTTTATTGAGAAGAAGTTTGCGTTCACTTGTTGCAATATGATTATAAAAACTTGCGTGAGTATATTGCTCGATAAACATATTGATAACAAATAGTTCTCCATTATCATTAAACTCACAAAAGCTTTCGGTAATTCGGGCTTTGCTTTCGCGGATAGATTTAATTTCTGTACCTGAAAGTTGAATTCCAGCAATGTATTTGCTTAAAATTTCGTAATCGAAACGAGCTTTTTTATTTTGGATGTTTATCTTCTTTTGCATGAAACAAAACTAACTATTTCTGCAAAGATAACAAACAAAGTTTGTGTGAAGTAAATATTTGTAAACCTGCTTTAAAAGGATCTCAAAAAAAGAGAAAAATTAAGAAATTTTTTAAAAATAATAGTAGAAAAATTAGCTGTAATAATTGTAAAAGAAATAAAGATGACCTCTTTAATCATATCCGATCCAATCAATTTTTATAAAACCGTTGTCTAAAATATCTTTAGATTTTACACCCGATTCTGCTTCATACATTACTACTAAATTATTTAATAATTCTGTTTTAAAATTAGGGGTATTTTCCATACCAACTTTTGCAGTGTATTCTACAGAGCGAGACAGTGGAACATTTTCGAAGGTAAAGATTTCCCCTTTATTAGGGCCCGCAATGGTTATTTTCGCTTGAATTTTTTCAGCATTAATATTAAAACTATGCGTGCCAACTTCATTAAATAATAAAGTGCCCGAAATTTCTTTCACATCTTCGTTAGTAGTACAAGATGTGGTCATAAGCGTAGCTAATGTAACAACTATTAAAAAATACTTTTTCATAACTTTTTCTATATACTTTAAAACCTAAATAGTTTTATTACAGATAGATAACGCAATGAAAAAGAAATTATTTTATAAAAGGTTCATTTTATATATATATAAAATTTTTAGCAATAAAAATTGAGTTAAAAACGCTACGCTGAATTTCGACTAGCATTTATATTTCCGAACAAAGAACGTGTGATTATTTTTTCATAAACTTCGAGTAATTCTTCATCTAATTTATCCATTTCTTTAAGTTCTTGTACTTTTCTTAAAGCATATTGTTGAATCGTGAGCAACGGTAAAACAATAGATTCTCTCACTTCAATAGATGATTTTCCAACAATATCATTTTCCATTAACTCAGTTTGATTTGATAATTTTAAAACCAACCTTTTTGAAGTTAAAAACTCCTCATGAATCAAGGTCCAAAATGCACCAAAATCCTTATTATTCTCCATGTAACGAGTCAATTCGAAGAAAGATTTTTTCATCGACATCATACTATTTTCAATCAAACTCTTGAAAAATTTAGAATTATTATAAAAAGCAATGACCTTATCAAATTCTCCTCGATCTTCATATTTTTTCAAAGCCGTTCCAACACCATAAAAACCGGGCACATTTTGTTTTAATTGGCTCCAACTTCCCACAAATGGAATAGCTCTTAAATCGCTAAAGTTGAATTCGCTTGATTTATTTCTTTTGGAAGGACGGCTACCAATATTCGTTTTGGCATAATACTTCAGGGTACTCATGTCTTCCAAATAAGGCAAGAATTTTGGGTGATTTTTAAACGCGCTATAAGCTTTGTAACTCTCAGCTGCCAAATCATCCATGATTTCTTTTTGTTCTTTGGTGAAATTATTTTTTGCGCTATCAAAAAATTCATTAGTAATACCAGAACTAATTAATTGCTCTAAATTGTATTGAGATGAATCAATAGTGCCAAAATTAGAGCTAATTGTTTGACCTTGAATGGTTAATTGTACTTCTTTATTTTCAATAGTTGGACCTAAAGAGGCGTAAAATTGGTGTGTTTTTCCACCACCACGAGAAGGCGGTCCACCGCGACCATCAAAGAAAATTACTTTAATATTGTGTTTTCGAGAGATTTCTGTAAGTTTCTCTTTTGCCTTAAAAATGGACCAGTTTGCCGTTAAATATCCACCATCTTTAGTTCCATCAGAAAATCCTAACATGATGGTTTGCTTGTTCCCACGAGCAGCTAAATGCTTGCTATAGGTTTTGTTGCCATATAATTGTTCCATGACTTTTCCAGCGTTTTCCAAGTCGTTAATAGTCTCAAACAGCGGAACAATATCAACAGGGATTTTAGTAGGAAATGCAGTCAGTTTAAACATAGCAAAGACTTCCATAACATTTAAAGCGCTTTGATTATTGCTAATAATATATCTGTTTGCACCTTTTTCACCATTCTTTTTTTGAATGGTTTTAATGGCTTTCATTGAACCTAAAGTTTTTACTACCAACTCATCGGTAAAATCTTCTAGTTCCATCGAGCCTTTGCAAGTAGACAAAATATCTATTTGTTCTTTTTCGGATAATTCTAAATAATTTTCAGGAAAAATAGTTGTATTTTTTTTCTGAATTGTTTTAACCATTTCTTCAAAAACTCCATGATGAACTCGACTGTCTTGGCGTATATCAAGATTTGCGAAATAGAAACCAAATATTTTAACTTTATGAATTAAGTCCTCTAATTCAGGTAAATAGAGCGATTGGTAATTTTTCACCAAATCTGTTTTAATGGTAAATAGACTCGATAATAATTCTTCAATCGTAATGTATATTTTGTTTGTATTAGTAAAACTTTTGTACAGTTTAATTTCAATATCGGTAACAATATTGGCAATACTTTTAAAGGTTAATTTTCGCTTTAATTTACGAACATCTCGGTAATAATTTTTTAGTATTGCTTCTCGTAATTTATCGGCTACATTTAGGGTAATTTCAGTTGTAACAAAAGGATTCCCGTCGCGATCTCCACCAGGCCAAAATCCAAGATTTACTATTTCATTATCTATTGTTTTGTCTTCGTAAATATTGCTTTCGATATAATTGTAAATATTTCCCACAGAATGGTAAAAAATATTTTCTAAATACCAAATCAAATTTAAGGCTTCATCATAAGGAGATGGTTTTTCATCTTTTATAAAAGGAGTTATCCCTAATTGTGCCAACAATTTTTTGATCAGAATCAGATCGTTTATTTCAATAGCTTTTGTTAAATCAGTAATAATTCCCAAAACGGAACCCGGATAAAATTGGGTAGGGTGGGCTGTTAGAACGATTCGGACTTTAAAATCTTCTAAATAACGTTGTAAAGCCTCTTTTTTATTTTGAGCAAAAGCTTCTTCTTTTGTATTTCTTAGCGTACCTAATCCATCCATATTATTGATGATAGGAAATGCAGCATCTTCAACTGCGTCAAATAAAACTACCTGACGTTCAATATATTGGATGAATTTAAAAAGTAAATTAATTTTTTCTTTTTCGGAAGGAGTATTTTGGTATTTATCGAAAAAATAGTCTACAATTTGATTCGGAGTCTTGCTGTTTTTAAATCCACTTTTACAAACTTCGTGAAAAAGTGGTAATAAAACTCCAGTATTGCTAATGTTATCAAAAGGTAAGGTTATAAAAATACTGTTATAAATTTGAAATTTTGATAAGACATGTTCATCAAATCTTTTGGACTTTGGTTCTGTACTCATTGATTTTTTCGATTTTAGTTTACAAATTTAAAGATATTACATTTATAATACTATTTATTTTGCAGTTTTGCTAAGTTTTATAAAAGCTTCTTTCCATTTTGATAATATCGAAAGAAAACATAAAAAAAAACTGGCAAATTAATAGAATTAATGTGCCAGTTCGATCTGAATCCAATAAAAAAGGGAAAACCAAATATTTTCCCTTTTCACCAGATTATTTTACTTCAATCAATTTTGCTTTTTCCTTAACAATTTCCATTTTCGGAATTGTAAGAACTAGTTCTCCATTTTTGTAAGTAGCTGCAACTTTTTCAATAGCAATGCTATCTTTTGGTAAGTTAAAATTCCGTTTAAAGGAATCAAAACTATATTCTTTTAAAGTAAAATTTTCTTTCTTTTCTTCATTTTCTACCTTTTTGTCTGCCGAAATTGTCAATATATTTTCCTCAATATTGATATGAAAATCTTTTTTTGTCAAACCGGGTGCAGCTAAGAAAAGCATGAAGTTATCTTCGTTTTCAATAATATTAACTGCAGGTCTTTTAAAATTAGACGTTTCATTGGTGTTAATTGATAAATCTCTTAACAATTCATCAAACATATTTGGTAATTCAGGATTTCTTTTTACTAACATAATTTTATTTTTTAAAGGTTATTTTATTAATTCTATTTATCCTATTTCAAATAAAATGCCAAAGCAAAAAACTGTCAATTTTTCAGAAAAAAATGACAGTAAAATGACATTTTGACAACTGAATGTCAGTTGTTTAAGTAAAACAAAAAAGTCCTGTTACATTTCGTAACAGGACTTAAAAATCTAAGTTCGTTTTGCAATGAGAAGAATATGTATTACTTGTTTCTAAACACCAATTCATCATTAAACGCATCGAGTAAAATATGGCTTTCTGGTTTTATATTTCCGGCAAGAAGTTCTTTTGATAATTCATTTAAAACTTCCTTTTGAATTACTCGTTTAATAGGCCTTGCGCCAAATTGAGGGTTATATCCTTTTTTGGATAACGTTTCTATAGCATCATCAGTAACTGAAAACTCGATATGTTTTTCTTTTAACATTTTAGTAAGAGCGTTCAATTGTAAGTTTACAATTTGTGTTACTTCCTCTCTATTTAAAGGGGTAAACATAATAATTTCATCAATTCTATTTAAAAATTCAGGACGAATCGTTTTTTTCAACAAGCCCATGACTTCTGTTTTAGTTAAATCAATAACCGATTCCCGGTTGTCCATATCCATGTTTTCAAAATTATCTTGTATAATCTGTGAACCCATATTGGATGTCATGATGATGATAGAATTTCTAAAATTGGCAACCCGACCTTTATTATCGGTTAATCTTCCTTCATCGAGAACTTGTAATAAAATATTAAAGGTGTCCGGATGTGCTTTTTCAATCTCATCTAAAAGAATTACCGAATAGGGTTTTCTCCGAACAGCTTCAGTCAACTGCCCGCCTTCTTCGTAACCAATATAACCTGGAGGTGCGCCAATCAAGCGGCTTACCGCATGTCTTTCTTGGTATTCGCTCATATCAATTCTGGTCATGGCGCTTTCGTCGTCAAATAAATAATCGGCTAGAGCTTTGGCCAGTTCTGTTTTTCCCACACCGGTTGTTCCTAAAAATAGAAACGAACCAATTGGCTTTTTGCTGTCTTGCAATCCAGCTCTAGAGCGTCTTACTGCATCAGAAACTGCCTGAATTGCTTCATTTTGTCCAACCACTCTTTTGTGTAACTCTTCTTCTAATTGTAAGAGTTTTACGCGATCGCTCTGCAACATTTTTTGAACCGGAATCCCAGTCCATTTTGCAACAACTTCAGCAATATCTTCACTTGTAACTTCTTCTTTGATTAAGGCGGTTGCCTGATTGCTTTCCATTTCTTTTTGCAATTTGGCCAGCTTTTCTTCTTCTTTTTGAATTTTCCCGTAACGTAATTCTGCCACCAAACCATAATTACCTTCTCTTTCGGCTCTTTCGGCTTCTAATTTAAAATTTTCAATATTTTGTTTTGCAGTTTGAACATTATCTACAATTTGTTTTTCACTTGTCCATTTTGCATTAATATTGTTTCTTTTTTCTTTAATATTAGCTAATTCTTCTTTTAGAGATTTTAATTTTTTTGTATCATTTTCACGTTTAATTGCTTCCATTTCAATTTCTAACTGCATTATTTTTCGATCTAGAACATCAAGTTCTTCTGGCTTAGAATTGATTTCCATACGTAATTTTGCCGCAGCCTCATCCATCAAATCAATGGCTTTATCCGGTAAAAATCGATCCGAAATATAACGTTGCGATAATTCAACCGCGGCAATTATAGCGCTATCTTTTATTTGGACTTTGTGATGGGTTTCGTATTTTTCTTTAATACCTCTCAAGATTGAAATAGCACTTTCTGTATCCGGCTCATCGACTATAACTTTTTGAAAACGTCGTTCTAAAGCTTTATCTTTTTCAAAATATTTTTGATATTCATCTAGAGTAGTGGCTCCAATAGCACGTAGTTCTCCTCTTGCCAAGGCAGGTTTTAAAATATTAGCAGCATCCATAGCGCCTTCACCACCTCCGGCACCAACCAAAGTATGGATTTCATCAATAAATAAAACGATATCGCCCTCAGCAGAGATTACTTCTTTTACTACTGATTTAAGACGTTCTTCAAATTCTCCTTTATATTTTGCTCCGGCAATCAAAGCACCCATATCTAAGGAATAAACAATTTTGTTTTGTAAATTTTCGGGTACATCACCTTTTACAATTCGTTGCGCTAAACCTTCTGCAATCGCAGTTTTACCAGTACCAGGCTCTCCGATTAATATCGGATTATTTTTGGTTCGTCTGGATAAAATTTGAAGAATTCGACGAATCTCTTCATCTCTACCAATAACAGGATCTAGTTTTCCTTCGTTCGCAAGTTGGTTTAAATTTTTCGCGTATTTATTTAATGCATTGTAGGTTTCTTCGGCACTTTGTGAAGTAACTTTACTTCCTTTTCGTAACTCTGCAATTGCATTTTGCAAATCTTTTTCATTGATACCATTATCTTTCAACATTTGTGAAGTAGCGCCTTTAGAATTTAAGATTGCTATTATAAGATGTTCAATTGAAACATATTCATCTTTCATTTTTTTGGCAATATTTCCGGCATCTAAGAGCATACTATTCGCTGTTGCGGAAAGCATTAAATCTCCTCCTTGAACTTTAGGAAAGCTTTGAATTATATTGTCAAGAGTTTGTTTTATTATATCGACATTCACTCCTAATTTATTTAAAATAAACGGAGTAACATTTTCATCAACTTCAAAAACAGCTTTTAATATATGCGCATTTTCAATTTGTTGGTTACTATAGCCTTGTGCAATTTGCTGCGCTTTTTGAACAGCTTCTTGCGATTTTATAGTGAAATTATTGAAATTCATAAGTTAATATTTAGGTTCAACTTTATCCTTTCAAAAGATATTCCAATTTTAAAACAAGCTAAAGTAGTGTCAGAATGACCGATAAAACAGTAATAAAGTGACTTTTTGTCTGCAACTTAAGTATTTTGAAAATTTTATTGCGCTTCAACTTTATTTTTCAAGTATTTTATGTCGACGTAAAACGTTCCGAACGGAACAACGGATGCCGCAAGAATGATTAGAAAGGTTTTCTTATCCCAATTAAAATCTGGTTTGATAAAAAAGGCGAGTAAAATATACCCAATAAATAAGATTCCATGAGGCATACCAAGCATTTTAACCATAATTTCATTTCCTCCAAAATACTTTAAAGGTACCCCAACAAATAGCAATAATAAATAGGAAACTCCTTCTAAATAACTAACAATTCTAAACAGTTGCAACATTTTTTATTTTTTGCAAAAATACTGAAATTTATATGAATTGAAAATAGTTAAATTCGAAAAAAGGTTTTGTTTTAATGTTTATGGTTGCAACCTGCTTCAACAGGTGCAAAGGTTTCCAGAGTTTCGTTAATAAAGTTGCGAACAGCAATTTCCGGATCTTTTTCTTTCACAATATAAGCAGTAACATTTTGTTTCGCTAAGCGATTGATTGCACCGTTGCCAATACTTCCGGTAAGTAAAATATCAGCATCAAAAAGAATATTTTTGCAATTTTCATCTGAACTATGATGAAAAGTATTATGTAGGGTTTCCTCCTCAGTTAATTCTATAATTTTTTTAGAAACAATTTCATCATTATCTATGGTATAGATCAAGTAATTTTTACACTGACCAGCATGCTTGGTGATGGTTTTTTTGTTTTGGGAAGTAATAGCTATTTGTGCTCTCATGGGTTCTAAATTTTAATACAAAATAAAATATAATTTAAGAAAAAATGAGTACTGAATGTTACAGTAAAAAAATGAAAATGGACATGTACAAATAAAACTCCTTAATTTCAACCACCGCATAACCAATATTTTGTTTGATAAAGATATGAGGGGTTTCGGACAATATTTGGAGAGTTTCGTCCTAACTCATTTGTTATTTGCTTCACTATGAAATAGTTTGCAGGGGAAACGTATACTAAATATGTTTTCGATATTTAAATCTAAATTAACTTAAACTTTATTTACATGAAAACAAAAAACATTTGGCTAATAGTATTAGTCGTTGCATTCTCAATAAACTTTGATGCAATCGCACAGAAAATGGTAGATGATTATTCTATGGTATTTGCACTTAATTTGACCGCAGCGAAAGGAAAAGAAAAAGCTTTAGAAGCTGCTTTAAAATCTCACAATGCAAAATTTCATCCGGAAGGTCCATTTAATTCATGGGTTACCGAAGTAATTGCAGGCGCGAATTCAGGAAATTATATTTGGTTCATGGGACCATTGATGTTTAGAGATATGGACTCTAGACCTGAGATGGCTGGTCATGATGTTGATTGGACGAGTACAATTGACCCATTGGTTGAAACTTATGGTACTGGCGAATATTGGAAAAAGAATAATAAATTATCCTATTCTGCACCGAATCAAAAAAGCACTAAATTTCAAGAAGTTTGGATTGTTGATGTAGCTAAAGGAAAATGGGAACAATTTAATGGAATTGTAGAAAAAGTAATTGATATCTACAAAAAAGAAGGAAAGAATTCTATGAGTTATTATAGCAATCAATATGGCTCTGGTGATGGACGTGATGTGGCTCTTGTTTGGGGTTTTGATACTTGGTCAGAATTAGATGAAGATGACCCAATGAAAGCTAAATATGAAGCAATGTATGGAAAAGATAGTTGGGCTGGTTTTTTAGAAAAATGGAATTCTTCCATTGAAAAGATTACACAATCTGTTCATAAAGATATTGAATAGAAATAATTAGCTTGCTATTTCATAAAAAAAGCCTTTCAATTACAGTAATTGAAAGGCTTTTTTTTATGGGTTTATAAATTTACAAACTCAAACTATTTAAAACTTCTTTTAATTTAGGATCGGATGGGCGAGGAGCGTCTGCATCTAAAATATTTCCTTCTTTATCAATTAAAATAAATCTTGGAATACCTGTAATATTATAGGCTTTAACAAATTCAGAGTTCCAGTCGTTATCGGCTAAAATTTGAATTCCTTGTAAATTCTCGTCTTGAACCATTTTAAGCCATTTTTCTTTATCTTCTTGCTTGTCAATAGAAAGACTCACAAAATCGATAGCTTTATTTTCATAAGCTGCATCTAATTCTTTTAAATGTGGAATTTCACGTTTACATGGTCCACACCAAGTTGCCCAAACATCGACGTAAACGTATCTTCCTTTAAGATCATCTAAAGAAACAATTTTACCTGTAGTATCAGGATAACTAAACTTTGGAGATGCTGCTCCCTTTTTAAAGGCAGATGCATTGGTATGTTCTCTTTCGTAATTTTCAGTATAAAAATTCACTAATTTTAAATTAGCTTCTTGTTCCATTTTTAATACTTCCGGATCCAAATCAGTTGCGTCTGTCAATAACACTTCTAATTCTTTCGTTAGACCTGCCAATCGGTTATCGAATTCAGGCTTTTCTAATTCAAAAATTAATTTAGGATTATCCAGCTGATTGGTTTTTATGAATTCTAATTTTGTATTTAAATAGCCATTAGTGCCAGATCCTTCACCTTTAAAAGAAATAGAACCTGGAAAATCTTTTGTGTCAAAATTTAAGATAATATCGTAACCATTTTTTAAATAGATAAACGATTGTTGTACGCCATCATTAAATCCGTGAAAACCATCAGTGACTTTTAAGGTGTCGCTAAAAGTTCCGTCTTTAGCTACCGAAATATCTTTTTTGAAATTTTGACCTAAAATGGTTAAAGTTTCGCTGCTAGCATTATTTATTTTTCCTTGTAAAGTAACATAATCTTTAGGAGCTTCTTTCTTACAAGAAACCAAAGCAATAATTGTAAATAGGATAAGTAATTTTTTCATTTTTCTGTTTTAATTTTAAAATCGCACAAATTTATACTTTTATCTTTGAATAATTTTCTCGTTTTTGTTAAACAAATTTTAAAAGTTTAACAATTTGACGTAATAAAGCCATTTTATTACACAAATAAAACGGCTTTATTAATTCTTATCGATAAGTTATTTTAAATTTCTAAGCTCTCTAATAATTTTGGTAACTCTTCCGAGGATGGTCGGGGAGCATTTGAGTTTAAAATATTACCTGCTGGATCAATTAAAATAAATCTAGGAATTCCTAATATACTGTAATTCTTAACAAAATCAGAGTTCCAATCATCTGGAGCAAAAAGTTGTATTCCTGTTAAATTTTCTTCTTCTACCATTTTTCGCCATTTATCATAATCAACTTTTCTATCAATGCTCATGCTGATAAAAGCGATTTTTTTATTATGGTATTTTTTTTCTATTTCTTTTAAGGATGGGATTTCGCGCTTGCAAGGACCGCACCAAGTTGCCCAAACATCTACATAAACATATTTGCCATTTAAATCACTTAATGATGTTGTTCCTCCCGCAAAGTTTTCATAATTTTCAAAGGTCGGAGAAGGTTCTCCTTTCGCCAATTTAATAAGTACATTATACTTTTCAGTTATTTCTTTTTTGTGATCTTCATTAGTGGTATTGGTATTAAAAAGATCATAATATTTTTGTAATTCATTGGTGTAGGTTATGCCATATTTTGCTGTGCCATACAATAAATCATTTTTAATTGTAGGTGATTTTACTTGATTGGATACCACTTGTAAAAATGCCAAATCTTGACCAATACTATCCGATTTTGATAATTTGGATGCTTGTTCGCTATAATAATTGTTCCAATAAGTTTTGTAGTTATCTACGCCCCATAATTTCTCATCTTCTATATTCAAGCCGGTTGCAAAATCGGGATAATTACTTGAAACTTCGAAATTTGGATTTTGATTCACAAAACGTTTGTAAGATTCAAATCGGTACAAATTATTTGCATGACCATAAGTGATTGCCGCCTCTTCTAAGGTTATGAAGTCGCTGTCTAAGTTGGTTTGTTTACTTAAAAAATCTTCTTCCAATTTCTTAATAGAATCCATTTTTTGCACATATATGTTTTCTTCTAAAGTACCTAAATATTTATAGGAATTCAAATCACCTAAATCTTCTTCGTTTAAAAACTTTTTCGCCAAATAATTATTCTCGACGCTTCCAACACCTTCATAAACAATAGATTCATCAAATTCTTGGGGATCTAAGGTCAAAGTTAAATCATCGCCAGGCTTCAAAAAAAGTTTAGAAGATTCGTTGGCGTATTTAAAGATGTAATAACCTGCTGAAATATTTTTGAGTGTATCGGTAAAAGTTCCGTCATCATTCAAGGTTATTTCTGTAATTTTCTTTTCGGAATTGCCAATTACTAATTTTCCACCATCCCGATTTGAAATTTTACCATGTAAAATGGCATAATCAACTGGTTTTTCAACTTTAGCACAAGATAATGACACAAGTAAAATGGCAATCGATAGTAAATTTTTCATAAATTTTATTTTAAAAATTTGACACCAAAAATAACACTTAATTTAAGAATTTTTGCTTCTTTTAAAATTTTAATGAAACTTTAAAGTATATTCTTTGCGCAACAATTTTAGTTTAATGTAATTTGTAAAAAAAATAACGATCATGGAGGGTTACCATATCATTAGTGATAAGCAGTTGGACTTACCTATAATTAGGGATATTATTCTAACCGGAAAAAAATTGAAATTATCGGAAGTGGCTATTGAAAAAGTCGAAAAATGTCGTTCTTATCTCGATCATAAAATGATAAAGAATAAGACCCCGATTTACGGTATCAATACAGGATTTGGTTCGTTGTATAATGTGAAAATAACGAATAAAAACTTGACCAAATTGCAAGAAAATCTGGTAATGTCACATGCTTGTGGTACAGGTGAAGAAGTTCCTAAAGACATTGTTAAGTTAATGTTTTTGTTTAAAATACAATCTTTAAGTTACGGGTATTCAGCTGTTCAATTAAAAACTATAAATAGACTCATCGATTTTTATAACAACGATATTTATCCAATTGTTTATACGCAAGGTTCTTTAGGGGCATCTGGAGATTTATCTCCCTTGGCGCATTTATCTTTACCGCTGATAGGTAAAGGAAAGGTAGTTTATAAAGAAAAGATATACGATAGTGAAAAGATTTTAGACAAATTTGGTTGGGATAAAATTGAACTCCAATCTAAAGAAGGTTTAGCCCTTTTAAATGGAACACAATTTATGAGTGCCTATGGAATTTACATGGTACTAAAATCGTATAAATTATCTTATTTAGCCGATTTAATTGGAGCTTTATCTCTCGAGGCTTATGACGGAAATATCTCTCCTTTCGATGCATTAATTCATTCTGTAAGACCACATAGAGGTCAAATAAAAACAGCAGAAAGAATTGAAGAATTCTTGCAAGACAGCGAACTTATAGCTCGTAAAAAAGTGCATTTACAAGATCCATATTCGTTTCGATGTATGCCGCAAGTTCACGGAGCAAGTAAAGATGCCTTGGCGTATGTTGAACAAACCATGCTTACCGAAATTAATTCCGTAACCGATAATCCAAATATTTTTGTTGATGCTGATAAAATACTATCTGGAGGAAATTTTCACGGACAACCTTTAGCTTTGGCGCTTGATTTTTTGGGAATTGCGATCGCTGAGCTTGGAAGTATTTCTGAGAGAAGAACCTATCAACTTATTTCTGGACTGCGAAAATTACCACCTTTTTTGGTTAAAAACCCAGGTTTAAATAGCGGATTTATGATACCTCAATATACCGCTGCTAGTATTATCAGCCAAAACAAACAACTGGCAACCCCAGCTTCGGTTGATTCGATTGTTTCGAGTAACGGGCAAGAAGACCATGTGAGTATGGGTGCTAACGCGGCGACAAAAACAAAGCGAATTATCGATAATGTGCAAACCATATTGGCCATTGAATTGATGAATGCATCACAAGCCTTATTTTTTAGGCAACCAACAAAAAGTTCTCCTTTTTTAGAAGCTTTTATAAAGAGTTTTCGCAAAGAAGTTCCGTTTATTGAAGATGATGTTGTGATGCGTTATGAAATGGAAAAATCAGATAATTTTATAGAAAGTTTGTATATTGAAAGTGATGAATTATTTGGTTAAATCTACAGAGTGCAGTTTATGAAAAAGTTTACTAGTTTCGTTTTCTTTTTTGGAATGGTTTTATTTACCATTTTTGGTACATCTGCACAAACAAAAAATGTTATTGGAAAGGTTTTTGACATGGCTACAAAAAAACCAATTCCGTATGTAAATATTGGAATTTCAGATAAAAATTTTGGAACAACCTCTGATGAAGAAGGGGCATTTGAATTGCAGGTCCCGAAAGAATTTCTTCAGGATACTTTAACTTTTTCGTTTGTCGGATTTGAAACAATTCAAAAATCCATATCCGATTTATCGAAAAATATAAAAAATGAAGTTTACCTATCGGAAAGAAATAATACCTTAGATGAAGTTGTTTTAATTTCGAAAAAGCCTAAAATAAAAAAAATCGGAATTACTTCGCATAATCCCTTGCTTTGGGGGTATATTCAAAATAAAGATTCAAAAGATATTGTTGAGTTTGGTAAAAGAATTAATCTGCGAAAACCTTCCCAAATTTTAGCGGCAAAATTATTTCTAAATGGAGTTGATGGTATTGATTCAGCGAGAGTGCGTGTAAATTTTTATGATTTTTCAAAAGAAATACCCGGTGAACGTATTGTTTTTAAAGAGATTTCGAAAAATCTTCTTTTACAAAAAGGTTGGTTGACTATAGAAATGGAAGGTCTTGATATTATAATCGATCAAAATTTTTTCATCAGTTTTGAGATTTTACCAAATCAGAATAAATTGGATTATTCCATTTATTATGGAGGTAAATTAGGTGGTGGTTCGAGTTTTTCTCGAATGAATAGTCAAGGTTCTTGGGGTAAACTTCAAGGCGCTAATGTTTCTACTCATGTTGTAGTAAAACAATAACGCAACTTGATTTACTCATTTTTTAAGAAATTTTTTCTGGAGAACTATTTTCAACGTTATCTAAAGGATAGATTTCTAAGAAATAATACACGATATTGCCAATAATACCAACAAAAATAAGCAAGAGAATCCACATTATTTTTTTCGTACTATCATTTTTCGGATTACCGTTTGCATGAATAATATAATAAATCATGACACCAAGATGAAGCATCAAAGCCAAAAATAACAGCAGCAAAATTCCAAAAAAAGAACTCAAAAAAACAGCAGGAAATTCACCAGTATTTCTTTCCAATTCAGGAATTTGAGTGACTAAAATAGTAATGAATCCAATAAAGTAGATCAAAACAAATAAAATGGGTAAAAAAGTAAGTATACCGAGCCAGATTTTAGTAGATTTTTTCATTTTAGAATAATTTATGTTGGAGTAACTCCTATAATATCTTACTGCTTGAGTTCATCCTAATTTTGTAAAAATAATAATAGTATATAAAGATAAAAAAAGAAGTTTATAATTAACTTTTTAAAAGGAGTTTATTACTTTTGCCAGACTTTAAAACATTTAGATGCCGAATTTACAAGAGTTACAAGATTTTACTACCCAAGTTAGAAGAGATATTCTTAGAATGGTTCATGCCGTGCAGTCTGGTCACCCAGGTGGTTCGCTTGGTTGTGCCGAATTTTTGACCGTTTTATACCAAGATGTGATGGATTATTCTACAGATTTTAAAATGGATGGAATAGGAGAAGATCTTTTCTTTTTGTCAAATGGGCATATTTCACCGGTATTTTATAGTGTTTTGGCGCATAGTGGATTTTTTCCTGTAAAGGAATTGGCGACTTTTAGAAAAATTAATACTCGTTTACAAGGGCACCCTACTACTCATGAAGGTTTGCCTGGTGTTCGAATGTCGGCTGGTTCTTTAGGACAAGGAATGTCTGTTGGAATTGGTGCAGCTCAAGCAAAAAAATTAAATGGTGATGATAAGTTGATCTATACTTTGCATGGAGATGGAGAATTACAAGAAGGGCAAAATTGGGAGGCTATTATGTACGCATCGGGTAAAAAAGTGGATAATTTAATTGCTACTGTTGACCTTAACGGGAAGCAAATCGATGGAGCAACAGATGATGTTTTACCAATGGGTGATTTAAAAGCTAAATTTGAAGCTTTTGATTGGAAAGTACTGGAAGTTAAAAACGGAAATGATATTAAAAGTATTCAGGAAGGTTTGAAAAAAGCAAAAGAATTGACCGGAAAAGGGCAACCAATTTGTATTTTATTACATACCGAAATGGGTAATGGTGTTGATTATATGATGCATACACACGCTTGGCATGGTAAAGCTCCAAATGATGACTTGTTAGAGAAAGGTTTGGCACAAAACAAAGAAACTTTAGGAGATTATTAAATTAGAATTTAAAGAATCAAAAAATAGTTGACTTCAGAAAATCTCACTTTTTTAAGTGGGATTTTTTTATGCCCTAAAATCAATCCTGTTTATAAAAAGCAGGTAATTCTAATTTAAATTTTACAACAATCAAGCGAATAGTAATGACAATAGATGTTGTTATAATATAGCTAATATTATGATCCACGTTAAAACGGTTTAAAATTAAAAAAGCAATTGCGCCAACAATACAGGCTGTTGCATATATTTCTTTGTGAAATATCAACGGAACTTCATTACTCAGGGTATCGCGAATTACGCCGCCAAAAGTTGCGGTAATCATTCCAAGAGCAACAGAAATTATGGGATGAAGGTTTTGTTGAATACCTAATTCTGTTCCAATTATGGTGAAAATCCCCAATCCGATAGTGTCAAATAAAAAGAGGGATTTACTTAAATAGCCAATTTTTTTTCGAAAAATAATGGCTAGTATTACAGAAATAACAATTGTATATACGTAAGATAAATTCTCCATCCAAGTAACTGGATTTCTGTCGATTAAAATATCGCGTAAAGTTCCACCACCAACGGCAGTAACAAAGGCAATAATGAATACGCCAAAAGGGTCCATTTTTTTATTAATGGCAAATAAGGCTCCCGAAATAGCAAAAGATGCAGTACCAAGAAGATCTAGGATATTGAAAATGGACATGAATTAGCGGTTTTTTTAAAATTATTCTTGAGCGAAATCTTTGTAGTTTGTATATCGATTAAAAATGTCGATAATATAGTTATAAGGCTCACCGCCACGAACATAACCATAAGAAACAATTGGGTCATTATAGTATTTAGGTTTCGACAAATTTAACATAAAATAATCAACTCCGTTATCCCAATTCAAAGTATCTTTTTGGTATTTTTTTGCCAGTAATTGCGCATCTTTTACATGACCATAACCTGAATTATAAGAAGCCATGGCAAATTTAATTCGTTGGATGGTGTCCGGAATTTCTTCCCAATAGTCAAACATATTATTTAAATATTTTATACCTGCTTTTAAATTTTCATCTGGGTCGTTTACATCTTCTACGCCAAGTTCTTTCGCAGTTTCTGGCATTAATTGCATCAGACCCTCAGCGCCCGTCCAAGCTTTGTTATTTTCATCAAACATAGATTCTTGATAAATAAGGGACTTTAATAAACGCCAATCCCAACCAATTTCTTTGGCGTACTTTTTAACCAAAGGATCATATTTACTTATTTTGCCCGTTATTTCAGTGTAATATTCACTATTAAGCCGTTTGTTGAATTGAGATCTATTTTGAAAATATTTTTTATATAGGATATTATAATCCGGTTTGCGTTTGATTTTTGCAAGATTTTTGTTTATTTCTTCCAATATGTCTGGTGAATTTTTTCGCACTGCCCAAGCAATACGCTGTGACAAACTTATGGGGGTATTTATATCTATATTAGGATAATAGCTCTTATGTATGGTAGCAATATTATTATCAATAACGCCATATTTTATTTCTCCTTCGGAAATTTTCTTGATTATTTCTTCATCGGTAATTTCGCCAGGTAGAACATTGATATATACGGTATCTCCTAACTCATTGGATAGCTCTTTTAATCGCATATAATATGAAGAGTTCATTCGTACAGAAACGGTATCTTGAATTAAATCAACAATATCGGTTGCTAAACTTTTTTTAATATTATCAACGGTCATTCGATGCCAATTCTTTGGTTTTTTTTGCACCAAAGATTGAAAAGTTACCAAGTATGCATCGGTAAAACTTATACTTTCTTTTCGTTCGTTGGTAATGGTATATCCCATGGCAATGATATCTCCATCACCTCGGTTGAGCATGGTAATAACAGAGTCTACATTTTTAGCCAATATGATTTCTAGTTCAACATTTAGGGTATTTGCCAATCTTTTGAGCATTTCATATTCAAAACCCATTGTTTGACCTTTGTATAAAAAGTATCCTGTTGGTGAATAGGTGGTAATTGCACGTAAAACACCATTTTTTTTAATTTCTTTTAAATCATAATGAATTGGATTCGGAAACTTAAGTTTTTTTGTCTTTTTCGCATTAAATTCATCGCAGCTCAATAGACCAAGACTGCTGGCGAAAATAAATAGGGCTATTGCTATTATTTTCAAAGAGTTATGGCGTTTTATGTTGATTTCTTTTTCGAGCAATTTGTGTAAAAACTTATCGTTTTATATCGTTTTAGAAAATTAAATATATATAATTTATAGATAAGGGGCTCTTAAATTTTTTAATTCCTTATTTTTTATCGTAGCAATATTTTGAAAATTAACGTAGTAACAGCTCTTTTTTCTAGGCAAATTATTACTTAAAAAAGCTATGAATTTATTTTTTAATTTTTGTAATATGTTGTAAAACAGGTCGATAAAGAGTTTTTAGTTATTTTTAAAAGTCTTTTGTGGATTTGTAATTTATTTTATTTCGGAATACGTATTTCTTCTCAAAATAAAATGTTGCCAGACAATGCTGAAGCAATAGTAGTATTTTGTCTGCTTAAAGGATATTTTTTTTCGTTTTTTTAGCATTTTTGGCAAGTAATAATAAAAACTAATATGCGCTTTTAAAATTGCCCAAGTATGAACAGGTCGAAGTTCAATAATGAATTTTAACCCAGCAATTCCATCTAAAACCAATCGAAAAAGTATTACAAAAAATACAAATCTTTTGGGAACATTTTTACTGATGGAGTATAAGCTATTTCTAAAATTTAAAAAAGTTTTATGTGGATTGCTTTCCTTTAAGGTTGCACCACCAACATGATAAACTTTCGAAGCACCAACATACTTGATGATGTAGCCTTCATTTTGAATTCGCCAGCAAAGATCAATTTCTTCTTGATGGGCAAAATAATCTTCATCAAAACCTTTTAGTTCGTGATAAACTTCTGATTTGATAAAAAAACAAGCTCCAGTCGCCCAAAAAATATCGTAGGAATCATCATATTGGTTGTTGTCTTTTTCTAGTTCCATAAAGATTCTTCCCTTGCAAAAGGGATATCCCATAAAATCAATAAAACCACCAGCGGCTCCGGCATATTCAAACTTTGTTTTATCTTTAAAGTCTAATAATTTAGGTTGGATAGCAACAGTATTTTCATCCTTTTTAAATTGCTCAATAACGGGTTTTAACCAATCTTTAGTGACTTCAATATCTGAATTTACCAGAGCGTAAATATCTGCTTTTACATGTTGTAAAGCATCATTATAGCCTTTTGCAAAACCACCGTTTTTAGCATTTTGAATTATTTCAACTTCAGGATAATTGGCTTTTAAAAATGCGATTGAATCATCTGTAGAATTGTTATCGGCAACATAGATAGTCGCGTCTTCTTTGCTATATTTTAGCATCGCAGGAAGAAACTTTTCTAATAATTGGCGTCCATTCCAATTTAAGATGACAACAGCTATTTTCAAAGGAGTTTTCGATTTAATAAAACGAGTGCAAACATACGCTAATTACAAGGTTTTAAAAACTAAAGTTCTTAGAATTTTGTACCATATTCAGGAATATCCCGTAAAAAATCATATTTCTTGTTTTCGTGATCCAATTTGCAGAAAAAATGTTCCAATCCGTTTGTTACTATGACATATTTCGCATCAAATTTTAAATTATACCGCGCTATTTGATCAAAAGTGTCTTGGGTGATTTTAATTTGCGGTGCTTTGCATTCTACAATAATCTCAGGGAAACCATTTTTATTAAAAATTAAAATATCAAATCGCTTAGATAAATTGTTGATTTTGAACTCTTTCTCTATGCCGATATGCATTTTTGGATATTTTTTTTCTTCTACCAAATAGGAAATAAAATTTTGCCGAACCCATTCTTCTGGAGTTAAAACCACATATTTTTTTCGGAATTTATCCAAAATATAAAGCTTATTTTCTTTACTTTTGAATTGAAACGAATAGGTTGGTAGATTTAATTTTATCATGCGATAAAGATACAATTAACCCCAAATAAAACCATTTTACTATTCTTTTTTATCGGTTATTATGAATAGAATTAAGCAAATTGTTGACGACATAAAATCAGGAAAAACGCATCCCATTTATTTTTTGATGGGAGAAGAGGCGTTTTATATTGATAAGATAGCCGATTTTATTGAGAATAATATTTTAACAGAAGAGGAGAAAGGTTTTAATCAAATGACTTTGTACGGTCGCGATGTGACAATTGAAGATATCATTGCAAATGCCAAACGTTTTCCGATGATGGCCGAAAAGCAGGTGGTAATTGTGAAAGAAGCGCAAGATTTATCGAGAACTATCGAAAATTTGTGTTCTTACGCCGAGAATCCACAGCCGAGTACAGTTTTGGTTTTTTGTTATAAATACAAAACATTGGATAAGCGAAAAAAGCTTGCTAAAATTATTGCCAAAAATGGTTGTTTGTTTGAAAGTAATAAACTGTATGAAAATCAGGTAGGAGAGTGGCTCAACGGTAATTTAGCTGATAAAGGTTATAAAATTGAGCCTAAAGCTAGTGTTATGTTGGTTGAATTTTTGGGGACCGATTTATCTAAAATCAATAATGAATTAGAAAAATTGATGTTGATACTGCCAAAAGGGTCTACCATTACGCCAACACATATTGAACAGAATATAGGTATCAGTAAAGATTTTAACAATTTCGAGCTCAGAAAAGCA
Source organism: uncultured Flavobacteriaceae bacterium (assembly GCA_965363545.1). Classification (GTDB taxonomy): domain Bacteria; phylum Bacteroidota; class Bacteroidia; order Flavobacteriales; family Flavobacteriaceae; genus Lutimonas. The sequence continues at coordinate 29,094 of CBDTUD010000003.1, read as the reverse complement.
ATTGGAGAGAAGCAAATAGTAAAAGCCAATCAGATCATCAATTACTTTGCTCAAAATTCAAAAAGTAACCCATTGGTAATGACTGTTTCGTTATTAAACAGTTTTTTTACGCAACTTTTATTGTATCACGGATTAAAGGATAAGGGTAAAATTAATGTTTCAAAAATGTTGCGTGTTAACCCGTATTTTGTGAATGAATATCAAACTGCTGCGCGAAATTATCCTATGCGCAAGGTTGCACAGGTTATTTCTATTTTGCGAGATGCAGATATGAAAAGTAAAGGCGTAGGTGCTTCCAATTTATCACAAGGCGATATTTTAAAAGAAACCTTGTTTAAGATTATGCATTAATAAGCAATTGATAAACTATGTTTAAGCGATGTAATTTCGATCTCCGAAAATAGCGCTTCCAACACGAATCATGGTGCTTCCATTTTCTATGGCAATTTCATAATCTCCACTCATTCCCATCGATAAGGTTCTTAATTCACAATTTTTGGTTTTGTATTTTTCTTGACAAATAGCAAAAAATGATTTCAAGGATTTAAACTCTTGAGCAACTTGTTTAGTGTTATCGGTAAAAGTTGCCATTCCCATAAAACCAACAATTTTAATATGTTCTAATTCTTTAAAAGCAGTTGAAGAAAGTATTTCTTCAATCTCTTGAAAAGATAAACCAAATTTAGAATCTTCTTCTGCAATTTTGGCTTGAAGCAAACAAGAAATAATTCGGTTATTTTTTTTGGCTTGTTTGTTTATTTCCATCAAAGTTTTAAAACTATCAACACCATGAATTAAGGCGACAAAATGCGCCATATATTTTACCTTATTTCGTTGCAGATGGCCAATCATATGCCATTGAATATCTTTGGGTAAAACATCGTATTTATTCACCATTTCTTGCACCATATTTTCGCCAAAAACCCGTTGTCCTAAGTTATAGGCTTCTTGAATATCTGCAATTGGTTTCGTCTTAGAAACGGCAACCAAAGTTACGTTCTTAGGTAATGTTTTATTAAATGAGATAAGATTTTGTTTTATAAGCATTTAAATATAATTTATCGAGCTATTACTTTAATTCAAATATAGTTAAAGCACTTCTTAATTTTGGTTCTATAAAAGTACTTTTTGGAGGCATTGTTAGGTTATGATCAGCAATTGATTTTAGCTCATCTGCTGAAATGGCAAACATGCCAAAACCAACTTGAAACTTACCCGCATCCACTACATTTTTTAGTTGCATTTGGTTTAAAATTTCGGGTTTATAAGCAATTCGCTTATCGTTACGTAAATCGTGAATACCAAGTATGGGTTCTAATATTGTTTTGAATAAAATTTGGGAGTCTAAATCTTCTAAAGGATTGTCGGCATCGTAACTTAATTTACGCAAATACAGTTTATAATATTCGCCATCTAAATACATGCTAAAATGGTGTTTTTGTGATGGATGATAATATTTTGCACCTAGATATTCAATGCGGTAAAATTCGTCTAAGCGGATTAAAAACTCCTTTTTACTTAGGCCGTTTAAATCCTTTATAAAGCGATTGAAAGATGATATTTTGAGCGTTGATTCTGGAATTAAATAGGTCATAAAATAATTATAACATTGATTCCCGGAAAAATCACCAGTCTCTTGATTTAATTTATTCGATAGATAAAACGAAGAAGCTGTTCTGTGGTGACCATCGGCAATGTAAACTGAATCCATTTTTTTAAATTCGGCTTCAATTTGTCTTATTTCTTTCTCATCTTCAATTAACCAAAGTAAATGTGTTCTGTTTTTGTTTGTTGTAAACTCATATTCAGCTCGTAACCTTTTATATTTCCCGTAAAGGTTGTTTATATAGGCATTATCAGGATAGGTTATTAAAACAGGTTCTGCATTAAAGCCTGTAACATTTAAATAATGACCAAATAACTCTTCTCGTTCTTTTAGCGTGTTTTCATGCTTTTTTATCACATTATTTTCATAATCTTTCAAACTTGAAAGAGCGATGATTCCCCAAAAAATCGTTCCATTGTAGGATTTTTGATGTAAATAAAACTTTGGTTTATCATCGGTTGTAAAAACATCATTTTCTTTGAATTCGCTATATCGGTTGTGAACCATTTTAAAGCGTTCTTCTCCGGTAACTCGCTTGTCATATTTAAAACCAGGTTCTAAAATATGTAAAAAAGAAAAGGGATTCATTTTCAAAATCGTTCGTATATCTTTTCGATCGTAAATTTCATACGAACGTGTGGTAACCAAGGCGACTTTATCGCGAGTAGGTCTTACAGCTTTGAATGGTTTTACAATTGCCAATTTTTACGTATTTGATAATTTATAAGCACAAAAATAGAGATTTAATAATAATTAAATATCAAATCTCTATTGTTTTATATATTTGAAAAATTTAACCTAAAATCTCAATAATTTGAGAGGCTAATTCTTCACCAATTCTATCTTGCGCCTCTAAGGTTGCAGCACCAATATGTGGTGTTAATGAAATATTTTTATTCATTAATAATTGAATTTCCGGAGTTGGTTCTTTTTCAAAAACATCTAAAGCGGCATTCGAAACTTTACCATCTTCAATTGCTTTTACCAAGGCAACTTCATCAATAACTCCGCCTCTGGCTGCATTTACTATACCAACACCTTTTTTCATCATGTTAAATTCTTTGGTAGAAATAACATATTCTTTTTGTGAAGGTACGTGCAATGAAATAAAGTCAGCATGTTTTAAAACTTCTTTTTTCGATATTGTTTTAATCTCAAAATTAACGGATTGTCCGTCAAAAAAGTCTAAAGTTAGATTCGCTTTTTCTATGAAAGGATCGAAAGCAACAACTTTCATTCCGATACCCAAACCAACTTTTGCTGTGGCTTGACCAATTCTTCCAAAACCTAAAATTCCTAAAGTTTTTCCTTTTAACTCAACACCTTTGGCATATGCTTTTTTCAATTCTTTGAATTTTGTATCTCCTTCAAGAGGCATATTTTGATTTGAATCATGTAAAAAACGAACCATACCGAATAGATGCGCAAAAACTAATTCGGCTACAGAGTGCGAAGATGCTGCCGGTGTGTTGATTACTTTTAAACCTTTATTTCTAGCATAATCAACATCAATATTATCCATTCCAACGCCACCACGTCCAATGATTTTCATTGAAGGGCAAGCATCTATCAAATCTTTTCTGACCGTGGTTGCACTTCGAACTAATAGCACATCCACCTTGTTTTCATTTATAAAATTGGCTAATTGCTCTTGAGCAACAGTTTTTAAGATAACTTCAAAACCTGCTTTTTCTAAGGCAACAACACCAGAGTTTGCTAAACCATCATTTGCTAAAACTTTCATTGTAATTAATTTATGATTATTACTAATTTCTTAAAACGCTAAAGGCACAACGACCCAAAGCGATTATTTTTTCTTTTTCATGATATAATTTGACATCGACCTTTACAATTCTCTTACCACTTTTGATTACTTCCGCTTCAGCGAAAATATCTTTAGGCTCAGAACCATGCAAAAAATCAACACGCAGATCAATAGTGCTAACCTTTTCATTTACAGCTTTCATAGTGGTCATTGCTGCTATTCCAGCCGCAGTATCAGCGATGCTTGCTTGAAAACCTCCGTGCCATCGCTTTTGAACAAAATCACCTATAAACTCTTCTTTAAAAGGAATGTGTATTTTCGTAAATCCGTTTTTTAATTCGAGTATTTTTAACCCCAGTAATTTATTCGCTGGCATTTGGTTTTCAATGACATTTTTTAAAAATTCGAATTTAAGTTCATCGCTCATTAAAAATTATATTTTTTTCATAATATCAACCAAAACCTGTACACTTTCAATTGGCATTGCATTGTAAATACTTGCTCGGTAACCACCAATAGAACGGTGTCCTTTGATACCACTAATACCTGCATCTTTCCACAGTTGATCAAAAGTATCTTTTTTACTTTCATCGGTTAACAAGAATGTTACATTCATGTTTGATCGATCTTCTTTTGCCGCTAAACCTTTAAAAGAAGGGTTTCTGTCAATCTCATTATATAATAAGTTGGCTTTGGCAATATTTTTCTTTTCGATCGCTTCAATTCCACCCAAGTTTTTCAACCATTGCAAGGTTAACATTGAAACATATACCGGAAAAACGGCAGGTGTGTTAAACATGCTGTCTTTGCTAATGTGCACTTGATAATCTAACATAGAAGGAATTTTTCTACCGGTTTTACCCAAAATAGCATCTTTAACAATAACTAAAGTTGTTCCTGCTGGTCCCATATTTTTTTGTGCTCCTGCATAGATCAAGTCAAATTTTGAAAAATCTAATTTTCTTGAAAAAATATCGGAACTCATATCGCAAACTAATAACGAGTCAGTTTTTGGAAACTCTTTGAATTGGGTTCCGTAAATGGTATTGTTACTGGTACAATGTACATAATCAACACCTTTTGGTACGGTATAATTTTTAGGAATATAACTGAAGTTTTTATCTTTAGAGCTGGCAATTACTTCTATGTTACCTAACAATTTTGCTTCTTTGATAGCGGCAGTACTCCATGCTCCGGTATCTAAATATGCGGCTTTACCGTTCTCTTTCAGTAAGTTATATGGAGTCATTAAAAACTCTAGGCTTGCTCCACCTTGTAAAAACAAGGCCGAATATCCTTTATCTTTTAAATCTAATAATTCTAAAGCCAAATCTCTCGCTTTATCCATTACGGCAACGAAATCGGCACTTCTATGCGAAATTTCAATCAACGATAAATTTAAATTATTAAAATTAAGTACTGCTTCTGAGGCTTGTTTTAAGACTTCTTGAGGTAAGATACAAGGACCTGCGCTAAAATTGTGTTTCTTCATGATTTTGATTTTTGAAAATACAAAATTGCCGATTTTCTTTTATATAATCGGTATAAATTGGTTAAAATTTATATTTTCATGGAATTTGTCTAAAAACTTATTTTTTAACAAAATATTATGGTGAAATTTGACTAAGTTTTTTAAGCTTAGCCAAGACAATTATACTTTATTTTATTTTTGTGTAACAAAAGGTATTATAGCGGCGTCTTGTATTATAACCAAAATAAATCAAAATCTCTTTTTTATGTTCGATATAGATCGGTGGCAAGAAATATTTGATACGTTACACAAAAACAAACTTCGTACTTTTTTGACGAGTCTTTCTGTGGCTTCGGGTATTTTTATTTTGGTGATATTGTTAGGTTTCGGACAAGGGATGCAAAATGGTATTCAAAAAGAGTTTGAAGAAGATGCTGCAAATAGACTTTGGATTTGGTCACAAGTAACAACCAAAGAGTACAATGGGTTGAACCCAGGTAGAAGAATCGAAATGCGAAATGAAAACTATGATTATATCAATACCGTTTTTGATGAGGATTTAGAATTTAGATCTCCAATGTTTTATGTTTGGAACGCTTCTATAAATTATAAGGCAGAATCTGGTGCGTATCAAGTGAGAGGAACAAATAGCGATATGCAGTCCATAGAAAGTGAGGATATGGTGTTGGGAAGATACATCAATCAACTTGATTTGGATTCAAAAAGTAAGGTAGCAGTAATTAGTAATAAAATAGATAGAGAACTACTTAAGGGAGTTGAAGATCCTCTACAAGAGTATATTCAAATATCTGGAATTAATTTTAAAATTATAGGAGTCTATTCTGATAGAGGAGGAGAAAGAGATGAAGGTAAGATATTTCTTCCAATAACTACTGCACAAAGTGTTTTTAACGGAGGAGATGTCGTTGCAAATATGGCATTCACTGTTAAACCACAAGCAACTTTTGACAAGTCTGTAGAGGTATCGAATAAATTGCAAAAACAAATTTTAACCTATTTAAAACAAGCGCATTCGGTCGCACCGGATGACGAGAGAGCTATCAATGTGTACAATGCTCTCGATGATGCAAAAAGATTCAGAACCTTAATTGATAATATAGCACTCTTCTTTTGGTTTGTTGGAATTTGTACCATTATTGCAGGAGTTGTTGGAGTTAGCAATATTATGTTGATTGTAGTTAAGGAAAGAACAAGAGAAATAGGAATTCGAAAAGCTCTTGGGGCAAAACCTTGGTCAATCATTGGAATGATAGTACACGAAGCAATTTTTGTAACTGCCATAGCAGGTTTTGGAGGCTTAATACTTAGCATGGCCCTACTTGAAATAGTTGGTCCAAATGTTAAAGTAGATTATGTGGTTAACCCATCGGTCAATTTTAATATTGCAATTACCATGGTAATCTTATTAATTATTGCTGGTGCTCTTGCTGGTTTTTTTCCAGCTTGGAGAGCATCTCATATACGACCAATTGAAGCTTTAAAAGACGAATAAAAAAAATATGTTTAATAGAGATAGATGGAATGAAATTTTGGAAGTATTAACCAGTAATTGGTTACGTACCATCTTGACTGCTTTTGGAGTATTTTGGGGAATATTTATTCTAATTTTATTATTGGCTGCAGGTAAAGGTTTAGAAAATGGAATTAAACAAGGTTTTGGAGATATCGCAACGAATACCATGTTTATGTGGACCAGAACAGTTACAAAATCCTTTGACGGAATGGCAAAAGGAAGACGTTATACCTATAAATTAGGAGATGTTGCCGATATTAGAAATAATGTGCCAAATCTTCGTTTTATTTCTCCGCGTAATCAATTAGGAGGATTTAATGGTGCTAACAATGTTGTTCGGGGTTTATTTACAGGTGCTTTTGATGTTTATGGTGATTATCCTGAAATTATTCGTCAGGAACCTATGGATATTACCTTAGGAAGGTTCATTAATTACGGAGATATTAATGAAAAACGCAAAGTTGCTATTATAGGCGAAGGCGTGGTAAAGGGTTTGTATAATTTTGGAGAAGAAGTTTTAGGGTCTTATATAAAAATTCAAGGGGTGAACTTCATGGTGATTGGAACCTATAAAAAGAAAAGTCAAGGGGATAATAGCGAAGAAGACCAAAAGCAAATATATGTCCCATTCACTTCCTTTTCTCAAGCTTTTAACAAAGGAGAAGATGTGGGTTGGATGGCAATTACAGCGAATGATGGAACGCCAATTACCGATATAAAGCAAAAAATTATTGATATTGTTAAGAAAAATCATAAAATTCATCCTGAGGATGAACGTGCAGTTGGGTATTTTGATTTGTTTGAGGAATACAATCGAGTGGAGAGTTTATTTACTGCGATTCGGGTAATAGCCTATTTTGTTGGTATTATGGTATTACTTTCCGGAGTTATCGGTGTTAGTAACATTATGCTTATCGTTGTTAAAGAACGAACCAAAGAAATAGGTATACGAAGAGCACTTGGTGCTTCTCCAGCAAATATAAGAACCCAAATTTTAATTGAATCTATTTTTTTGACGATAATTTCAGGTATGTTAGGAGTAGGTTTTGGGGCTCTGGCAATTTATGGTATCAATTTTATTTTAGATATGGTGGGGCCTGTAGATATGTTTACAAATCCTAGTGTTGATTTAAGAATTGTCACAATTGCATTAATCATATTAGTTGGTTCAGGATTGCTTGCTGGTTTAATTCCGGCACAAAATGCAATTCGGGTTAAGCCAGTTGATGCTCTTAGAACAGAATAATAATAAAATAATTAATAATATAAATCCATGAAGAAATCAGTAACCATTTTTATATTAATTTTTATCGTAGTCACTTTTGTGGGGGCGTTGTATTATTTGTATACGAAAAATGCAGAAGACCCGATAGTTTATCAAACAGAAAAGCCAAGTAAACAAACCATTATTAAAAAAACAGTTGCAACTGGTAGTATTTTACCTTTGGAAGAAGTTTTGATTAAACCAAATATTTCTGGAGTTATCGAAGAGATATATGTGGAAGGTGGAGATATATTAAAGGCTAACGATTTAATTGCAAAGATTCGAGTAATTCCAAATCTATCTGCTTTAAATAATGCTAAAAACTCTATCAATGCTGCGAAAATCGGTTTAGACGATCAAAAGCGTAATTACGATCGACAAAGTTCACTTTTTGATAAGGGGGTAATTTCAAAGCAAGATTTAGAAAAAGCACAAGTTTCCTTTGAACAAGCCCAACAATCTTTTAATGCGGCAAATCAAAATTATGATATTGTCAAAACAGGTTCTACAAAAGGTCTTGGTAATTCTGCAAATACTCTAATTCGATCAACAGTTGCGGGAATGGTTTTAGAAATGCCGGTAGAGGTTGGAAATCAGGTTATTGAAAGCAATACGTTCAATGAAGGAACTACGATTGCTGCTTTGGCAGATGTAAATAAAATGATTTTTGAAGGAAAAGTCGATGAATCGGAAGTAGGTAAAATTAAAGAGGGATTGCCATTGGAGATAACAGTTGGGGCTATTGAAAATGCCAAATTTGATGCTATTCTTGATTATATAGCACCTAAAGGAAAACTCGAAAACGGAGCAATTCAATTTGAAATAAAAGGAACGCTCACCAAAAAAGATTCTACTTTTATTCGTGCCGGATTAAGTGCAAACGCATCGATTATTTTAGCAAGAGCGGATAGTGTTTTATCTATTAAGGAAGCCTTGGTTCAATTCGATCCAAAAACAAAAGAACCATTTGTTGAAATTAAAAAGGGTGAAAAAGAATTTGAAAGAAAAGATATAACTCTCGGAATTAGTGACGGTATTAATGTAGAGATTAAAGAAGGTTTGAATGCCGAAGATGAAATAAAAGTATGGAATGCTATCAAGCAAGTGCCAAGCGAAAATTAAAAATTAAAAAAACTACAACATGAACAAATGTTTTTGTTAGTTAACTCAGAATCATAATTCTTTTTATTGTACAAACATAGAATGACATAACCCAAAATACAAAGCTGTCATTCCGACCGAAGTGGAGGAATCTCACGATGATTTACAAGTGTTGATGAGATTTCTCCTTTCCGCTATCGCTACAGTCGAAATGACCTGATTATTATATTGATACCATTTCATTTCTCTTGATAACGTAAAAACTCACTTTTTAGAAGACCCCATTTTACGACTACTATTTTTCAATTTCTTTCTTTGGTGATTTTTTTAAAAAATCTAGAGTTTTATGACTACCGGTTGAATCTTTAAATACAATGGTTAACTTTTCTTCTTTTTCAAAAATAGACTCCTTAACTATCCAATCGCAAGCTTCCATCGAAGATAAATCTAATGTATTTATTCGCAGTATTTCATCGCCTAATTGTATTTTGTCTTTTAAATCGTTATCCCAAATAATTCCTACAACTAATTTCTCTTCAACGATAGTTGGCGAAAAACCGTATGTTTTCTCTGAAAGATCATTAGTCTTTTTATAAGAATCAAAATAGAATCGCTTATGTTTAAAGTCAAAAGTTACGTTTCCGTAGTTAAAAATATCTGATCCTATTCTCGAATTATTATCTGAAGTAGTTTCAATCAAAATATCATTAAAAATGGCATTGCTAATTTGAAGTTCGGGTATCAAAACTCTAAATTGCTCATTTTTTTCTGCATTACCAAATAAACTGATACTTTTGGAACCAACACCACTAGAAATGGTAGTGTAAATATTGGTATTTTTAAATAAATCGTGATGCTTTAAGGCTAAATCATAAAAACCAGCCATTCCTGTATCCATTAAAACTTGTTCCTTTCCGTTTTTCTCCCCTTGCAGTTTTACCCATATATATGGACTTCTTTGATCTCCAATAAGCGATAGTTTTATAGCATTTTTTTTATTTAAAGAGAGTCTTTTTTTATCGTTTGTTATTCTTAGAATCTTTTCTTTCGGTATGAATTGAATGATCGATTCTCTAAGCATATTACTACCTATTATACCGTCAACTTTAAAACAATCAAAAAGAATATTTTGTTCATATTGATATACCAATGTAGAAATATTCTCGAAAACAACTTCCCCAATTGTTAAACTTGGAATAGATACAATTTCCATTTTTTTTCTTTTAGAATTTGCATCATTAACAAAAACACTATCTACGGTTTTTGATTGTAAACGATTCAATAATTCTGAGGAGATTAAATTCGGAGCTCCAGTATCTAACAAAAATTGATAGGTTTTACCTTCAATAAAAACCGGAATAATTATTTTACCCTTGACCCAATCGTAGTTTATTTGTGTATAATAATTTGCTGAAACGGCATTGCCTTTGCTAAGAGGTCCACGTTGCGCAAAAGTTGCCATGCTAAAAAAATATAACAAAAGAAAAAGTAAACTCCTCATTAATACAATTGAATTACCTATTATTATCAGCTTGGTTGTAGTGTTTTTTTAATCGAGTTTTTCAAAAGTCAAGGTTTCGCCGGATTCCGAATTATAAAAATTCCCGATTTGCAATCTAGTATTCTTAACTTTAAAATAATAATCCTTAAAGCTCGCATTGCTGGATAACATCCAATATAGAGATATTTTTTCTTCTGCAAGCTTGTAATTGTAAGGACCTGAATTGTACTTAGGTAACAAAAACCCGTTTCTAATTTCTTTTCCCCGATTCAAAATCATCATCTCCGAATCGCCCAACAATTCAAAAGACAAAGTGTCTGTTCGTGTTTCTATCTCAATCCATTTTCCTTTGAGGTCAGACGAGGTCACGGTCACTGTATTCGTATCCTCTTCAGAGCAGCTTAAAAAAGCAAGTGCAAATAGTATCAGTGCGTATTTCATACTATATGTATTTAATTTTTTTTACTAATATTTTATGTCAAGTTGTTTTATCTGGGGTATCTTAACATTGGTTACAATGATATTATCCAAATCAAAATTAGTAACTCTTACTTTGGTACCATAGTCAAACAAGGAATAAGCATTTCTTCTAATGAAATTCCGCCATGTTGGTAGGTGTTTTTATAATATTTCACAAAATGATTGTAGTTGTTCGGGTAGGCAAAAAAGAAATCTTCTTTGGCAAAAATAAAGCTGCTACTCATATTAATTGTAGGTAACCCGATATCTTTAGGGTCTAAAACTTCAAAAACTTCTTTTTTATTGTAACTCAAACTTTTGCCCGTTTTGTAGCGAAGATTAGAACTGATATTTTTATCTCCGATCACTTTAGAAGGTCGTTTGGTGTTTATTGTTCCGTGGTCGGTTGTAATAATCAATTTTAAGCCTAATTGCTGCGCTTTTTGAATTATTTCAAGAAGAGGTGAATTTTTAAACCAACTTACGGTTAAAGAACGATACGCTTTATCATCGCTTGCCAATTCTTTGATCATTTCCATTTCTGTACGTGAATGCGAAAGCATATCGACAAAATTGTACACAATTACAGTGAGATCGTTATTTTTCACTTTAGCAAAATTGGCTGCGAGCTCTCTTCCAGCAGTTAAATTGGTAATTTTATAATACTCGTGGCTAATATTTAATTTTAATCGTTTGATCTGTTCTGTTAAAAACTCATTTTCATATAAATTCTTACCACCTTCATCCGTATCATTTCTCCAATAATTTGGATGTTTTTTTTCCATTTCTAGAGGGGTTAATCCTGAAAAAATAGCATTTCTTGCGTATTGAGTTGCAGTTGGCAAAATACTGCAATAGGAAGATTCTTCCGTTGTTTTGTAATATTCGTTTAAAATTGGTTCTAAAACACGAAGTTGATCGTAACGTAAATTGTCAATTACAACCAAAAGCGTTCCGTTTTTTGTATCTAATTGAGGTACGATAAGATCTTTAAATAAGGTATGTGAAAGTACCGGTTTCTCTTCGCCATCAAACCAATTGGCATAATTATTTTTGATGAATTTAAAAAACTGAGAGTTAGCTTCTTCTTTTTGACTTTCTAAAATTCCGGTCATACCGATATCCGAAATCGATTCTAACTGAATTTCCCAGTGTAATAACTTTTTATAAAGGATAACCCATTCCTCGTAAGAATTAACCATCGCCAAATCCGTAGAAATATTACGGAATTCTTGCTGGTAATTAGAGGTTGTCTTTTCAGAAACCAAACGAGAGTTATCTAAATTACGTTTTAAACTCAACAAAATTTGATTCGGATTCACCGGTTTTATCAAATAATCGGCAATTTTTGAACCGATAGCCTCTTCCATAATATACTCTTCCTCACTTTTTGTAATCATAATTACAGGAAGATTCGGGTGGTTTGCTTTGATTCTTGAAAGAGTTTCCAAACCAGATAAACCTGGCATATTTTCATCTAAAAAAACAATGTCAAATCTTTCTTCATTTACACTTTCTACTGCATCGGCACCATTGGTACATGGTGTGACGTTGTAATTTTTTCTTTCTAAAAATAGTATATGAGGTTTTAAAAGTTGTATTTCATCATCTACCCAAAGAATTTTCGCTAAACTCATTATAAAATTTTTATCTGTGATTATTAAAATTAAACCTTTATTTTTGTGTATCAATTGTAATTATAAAGGTAAAATTGAATCTTGAAAATTACAAAAAACAACTCGATTATTTTGAAAAAAATCAAAATTTTTAACGACCCAATATACGGTTTTATACATATTCAAAATCCTCTTATTTTTAAAATAATTGAACATCCTTATTTTCAACGCCTGAGAAGAATTTCACAAATGGGTTTATCTTATATGGTTTACCCTGGCGCGCATCACACCCGATTTCATCATGCTTTAGGTTGCGTTTTTTTAATGCAAAAAGCCGTTGAAACTCTTCGTTCAAAAAATATAGCAATTAGTTCTAAAGAGAAAGAAGCACTTCAAATAGCTATTTTATTGCATGATATTGGTCACGGACCGTTTTCTCACGCCTTAGAAAGAAGCATTATTGAAAAAGTTAACCATGAAAAATTATCACTGCTTTTTATGCAGGAATTAAATGATGAATTTGAAGGAAGTTTAACTTTAGCAATCGAAATGTTTAAAGGAGAGTATGATCGAAAATTCATGCACGAACTCATTTCTAGTCAGTTAGATATGGATCGATTAGACTATTTAAAACGAGATAGTTTTTATAGCGGAGTCGCTGAAGGTAATATTAATGCCGAGCGGTTGATTGCCATGTTAAATGTTAAAGATGATCATTTGGTTATTGAATTTAAGGGTATTTATTCTGTTGAAAAATTTATTGTTGCACGAAGGCTAATGTATTGGCAGGTCTATTTGCACAAAACAAGTCTTGCTGCTGAAAGTGTTTTGGTAAAGGTATTGCAGCGCGCAAAAGAATTGACTAAAAGTGGATTGCATTTACCGGCAAGTGTGCCTTTAAATTATTTTTTAAAAAATGCTTTCCGTAAAGCGGAAATTGATTCAAAAACGCTTCATTTGTTTGCTCAGTTAGATGATTATGACGTAATATCGGCGCTTAAAACCTGGTGTTCTCATGAAGATTATATTTTAGCGACCTTAAGTTGTTCGATTATAAACAGGCAGCTTCCCAAGGTAAAAATGCAAAATGAAGAATTTTCGACAGTTTATTTTCAAAAAATACAAGAAAAAATTAGTTCTAAGTTACCAATTAATAGGCAAGATTTATCTTACTTTGTATTTCAAGGTAAGGTGGAAAACAAAGCATATAGTTCTGTAAAAGAAAGAATTAATATTCTTTATAAAAATGGCGATGTCGCCGATATGGTAAAGGCTTCTGATAATTTGAGCTTACAAGCATTGACGAATTCTGTTACCAAACATTTTATTTGTTATCCTAAGAACCTGTAATATTAGGCTATGGTTATTAATTTTTACTATTTTTGCACCGATGAAATTTACAGCTACACAAATCTCAGAAATTCTCAATGGAGAAATTGAAGGAAACCCGAATGAAGAGGTTTTTAAACTTTCAAAAATAGAAGAGGGAGAAAAAGGCTCTCTTACTTTTTTGTCAAATTTGAAATACCACCAATATCTTTATACAACAAAGGCTTCGGTTGCCATTGTCAATAAAGATTTTATTCCTGAAAAAAAAATAAAGGCAACTTTAATAAAAGTAGAAGATTCCTATAAGGCATTTTCAACACTTTTAGAATATTACAACCAAATAAAGCTTCATAAATCGGGTATTGAAACGCCAAATTTTATTCACGAAACTGCAGTTGTTGGTTCAGATCTCTATCTAGGTTCTTTTTCATATATCAGTCAGAATGTTACCATAGGAAATAATGTCAAGATTTATCCCAATGTTTTTATTGGTGATAATGTAAAAATAGGAGATAATACAACCATTTTTGCCGGAGCGAAAATTTATTCGGAGACACAAATTGGAAAAAATTGTACAATTCATTCCGGTGTCATTATTGGTAGTGACGGGTTCGGTTTTGTGCCCGATGAAAGCGGTAAATACAATAAAGTACCTCAAATAGGTAATGTTATTCTTGAAGATAATGTAGATATTGGTTCAGGTACCACCATTGACCGAGCTACTTTAGGAGCAACTATTATTCGAAAAGGGGTAAAGCTCGATAATCAAATTCAGATTGCCCATAATGTAGAAGTTGGAAAAAATACAGTTATTGCTGCCCAAACTGGCATTGCAGGCTCGACTAAAATTGGTAAAAATTGTCAAATAGGTGGTCAAGTCGGAATAGTTGGGCATATTATTATAGGAAATAATGTTAGAATCCAAGCACAGTCCGGTATCGGAAGATCTTTAAAAGATAATGAAGTGGTGCAAGGTAGTCCGGCATTACCATATGCAGATTATAATAAATCCTATGTTTACTTTAAGAACCTAGGGAAGTTAGCGGCTAAGATTGATGAACTAGAAAAGAAATTGAATTCAAAAGCAGACTAAGATGAGCGTGAAGCAAAAAACGATAAAAAAAGAAATATCTTTAGAAGGTGTTGGATTACATACCGGAAAGCAAGTAAAATTAACTTTTAAGCCGGCTCCGGATAATACAGGTTTAAAATTTGTTCGTACAGATTTAGAAGGGCATCCCACAATAGAAGCCTGGGCATGTTACGTTGCCGATACCCAACGGGGTACAAATATTGAAAAAAACGGTGTTGTAATAAATACTTCCGAACATGTTTTGGCTGCAATAACAGGATGTGATTTAGATAATATCATTATTGAATTAAGTGCTCCTGAACCTCCAATTATGGATGGGTCTTCTAAATATTTTGTAGAAGCCTTAGAAAAAGCCGGAAAAGTGGATCAAGAAAGTAATCGTGAAGTATATGAAGTAAAAGAGATTATTTCTTATAAAGATGAAGAAACAGGCAGTGAGATTATGATAATGCCTTCAGATAAGTATGAAATTACAACCATGGTTGATTTTGGAACTAAAATATTAGGAACTCAAAATGCAACTTTAGATAATATTGGTGACTTTAAAAAAGAAATTGCAGATGCCCGAACTTTTAGTTTTTTACACGAAATTGAAATGTTACTGGATAATGATTTAATAAAAGGAGGTGATTTAAATAATGCCATAGTTTATGTAGATAAGCAATTATCAGAAGAGACTATGAAAAAGTTGAGCAAAGCCTTTAAAAAAGATTCTGTAAAAGTAAAACCGAACGGAATTTTAGACAATTTGACATTACATTGGGCAAATGAAGCAGCAAGACATAAATTACTAGATGTTATAGGTGATTTAGCATTAGTAGGGGTTAAAATTAAAGGAAAAGTTATTGCAACAAAACCTGGACATAAAATTAACACCTTATTTGCTAAGAAATTAATGAAATTGATCAAAATTGAGAAACGTAATAATGTTCCGCAATATGATCTTAGTAAGCCACCTTTGATGGATATTCATAAAATTATGAGTATTTTGCCGCATCGTCCGCCATTTTTACTAATTGATAGGATTATTGAACTTTCAGAAAACCATGTTGTTGGTATGAAAAATGTGACCATGAATGAAGGTTTTTTTGTTGGTCATTTTCCAGGAGCGCCAGTAATGCCAGGGGTTTTGCAAGTGGAAGCTATGGCACAATGCGGAGGTATATTAGTATTGAGCACCGTACCCGATCCTGAGAATTATTTAACCTATTTCATGAAAATGAATAATGTTAAATTCAAACAAAAAGTTTTACCTGGCGATACGCTTATTTTTAAAGCAGAGCTTATAGAACCAATACGCAGAGGAATATGTCACATGCAAGCTTACGGTTATGCCAATAATAAATTGGTAGTTGAAGCAGAATTGATGGCACAAATTGCAAGAAAACCTGAAAAGTAAATTTTCAAAAAAACGAAATAAGAACTATGAATCAACCATTAGCCTATATTCACCCAGGAGCAAAAATTGCGACAAATGTTGTAATTGAGCCATTTTCGACAATTCATAATAACGTAACTATTGGCTCTGGCACTTGGATAGGTTCGAATGTTACTATTATGGAAGGAGCAAGAATTGGAAAAAACTGCCGGATTTTCCCTGGAGCAGTAATTTCTGCCATTCCACAAGATTTAAAATTTGACGATGAAGATTCGCTTGCTGTAATTGGAGATAACACAACGATAAGAGAATGTGCAACAGTTAATCGAGGTACAAAAGCTTATGGTAAAACAGAAATTGGAAAAAATTGCCTTATTATGGCAACAGCACATATTGCCCATGATTGTATCATTGGAGATAATGTAATTATTGTAAATGGTGTAACCTTGGCTGGTCATGTTGTAATTGGTGAGTTTGCCATTATTGGAGGTTTGGCAGGCGTGCATCAGTTCATTCATATTGGTAAGCATGCTATGATATCTGGAGGTTCGTTAGTGAGAAAAGATGTTCCACCTTATACCAAGGCTGCAAAAGAACCTTTATCTTATATAGGTATAAATTCTATAGGTTTGAGAAGAAGGGGTTTTACAGCAGAAAAAATACACGAAATACAAAATATTTACAGAATACTATACCAAAAAACAAATAACACTACGCAAGCTTTACGGATTTTAGAAGCTGAAATGGATGCTACTCCTGAACGGGATGAGGTTATTACTTTTATCAGAAATTCACAAAGAGGTATTATGAAAGGATATACCAGCAGCACGAGTTAATAGAATAAAAAATTGAAAGAATAAATTATGGCAACTACTTCAGATATTAAAAAAGGACTTTGTATTATTTATAACAATGACACCTTTAAAGTTATTGAATTTCAACATGTTAAGCCGGGTAAAGGTCCTGCTTTTGTACGAACAAAATTAAAGAGTTTAACAACGGGAAAAGTAATAGATAATACCTTTTCAGGAGGACATAAAATTGAAGAAGTTCGTGTAGAAACAAGAAAATATCAGTATTTATATCCGGAAGGTGATAGTACTTTTCACTTTATGAATACCGACGATTACAATCAAATTTCTTTGCAAATAGAGGCATTAGATACTCCAGAGCTTTTAAAAGAAGGGGAGATTGTAACAATTATTGTACGTGCGGAAGATGAATTGCCATTATCTGTAGATATGCCGGCAAGTGTTGTTTTAGAAGTTACCCATACAGAACCGGGAATGAAAGGAAACACCGCGACCAATGCAACAAAACCTGCAACGGTTGAAACAGGTGCTCGTATCAACGTTCCTTTATTTATTAATGAAGGCGATTTGATTAAAATTGATACAGAAAAAAGTGCTTATTTAGAACGTGTAAAAGTTTAATATATAAAGTTTTAGTTGTAATTTGAATTGATTCTAGTCCGATGAAATTTCCAAGAAATTTTACCTTAAAAGAAATAGCAGAAATCACCCAAACTGAGTTTGTTGGTGATGCCAACTTTCCTGTAATGGGAATGAATGAAATACATGTTGTAGAACCTGGGGATGTTGTTTTTGTAGACCACCCGAAATACTATGATAAAGCATTGCGTTCTGCTGCGACTATTGTCTTGATAAATAAGAAAGTTGATTGTCCGGTGGGAAAAGCTCTTCTTATTTCTGAGGATCCATTTCGGGATTTTAATAAATTATCCAAACATTTCAAACCTTTTCAATCTTCGTCCAAAAGTATTTCCGATTCATCGAAAATCGGAGAAAACACGATTATTCAACCCAATGTTTTTATTGGTAATAATGTGACTATTGGTGCTAATTGTGTCATTCACCCAAACGTGACTATTTATGATAATTGCGTTATAGGAAATAATGTGACCATTCATGCAGGAAGTGTTTTAGGGGGAGATGCTTTTTATTATAAAAACAGACCCGAGGGATATGATAAACTAATTTCCTGTGGAAGAGTTGTTATTAAAGATAATGTTGACATAGGGGCTTCTTGCACTATTGATAAAGGTGTTACCGGAGATACAACTATTGGAGAAGGCTCAAAATTGGATAATTTAATTCAAATTGCCCATGATACGGTTATCGGTAAAAAATGTTTAATTGCTTCACTAACTGCTGTGGCGGGTTGCACAGTAATCGAAGATGAGGTTATTATTTGGGGGCAAGTTGGTATTGTTAGTGGAATCACCATTGGTAAAAAGGCAGTAATTTTGGCAAAATCAGGGGTTTCAAAATCAATTCCGGGTGGTAAAACTTATTATGGTGTGCCTGTTGAAGAAGCAAGAGTCAAGCATAAAGAAATGGCATTTATAAAAGCGTTGCCAGGAATTATTGAAAAATTGAAAAAATAATAAAAGAAAACCATTTCATTAATTTACTTTTGTATATAGTAGTGAATTTTGATAATATAATCGATAAATAATAATTATAATGAGTGTTTTAGTAAATAAAGATTCAAAAATAATAGTACAAGGTTTTACAGGAAGTGAAGGTACTTTTCACGCAACACAAATGATTGAGTACGGCTCAAATGTCGTTGGAGGTGTTACCCCAGGAAAAGGTGGCCAAACCCATTTGGATAAACCGGTTTTTAATACGGTTGCTGATGCCGTTAAAGTTGTTGGGGCAGACACTTCGATTATTTTTGTTCCGCCTGCTTTCGCTGCAGATGCAATTATGGAAGCCGCCGAAGCTGGGATTAAAGTAATAATTTGTATTACCGAAGGCATTCCTACTGCCGATATGGTAAAGGTTAAATCGTATATCGATCAAAGAGATTGTAGGTTGGTTGGTCCGAATTGTCCTGGTGTTATTACTCCTGGAGAAGCAAAAGTGGGAATCATGCCAGGCTTTGTTTTCAAAAAAGGAAAAGTTGGTATTGTTTCTAAATCAGGAACTTTAACTTATGAAGCTGCCGATCAGGTAGTGAAACAAGGTCTAGGAATAACTACTGCAATTGGAATTGGTGGAGATCCAATTATTGGAACCACAACAAAAGAAGCGGTGGAATTATTGATGAATGATAAAGATACCGATGCAATTGTGATGATTGGAGAAATTGGTGGACAATTAGAAGCCGATGCTGCTCGTTGGATCAAAGCCGACGGAAATAGAAAACCCGTTATCGGATTTATTGCCGGTCAAACCGCTCCTGCAGGAAGAACTATGGGGCATGCCGGTGCTATTGTCGGTGGAAAAGATGATACCGCCCAAGCTAAAATGGCAATTTTAAGAGAAAACGGAATTCATGTTGTCGAATCTCCGGCAGAAATTGGTAAGAAAGTTGCCGAATTATTAAAAGTATAGACCATATTTGAGATATCTTATGTATTATAAAATATATTGGTTTACCCTATAATTTTTTTTTAAGCCTGTTCCTAACTATATTTGGAACTGGCTTTTTTATTTTAACCGAAACAATTATTTATGAAAAATTTTAAAATTTTATTTTTTGTCTTTTTGACAATTGCATTTATTAGCTGTAAAAAAACACCTGAAAAAGTGCCTTTTGCGGTAATGGAGCAAACAGATCCTAATGGTTTTACTTATGAAACCGTTAACGACGATCCAACCGGATTGCGATTATATACCTTAGAAAATGGTTTAAAAGTGTATTTGAGTCAAAATACCGATGAACCTAAAATTCAAACTTATATCGCTGTTAGAGCAGGTTCTAACTATGACCCAAAAGAATCAACTGGGTTGGCACACTATTTAGAACACATGGTTTTTAAAGGAACGAGTGAATTTGGAACGGATAATTGGGATATGGAAAAGAAATATTTAGATACTATTTCCAATCTTTTTGAAGCGCAAAAAGCGGAACCGGATGCTGCTAAAAAAACAGAATTATATCGTGAAATTGACAGAGTTTCTTTAGAAGCATCGAACTATTCCATCGCGAATGAATATGATAAAATGATGACTTCACTTGGAGCTCAAGGAACAAATGCGCATACTTGGTTTGAAGAAACAGTATATCAAAATAAGATTCCGGCAAACGAATTAGAAAAATGGATAAACTTAGAAAGTGATCGATTTGATGAATTGGTTTTACGTTTATTTCATACAGAACTAGAAGCTGTTTATGAAGAGTTTAACAGAGGTCAAGATAATGACGGACGCAAGAAATTTTCGAAAACGTTGGAAGGTTTGTTTCCGAATCATCCATACGGACAACAAACCACGATTGGAACTTCTGATCATTTGAAAAATCCTTCTATGATTGCTATTCATAATTATTTTGACAAATATTATGTACCGAGTAATATGGCAATGGTTTTAGTTGGTGATATTGATTTTGATAAAACCATAAAATTGGTAAATGATTCTTTTGGAAAATTAGAAAATAAAGAAGTAGTTCATCCGGTTTTACCGAAAGAAGAGCCAATTACAGCTCCTATTGTGCAAGAAGTTTTCGGACCTACATCAGAATCGGTTTATGTGACTTTTAGAACTGATAAAATAGGAAGTCAGGAAGAAAAAATGGTAACCTTAATCGATATGATTTTGGCAAATAGTCAAGCCGGATTATTTGATTTGAACCTAAACCAACAACAAAAATTACAAAGAGCATCTTCATTTACCGTTTTTCAAAATGATTATGGTATGCACTTTTTAGATGGGTATCCAAAAGCTGGACAAAGCTTGGATGATGTTAAAGATTTAATGTTAAATCAATTAGACGAGATAAAAAAAGGAGCTTTCGACGAATGGATGATAGACGCTGTTGTTAATGACTTAAAATTAAGTCAGTTGCGTCAATATGAAAACAATACTGCTTTGGCAAGTGCCTATTATAATGCCTTTATACATCATGAAAATTGGGCAGATAGAGTGAAGTTTTTAGAAGATTTGAAGAAAATCACAAAGCAAGATATTGTAAATTTTGCCAATGAATTTTACAAAGATAATTATGTTGTGACCTATAAAAGACAAGGAGAAGATACTAGTATTGCGAAAGTTCAAAATCCTGGAATCACTCCTGTTCATTTAAATAGAGAGAAGCAATCTGCGTATGTTCAAGCTTTCAACAAGGTAGAATCTGCCGATTTACAACCAGTTTTTGTTGATTATAAAAAAGAAATTCAAAATAGCAGCTTAGATAATGGGGTAGATGTTGCATATGTAGAAAATAAGATTAATGACTTATTTGATTTGAATATTATTTTCGATATGGGAAGTAATAATAATAAGAAACTTGCTTTAGCGGTTGGTTATTTAGACTTCTTAGGTACCGATAAATTATCTGCCGAAGAGGTAAAAAAGGAATTCTATAAATTAGGAATAAGTTATGGCGTGAACACAAGCGAAGATAAATCGTATGTGAGTCTTTCTGGCTTAAAAGAGAATCTTCCTAAAGGTTTAGATTTATTAGAAAATTTATGGGATAATGCTCAAGCCGAACAAGAGAGTTATGATAAATATGTTGCCAATATTTTGAAATCTCGTGAAGATGAAAAAACGCAGAAAAGCAATATTTTAATGAATGGTCTTTTTAATTACGGAAAATATGGTGAAAATTCACCGTTGCGAAATATTTATAATGCGGATGAATTGGCAAAAATAAATCCGGAAGAATTAGTTCAAATTATCAAAGATTTAAAAGAATACAAACAAAGAATTTTTTATTATGGTAAGGATATTGATGCAGCTAAACTTGCATTGAATACTTCGCATAAAGTTCCTGCAACTCTAAAAGATTATCCAGAACCGATAAAATATGAAGAATTGGCAACAGGAGGTATGGTCAATTTTGTAAACTACGATATGGTGCAAGCTGAAATGGTATTTTTAGCAAAAGGAGATCAATTTGATGCCAAAAAATTAGCCCAATCTAGCGTTTTTAACACCTATTTTGGTGCCGGATTATCTTCCATTGTTTTTCAAGAAATTAGAGAATCCAAGTCATTGGCCTATTCTGCTTACGCCTATTACAGTAATGGTAGAAAAAAGGACGATTCTAATTATACGATTGCATACATTGGGACCCAAGCAAATAAATTACCAGAAGCGGTTGATGCAATGCTAGATTTAATGAATAATATGCCAGAAGCTGAAAAACAGTTTGAAGATGCTAAAACAGCAACTTTAAAACAAATGGCAGCTGAGCGTATTACAAAATCTAATATTTTTTGGAGTTATGAACGCTTGAAAAACAGAGGAATCGAAAATGACAATCGAGAAGAGATCTACAACTCTGTTGGGAAAATGAATATGACTGATTTAAAGGCTTTTTTTGATACTAATATTAAAGGAGGAGATTATACTTCTTTAGTTATTGGCAATAAAAAAGATTTGAATATGAAATCTCTCAAAAAATTAGGTAAAGTTCAAGAACTGGATATTGATTATTTATTCAACTATAAAGATCTGGAAGTAAAACAATAAGTTCTTTTTCTTTCAAAAAATAGAAACCTCTTAAGTTTTGAACTTAGGAGGTTTTTGCTTTTATATCAAAATATTATAGAACAAATCCCAATTCAAATTTACTATCTTTGAATATATTTAATAAAAAATTCACCTAATGAAACTACTCGAAAATAAAACAGCCTTAATTACCGGTGCATCCCGTGGAATAGGAAAAGGAATTGCGATTGAATTCGCTAAACAAGGTGCAAATGTTGCTTTTACCTTTAATGCATCTGTAGAAGCTGCAAAAGAATTAGAAAAAGAATTAGAAGGTTTTGGCATAAAAGCTAAAGGATACCAATCAAATGCAGCAAATTTTGACGCGGCACAAGAATTAGTTAAACAAGTTCTGGAAGATTTCGGTTCGATTGAAGTTTTGATTAATAATGCAGGTATTACAAAAGATAATTTATTAATGCGAATTTCTGAGGAAGATTTTGATCAAGTTATTGAAGTTAATTTAAAATCGGTTTTTAATGTAACCAAAGCAATTATTCGACCAATGATGAAACAAAGAACCGGATCAATAATCAATATGAGTTCCGTAGTTGGGGTAAAGGGTAATGCCGGACAAGCAAATTATGCAGCTTCGAAAGCTGGAATTTTAGGATTTACTAAATCTGTGGCTTTAGAATTAGGTTCTCGTAATATTCGTTGTAACGCGATCGCACCTGGCTTTATAGAGACAGAAATGACAGGTAAATTAGATGAAAAAACAGTAGAAGAATGGCGCAAAGCAATTCCCCTAAAGAGAGGTGGTAGTCCAGAAGATGTAGCAAATGCATGTGTGTTTTTAGCTTCCGATATGTCTTCTTATATTACAGGTCAAACCTTGAACGTCGATGGTGGAATGTTAACTTAATAAAGAAATAAATAGTTATTTTTAAAGCAAATTTGACGTAAGTTTAATTTGCTTTTTCTTTTGTAATTAGTTTTGGTTTAGATATTAAAGCTACTATTAAATTACACCAATTTTCTGTTTTCTACTTATTTATTTGAGCAGATTTGGAAATCAAATTTTTACAAAATAATTGTACATTTGAATAATAAACCTCTTAAATGAATTCACTATCAATTTTTTATATTTCTGTCGCTTTTTTAGCTACTGCAATGTTGGTGTATTTTCATTATTTTTTTAAAGAGAAAAAAAATAGTACGACTATTAATCTTGCATTACTCAGGTTTTTAAGCCTTTTCGGAATTTTTTTTTTATTGATCAATCCAAAAATTGTGAAAAAGGAATACACTGTTGAAAAGCCTAAATTGTTTGTAGCACTTGATAACTCTTTATCCATAAAATTTTCAGAAAATGAAAATATTATAAAAACCAGCAAGGAAGAAATTGAGAGAAACATAGGATTGAATGAAAAATTTGATATAAACTATTTCACCTTTGGAAATAGGCTTGAAGCGAATTCTGAACTTTCTTTTGACGAAAACCAAACCAATATTAAACAAGCTTTACAAGACTTGAATGCAATCGAAGAAGATCAAAATGCGCCAATAATTTTGTTAACAGATGGTAACCAAACTTTTGGAAATAATTATAAATTCCATTCATCTAAACAAGAGATTTACCCAATAATTATTGGTGATACAGTACGTTTTAGTGACTTAGAAATAACTCAAATCAACGTAAACGAATATGCTTATTTAGAAAATAAATTTCCAATTGAAGCCTTTGTTCGGTATTCCGGAAAAGAAAATGTAAATACCAATTTCGTTGTAAAAGAAGGAAATAACATCTTATTTCAACAAAAGGTTGCGTTTACCGAAGAAAATAATTTTTCTTCGATCCAGTTTTATTTGACAGCGGATGAAATTGGCAAACACATGTATTTGGCTACAATTTCTCCTTTGAAAAATGAGAAAAACACTTGGAATAATATTAAAAATTTCTCTATAGAAGTGATGGATGAGCAAACAAAAATTGCTATTATTTATGATGTTTTACATCCGGATATTGGAATGCTCAAAAAATCAATTGAAATAAATGCCCAGCGAAAAGTTACTTTGGTAGATATTAATAGTTCGAAGGACAATCGGAATGACAATGATATTCACATCTTTTATCAACCCAATCAAAAATTCAAAGCCTATTTTGACAGTTTAAGTAGCTCGTCAAAGAATTATTTTATTATTACCGGATCTGCAACAGATTGGAATTTTTTAAACAACGCCCAAAACATATTTAAAAAAGATTTCTTGGCAAAACAGCAAGAATATCTACCAGAATTTCAAGCTAATTTTAATACTTTTCCTTTAAAAGATATTGGTTTTTCGAATTTTGCACCTTTAGAAGATTCCTTTGGAGAAATTAAATTTAACATTCCGTTTGAGAGCCTTTTAACACAAAATATAAATGGCATTGCAACCGAGTATCCATTATTGGTTAGTTATACGAATGTGAATCAAAGGGGAATAGCTCTTTTCGGAGAGAATATTTCAAAGTGGAGAATGTTAAGTTATGCTTCTGAAAAATCTTTTGAAACCTTTGATAGTTTTATCAATAGTTTGATGCAATTCCTTACAATAACAACAAAAACTAATCAAATTGACCTGAGTTATAATTCGATTATTTATAGTGATGAACCAGTTCTTATTTTGGCAAAAACATACGATTCTAGCCTTAATTTTGATAAAAATGCTAATTTGGAATTGTTTTTAGAAAATGAGAAAAACGGAACTCCATTTCTTTTAAAAGGAAATATTTTTGAAGTGAAATTAAATAATTTAGAACCTGGTGACTATACTTTTAAAGTAAAAAATCTTCAAAATAATAAACTTGTTAATGGCAAATTTACCGTTGTAACTTATGCAACCGAACAACAAGTATTACAAGCCAATAGTAGTGACTTAGAATTTTTAGCAGAGAATTCGAATGGACAAGCTTTTTATCCAAATCAATTGAAGATACTTATAGAAAATTTAAAGAACGGTTCTAACTTTATTTCTATTCAAAAAGAATCACGAAAAACGGTTAGTTTAATCGATTGGAAGTGGCTTTTAGGTTTAATTGTTCTATCTTTGTTTAGCGAATGGTTTGTTAGAAAATACAAAGGTTTTCAATAGAATATCATTCAAAATCTATTTAATTTCAATTTAATTTAAATCAAATTTATATGGCACAGCAACCACAATTACAATTTCCTAAAGGCATCATACCTCTTGTTTTTATTGGAATTTTATTAATTATATTTATATCTAAATCGACAGTTACTTTAGGTGCCGGTGAGGCCGGAGTATTATGGAAAAGATTTGCCGGAGGTGTGGTAACCGATCAACCGCCTTTAGGAGAAGGTTTTCACATTGTAGCACCTTGGAATGAGGTTATCGTTTATGAAGTGCGTCAGCAAGAGCTTACTGAAAAAATGAAAGTATTGTCTTCCAATGGTTTGGATATTCAATTAGAGGCTACGGCTTGGTATAAGCCACAAACTGAAAATTTAGGTTTATTGCACCAAACAAAAGGGATTAATTATTTAGATAGAGTTTTAAAACCAGCTATGCGTTCAGCAACTAGAAGTGTAGTAGGTCGTTATACTCCTGAACAAATTTATTCCTCGAAAAGAGATGCTATTCAAAATGAAATCTTTGATGAAACCAAAAAAATTATCGATAATCAATATGTGCAATTGAATGATGTATTGGTACGTGATGTTACCTTGCCAGCCGCAATTAAAGATGCGATTGAAAGAAAATTAGGACAAGAGCAAGAATCATTAGAGTATGAGTTTAGATTGCAGAAAGCGAAAAAAGAAGCTGAGAAACAACGTATTGAAGCGCAAGGTAAAGCAGATGCAAACCAAATTTTAAATTCGTCTTTAACAGATAAAATTTTAAAAGATAAAGGTATTGAAGCAACCTTAGAAATGGCAAAATCACAAAACACTAAAGTTATTGTAATTGGAGGTGGTGATGGAGGCTTACCAATTATTTTAGGTAATAATTAAGCTTGAATTCAACATAAAAAAAGCCGACAAACGTCGGCTTTTTTTATGTAATAATATTTCTTAAGAAAATAGATTTATCGCACAGAGTCTTTAATGCGTATGATATCTTTTTTAACTGTTCCTTTTTGAATGGCGTTGTAATTCTCATAACATTCTAAAACCGCTTCAATTATTTGCAAATCACTTGCTTTACTAATGAATTTATTAGAATAATTACATTCTGAAAGTAAATCGTTTAATTCTTTACGACTCATATCGAGATAATCCATCATGATTTCGCGGTTGTATTTTTGCTCCATCATATTTCTAATTTCATCTCCTTCCTTTAATTTTTTTAATTTGGCGAGTTCCTTTGGCTTTTTACCAAGTTTATTATACCAAAAATCCACAGGACTGAAAACCGCGCTAAGAGCGGAATTAAATTTGTTGTCGTATGAATTTCCTCTTTCATAAGATTGTGGTAAACCATTAATTTGAATTCTGCTATACGTATCCGTAGGTACATTTTTAGCATCAACAACCAAAACACCTATCAATCGATGTGATTTTACAGTAACTTCATTGATATCTACTGTTTTTTCGTGAATAGCAATTTCAAGCTCATTACCTTTTAATAAATCTTTAGTTATTTTTAATTTGATAGATTGGTATCCGATATACGAAATGAAAATCGTGTCATTTGCACTTGCCGGAATCTCAAATTGACCGAGCGAGTTGGTAATTGTACCTCTAACCGTATTTAAATTTACAACATGGGCACTTTGCAAGGGTTCTCTATCTTCAATACT
This sequence comes from uncultured Flavobacteriaceae bacterium, assembly GCA_965363545.1. Lineage (GTDB taxonomy): Bacteria > Bacteroidota > Bacteroidia > Flavobacteriales > Flavobacteriaceae > Lutimonas. Next base: position 1,769 of record CBDTUD010000003.1, on the reverse strand, counting down.
GATAATTTTGCCTTTTAAAAACACCTGTTTTTCTTGTTGGGAAGAATCTTTGGGATTATTAGTTATTTCTTGTGCAATTAAGAAGTGGCTAAAGCCAAAAAGAAATAATATGAATAAATTTTTTTGCATAAGCAATGATACTAATAAATAAGCAAATCGTTCTATAAAAAAGTGTGAAAAATTAACAATTTTGTAGATAATAGTGCACACGACTGGACTCGAACCAGCACGTTCTAAATCGAACACCAGCCCCTCAAGCTGGCGCGTCTACCAATTTCGCCACGTGTGCAGTAATGCATGCAAATCTAAAAAAAAATCCGCCTGTTTAGGCGGATAAATTTCAAATTTTTAGTGACCGGGCTGGGGCTCGAACCCAGGACCACCTCCTTAAAAGGGAGGTGCTCTACCAACTGAGCTACCAGGTCAATTAATTCGGTTGCAAATATACCATCAATATTTAATTATGCAAGGCTTTTTTAAAAAAAAATTAAAGATATTTGTGATAAATTAATACTTCTCTTAAAATCAATTTTTTATGAAAATAATTTTATTAGGATACATGGGATCCGGTAAATCGACTATAGCAAAAGCCTTAAAAGATGCTTTTCAAATTAATGCTCTAGATTTAGATGATTATATTATTGATAAAGAAGGAATTAGTATACCTAAAATTTTTAAAAACAAAGGAGAGATTTATTTTCGTAAACAAGAAAATTACTATTTAAAAGAATTATTAGAAAGTAAGAAAAGCTTCATTTTAGCATTAGGAGGTGGTACACCTTGTTATGCAAATAATATAGAATTGATTAAAAAACATTCAAAATCTATTTATTTAAAAGCAAAATTAGGTACATTATTCCAGAGATTACGACATGAAAATTCTAGTCGACCTCTAATTTCAGAATTAAATGATGAAAAATTAAATGAATTTATTGCGAAACATTTGTTTGAAAGAGCACCTTTTTATGAACAAGCTGACCATATAATTACTATCGATGATAAATCGATTGATACCATCGCCACAGAAATTGAGGCACTAATTTAAATATGCTGTCGAACTGTTTTTATGAAATTCAACCGAAATATTTTCCTGTAAAGAAGTGGAAAGTGAAATTCCTTTAAAATCAGCTTTAATTGGATATTTTTTATGATTTCTATTTACCAACACGGCTGTTAAGAACTGTTTTAAGGGTACATCTAAAAAATGTTTCACTGCGTATATTAAAGTGGTGCCAGAATTAAGTACGTCATCAACTAAAACTAAAGAAGTATTGCGATATTCTGAGGCAGGAATACTTGTGATAATTGGTTCCTGTGGTTTCTTTTTATTCATAGTAACTTCGCAAAGTTTTACGTTGATACTTGAAATGGATTCTAAAGATGTTTTAATTTTTTTGGCTAAAATGAATCCATTAGCAGCTATTCCGGCAATTACGATTTCTTTTTCATCGATATTATTTTCATAAATTTGAAAGGCAATTCTTCTAATTTTATGATTTATTTGCTGATTATTTAAAATGATGGAACGACTCATAATTTGGACATATTTTTCTTTTCAAAAATAATAAAAAGTTCTCTTCCTTGTCTAGGTTTTATCGAATTAATACTTCTATTCAGGTTTTTAATTTCAAAGTAGTCTTGGAAAGTTTTTTTATATTCTGAAATAGATCCTCCGAAAGGCGGACCAGACTCGTCTAAAGCGAAGTCAAATAGCAATCCAACCAGTTTGCCATTTTTATTTAATAATTCACTCATTTTCTCAGCATAAT
>CBDTUD010000002.1:0-160105 GCA_965363545.1 uncultured Flavobacteriaceae bacterium | reverse complement strand
TTTGTGTCTTTTTGATTTTCAAAGCGGAGCTTTGTAGGATCATTGCAAATAATCCGTTTTTGAAAATTGATTATCCTTTTTTTATTGCTTCATAGGTTTTCAATTATTTCAAACTTCAAATGACTTTTAAAAACTCCCTAATCAAAAAAATAAATAAATAAAATTCAAATTTTCCTTTAAATTCCAAATATTTTATTATTTTTACATAACGGAACAGAACAGAACGGTATAAATGATAAAAAAAAGCTTTACATTTAAGTTACTTCAAAACAGCGATATTCCAAAATATATGCAATTGGTTAATGCTATTAACGATGCAATCGCTAAGAATGATATTACCATTGGAGATTCACTTCCTTCGGTAAATATAATGTGTAAAACCCACAATTTATCAAGAGATACAGTTTTCAAATCCTATTCTTTATTGAAAGAGCAAGGTGTAATCGATTCCGTTCCTAATAAAGGATATTATGTAGCCAGTGACACCAAAAGAGTTCTTTTAGTTTTAGATACTTTTAAGGCTTATAAAGAAGTTTTATATCATTCTTTTATTAATAATGTGCCGAATAACGTTATTACGGATGTACAATTTCATCATTATAATATTGATAACTTTGAGACCATAATAAACAATAGTAAAGGCAAATATTATAAGTATGTTATCATGCCTTTTGATCATAAGAAAGTTCCTTCCATATTAGCTAAAATAGAGCAAGAGAAACTACTTTTAATTGATTGGAATGTGCATTCTAATTCAACAAATAATTATGTTTTTCAAGATTTTGGTGCATCTTTTGAGCAAGCTTTAACCGGTGCTGTTGCTTTATTTAAAAAGTACAAAGAAATCCATTTTGTTTATCCGAATTATACAAATCACAGCATCGAAACGATCACTTTTTTCAAGAAATTTTGTGATAAAAATAATTTTGAATATCAGATAATTACAAATCCAAAGGAGTTTGCCATAGAAAGAAACATTGCATATATCAGTGTCAGCGATCGAATTTTAGGTAATTTTTTAGAGCAGTGCCGTGAAAAAGATTTTGAGCCAGGTGTTGATGTTGGATTTTTATCCTACAACGAAACGCCAATGAAAAAATTTATTTACAAAGGAATTACAGTTGTTTCAACCGATTTTAAAGAAATGGGAACAAAAGCAGCTGAATTTATTATGCAAGACAAACCTATGCATTGTCATGTGCCAACAATATTAACAATTAGAGAATCATTATAAAATTATGTATTACATCGGATTTGATTTAGGAAGTTCATCAATCAAGGCTGCTCTTGTTGAAATTTCAACAGGAAAAAGTGTTGGAGTTGTTCAAGAACCAGAGACAGAAATGAGTATGCTCGCTATAAAAAATGGCTGGGCAGAACAAAAACCAGAAGATTGGTGGCAGTATATTTGTAAAGCCACTGAAAGGTTAAAAAAAACCTACAATATTTCAAGAACACAAATCAAAGGTATTGGTATTGCATACCAAATGCACGGATTGGTAGTTGTTGATAAAGCAGGAAAACCACTTCGAAAAAGTATTATTTGGTGCGATAGTAGAGCGGTTGAAATAGGTCATAAAGGTTTTAAAGACATTGGTGAAGAAAAATGTACCGACCACCTGCTAAATTCACCCGCCAACTTTACAGCTTCAAAATTAAAATGGGTAAAAGAAAACGAGCCAGAAATTTATAAGAATATTTATAAATTTATGTTGCCAGGTGATTTTATTGCCTATAAATTTTCAGATAAAATAAATACTACTATTTCAGGTTTGTCTGAAGGTGTTTTCTGGGATTTTAAAAATGATACTGTAGCTGATTTTTTATTAGAAAATTACGGAATAAACGCTTCTTTAGTACCTGATATTGTGCCAACTTTTGGAGAACAATCTGTAGTGAGTGAAAAAGGTGAGCAAGAAAGTGGTTTAGCCGCAGGGACTCCTATATTTTACCGAGCAGGAGATCAACCAAACAATGCATTGGCTTTAAACGTATTTAATCCAGGCGAAGTTGCTGCAACTGGAGGTACTTCAGGTGTGGTGTATGCTGTAACCGAAAGTTTATCGGGTAAAGAAAGCACTAGAGTTAACAACTTTGCACACGTAAATTATACCAAATCTAACCCACGTATCGGGAAATTATTAAACATTAATGGTGCAGGAATTCAATACAGATGGTTGCTGAATAATTTGGCAGTAAATTCTTATGAAGAAATGAACAATTTGGCGACAGAAATACCTGTTGGTTCAGATGGTGTTTGTATGCTACCTTTTGGAAACGGTGCAGAAAGAATGTTGAACAATTTAGAAATAGGAACTCGTTTGGTCAATGTTAATTTAAACAATCATCACAAAGGTCATTTGTGCAGAGCAGCCTTAGAAGGTATTGCGTTTTCATTTGTTTACGGAATGGAAATTTTAAAATCAGATGGTATTGATGTAAGTGTAATGCGTGCAGGTAACGATAATTTATTTCGTTCAGAAATATTTGCAAATACCGTAGCAACATTAATTGAGCAAGAAATTGAAATTTACAATACTACGGGTGCTATTGGTGCTGCTCGTGCAGCTGGATTACATCAAGGAGATTTTGAAAACTACGGAAAACTAATTATGGATAACGATCACGTTATGACGTTTATGCCTTTTAAAGACAAAGCGCCTTATTTAAAAGCATATCAAAATTGGAAAAAAGAATTAGAACTCATATTGAGTACAAAATAGAATAGTTAAAAAAAAATAATCACAAAAATCATTAAAAATGGCAATTTTAGGAAACAAAGAATACTTTAAAGGTATTGGAGACATTAAGTTTGAAGGAAAGGAATCAGATAGTCCTTTCGCATTTAAATACTACAACCCAGATCAAGTAGTTGCTGGAAAAACTATGCGTGAGCATTTTAAATTTGCAATCGCTTACTGGCATACGTTCTGTGGTCAAGGTGGAGATCCATTTGGACCAGGAACACAAAATTTTGGTTGGGATCAATCATCAGACCCAATTCAAGCAGCAAAAGACAAAGCAGATGCAGCTTTTGAATTTATTAGTAAAATGGGATTTGATTATTTCTGTTTTCACGATACAGATTTAATTCAGGAAGGAGCAACTTTTGCAGAGCAAGAAAAAAGAGTAGCGACTATTACTGAGTATTTAAAAGAGAAGAAAAAGGGAAATAATATTAAATTATTATGGGGAACAGCAAACTGTTTTTCAAACCCACGTTATATGAACGGAGCTTCAACAAATCCAGATTTTGATGTGGTTGCAAGAGCAGGAGGGCAAATTAAATTAGCCTTGGATGCTACTATTGCTTTGGATGGTGAAAACTATGTATTCTGGGGTGGACGTGAAGGTTATATGTCGTTATTAAATACTGATATGGGAAGAGAATTAGACCATATGGGACAGTTTTTAAGAATGGCTCGTGATTATGCACGTGCACAAGGATTTAAAGGAAATTTCTTTATTGAACCTAAACCAATGGAGCCAATGAAACATCAATATGATTTTGATTCTGCTACAGCAATTGGGTTTTTACGTGAGCAAGGTTTAGACAAAGATTTCAAAATTAATATTGAAGTAAACCACGCAACGTTAGCACAACACACTTTTCAACACGAAATTGAAACTGCAGCAAAAGCTGGAATGTTAGGAAGTTTAGATGCAAACCGTGGAGATTATCAAAATGGATGGGATACAGATCAATTCCCTAATAGTATTCAGGAAACTACAGAAGCGATGTTGGTTTTCCTAAAAGCAGGTGGCTTACAAGGTGGTGGTGTTAATTTTGATGCGAAAATCAGAAGAAACTCAACAGATATGGACGATGTATTCCACGCACATATTGGTGGAGCAGATACTTTTGCAAGAGCTTTATTGATTGCTGATAAAATTATTACTTCTTCTCCTTATGATAAATTAAGAAAAGATCGTTATGCTTCATTTGATGCTGGAAACGGAAAAGCTTTTGAAGAAGGAAAATTATCTATGCAAGATTTGTATAAAATTGCACAAGAAAATGGAGAGTTATCATTAAAAAGTGGTAAACAAGAGTTATTTGAAAATATCATTAACCAATATATTTAAAATCCAAAAAGAGTGTTAATATGTATTAACACTCTTTTTTTAATATAAACCTTAAACCAAACATATGAAAACATCAAATTCATCCTATTTAATAAAGCTGACACTTGTAGCAACTTTAGGAGGTCTCCTATTTGGATACGATACAGGAGTAATTTCAGGAACTGTAGGTTCTTTAGATAGCTTCTTTGTAATGCCTAAGGGATTAAGTGAAACAGCAGCAAGTGCTTTTAAAGGATTTTTAGTTTCAAGCGCCTTAATAGGTTGTATTATAGGAGGAATCTTTGGTGGTATCATAAGTAAAAAATTTGGTAGAAAAAATGGTTTAATCCTTGCAGCTGTCTTATTTTTAATCTCTGCGCTGGGCTCTGCGATGCCAGAAATATTTATAAAACCAATTGGAGAAGGAGATCATACTTTTTCAACAATTTTTATTGTGTATAGAGTTATAGGAGGTATTGGTGTAGGTTTAGCATCTATGTTATCACCACTTTATATTGCAGAAATTGCACCCGCAAAAAGCAGAGGTAAATTAGTTTCTTTTAACCAACTAGCAATTGTTGGAGGTTTTATGGTAGTATATTTTGTAAACTACTTTATCTCAAGAAGCGGAGGTTCAGATGAATGGTTAAATGCAGTAGGTTGGAGATGGATGTTTGCTTCTGAAGTTATTCCTGCAGGGTTGTTTTTAGGATTATTATTCTTTGTGCCTGATACTCCACGTTCATTAATGCTTCAAAATAAACCTGAAGAAGCTTTAAGTGTATTAATTAAGGTGAATGGAGAACAAGAAGGTGAACGAGTTTTAGAAGAAATAAAAGCATCTATGAACGAAAAAACTTCTGGAAAACTATTGTCTTTCGGATGGATGGTAATTGCTATAGGAGTTTTACTTTCTGTTTTTCAGCAGTTTGTAGGAATCAATGTTGTTTTGTATTACGCTCCTGAGATTTTTAAAACAATTTCTTCTGGAACAAATAGTGCTTTATTAATGACGATTATTGTAGGTATTGTGAACTTCTTATTTACAATTATAGCAGTTAGAACTGTTGATAAATATGGTAGAAAACCATTAATGATTATTGGTGCTTTGGGTATGGCCTTAGCAATGCTTTCTTTAGGCTTTGTATTTTTCACAGGAGCTACAGGGTATTTAGCATTGTTTTGTATGATGTTGTATGTTGCAAGTTTCGCAATGAGTTGGGGACCTGTGACGTGGGTTTTGTTATCAGAAATTTTTCCAAATAAAATTCGTGGAAGAGCTTTAGCTGTAGCTGTAGCAGCACAATGGATTTCTAATTATTTGGTTTCTGTAACATTCCCAATGATGAATGATAATTCAGTTTTAACCGAAAAATTTAATCACGGTTTCGCTTACTGGGTTTACGGAATTATGAGTTTATTAGCAATGTTTTTCATATTAAAATTTGTTCCTGAAACAAAAGGAAAAACATTGGAAGAAATGGAAGGACTTTGGAAAAAATAATAATAAAATTTCAATCATAACTAATTAAATTGTTAGAATAATTATTCTAACAATTTAATTAGTTTAATAAGATATATTAAACAAACAAAAAATGAGTAACATTAATTTAAGAGCAGCAGATAATATTAGAGCCTTAGCCATTTCAATGGTTGAGCAAGCAAATTCTGGGCATCCAGGAGGTCCAATGGGAGGAGCCGACTTTATGCATATTTTATATTCAGAATTTTTAAATTTTGATCCAAGTGATATGTCTTGGCCATTTAGAGATCGTTTCTTTATGGATGCAGGGCATTTATCAACTTTATTATATGCTCAATATTATTTATTGGGTAACTATAAAAAAGAAGATTTAAAAAACTTTAGACAATGGGGTTCAGTAACACCAGGTCATCCAGAAGTTGATGTCGAAAGAGGTATTGAAAATACATCAGGCCCCTTAGGTCAAGGTCATACAATGGGTGTTGGAGCAGCTATTGCATCTAAATTTTTAGCAGCACGTTTTGGAGATTGGATGAAACATAAAATTTATGGTTTTATTTCAGATGGAGGAGTACAAGAAGAAATTTCACAAGGAGCTGGTAGAATTGCAGGACATTTAGGATTGAACAATTTTATTATGTTTTACGATGCGAATGATGTGCAATTATCTACAATGACTGATGAAGTGACTTCTGAAGATACCGCTAAAAAATACGAAGCATGGGGTTGGAAAGTAGTTACTATTGATGGTCATAATCATGATGAAATTAGAAAAGCATTAAAAGATGCCAATAATGAGCAGGAAAAACCAACATTAATAATTGGTAAAACAATTATGGGTAAAGGTTGTGTTACAGAAACAGGTGCAAATTGGGAAGGACAATGTGAGTTACACGGACAACCAATTGGACATACAGGAGCCGATTTTAATGAAACATTAAAACACTTAGGTGCTGATGTAAATGATCCTTTTGCTAAATATGATGATGTTGAAGTGTTTTACGCAACACTTTTAGAAAATAAAACAGCAGCAGCTGCAATAAAAAAAGCAGAAATAGCAACTTGGAAAGCTTCAAATCCTGAGTTGTCAGCTAAACTTGATGGCTTTTTAGCAGGTAAATTACCAGATTTAGATTTTGAATCAGTAGTTAATAAACCAGGATTAGCAACAAGAGTAGCTTCAGCAAATGTGTTGGGTTATTTAGCTCAAAATGTGGAGAATATGATTGTTTCTTCAGCCGATTTATCAAATAGTGATAAAACGGATGGGTTTTTAAAACACACACATGCCATCAAAAAAAACGATTTCTCAGGAGCCTTTTTACAAGCAGGAGTAGCTGAATTAACAATGGCTGCAATTGCAAACGGTATGGCATTGCACGGTGGTGTAATTCCGGTAGTAGCAACATTTTTTGTGTTTTCAGATTATATGAAACCAGCGATAAGAATGAGTGCTATCCAAGAATTACCTGTAAAATATGTTTGGACACATGATGCTTTTAGAGTTGGGGAAGATGGACCAACGCATCAGCCAATTGAACAGGAAGCACAAATTCGTTTGTTAGAAAAGTTAAAAAATCATAGTGGAAGCCCTTGTTTTAAAGCATTACGACCTGCAGATTCTGCAGAAACAAATGTTGCTTGGAAAATGGCGATGGAAAATGATAAAGTGCCAACAGGGTTGATTTTATCTCGTCAAGGGATTAAAGATCTACCAGCCATTTCATCATCAAGATATAAAGATGCATTAGAAGCTGAAAAAGGAGGTTATACTATTTTAGATGTTGAAAACCCTGATGTAATTTTAATTGCAAACGGTTCAGAAGTAGCAACTTTAATTGAAGGTGCTAAATTATTAGAAGAAAGAGAAAATATAAAAGCAAAAGTAGTATCTGTTCCTTCAGAAGGTATTTTTAGATTACAATCTAAAGCGTATCAAGAAAGTATTATTCCAACAAACAAACCAGCCTTTGGTTTAACAGCAGGTTTACCTGTAAACTTAGAAGGTTTAGTTGGAGCCAATGGTAAAGTATTTGGATTAGATCATTTTGGATACTCTGCACCAGCATCAGTATTGGATGAGAAATTCGGATTTACAGGCGAAAATGTTTTTAAACAAGTACAAGAATTATTAAAATAATAAAATAGACAGTATGAAATTTTTTATAGATACAGCAAATTTAGAGCAAATTAAGGAAGCACAAGCATTAGGTGTTTTAGATGGAGTTACTACAAATCCATCATTAATGGCTAAAGAAGGCATAACAGGAGCAAAAAATATTTTAAAACACTATGTAGACATTTGTAATATTGTTGAAGGTGATGTTTCTGCAGAAGTTATTGCAACTGATTTTGAAGGTATGGTGAAGCAAGGTGAAGAACTAGCTGCTTTACACCCTCAAATTGTGGTAAAATTACCTATGATTGCAGATGGTGTAAAAGCTTGTAAATATTTTTCTGATAAAGGAATTAGAACAAATGTAACATTGGTGTTTTCAGCCGGACAAGCTTTATTAGCTGCAAAAGCTGGAGCAACTTATGTTTCCCCTTTTTTAGGGAGATTGGATGATATTTCAACAGATGGATTACATTTAATTTCAGAAATCAGACAGATTTATGACAACTACGGATTTGAAACGCAAATATTAGCAGCTTCAATTCGTCACACAATGCACGTAATTGATTGTGCTAAAATTGGTTCAGATGTAATGACTGGTCCATTAAGCTCAATTACAGGATTGTTAAAACACCCATTAACTGATAGTGGTTTGGCACAATTTTTAGCGGATTACGCGAAAGGAAACTAAATCATAATTTTTTATTCGTAACAATTGAACTAAAAAGATACTCTTAATTTGAAATTTAAAAAACAATTCAATTAACAGAGAGTAATGATATAACTATTGTAGTAACCTGACATTCAGTTTGGGAAGCGTTACAAGATTCACTTAAAGCAATGAGCATCCAATTTTAGAACCCTAAGTTAAGCCTATATTAAAAAAATTTCCGCCTATAGATAACAAAAATCAAAAATCCGCGTTTATTTCTCTCGCAATGAGTGATTAAACTTGTTAAATCAAATTCGGAAAGAAAGAATGGAATTGCAAATGCTTTATCAAAATGCCATAAACTTTGCTGGCGAAAAACATTATAATCATAAAATGCCATCTGTAAAGGCAAATTATTTGGTGCATGTTTCTAATGTTGCCATGGAGGTTTTAATAGCCTCTTTTCACACTAAAAATTTTGATATCAATTTAGCAATCCAAGTGGCCATATTACACGATACTTTAGAAGATACAGATACAAGTTTCACCGACTTGGAAGAAGAATTTGGTTCTGAAATTGCAAAAGGAGTACTCGCTTTGACAAAAGATGAGTATGTGTCGTTAAACCAACAAATGGTAGATAGCATTGAAAGAATTAAGACTTTTTCACATGAGATTTGGGCAATTAAGCTCGCTGATAGAATAACAAATTTGCAAACACCACCGAGTCACTGGCACAAGGATAGAAAGTTGCGGTACCAAAAAGAATCTGAGTTTATTTATCAAGAGTTAAAAAACGGGAATCCCTATTTAGCAAAACGATTAAAAGAAAAAATAAAGGTATATGAAATTTGATTTTGATGTATTTCGAAAAGTCTTTTTTTTGTTCTTCTTCCCAAACTAATTTTAACTCTAATTGATTATTTACTTATAGGAATCTCTTCTAATTGGAGTAGAAGAATAAAGATACTTATTAGTGTCTAACTTTGAAAAAAAATGCTGAAATTCATTAATCAAGTAAAAGATACTTTCATTATAATCTGTCGTAAGATAAAAATTACGAAAATATTCTATTTAAATTTTTGAATTTGATCGGACTTATTTAAAAGTAATTGAAAGATTTCGGGGGATATTTTTTAGATTATTTAGGATGTTCAAATTCGAAATTAAAAATAGTAGTAATTGGTTAATATTTTTAATTAACATGAAAAAGACTCCTTAAGGAGTCTTTTTTTTTGACCAATTTTTCAGGATGCTATAAAAATAGTTTTTCCTTTGTATATTTATCCAAGAAAAGAAAAATTACCTATAGTTCATTGGTTCTTTATGTGGAGATGCCAATTTTAAAATTAGTCAATCATTGATTTATTATGAAAAAAATAGTACTATTTTCTATTGCCTTTTTTATTTTTTTCCCCTCTTTCGCTCAAGAAATTACAGGCGAATGGAACGGACTCTTAAAAGTTCAAGGAATTGAATTGCGAGTTGTTTTTCATATTACAAAGACGGAAGTGGGTTACACTGCCACCATGGATAGCCCTGATCAAAGTGTTACAGGTATTCCGGTTACGACAACTACTTTTGAAAATTCAAATCTTAAATTAGAAATCATCAATGCTAGAATTGTTTATTCAGGGCAACTAAAAGAGAATTCCGTTATTGGAATTTTTAGTCAAAGCGGACAAGAATTTCCGATGGATTTGCAACGAGAACCTTTTAATAAGATAGTTGTGAATCGACCACAAGAACCGCAAAAGCCTTATCCTTATGACTATGAAGATGTAAGTTTTCAAAATACAAATGCAAATATTTCTTTGGCAGGAACATTAACATTACCTAAAAAAGAAGGTGTTTTCCCTGCGGTAATTCTAATTTCCGGTAGTGGTGCACAAAACCGTGACGAAGAACTTTTCAACCATAAGCCATTTTTAGTTTTATCCGATTTTTTAACAAAAAATGGTTTTGCCGTTTTACGTTATGACGATAGAGGAACAGCAAAATCGACAGGAGATTTTACGTCAGCAACTTCCGAGGATTTTGCTTCAGATGTCGAAAGTGCAATTGCCTATTTAAAAACAAGAAAAGAGATTAATGTTAAAAAAATCGGACTAATTGGGCATAGTGAAGGCGGAATTATTGCGCCAATGGTAGCGGCGAAATCGAAAGATATTGATTTTATCGTTTTGCTTGCCGGTACCGGAATTCGAGGTGATAAATTACTTTTAATGCAACAAGAGTTAATGGCAAAAGCATCTGGTCAATCGGAAGAGGTAATACAGGATTCAAAAAAAGTAAATACCCAAGTTTTCGATATAGTTGTAAAATCCAATGATTCCAATACATTGAAAACCGAACTCACTACTTTTTTAAACGAAAATCTTAAAAATAATCCGAATCAAGAAATACCGCAAGGAATGACAATTGAGCAGTATGTTGAACTTCAAGTAAATCAGATTACAAATCCTTGGATGGAATATTTCATCAAATACGACCCAATTAAAGCATTGACTAAAGTTACTTGTCCGGTTCTTGCTATTAACGGGGGAAAAGATTTACAAGTACCTGCAAAAGAAAACCTGATTGCTATCGAAAATGCATTAAAAAAAGGAGGAAATAAAAATGTAACGATCAAAGAATTTCCAAACCTAAATCATTTATTTCAAGAATGCACCACAGGTTTACCCAATGAATATGGTACTATTGAACAAACGATTTCTCCCAATGTTTTACAAGAAATTTCGCAATGGATAAGCCTACAAACTAAATAAAAAAGTATTCAAAATTAATCAAAAACCGATGAACCGAATTTTTACTGGCACTCTTCTAATATTCTTTTTTTTAATCAGTTGCAACCGGAATGAAAATGTTGACCTAAATCAATTAGCAGAAGACATTCCTTTTATTGAAGGAAATTCCGAGTATTTAAATTCTCCTTTTATTACGGCTGGTGATCGGGTTTATATGGTCGGGCACCAAGATGGGAGTTTTCCTGAGTTAGGGTGGCATATCAAGGGTGAAATGGGAGGAATATGGGATCATCCTATCAAATTAATGGATGGTTTTGAAGTGGAACTAGAATTGAAAAATCGGATTATTCCATTGGAAAAATCGGATTCGTTTACCAATTTCCCTTTTGCCAATAAACATATTTATAAATTAAAGAATTACAATTTAATTGTCGAACGCTGGCAATTTGTACCCGACCATAAAGAGGGAATCGTAATTCAATTCCGTTTAAAAAATACGGGTCATATTGCTAAAAATATAAAGCTTCATTTTAAAGGAAATTCTGATTTACGACCTACTTGGCTAGGTGAACAAACAAATATGATCGATGGCGACGATACCTCAAGATATAATATAAGTGAAGATGTTTGGTTGGTAAAAGATAGTCTAAATCCGTGGTACGTGGCCTATGGTGCAAATCAAAAATCCATTGAAAATAAGACCGAACTAAATAACTATACCGGTAAAGGTGTTTCCAATTTATTGACCTATAAAATTGAAATCCCACCATTAGAAACCAAAATCATCAATTTTACAGTGGCAGGTTCTTTTATTTCAGAAGAAAATGCTTTGAAGTCTTATGAAAGTATTCAAAATAATATTCAAAAATATTTTGAAGAAAAACAACGTAGATACCAAAAACTGGCAAATCAAACCAAGCTGGCAATTCCAGATAAAAAACTGCAGCAAACCTTCGAGTGGTTGAAGTACAACTGTGATTGGTTGGTGAGAACTGTTCCAGGAATAGGCTCCGGTATTACCGCGGGAATTCCAGATTATCCTTGGTGGTTTGGTGTTGATAGTGAGTATGCTTTGAAGGGTTATATGGCTGTTGGTCAAACAGATGTGGTATATAAAACGATTACCTTATTAGATAGTGTTTCCAATACAGTTAACGGAAATGGTCGAATTATTCATGAAATGTCAACTAATGGAGCCGTTTTTAATAATGGAAATATCAATGAAACACCTCAGTTTGCTTCTTTGATTTGGGAAATTTATCAATGGAATGGAGATCTCACATTCTTAAAAAAATACTTTCCAACAATAAAAAAAGGACTCGATTGGCTACTTTCTGAAAATGACGCGAATACAAATTTATTCCCTGATGGTTTTGGCATGATGGAAATTCATGGTTTAAATTCTGAAATGATTGATGTGGCGGCATACACACAACGCGCTTTTGCAGATGCATCAAAAATTGCGATCGAGTTGGGCGAAGAAGATTTAGCGAATTCTTATCAAGAAATAGCAGCAAAACTTAAAGAAAAAATTAATCAAGAATTTTGGTCGGAAGAATTCGCTTCTTTTGCTGATTTTATAGGTACAGATGAGCAGGCTTTACATTTAATCAATGATGCAATTATTCGGGCAGATACGTTGAACAAACCATGGGCTGTAGCCGAATTGCAACAAACCAAAGAAAGCATCTTAAAAAACCCTTCCAAAAAGAGTAAACCTTTTGTTTTACATCATAATTGGGTGGTTAATACACCTATGGAAATGAAAATTGCCAGTCCGGATAAGGCTCTAAAAGCGCTCAAAACGGCTGAAAAATTTGTGAATCCGTTTGGTGTTTTCGTTACAGGCATTGACCGCGATGAATCTGCGGGTTCTATTGAAGGTTCTTTTAAAGGTAGTAAGGCTTTTTCGTATACTGGAGCTGTTATGACGCTTCCTACAGGGGTTTTGGTTGTTGCCGAAAATAATTATGGTAGACCGGATAAGGCGCTCGAATATCTCAAAAAAATGACAAAATCATTTAGTTATGCCTTGCCGGGAAGCATGTATGAAGTTTCACCCGATTACGGAATGATTACTCAAGCATGGAATATCTATAGTTTTGCAATACCAATTGTGCAACAATTTTTCGGAATTCAACCACAAGCGGCACAAAAAAAAGTGAGAATTCAAATTCAGATGCCAAAAGAGTGGAATGAAGCTTCGTTAGAGAATGTCGCTGTAGCAGATAATGAAATCTCCATTTTTTATAAAAAAACGGGTGAAATCGTCGAGCTTTTCGTTACACAAGAAAATACAGATTGGGAGTTGGAGTTGGTATTTCCGAAAAGCGATCAAACAACCTATAAATTGCTGCAAGGTGCGTTGGAAACGAAAGAAGAATCCGATCAATTAATATGTTTTTCTAAAGATTCTAAAGTAACAGTTCAAATAAGTAATTAGTAAAAGGACAGTTTTTTGCCATGAAAAAATCAATTGAAATTCAATTAGTACGAACAAACTCTAAAAATAAAGATTTTATTGAACTGGTAAAATTACTCGATGCAGACTTGAAAATACGTGATGGCGATGACCATCCGTTTTATGATCAATTCAACAAAATCGACCTCATAAAATATGTGGTAATTTTATATCAAAACGGACTTCCACGAGGTTGTGGTGCGCTCAAGCAATTTGAGCCAAATGTGATGGAAGTTAAGAGAATGTTTACGGCTGTTACAGGAAGAAATCAAGGGTTTGCCTTTAAAATACTTACAGAATTAGAAATTTGGGCTAAAGAATTGGGTTCTGAAAAGTGCATTTTAGAAACCGGAATCATGCAGCCCGAAGCCATTAATTTGTATAAAAAAAGTGGCTATCAAATCATAAAAAATTACGGTCAATATGCCGGAGTTAAAAATAGCATCTGTTTTGAAAAGAAATTGAATAATTAAAAGGTATTTAGTTAAGTGCATTCCATTTTCAAACAGAGCTTTACAACTAAATATCCATTTATTACTTTAAAACAAACAAAAATATCTTTTTTAATTATTTCAAACTTTGACATGAAAGTAAAATTTTTAATCATTTTCTTAGTGCCTATTGTTACTTTCGTTCGAGTACGCATTGCTGTTTCATAAAAAATACTTAATTTGAGTCCACTTTATTTAGTCCTTTTTATCATGAAAAAATATTACCATTTTGTTCTTTATTTTTCCTTTCTTTTTATAGTGGTTTTTTCCGCGATAGCGCAAACCACTGATTCCGAAAAAACAAAAAAAGCTGTTCCCGTTTTTGAAAATGGAGAGGCTCAAATAGTTCCTGAATTCAATAATCCTGAAAAATGGATTCGTCATGACCTTTTTGTTGAAACGGAATTTGATACCGATGGCGACGGAAAATTAGACAGAATGCACGTTGCTGTTACAAGACCACCTCAAACCGAAACGGAAGGATTAAAATTACCAATTGTTTATACAACAAGTCCATATTTTGCAGGAGTTGCCGCTGATGTTCCCGGCTTTTACTGGGATGTCAAACATGAATTGGGGCAAACCGCTAAAGAACGTGTGCACCCGGAAGTTATTCGTACTGGTGAAAGACCAATTATTTCAAATCGAGAAATAAATACGTGGGTTCCGAGAGGTTATATCGTAGTACATTCTTCCTCTCCTGGTACCGGACTTTCTCAAGGTTCACCAACAGTTGGTGGTGATAATGAATCGTTAGCGCCAAAAGCGGTTATCAATTGGTTATGCGGTCGTGCAAAAGGTTTTACTTCCCCATACGGGGATGAAAAAGTAGTCGCTTATTGGTCAACTGGTAAAGTTGGAATGACCGGCACATCCTATAACGGAACTTTGCCTTTAGCAGCTGCAACAACTGGTGTACAAGGTTTAGAAGCAATCATTCCAATTGCACCAAATACTTCGTATTATCATTATTATCGATCTAACGGTTTGGTTCGATCTCCTGGCGGATATTTGGGAGAAGATATTGATGTTTTATATGATTTTATTCACAGTGGAGACGAATCAAAAAGAGCGTATAGCAACAAAGTCATTCGTGATACTGAAATGAAAAATGGCATGGATAGAATTACCGGAGATTATAATGATTTTTGGGCAGGTCGTGATTATTTAAATGATATGAAACCAATGAAAGCAGCACTTTTAATGTCGCATGGATTCAATGATTGGAATGTTATGCCGGAGCATAGTTACCGTATTTATAAGGCTGCAAAAGAAAAAGGATTACCTGTGCAAATTTTTTACCATCAAAATGGTCATGGCGGTGCACCACCGTTGAGTATGATGAACAAATGGTTTACACGTTATTTGCATGGTGTTGAAAACGGTGTGGAGAATGACCCTAAAGCTTGGATTGTTCGTGAAAATGATGCGAGAGATCAACCAACGGCTTACAAAGATTATCCAAACCCGAATGCTTCTGCCGTAATTCTTTATCCAACTAAAAATGCTATAAGTTTAGGTGCTAACAAAGTCAAATCGAAAGCACAAGAAACTTTCGTTGATAATTATAACTTTTCAGGATCTGATTTGGCGAAAGCCGAAAACTCTAACCACCGATTATTGTTTAAAACGTCTATTTTAACAAAAGACCTTCATATTTCAGGTGTTCCAAAAATCACTGTAAAGCTTGCTAGCAATAAACCGGCATCAAATCTTTCGGTTTGGTTGGTTTCTTTGCCATGGAACAATGATCCGAAAGCAAAAATTACGGATAATATAATTACTCGTGGTTGGGCTGATCTTCAAAATTATAAATCCCTAAGGGAAAGTGAAGTCTTAATTCCAGGTAAATTCTATGAGATGACTTTTGATTTGATACCGGATGATCAAGTTATTCCGAAAGGACAACAAATCGGATTGCTAATTTTTTCAAGTGATAGAGAATTTACGCTATGGCCGAAACCTGGTACCGAGTTAACCTTAGATCTAGATGCAACTAAAATTTTGATACCGATAGTTGGCGGACAACAAGCATTTTTAAATTCAGTAAAATAAATTTCATGCAAAGAGAAGAGCATTTTGTCAATCGGAGCCGTTGGTTGAGAGCATCAATTTTAGGTGCAAATGATGGCATTTTATCTACGGCAAGTATTATAATTGGGGTCGCAGCTGCAAATGCAACGAGAGAACCAATTGTTCTTGCTGGAGTTGCTGGGCTTGTTGCAGGAGCACTGTCAATGGCTGCTGGTGAATATGTTTCGGTTAGTTCACAAGCTGATTTAGAAAAATCAGATCTCCAAAGAGAAGCCAAAGAATTGAAAGAAACTCCTGAAACCGAATTATTAGAATTAGCAAGAATTTATCAAGATAGAGGTTTAGACAAAGAATTATCTGTTAAAGTTGCCGAACAATTGACAGCTCATGACGCTTTAGAAGCGCATGCTAGAGATGAATTAGGTATCAATGCAATGACCCATGCAAAACCAATACAAGCGGCATTTGCCTCTGGAGCTGCATTTGTTTTTGGAGGTATTTTACCGGTAATTGTAGCATTTTTGGTTTCGGTTCATCAAATGGTGTATTTGCAATATGCATTTTCAATGGTTTTTTTAATTGTTTTAGGAATTTTTGCAGCAAAAACAGGAGGCTCAAATATAACAAAAGCAATTATCAGAATCACTTTTTGGGGTACCATTGCCATGGGAATTACAGCTTATATAGGCTCTTTATTTGGTGTAAATGGAATTTGAGAACAGTAAAATACCAATTAAAAATTTAAAAATATTTCTCTTTCTACTTGCTTCATTGTTGCTAATTTCAGCGATAGATTTTCAGAAAAGAGAAGAAATTATTTCAAAAAACGCAAAAGTACAAAAGGTTGCTGGTGGTTTTTCCTTTACGGAAGGTCCTGCTGTAGCATCTGACGGTCGTATTTTCTTTACAGACCAACCCAATGATAAAATCCATATTTGGGATGAGAAAAAGGGAGTTTCTTTGTATTTAGCGGGAACCGGGCGTTCGAATGGATTGTTTTTTAATGCTAAAAATCAGTTGGTTACTTGTGCAGATAAACACAATCAATTGGCTTATTTCGATCAAAATAAAAAGTTACAAATCATTCAAGAAGGTTTTAACAATAAACATTTGAATGCACCAAATGATTTATGGATTGCACCAAATGGAGGAATTTATTTTTCAGACCCTTATTATCCTCGAACTTGGTGGCCAGAAAATCATCAAATGGAACAAGAAGTTCAAGGTGTTTATTATGTAAATCCGGAGGGAAACAGTAGTCTCGTAATTAATGATTTTGAACGACCAAATGGATTAATTGGAACTCCCGATGGAAAAAGCTTATATGTCGCCGATATTAAAGCAGAAAAAATTTGGAAGTATGATATCCAAAAAGATGGCAGTTTAATCAATAAAACTTTTTTCGCACCGCATGGTAGCGATGGAATGACGATTGATAAACAAGGAAATGTATATTTGACTTATGATAAAGTTTGGGTGTATAATCCTGATGGAAAATTGATTGAAGAAATTGAAGTTCCTGAAAGACCGTCGAACGTATGCTTTAGCGGTAAAAAAAGAAACACACTTTTTATTACCGCTAGAACCTCCATTTATACCCTAAAAATGAAAGTTAAAGGCGTTAATTAATCAAAAATACTACATCAATAAACAACTATTAAATGCAAGAAATACCAAGTTTTAAAATTATTGGAATCGAGGTTAAAACAACCAATGAAAAAGGAGCAAAGGATATTGGCGCACTTTGGGGCAAGTTTTATGGTGAGAATATCGCAGGTAAAATTCCGAATAAAGAAAGTGAAGAAATTTATGCCATTTATACCGATTACGAATCGGATTATACAGGAAAATATACTACTGTAATTGGTCAAAAAGTAACTACTTTAAAATCTATTCCTGAAGGATGTATTGGTAGAGAATTTCAAGGTGGTAGCCATAAAAAGTTTATGGCAAAAGGAGCGATGCCGGATGCAGTTGTGCAAGCTTGGAAAGAAATTTGGGACAAAGATAAAATCTTAAATAGAAAGTATACTTCTGATTTTGAGGTGTATGGCGATAAATCTCAAAACGGAGATAATTCAGAAGTTGCAATTTATATTGCTGTAAAATAATTTGAACCAACAGCATTAAGAATTAAAGATGTAAAAATTCATGAATAAGATTTATCCAAAAATTGTACAGCTTTCCAAAAAAATATTGGTAGGAAAATACCTAAAAATGAGCTATTCTGAAAATAAAACAGTCCAATTATGGCAAAGTTTTATGCCCTTAAAAAAGCACATAAAAAATACTGTTGGTAATGACTTGTATTCGGTTCAAGTTTACGAGCAGCTATTCGATTATAATTCGTTTGACCTGGAAGCGCAATTTACCAAATGGGCTACCATAGAAGTTTCTGACGAAATCGGGAGTGATTTGGATCTTCAAAAACTGAAACTGGAAGGAGGCTTGTATGCCGTATTTTTGCACAAAGGTTCTTCGAGTGATTTTAAAAAGACATTTGAGAGTATTTTTAAAGATTGGTTGCCGAATTCTGAATATGTTTTAGATGCTCGTCCGCATTTTGAAGTTTTAGGAGAAAAGTATAAAAATAACCATCCCGATTCTGAAGAAGAAATTTGGATTCCTATAAAAACTAAAAATCAATAAGCACTTTATCCAAACCTGAAAAATTTAATCCACGACAAGTCAATAATGGAGAGATTTGCATCTGAAAATTTGAATAAAAACGATAAAGGGATTGCACTTTATTTGTCCAATTATTGCGATAAAAATTTTATTATAGAAGAAATTGCTTCAAATAATCTTCTTCAAAATCAGATTGATTTAGGTAAATTAAAGGGCGCTTTTTATACGGCAACAAGTATTGATACTTTTATTTTAGATGAATTGCTACATGATCGTTTTGCAATACAAACAGAAAATAATAAAGGCCTGGCAACAATGTCTAGTGGTGAACGTAGAAAGCAATTATGGAAGCATATTTTGAAGCAAAATCCCGATTATATTGTTATTGATGATGTTTACGGCACCATAGATAAAGTTGCACAAAAGAAAATTGAAAATGATTTAATTAGCCTAGCTAAAACAAAATTGATTATTCAATTATTTACCAGAAAGAAAGATCTTTTGCCATTTATAGATGTTGTTTTTATAGTTGATGAAAATAATAAAATCTCCAACAGAAAAAGTCAAAAAGAGTTTGTTGCAATATCTGAAAATAGACCAACACATTTTTCCTTACCAAAGCAGGTTTCAAAAGTACCTATTTCGATAAAGCCTTTGGTGCAATTTAAATCCGTTCATGTGAAATATGGAGATAGAGAAGTGCTGAAAGATGTTAATTGGACAATCAAAACAGGTGAGTTTTGGCAACTTTCCGGACCAAATGGTTCGGGTAAAAGCAGTTTGATTTCTTTTATTACCGGAGATAATCCGCGAGCCTATGGTCAAGATATCCTGCTTTTTGGAAAACGAAAAGGTAGTGGGGAATCTATTTGGGATATCAAGCAGAAAATAGGATATTTCACTCCGACAATGTTGCAACAGTTTACAAGAAATGACACCGTAGAAAATATGATAATCTCTGGTTTTATGGATTCTGTCGGTCTGTATAAAACTCCAACTAAAACCCAAATAAATACGGCAAAACGATGGATGGAAATATTGGGTATTTCCGATAGAAAAACAAAGTTTAGAACAATTTCTCCCGGAATGCAGCGGATGGTTTTAGTCGCTCGTGCGATGGTAAAACATCCGGTTCTGTTAATTCTCGATGAACCAACAATTGAACTTGACGAAGAAAATAGTGCTCTTTTTATTGATTTGATTAATAGTATTCAAAAAGAAAATAACACGGCAATTATATACGTTTCGCATCGTGATGAGCAGAATCTGCATCCCGAAAAGGTTTTCTCGCTAGAGTTATCTGGGAATGTATATGCCGGTAAAGTGATTAAACCTTAGGTTTTTTAAGGTGAATCAGTACTGTTTTTTAAATCGAGATAATATGCTTTCCACATCTTTTTTTGGCTTACATTCGCGCCACATAAATGTCCATTCAAATAAAAGTGAGATCGGTTGAACGTTTGTTCGATCGCCTCGATAAGGAAATCACTAAATTTAATTCCGAAAGCAGTTTACATTGTAAACCCGGCTGTGGAAAATGTTGTACCAAACCGGATATAGATGCATCGCCATTAGAATTTTTACCATGGGCTTTTCAATTATTTTTGCAAGGAAGAGCAGAAATTGTCTTAGAAGAATTAAAACAAAAACCGGGTTCAATTTGTCATATTTATCAACCTCTTTCTTTGTTAGATGATGCCAGTGGGAGTTGTAGCGACTATCGCTATCGTGGATTAATTTGCCGACTTTTCGGATTTGCCGCTAGCAAAGATAAGTTCGGACAATTGCGACTAGCAACTTGCAAAATCATCAAAGAAGAGCAAAAAGAAAACTTTGAAAAAGCGGTAGAATCTATTCGAAAAGGTGCTTATGTTCCAATTTTCACCGATTATTACATGAATCTTTCTCAAATTGATTTTCATTTGGGTAATATCATTTTACCGATTAATGAGGCATTAAAAATGGCAATTGAAGAGGTTTTGCGCCATTATGCTTATCGACCATTTCCAAGAAACTATAAAAAAGTAGTCTAATTGTTTTAAAAATCAATATGCTGGTTTTTGCTGTAATAGCTTATATTTGTTTTATTGAAACAAATTAGCTAACTACTTCATGAAATTCTTAAAACTTTTTCTTTTATTTTTTACAACCTTGTGTTTTTCTCAAAAAGAATATTCTTTTGACTACTTAATTCATTATGAGTATACTAGGTTTGTAGATTCTACAGCAACCAAAAGCACGGATATTTATTATTTGACCAATTCAAATCAAAACGAATATTTCGCCGTAATGTCAGAGGCCGATAGTTTAAATTTTCATGTTTATTTAAAAGATGAAAACGGAATTGAATCAAGAGTTCGTCTGCCGAAAGCTAATTTTCAAACCTCTGGGAATTCGAAAATGGAGATTAAATGCGAATCGGTATTTAAATACAAACCTAGTAGTTGGAAATATCTAACCAATGTATATCAATATTCTGAAAAAATAGATACGGTGATACAAGGCAATAACTACGGATCCTATACTTTGGCATGCAAAAACCCTGAAAGAAATAAGAAAAGAAATATTGGTTCATTTCAATATATTATGGACGATACCTCCGAGTTTCATTTACCGATTTTAACATCTTCGGTTGCTTTGGAGGAGTGGAAATTGGATAAGAAATTACCCAATACGATTTATAAAGAGAAGATATATACCAATAATCGAAACCAAATTGAATTTAAGGAGGACTTAATTGAAGCAAAAAATGTTGCGATTACATTGTTTATTTCTGAAGAGTGTGATCTCTCTAAAAGAATGATACAAACAAAAGGCGCTAATTCTCCAGAGGAATAAATTAAGAGTAATGAATAGTAGCGCAACTAAATTCAGACTTCATGAAATTGATGCCATTCGTGGATTTGCCATAGTATCGATCATGCTTCTCCACAATTTAGAACATTTTGATGTTTATTTTTTGCCGCCAAATTTTCTGGATTGGCTAGTTAAATTAGATAAAATAGTTTGGGATACTACTTTTTTTCTCTTTGCAGGAAAATCGTACGCTATGTTTGCCTTGCTTTTTGGTTTGACATTTTTTATTCAATCGAATAATCAAGAAAAAAAAGGAAAAGATTTTAGAGCGCGATTTGCTTGGCGCTTGGTGCTTTTGTTTGGTTTCGGAATGTTAAATTCGGCTTTCTACCAAGGTGATATTCTTTCTATTTATGCCGTTTTAGGCTTCTTTTTAATACCGTTAGCCAAGCTCAGCGACAAGCTGGTTTTGGGCATTGCGGTACTTTTATTTTTACAACCAGGAGAATTATGGACTTTAATTCACGCCATTCAAAATCCGGATATGAAAATTTCAGATCCTGAATCTTGGTACTATTTCGGTAAAATGGATGACTATATTAAAGATAGTTCCTTTATAAATACTGTCATTGGTAATTTAACCAACGGAAAAATAGCAGTTTTAAAATGGAGCTGGGAAAACGGAAGATTTTTTCATATACTTTCCTTGTTTTTATTTGGAATGCTAGCCGGAAGGAAAAAAATATTCATTTGGTCAGAACAGTCAAAATTATTTTGGAAAAAAGCACTAATTATTTCGAGCATTCTTTTCATTCCTATGTTTTTCATTCAAAAAAACATCAATATTTGGGTTACGAGTGAAGCTATATTAAGATCGTTAAATGCAATAGTGAGCTCATGGACAAATATTGCTTTTATGGTAATTTTAATTGCTGGTTTTATGTTTTTGTTTCAACGAGAGAAATGGTATAAAGTATTAAATCTTTTTTCTCCAATTGGTCGCATGAGTTTGTCTAATTATATCATTCAATCTATTATTGGTGCTACTATTTATTATGGTTTTGGTTTCGGATTGTACCAATATACTGGCGCAACCTTTAGTTTTCTTATCGGAATTGTTTTAGCAATCTTACTTGGTGTTTTCTGTAGTTGGTGGATGAAAAATCACAAACATGGTCCATTCGAGAGAGTTTGGCATAATGCGACCTGGATTGGCTCTGAAAACAACTAATAAAACATCTTACATAAACACTATTTTCTCAGAAAAAATTATATCTAAAAATGATACAATTGTATCTATTTCTCATCACTTTTTATGCTAACTTTATTGGGTAATTGTACTTCCAAAGAATTTGGATTTCAAAACAAGTTAAAATAAATAGTATGTTTTTCAAAAGAAATATTTTTAAGGTTTTTGTTGTTTTATTTGGGTTATTAATTGTTTCTGGCTGTGAAAAAAAAGAAGAGTGGATTTCTATTTTTGATGGCAAATCATTAGATGGATGGCAGGCTTCTGAAAAAGAATCCTCTTGGAAAATTCAAGATTCGGCTATCGTTACCAATGGTGATAGATCACATCTTTTTTATAGTGGAAAAGTGAACAATCATGAATTCAAAAATTTTGAACTCATAGCCGATGTAAAAACAGAAGACAACTCGAATTCTGGAATTTATTTTCACACCAATTTTCAAGAATCAGGTTGGCCTGAAAAAGGCTATGAATGTCAAGTATTCAATGGTGCTAAAAATCTAGATACTACCAATTATATCGAAAAAAGAATGACAGGTAGTTTGTATGCTGTTCGTGATGTTACCAAATCTCCTGTACAAAATAACGAATGGTTTCAATATCGAATTGTTGTACAAGGAAAAACAATACGAACCTATATCAATGGCGACCTTATTACTGATTATACCGAGCCTGAAAAAGTGCTGCGAAGTGAAGATAAAAAAGGTAGAGTGCTTTCTTCCGGCACCTTTGCTTTGCAATGTCATGATCCTAAAAGTAAAGTGTATTATAAAAACATCAAAGTAAAAGTGCTACCCGATGACGCGCCATCTCTTGGAGAGCCATTGGCAGATCAGGATTATGAGGCAAAACTGCAAAAAATATCCGATAAGGGTATTCCTTTAGCAGATTTACACGGGCATTTAAAAGAAGGACTCACGATTGATCAAATTCTTGAAAATGGTCGAAAATATGGTATTACGTATGGTATTGCATATAATTGCGGTATCGGAATGGGTTTTGAAACAAACGATTCTTTGCAAAATTTCATCACAAATTATAAACGACCACAACAAACCTATATCGCAATGCAAGCCGAAGGTCGCGAATGGTTAGATATATTTTCTAAAGAAACTATTGCGCAATTTGATTACGTTTTCACGGATGCTATGACTTGGACTAATGACAACGGAAAACGAATGCGTCTTTGGTTAAAAGAAGAAACCGAAGTGGGAGATCCTCAAAATTTTATGGATCAATTGGTAAATCGAATTGAAAATGTCGTTCGAAATGAACCTATCGATATTTATGTAAATGCCACGTATTTACCAGATGAAATTCATGATCAATACGATGTATTATGGACGAATGAGCGCATGGATAAAGTGATACAAGCTCTCGCCGATAGCAATGTTGCCATGGAAATAAGTGCACGCTACAAAATTCCGAGTGCTACTTTTATAAATAGAGCCAAAGAAGCGGGTGTAAAATTTACATTTGGTACGAATAATACCAACCCGAATGATTTAGGTCGATTGGAATATTGTCTCGATATGGTAGATCAATGTAATTTAACACGAGACGATTTGTGGTTGCCAAATAAATAGGGTTTTTAAATCTTAAATCTAAAATTGCGTATCTTTAAGCTATGAATGCACATTATAACATTATCATAGCTGGAGCTGGCGGTATTGCTGAAGCAGCTGGACTTCTACTCGCAGAATGGAGTCAGGTTAGTCCGACAATTTATATTGGAAACCGCACACTTTCTAAAGCGCAAAAAGTTGCGAAATGGATAGAAGACGGAACAACAAAATCGGTTACAATTTATCCTTTTTTGTTGCAAGAGAATGGAATTAGCGCAGAAATGGAAACCATTTTTGAAAAAGGTGATGTACTTCTTGATTGCCTTCCGGGAAGTTTAGCGCCTAAAATGGCACAATTTGCTAAAGATTTTCAGTTGCACTATGCCAATCTCACCGAATATGTTGCCGAAACGAATGCAATTGTAAAATTAGCAAAAGATGCTAAGACAGGTTTTGTATTGCAAACGGGTCTTGCACCAGGTTATATCAATGTTTTGGCAAACCATTTATTTCAAAATTTTTGTACTGATTTTCAGGTAAATCGAGTAGATACTTTAGAAATGAAGGTTGGTGCCTTAACAGATCATGCTGTTGCTCCGCATTTTTATGGTTTTACTTGGAGTCCGGTAGGTGTTGCAACCGAATATATTAAAGATGCCGTGGTTGTTCGGAATCATAAAAAAATAAATTTACCCGCTTTATCCGAAAGAAAAAATATCATCATTGACGGAATTTCTTATGAAGAAGATTTAACAAGTGGTGGAGCAGCCGATTTACCCGATGCTTTAACGACCAAAGTTTCTTCTTTAGATTATAAAACTTTGCGACATCCGGGGCATTATGCTTGGGTTAGGAAACAAATAGAAAATTTTGTTCCCTCGACAAATTTAATTCAAGATTTGCAACAAAAAATGGAAGAGGAGATTCCACATATCGAAAATGATCAAATCATTTTATACGCCGCGGTTATGGGTAAAGATAAAGATGGAATGTTACGCAGACGAGAAGTTGCAAAAAAAATAAAACCGGTTAAAGTTGGAAAACATGTTTTAAGAGCCATTCAAACCACAACTGCTGTCCCGTTGCTTCAGGTAGCGCAATATCTTTTAGAAAATTCCCCTAAAGGAGTCATTTTACAAAGTGAATTAGATACGAATCAATTTTTAAGTGGAAGTTTTGTACAGAAAATTTATGGTGATTTTTGAGCTAAACAAGCGCTGAAGTTTCTAGCAAGGAAAAGGCAAATTTTATATCATAAACAGATGGAAAACTTTCTTCAAAAATTTTAAATAGTTATCTTTGCAAAAAGATGTTATTTTGCATTCCTATTTGCAATCAGAATCCATTTTAAATTTAAAACTCAAATATTTTTATTCAAAAATATTTGAGTTTTATTTATATATTTATAATTACTCATGAACAGAAGAACCGCTTTAATAAATTTAGGCATTTTAACGGGAGGTATTGTTTTACTGCCGTCTTGTGATTTTTCACAAGAAAAGGTTGCATTTGCCATAAACTCCTTCAAGGTAACAGAAGAACAAGTAAAATTAATTCAAAATATGGTGGATTCTTTAATTCCGAAAACGGAAACACCAGGCGCCTTAGAATTGAAAGTAGATGAGTTTGTTTGGGTTATGTTGAAAGATTGTATTCCTGAAAAAAGTCAAAATCAGTTTTTATCCGGGATGAAGAAATTTGAAGAAAATAGTAAACAAGCAATAGGAAAACCATTCAATACTTCCGATGCATCGGAAAGAGAAGCATCTCTGCGAAAAGCTTTCGACAAAACTTCAATAGAAAATGAAGACGAAAACCTATTTTTAAACATCACAAAAAATAGCACTATTTTAGGTTATATGCAGTCAGAATATATCATGACCAAAGAAATGCCTTATACTTTGATTCCGGGAAGTTACGGACTCTGTGAAACCATTGATAACAGTAAAAAAATTAATGTAAATGCCTAATTTAAATATAGATAGTCAAAAAGAAAGAACCTTTGACGCCATTGTGATCGGTTCAGGAATGAGTGGAGGTTGGGCCGCGAAAGAGTTTGCAGAAAAAGGCTTGAAAACCTTGGTTTTAGAGCGTGGTAGAGAAGTGAAACACAATGTAAATTATCCCACAACGAACATGTATCCATGGGAATTTGAGCATCGAGGTAAAATGCCGGAAGCGGTTGTGAAGGAAAATCCAATTGTTAGTCGGTGTTATAATTTTAACGAAGATTCTGCTCATTTTTTCATGAAAGATGCCGAGCAACCTTATGTTCGAGAAAAACCTTTTGATTGGATTCGCGGAAATCAAACCGGAGGAAGATCCTTGCTTTGGGCACGACAAACACAGCGTTGGAGCGATTTTGATTTTGATGGTCCGGTGAGAGATGGTTTCGCTATAGATTGGCCAATTCGCTATAAAGATCTTGCACCGTGGTATGACTATGTTGAAAAATTTATTGGAATTGCAGGCGATAAAGATGGAATTCCGGTATTACCAGATGGAGAATTTTTACCAAGTTTAGGCTTAAACTGTGTAGAAAGCCATTTCAAGGAACAAGTTGCTAAAAAATACCAGAATAATCGTCATGTAATTAGTGGGCGTTGCGCTCATATTACAGAAAACCGAGATATTTTTATGCAACAAGGTCGAGCACAATGTCAATACAGAAATTTGTGTCAACGAGGTTGTCCATTTGGAGGTTATTTTAGTGCTAATTCGAGCACGTTGCCTTGGGCGATGAAAACAGGTAATTTAACCATGGAACATCATGCGATTGTGCAATCTATAATTTATGATGAAACCAAAGAAAAGGCAACTGGCGTGGTGGTAATCAACTCCGAAACTAAAGAAACTACTGAATATTATGCGCCGGTTATTTTTGTAAATGCAGGAACTATTAGTACGATTCAAATCTTATTGCATTCTAAGTCAAATCGTTTTCCGGAAGGCTTGGGTAATGATAATGGATTGTTGGGTAAATACGTGGCTTTTCACAATTATAGAGCAAAAATTGCCGCAGAGTACGACGGGCTCTCCGATAAATTCACAACAGGCAGAAGACCTACAAGTGCCTACTTACCGAGATTTCGAAATGTAAAACAGCAAGAAACAGATTTTTTAAGAGGCTACGCGGCTACGTTTAGTGCAAATCGCCAAATAGTACAAAATACCGAAGGAGTAGGCGAAGAGCTTAAAAAAGCGCTCTTAAACCCAACTTATGGTTCTTGGCAAGTTGGTTCTCAAATGATGGGAGAAACCATTCCCAAAGAAGAAAGTACCGTTTCTTTAGATACAGAAAAAACAGATGCTTACGGAATTCCACAAGTTAAGTTTTCGATAGGTTATGATGAAAATGATGAAAAAATGATCAAAGATTTTTTTGAACAATTTTCAGAAATGTTTATCGAAGCCGGATTTAAAAATATTCGTATAGATGACAGTAAACAAGCACCCGGATTAGATATTCACGAAATGGGAGGAGTACGCATGGGTAAAGACCTAAAAACCTCATTGTTAAATAAATTTAATCAGTTGCATGCCTGTGAAAATGTGTATGTTACCGATGGAGCTTGTATGACTTCAACTGCAACGCAAAACCCTTCTTTAACCTATATGGCACTTACGGCTCGAGCTTGTGACCATGCTATTAAAGCTTCTAAAAATGGAGAATTTAATTAATAAATAAATAATGTCATTAAAAAATAGTCAGGTAAAACACTGTAAGTGAGTTGATTTATCTGTTGTTTATTCCTTTATTACGTCTAGCGGAAATAGGTATTTATAAGCTATTGACATACTACTTTACTAAATTTTTCGTTTAAGAATAAATTGCTATTGAAAAATTTTATTGTATGTCCAAACTACTTCAAGAGTCTAATCGATTCTCTTTGTACAAGAACTTGTACACCGAAAAACCAGATCTCGATATTGATATTAACGAGCTGTATGAAATCATAAAATTTGGTTTTTTACGCAAAGAAATAAAGGAGCTTAGAAGAAATAACGATACCGAGACTAGAAAAGATATGAAAAAATCGATTCTTCCTGCGGTTACTTTAAGCGGAAAGTTTGATCAAAGAAGCGAAACGGGTCTGTTAAAACACAGTGGTTTACTTCAAATTGATTTCGATGCATCGGATAATTATAATGAACTCTTCAAAAAAGTTACTTCTGATACCTATACTTTCATGGCTTTTCGAAGTTCGGGAGGAAATGGTATAAAAGTAATTGTAAAAATAAAAGCTTCAAAAGAAACGCATGAAAGCCAGTTTTTTGCTTTACAAGAATATTACAAAAACCATTTTGATATTGCTTTAAAAAATTCTTTTAAAGAAATTTCTAGAGCAATGGTTTTATCTTTTGATCCTGATATTTATCGAAATATAAATTCATCTATTTTTAATGAAATTGGTAAAATAAAAGAGGAACAACCGATTGTTGATGAAGTTCGTTTAGAAAAAAATATAGCCTTAAATCCGACACTTTATAAGAGACTTCAAAAAATGCGAATAGTATTTTCAAGAAAACAAGAAATACCTGCTTTTATGGTTTTTCGCAACAAAGTTTTAAGTCAGCTAGTTCGAAAAAAGCCTAAAACAAAAGAAGAATTATTACAAATTGATGGTTTAGGAAAACATCGCGCTATTGAATATGGAGATAGTATTCTAAAAGCGATAAAGCAATAATCTACTAAAAGAGTATTGATAAAAAAATGCCTGAATTTTAATTAAAATTCAGGCATTTTTTTATGATTTTTTTTTAATTAGAATTTACTATTTTTAAACAAAAAGTAATTCTTTGTTAGAAAAAGAAATCAATTATTTTATTACTTTTAAGCAAAATTTCAACGTTTAATAAATATCCTAATTTTAGATCTATGGAAACTTCAAAAAGTGACAATAAAAAAGTCAGAATAGCGCAAATAATTATTGCTATAGTAGCATTTGGCATTGCTTATTTCGGTGCACAAAAATTATTTTTTAAAGAGGATCATCTAACCAAAGAAATGAAAACATTTGCAGCGGGAATTAATGAAAAGTGCCCTGTGAAGGTGGATAAATATGCTATTTTAGATAGTGTAACAGTTCTTGATAAAAATGTTTTTCAATACAATTACACTTTGGTGGATGTAGCAAAAGCAGAGGTAAATTTGGATACGGCTAATAAATACATTAAGCCGGGCTTAATAGAGCAGGCAAAAACGAAACCTTATTTAAAGCCTTTTCGTGACAGTAAAGTGATATTTAATCATCATTATTTCGATAAAAATGGTGAATTTGTTACCGATATTCGAATAACTCCAGAAATCTACTTGCACGAATAAACGCATGATTTTTCTTATATAAGTCTAGTTTTATTTGGATTGCATTAAATAAATATAATTTTATTGGCAATTTTTGTACTTTAAATTTGTTTAAATTTGTCTAAAATTTAAATTGCTTGAAACAATGAAAAAAGGCCTAAAAATTATCACTTTTGTTTTTCTCTTTTTGGTTGCAATGCTCTTTGTTATTCCGTTCTTTTTTGAAGATAAAATAATCGAAGTTGTAAAGAAAACAGCCAATAATAACCTTAATGCAACTTTTGATTTTAAAGATGTTGATTTAAGTGTTATTAAAAGTTTTCCTAACGCTGAGGTCACGTTAAAAGAAGTTTCGTTGGTTAACAAATTTCCTTTTGAGGGAGACACACTTTTTAAAGCGCAAGATATTGTTGTGAAATTGCCTATCAAGCAATTATTTGGTAAGATATCAGAATTAAACATTACAAATTTTACAATTGATCAAGGCCGTTTACAAATAAAAATTGATGAAAATGGAAAAGCTAATTACGATATCGTTAAAGAAAACAATTCTGCTAAGGATGCTTCCAATGACGATTCTGATGCAATAAAACTAGCATTGGATTCTTATGAAATTAGCAACAGTGAAATTTCTTATGCTGATGTTACTAGTAAAATAGAATTAAAATTACGTGATTTTAACCATTCTGGAAACGGAAATTTATCTGCACAGAAATCCGATTTAAAAACCCAAACGAATACGATTGCCTCTTTTTCACTAGATAGCGTAGAATATTTAAGTAATAATCAAATTGCTTTAGATGCAGTGCTTGGAATTGATTTGGCTGAAAACACCTATACTTTTTTAGAAAATAAAATGCTAATTAATCAATTACCGCTAGTTTTTGAAGGTTTTGTAAAGGTTAACGATAATAACCAAGAATATGACTTGACTTTTAAAACACCCTCTTCAGACTTCAAAAACTTTCTAGCCTTAATTCCTAAAGAGTATTCTAAAAACCTAGACGGAGTCACAACAACCGGAAACTTTGATGTAAAAGGTTCTATAAAAGGCGTTCTAGATGAAGATCATATTCCGAAATTTGACATTTTAATCAATTCGAAAAATGCTTCTTTTAAATATGCTGATCTGCCAAAAACGATTGAAAATATTCATATCAATACGGAAATTGGAAATAAATCAGGACTTATTAAAGACACCTATGTAAGTATTGATACGCTATCGTTTAAAATTGATGAGGATATTTTTAATGCCTCTGCCAAAATAACAGAACTCACCGAAAACCCAATAGTAAGTGCAAACTTACGAGGAAATATCAATTTAGGAAATTTAGAAAAAGTATATCCGGCAGAAGAACTGAAGCATTTAAAAGGGAAACTGCATGTAAATGCCAGAGCAAATTTTGATATGTTATCCATAGAGAAGAATCAGTATGAAAAAACAAAAGTTTCAGGAGTTTTTTCGTTAACAGATTTCGCTTATAACGGAGCCGGTTTCAAAGATGCTTTACTCATTTCAAAAGCTGCGCTTACATTGAAGCCCGAAAAGGTAACCCTTAATAACTTCGAAGCAAAAATTGGAAATACCGATTTATCAGCACAGGGAAACATCAATAATTTATTAGGTTTTTTCTTTAAAGATGAAGATATGGAAGGTGTTTTCGATTTGTCATCCACAAAATTTGTAGTCAACGATTTTATGTCATCTGAACCGAAAGATACCATTTCACAGTCTGCGAAATCGACACCTCAAAGTATAAAAATTCCATCTTTTTTAAATGCGACTATCAATGCCAAAGCACAAACAGTTATTTATGATGATATTACGTTAAAAAATGTTTCGGGAATCTTATTAATTAAAGATCAAAAAGCTAGTTTAAAAGACATGAAATCTTCTGTTTTTGATGGTTTAATTGGTTTTTCTGGTAATGTAAGTACGAAAGAAAATATTCCGACATTTGAAATGGATTTAGATTTTGGTAAAATAAATGTGGCAGAATCTTTTGCTGCTCTAGATTTGTTTCAGGCCATAGCGCCTATCGCAACTGCGATTAAAGGTCAGTTAAATTCAATTGTGAAAATAACCGGTAATTTAAACCAAGATTTCAGCCCAGATTTAAAATCATTGAATGGGTCGGTTTCGGCACAACTTTTATCATCAAATTTAGAAACTGAGAAAATACCGGTATTGCAACTTTTAGAGCAAAACTTAAACTTTCTCGACACTAAAAAACTGAATTTAGACAACCTGAAAATGAACTTAAATTTTGAAAAAGGGAAAGTTGTTGTAAGTCCATTTACGATAAATTACCGCGATATTAAGGTAGATGTTTCCGGAGGTCATAGTTTTGATAATTTGATGGATTATTCGGCAAAAATTCATGTTCCGGTAAAATATTTGGGTAAAGATGCGTCACAGTTTATTGCCAGTATGAGTGAGCAAGAACAAGAAACTATAGAAATTCCTGTAAATGCATTGATCTCAGGTAACTTTAAAAAACCGGTTGTAACAACCGATTTAAAAGCCGCAGTAAGCACTTTAGCGCAGCAATTGGCTGCAAAGCAAAAGGATAAATATGTAGAACAAGGAAAAGAAAAAGTTACGGGTGCCATCAGTGATTTTATAAAGAAAAATGAAAAAAAGAAAGATTCAACGGTTACAGACACCCTTAAATCAAATAAAAATGCTACCGAAGATGTTGTAAAAGATGTTTTGAATTCATTTTTTAAAACTAAAAAAAAGAAAACGGATAGTATAAAGTAACCTTTGACACGACTCTACTAATGCATTTCTTTAGACGTTAATAAACTTTTGGTTATTACCGAGGCACCATTGGTACGAAAGTGACTCAAAAAATATGCTTAATTTAGCAAAAAAAAGCAAAGCATTTGAAACAGACTATTAGTATTTTAGGTATTGGATGGTTAGGAAAATCCTTGGCAAAGCAATTAATTGAAAAAGGATATTCCGTTAAGGGTTCAACAACGAGCCAAGAAAAAATAGAAGAATTAGAAGGTTTAAGAATAAAGGCTTACCGCATTAATTTGAATAGTTTAGAGGATAATATTGTTGAATTTTTAGATTCCGATATTTTAATTAGTGCCATTCCGTTTAAAGATGTGGTCGCTTTTCAGAAATTTAGTTTAGAGGTCGAGAAGTCTCCAATAAAAAAGGTTATTTTTATTAGCTCGACATCGGTTTACGAGGCGACTAATCAAATAATAACTGAAAAAACGTTAACCGATAGAACTGATTTAGCGATTATCGAAAATATTTTTAGAAAAAGCAATAATTTTGACACAACAGTTGTCCGTTTTTCAGGTTTAATTGGTTATCAAAGAAAGCCAGGTAATTTCTTTCCGGTAGAAAAAATAATTCCCAATCCGAATGGTTTTGTCAATATGATTCATCAAGACGATTGTGTTCAAATTATCGCTAGAATAATCGAGAAAGATATTTGGAACGAGACTTTTAACGCTTGCGCGGATACCCACCCGTCACGACTTGATTTTTATACAAAAGCAGCTTTAGAGGTCGGCCGAAGTGAACCTAAATTCCAATCAAAAGATGATAAAGCGTTTAAAATAGTCAGCAATCAAAAACTGAAAGTATTATTGGATTATACATTCAAATATCCTGATGTTATGAATATTCAAGAAGAGAATTAAACAATTGCTTTTATTGTTCTTGAATTGGCTTTTTACTAAATACTTGTGGTATTTATTTGGCTTATTCCAGGTACTGGTATTGAAAAGAATTTGTAGATTTGAATTTGATACATATATTTTTATGAAACAAGTTACTATTAAAAGACCGATAGAAAGTTTCAATAAAAATTGCTCTTATGCAATTATTATTTCCGGAAATAAGATAGCCGAAATAAACAATGGTGAAACAAAAGTCATAGAAGTTAACGATGACTCAGATGAAGTTCAGGCAAAAATATACTGGTGTGGAAGTAATAAAATGAGCATGGACCAAGGCCAAAATAGTGTAGAAATAACAGGGAATAAGTTTTTTAATAAATGGCTACCATTTTCAGGATCCTTACTTATTATTTTAGGATTGGCTTTTACCATAAATCACGAAATAGCTTGGCTTAAAACTTTGGGTATTGTATTAATGATTTTATATTTATTTTTTTTAATTGGAACACTCACAATTTGGAAGAATCAATGGCTTTCTATTAAAAAGTTAGCATAGGTATTAAGATTGTCAAGTACAATTCGTAAACAGAAATTAAAAGACACAAAAAAACCTGCGAAGCTCTTAACTCAGCAGGGTTTTTCATTCAAATATTTATATACTACTTTTATTCTTGCTCTAAATATTTCTCCATAATAGTAATGGCAGATTCTGAAATAACTGTACCAGGCCCGAAAATTGCAGCAACTTTCTTACTTAATAAGAAATCGTAATCTTGTGCAGGAATAACACCACCTGCAAAAACCATAATATCTGGTCTTCCTAATTTTGCTAATTCATCAATTAATTGCGGAATCAATGTTTTATGACCTGCCGCCAAACTGGATGCTCCAACAAAATGCACATCGTTTTCGATGGCCTGTTTAGCAACTTCTTCCGGAGTTTGAAATAAAGATCCCATATCGACATCAAAACCTAAATCGGCAAAACTTGATGCAACAACTTTAGCACCTCTATCGTGCCCGTCTTGTCCCATTTTTGCAATCATCACACGTGGACGACGACCTTCAATTTCTGCAAATTTGTCTGCTAATTTTTGTGCTTTAACAAAAATACTATCGTTTTTTACTTCTTTACTATACACGCCGCTTATTAATTTAGTATCGGCTTTATGACGACCGAAATGAACTTCTAATGCATCTGAAATCTCACCTAAAGTAGCAAAATTCTCAGCTGCTTCTACGGCTAATTGCAATAAATTGCCTTTACCGGTTTCAGCACATTTTGACAATGCTGTTAAATTAGCATCAACAACGGCTTGGTTTCTATTCGCTCTTAGTTTTTTCAAACGTGCAATTTGAGAATCACGAACCGCAGTATTATCTACATCTAAAATTTCGATATCTGTTTTATCTTTCGTTTGGTATTTATTCACACCAACCAAAATATCTTGTCCGCTATCTAATCTAGCTTGTTTACGAGCAGAGGCTTCTTCAATTCGCATTTTAGGCACTCCGGTTTCAATTGCTTTAGCCATACCACCAAGCTCCTCTACTTCTTCGATTAATTTCCACGCTTTTTTGGCAATTTCTTGCGTTAAATATTCAACGTAATACGAACCAGCCCAAGGATCAACCGCTTTTGTAATTTGGGTTTCTTCTTGAATATAAATTTGTGTATTACGAGCAATTCGCGCAGAAAAATCTGTTGGTAAAGCAATCGCTTCATCCAAAGCATTGGTATGTAAAGATTGCGTTCCACCTAAACCGGCAGCCATCGCTTCAATACAGGTTCTGGCAACGTTGTTAAATGGATCTTGTTCACTCAAACTCCATCCTGAAGTTTGACTATGTGTGCGCAAAGCCATCGATTTTGGGTTTTTCGGATCGAAAGATTTTATAATTTTCGCCCAAAGCATACGAGCTGCACGCATTTTAGCAATTTCCATAAAATGATTCATTCCAACCGCCCAGAAAAACGATAATCTTGGAGCAAATTCATCAATTTTTAAACCTGATTTTAATCCAGTTCTGATGTATTCCATTCCGTCAGCCAAGGTATAAGCCAATTCAATATCAGCAGTAGCACCAGCTTCTTGCATGTGGTAACCACTAATAGAAATTGAATTAAATTTTGGCATATTATTGGTGGTATATTCAAAGATATCTCCAATGATTTTCATCGAAGGAAGCGGAGGGTAGATGTAGGTATTTCGCACCATAAACTCCTTTAAAATATCATTTTGAATTGTACCGCTTAATTCATTTAATGCAACACCTTGTTTTTTTGCAGCTGCAATATAAAATGCCATAATCGGTAAAACAGCACCGTTCATCGTCATAGAAACCGACATTTTATCTAATGGAATTTGGTCGAATAAAATCTCCATATCCAAAATAGAATCAATTGCAACACCAGCTTTACCAACATCACCCGTTACTCTTGGATGGTCAGAATCGTATCCACGGTGTGTGGCTAAATCAAATGCAACAGAGAGTCCTTTTTGACCTGCAGCCAAGTTTCTTCTATAAAATGCATTAGATTCTTCTGCGGTAGAAAAACCTGCGTATTGTCTAATTGTCCAAGGGCGAGTAACATACATCGTGCTGTAAGGTCCTCTTAAAAATGGAGGAATTCCGGCAGCAAATTGTAAATGCTCGGCATCTTTTATATCTTCTTTTGTAAAATGTTTCTTTACAGGAATTCCTTCAGGAGTATTCCAAATTTCTTGACTCTCCTTTTGAACAGCTTTTTTAGGCGCTGCTGAATTTATGTTGATATCTGAAAAATCTGGTCTCATACTTCTAAGGTTTTTATTGTTTTTTCCACTTTGTTCTGCACATTGGAAATCGTTTGAAGAATATCTGATTTCATATGAATAACAGCATCTAATCCTTCTTTTTTTAATGCATCCAAATTAGCCGGATTACCAGCTAATAATAACACTTTATTGGTATTGATTGCTCTAAAAGCTTTTACAAAATCTAAAGCTGTAGCTTCATAATCTTGATCAGAACTACAAATAATAACTACATTAGAATCTGATTTTGCGCTTTCTTTAGCAGCTTGATCGGCATCTGCAAAACTTTTTTCAGGTAAGATGTTAAATCCGCTTACGCCCATAAAGTCATAGGCAAATGCAGCTCTTGCTTTTCGCATGGTTAAATTACCATAACTAGTGAGTTCAACTACCGGACGAACACCTGTTTTTTCAACTAAGGTTTCGGTAAATTTTCTAAGAGCTTCTATTTCTAAAGAGGCTCTTCTTGGCTTTAAGACTTTCGAATCAGAATTTGCTCCGGTTTTACCATCAGAAAGCATACTTGGAAGAACTTTTTCCATTAAATTAGGGTATTTGTTAACCCCAACCAAAGCGAGTCTTCGTTGGCTGATTAATTTTATTTTCTCGAAACGAATATCCGCTATTTGTTGTTGGATTAACTCTTCCTCGAAAGAGGCATAAAAACCACCACTTGACTCAATAGATTTGAAAAGCTCTAAAGCTTTAGTCGCAATTTTTGAGGTAACTTCTTCG
Organism: uncultured Flavobacteriaceae bacterium; assembly: GCA_965363545.1. Classification (GTDB taxonomy): domain Bacteria; phylum Bacteroidota; class Bacteroidia; order Flavobacteriales; family Flavobacteriaceae; genus Lutimonas. The sequence goes on along the minus strand of CBDTUD010000002.1, from coordinate 123,332 downwards.
ATATAATAAGAGCCATCTACCGGATTGGAAACTTTGCCAAAATAAGATTCTTCTTTTAATATAATCGCGATATTTCCAGCGATTCTACTCGAAAAGTCGGTAGGTTTACCATATTCTTTATCGTATGCATCGATTAGAACTCCGTCAACATTTCCTAAAATTGCCGACATGGCTTCGGTTGTAGCTCGAAGCATATTGGTATTAGCATCGGTAACTGTTTTATTCCAAACAGAAGTTTTTGCGGTAAGTGTCGCTGAAAAATCTAGCACACCGTATTTTTTTGCAATTTCTTGGAGTAAATTCTGGAATGCTCTAAATTTTCCAATTTCGATAAAATATTCTGAGCCAATCGCTAACTCCACATGTAAATTATTGAAAATGGTTGCAACGTCAATATTTTTTTTACCTAGGTTTTCAATCAAAAAAACCAAAGAATTTAAGGTATACGCTACTTCTTGCACTTGGTTTGCGCCAGAGTCTAAATAAACAGCGCCCGAAATAGAAACAGTTTTGAAGTTTGGATACTTAGCTGATAGAGTAATTAAATCAACTAATTTATCAAATTCATGTGTTGCAAGATTTCCTGTGGTTACATAGTTTTGAATGATTTCAATGTCAAAATAACCCTTAAGATTTTCAGCTTTTATCTTGCTTTTTTCAACAAATGCAAAAAATGCTTTTGCAAAATCTATCGTGTTTGAACTTAAAATAAAAGAAATAGTTAGGTTATTTAAGTCTACTCCTTTCAGAAGTTCGGCAACCGATACAGTTTCTTTAATATCAAATAACAATCCGTTAATACCTTCTTCAATTGCTTTTAAGGCAAGGGCATTTCCGGTTGTTTCAGAAACTACAATTATTTTTCTGTAGTTAATTAAGGTGCCTGAATTTTCACCAGTATTGTTCAATAAAACTTGTTTGTCTTCTGCATTGTAAAATGGGTCAACAGTAATGTTACTCAGGTTTTTCCACACCAAGCGACTAAATTCTGCTCCTTTTAAGTCAATAGTTGCTTTGTCGATCCATTCTTGTTTGGTAACAGGTCCGAATTCGCCAAAAAGCACTTTGTTTTTTTCATTCATAATAGAACTTATTAAATGTGATAAAAATAACCATTGATAAGTGTTTTTTAGTCCTTTGTCATTGGTTACGTAAAATTATATATTTACAAAGCTACTTCCAAATCTTTCGAAAATTGCTTTGTCTAAATCTTCTCTACTATCCGGATGAGCAATATCTCGTAATGCTTGAGCACGTTGTTTTAAGGTTCTTCCGAATAATTCGGCAACACCGTATTCAGTGGCTACATATCTCGCATGTGCACGAGTGGTAACAACACCTGCTCCAACTTTTAAAGCAGGAACAATTTTTGATACACCTTTTAAAGTAGTCGACGTTATTGCAATAATTGGCTTACCTCCAGGAGATAAAGCTGCACCTCGCATAAAGTCCATTTGACCACCAACACCTGAGAACATTCTCGTACCAATTGAATCGGCACAAACTTGACCTGTAAAATCAATTTCTATTGCAGAATTGATTGCAGTTACTTTCGGATTTTGTCGAATGATAGCCGTGTCATTGACGTAAGCGATATCTAGCATTTCAATTTCAGGATTGTCATCCATAAAGTCATATAAGCGACGTGTACCCATAGCAAAACCAGAAATAATTTTATACGGGTTTACTTTTTTCTTTGAACCGTTTACGACACCTTTTTCTACCAAATCAACAATTCCTTCAGAGAACATTTCGGTATGAACCCCTAAATCTTTGTGATTTGTCAAATACGATAACACAGCATTTGGAATACCTCCAATTCCCATTTGCAGGGTTGCTCCATCTTCAATAATGTTGGCAATATTTTTACCAATTAAAACTTCTTCTTTAGAAGGAGCTGCTAATTTCATTTCGTAAATTTCTTCATCGACTTCAACACAAGCATCAAAATTTTTGAGGTGTACTAATGCATCACCAAAAGTTCTTGGCATTCTAGGATTGATTTGAGCAATTATTTTTTGCCCTTTTTCAATAGCAGAGATAACGATGTCAACAGAAACTCCTAAAGAGCAGAATCCGTGTTTATCTGGTGGAGAAACATTTACTAAAACAATATCTAAAGTCATATAACCTTGACGGAAAAGACTTGGAATATCACTCAAAAAAATCGGAATATAATCTACTGTTTGTCCGACCATTTTTCGCACATTTCCACCGATAAAGAAAGCTTTTGTATGAAAGCTTTCGCTAAGTTCAGGGGCCGTATAACCACATTCTCCTTCCGTATGCAAATGCACAATTTCAACACCTTTTAATTCCGGAGCACGAGCAACCATGGCTCTGATTAATGTTTGAGGTGTTGCCGAGCCTCCTTGTATTAAGACTCGATCTCCTGATTTTATTAATTTTACAGCTTCTTGAGCTGACATTTTATGAGGTAATTCCATGTATATATTTTTTGAAGCCGTCGTTCAATCAACAGCAAAATTAATTATCCTAAAAAGCTTAATATGATACCAGCTGCAATAGCTGATCCTATAACACCCGAAACATTAGGCGCCATAGCGTGCATTAATAAATAATTGTTAGGATCTGATTTTAATCCTTCTGTATGAACTACTCTCGCACTATCAGGTACTGCTGAAACTCCTGCCGCTCCAATTAATGGGTTTATCTTTTCTCCATCTTTCAAGAATAAATTCATGAATTTTGCGAAAAACAATCCACCCATGGTTGCAATAACAAAAGATATTGCTCCTAATCCGAAAATCATCAAGGAGTCTTTCGTGATAAAAATATCCGCTTGGGTTGAAGCACCTACAGTAACTCCTAATAAAATGGTTACAATATCAATTAATTTGGTACGTGCTGTATCGGCTAATCTTTCTGTTCTGCCGGATTCTTTTAATAAATTTCCAAAGAACAACATACCCAATAATGGTAAAGCACTTGGAGAAATAAATGTTGTTAAAATCAAGGCCACGATAGGGAAAATCATTTTTTCTTTTTGAGAAACGGCTCTTGGTGGTTTCATTCTTATTTTTCTATCTTCTTTAGATATTAATAAGCGCATGATTGGTGGTTGAATTACCGGTACTAAAGCCATATAAGAATAGGCTGCAATGGCAATCGGACCAATCAAGTTTTTAACTGTTGTTCCATCAGGCATTAGGTTAATTCCATTGGCTAATTTTGAGGATAGGAAGATCGCCGTTGGACCATCTGCTCCACCAATAATTCCAATCGCACCTGCTTCTGGTAAATTAAATCCTAAATAAAGAGCTCCTAAAAAGGTAGCGAATACGCCAATTTGTGCTGCGGCTCCCAATAACATTAATTTTGGATTCGCAATCAGCGAAGAGAAATCGGTCATCGCCCCAATACCTAAAAAGATAAGTGGCGGATAAATTCCTTTTACAACCCCAAAATACAAATAGTTTAAAACCGATCCGGTTTCATATATACCAGTTTGATTTCCGGCAACGAAAGGGATGTTTCCTATAATTACACCAGCTCCAATTGGAACCAATAACAGTGGCTCATAATCGTATTTTATTCCTAAATAAATAAAAATAATACCGATTAAAATCATCGCTAAATGTCCCGGTGTTGCATTCGCAAAACCTGTATAATTATAAAACTGTTTAATTCCTTCAAAGGCACCATAAATAACGCCTTCATCTTCTACTACTTCTTCGGTTTTTTCTTCGAGCTGAGTTTGAACTGCTGTATTTGCAGAATTCATGCCTAATCCTAAAGCTGGTCTGACAAGAACGAGAAAGAGCAATGTGCCAAATATTATAAATAATTTCTTCATTTTTTTTCTTTTTTTAGCGAATTAGATTTTTTACAATCGCTTGTAAAAATCTAATGCTGCTTTTGCTATGCTAGTTCTATCATTAATTCATCTTGTAAAACTTGTTGTCCTTTTACAATATGAACAGCACTTACAGTTCCTGATTTTTCAGAGGTTATATTGTTTTCCATTTTCATTGCTTCAAGAACTAATAATCTATCTCCAACTTTAATCACATCACCAACTTTTATATCGATAGATAGAACTATTCCTGGGATTGGCGCAACAATTTTTGCTTTACCAGCATTAGAACTCATTTTTAGTGGTACGCTAGGGCTTTTCGATGCAGACCGTATTAGTGTAGGTGTTTTTGATTTTTTAACCTCGTCTTTCATTGTTACAGAATAAGCGGTTCCGTTAACCTCTAGTTCTATTTGGCTATTTTCGTGTGATACAATTTTAACATTGTAGTTGTTATCTTGTATTCTAAATCTGAAATTTTTCATTATTTTTTTGTTTTCGTATTGGATTTTTCTGTCGATTACCTTAAAGGGGATTTACAATCAGATTGATCCAAATTCAGTTAAAGTCTATGGTATGTACCGTATATTTTTGAACTCCAAGGAGAATATAATTTTCTTGCTTGTTTTATAGTCAATACTGCATTTTCATCGTCATGCTGTTCATTAAGATACATGTGAATTGCAGTTGCTATGGCAGCCGCAACTTCCCCGGTAAAATTTTCATCGGATTTTACAGAAATATCCTTAATTTTTTTATCTCGACCTTTTGTTATAACCTTATAGATATATAACATAATTGGAAGTCCGTATTTAAAAAACAACATTAAAACCAGCAACGCTGAAAAGACAATCGTTAATCCGGTAAACAAAATAACGTATCCTTCGCTAATTTGATCCATTTGTAGATTTACGTTCAATAGCATCATAGTGGAATATTTGAATGTTTTTTAGGAGGATTTACCTCTTTTTTATTTGAAAGTAATTCTAGACCTCTGATAATTCTAAATCGAGTATTTCGTGGCTCGATAACATCATCAATGAAACCATATTTTGCCGCTACATAAGGATTGGCAAATTTTTCGGTGTATTCATCTTCTTTTTTCTCAATGTATTTGCTTTTTTCTTCAGCATTTTCAATTTTTCTAATATTACTTCCCTCTAACACTTCTACTGCTCCTTTAGCTCCCATAACTGCGATTTCAGCAGTTGGCCAAGCATAATTTAAGTCGCCACGTAGTTGTTTACAGCTCATCACATCATGTGCACCACCGTAAGATTTACGAAGAGTAATGGTTACTTTTGGCACTGTAGCTTCACCATATGCAAATAAAAGTTTTGCACCATGAAGAATAATTCCGCCATATTCTTGACCAGTTCCAGGTAAGAAACCAGGTACATCAACCAAAGTAACTATAGGGATATTGAAGGCATCACAAAAACGAACGAATCGTGCTGCTTTTCTCGAAGCTTCAATGTCTAAAACACCAGCGTAATATTTTGGCTGATTGGCAACGATACCAACAGATCGACCATTGAATCTTGCAAACCCAACCACAATGTTTCTTGCATAATTTCTGTGAACTTCTGTAAATTCTGCTCTATCAACAATAATCTGTATTACATCGACAATATCATAAGGTTGATTAGGGTTTTCAGGAATTATTTCATTCAAAACATCGTCTAATCTATCGATAGGATCATCACAAACAATCGATGGTGGATCTTCTAAATTATTCGAAGGAAGATAACTCATCAATTTTCGAATTAACAAGATGTTTTCTTCGTCGTTATCTGCTAAGAAATGAGAAACACCTGATTTTGTAGAATGTATTGTTGCTCCACCCAATTCTTCAGCGGTAACCACCTCACCAGTAACTGTTTGAACTACTTTTGGTCCGGTAACAAACATATAACTTGTTTGGTCGGTCATGATGGTAAAATCGGTCAATGCCGGAGAGTAAACTGCACCACCGGCACATGGCCCTAAAATGGAAGATATTTGTGGAATAACTCCCGAGGCCATAATATTTCTTTGAAAAATCTCTGCATAACCTGCTAAAGATCTAACACCTTCTTGAATACGAGCTCCACCACTATCATTTAACCCAATTACAGGTACACCAATTTTCATTGCCATATCCATGATTTTACAAATTTTCAAGGCATATGTTTCAGATAAAGAACCACCAAATACGGTAAAATCTTGGGAGAATACATAAACGATTCTTCCGTCAATTGTTCCGTGACCGGTAATTACCCCATCTGAAAGGTAAATTTCTTTGTCTAATCCGAATGATTTTGTTCTGTGTGTGACGAACATATCAAATTCTTCAAAACTGTCGTCATCGAGAAGTAAATCTATTCTTTCACGAGCAGTTAATTTTCCTTTTGCATGTTGTGAATCAATACGTTTTTCACCACCACCCAATCTTGCTTTGGCTCTTTTTTCAATGAGCTCATTGATTTTTTCTTGATTTGCCATTTTTTTATTTACTTATCTATTTATTCTATTTTGAAGTAGTTGTTGAATAGTTTTAAGGTATTCTCGTACAAACTTCTATTGTTTTTTTCAATGCTTAGGATTTGTTTTTAGAACAAAGCTCTGTAAGAACGCCATTTGTTGATTTTGGATGAAGAAAGCCAATATTTAAACCTTCAGCTCCCTTTCGAGAAACTTTATCTACCAATCTAACACCTTTTTCCTCTATCGTTTTCAAAGCTTCGTCTGTGTTTTTTACAGCAAATGCCATATGGTGCATTCCCGGACCTTTGTTTGCGATATATTTTCCTATTGGTCCATCAGGAGAAGTGCTTTCTAGCAATTCAATTTTAGTATCCCCTACCTTAAAAAATGCAGTTTTAACTTTTTGATCCACTACTTCTTCAATGGCATAACATTTTAAGCCAAGAACATCTTGATAAAATTTGATAGATTCCTCTAAATTTTCAACTGCTATACCAATGTGTTCGATATGTGAAATGTTCATAATTATTTAGGTTTTTATGTGAATTTTATTATTTTTTTTCAAATAAGAGAGCAAAAGTATTAAATACCTTACCATTAAAGATGACGGATATCATCATATAAAGATTATTTCTTTCTATGGCTGTTTACTACATTTGCAAATTTAACGTATTATTTACATTTAATTTAAAAAAAAAGTAAATACACGCAATTTTATCCCAGAAATGGAGATAAAATAAATAAGAATATTAAAAGTTTTGTTATCTAATTTAATGGAGTTGGCTACTTTTTAATCTAGAACAAATTTAATTCTCTAATTTTTTTGAATCGTTACTACCGATTCCTACAACTTGGTCATATCGGTCTCCAAATTTTTTATAATACACGAGCACTGTATATTGATTTTCAGTTTGATAATAGGACCCTTCTATTTTACTCGTATTTATTTTGCCTGCTGCATCTGCCGTAACATAGGTGTAATTATAAAAACCTTGTTTGAATAAAATGGCAGCCTCGTATTTTTTTTCTCTGCTGTTATACATCATTTTATTTTCCTCGGTAATTTGCCAATCGTTAAAACTTCCATAAACATAGACATCTTCTTCTTGAATTTCTGATCGATTTTCTAAAACAAAATGAACCAAACTATAATCGCCTTCAAGTGCTACATCGTCCGTGTCGATTGTTCTTAAAACAAAATTCCCGTTTACATCGGGATAATAGGAATAAGCGGTATTTGCCCGTGACTCATCAATATATAAATAGGTGTTAAAGATATCCTCTAATCGAACTTGACTAATATTATTGGTGGCATTTCTTATTTCTTTGGTATCAAAATATAAAAATTCGTTATTGGCATAAAAAGAAATTTCATCGACATAATTGTATAATAGCTGAGAACCTTGCACGTATTTTGGAGGAATGTTTTTAATTACCGAATTCCAATCTGAATTTTGATAAACGGCAACTTTTATTTCCTCTTTTGGATTATTCAAAAATAAATTTTGATTATTAATTACAAATTGAATGCTATGTTTTTCGAAAATGGAAGAAATATCAGTACTTCTATGTGCAGTTACTCCTACTTGCACCTGGGGTTGATAAACTATAAATCTTCGGTTAAAAACTACTGCGTCATCTTCATCTAATATAGAAATGATATAGTTACCGCTTATTTTAATCCGATTATTTTGATTTGGAATTTGAAGGCTATAATGTGTGTAATTTTGAAGCGTATTAAATGAATTTTCAAAATCCCGAATTCTATCTTCCGAATAACCTGTCATAAATTCAGTTGTTGATAAATCTGAATTATTCCAATTATAATCACAATGCTCAATGGTATAGGAGTACATTTTCATATCGCCTTCTAAATCGTCAAATGAAAGTTCTAAAACCTCGCCAAGTTTTATGATTGGAGCATCACTATTGACTCTTTTTGGTTTTAAAGAAATAGATTTTATAGTAGAAGGAGGTGTTATAAGTGTGTTATTTTGAGCATAAATTATACTGTAGGATGTGGTTATGCCTAAAACGATAAAAAGTAATATAAGTTTTCGCATGTTCTTTTCTTAAGAAAAATATATACGATTACCTATCGCATAATAGTTGTGTAAGGTCAATTTCAATGCAAAAATAGACCAATTTAAATTTAAAAATAATATAAATAAATTTTAAATATATAACAATCTATAAAATATTAATTATTAAATTTGCGGACTGTTAAGAAAAATGTAAATTTTCCATAGGATTAGTTCCTGTAATTGAACATAACAATGGAAAATTAATCTAATTTAAAGCAAATTATGTCAACAGACATTCGAATTAAAAAAGGCTTAGATATTAAGCTAAAGGGAAGGGCAGAACATAAATTATCTACAATTAGCCGTTCAAAGATATTTGCTATTAATCCGCCTCACTTTTACGGAATTACCCCTAAGATGATTCTTAAAGTTGGAGATAAAGTAAATGTTGGTGAATCAATTTTCTACGCAAAAAACAACGAGCAAATGAAATTTACTTCGCCAGTTAGTGGTGAAATTAAAGAGATTGTTCGAGGTGCTAAGCGTAAAATTTTATCAGTTTTAGTAGCTGCTGATAGTATTGATGTGTATAAAGATTTTGGTATTAAAAACCCAAATAATTTAGATGCCGCCCAAATAAAGGAAATCTTATTAGAAAGTGGTTGTTGGGCATTTATAAAACAACGTCCGTATGACGTTATTGCTAACCCTAGTGATACACCAAAAGCAATTTTCATTTCTGCATATGCCACAGCTCCTTTAGCAGCTTCTCACGAATTTGCATTGCAAGGCAGAGAAAATGAATTTCAAGCGGGTATTGATGTTTTATCCAAATTAGTTCAAGGTAATTTACATCTTTCTTTTGGAGGGAATAGTGCTTCTTTTTTTAATAATATCAAAAATGCCAATTTGCACAATGTGACCGGAAAACATCCGGCAGGAAATGTAGGTGTGCAAATTGCAAAAATTGATCCGATAAATTCAGGCGAAAGAGTTTGGGTTATAAACCCACAAGAAGTTGCCACAATTGGAAATTTATTTTTAACCGGAAAATTAGATGCTACCAAAGTCATTGCTTTAGCAGGATCTGAAGTAGCTGAACCACAATATTATAAAGTTACGCAAGGAACTTCTATAAAAGATATTATTGCAGGAAAATTAAAAGAAGGGAATAATAGAATAATTAGTGGAAATCCTTTGTCTGGTGAAAAAGTTAATTCGGATGATATCATAGGTTTTTATGATGATGTTATTTCAGTTATACCAGAAGGTAAATACCACCGCTTTTTAGGTTGGATGCCATTTTTAGATGGTAATAAATTCAGTGTTTTTCATACTTCTTTATCATGGTTGCAACCAAATAAAGAATATGCACTCGATACCAATTTGAATGGTGAAGAGCGCGCATTTGTGATAACAGGAGAAATGGAAAAAGTAATGCCTCTTGATATATATCCGATGCAATTACTTAAAGCAACCCTGATTGAAGATATTGAAAAAATGGAAAATTTGGGAATTTATGAAGTTGCTCCTGAAGATTTTGGTTTAATCGATTTTATAAGTCCTTCCAAAGTTGAAGCTCAAAGTATTATCCGTAAAGGATTAGATTTAATGATTAAAGAAGTAGGTTAATGAAATTTTTAAGACAACAACTAGATAAAATTAAACCTCGCTTTGAAAAAGGAGGGAAATTAGAAAAATATGCACCTGCATTCAGCGGAATAGAAACACTTCTATTCGTACCGAATCACACGACCAAAAAAGGAGCACATATTCGTGATGTGATAGATTTAAAAAGAGTAATGATTACTGTGGTTTTTGCTCTTGTGCCGGCAATGATTTTCGGAATGTGGAACGTTGGTTTCCAAAATATGGGAGATGGTCACAGTTTTTGGGACTATTTTTTATTCGGAGCAGTTCGCTTCGTACCGATGATTATCGTTTCTTACGTAGTGGGTTTAGGTATTGAATTTGCCTATGCAATCTTTAGAGGTCATGAAGTAAACGAAGGATATCTAGTAACTGGTTTATTGATTCCGCTCATTATGCCAATCGATTTGCCATTATGGATGTTAGCTGTTTCTGTTGTTTTCGCCGTAATTATTGGTAAAGAAGCTTTTGGAGGAACAGGAATGAATATTCTGAATCCGGCTTTGATTGCTAGAGCTTTCGCCTTATTTTCATATGCACCTTACATGTCGGGTAATACCGTTTGGGTGGCAGATTCTGCTGCAGATGGTGTTTCCGGAGAAACAATTTTAGGATCATTAGCTGCAAATCAAATACCCTCACAATGGAGTGTTTTTGATATGTTTATGGGATATATTCCAGGTTCAGTCGGAGAAACATCTGTATTAATGATTTTAATCGGTGCCGCTATCCTATTAATTGCAGGAATTGGAAGTTGGAGAATCATGCTATCTACAGTAGTTGGTGGTGCTGTAATGGCATTAATATTTAATATGATAGGTAGCTCAACCAATGAATTATTTAATTTTCCTTGGTGGCAACATTTATTAGTTGGTGGTTTTGCTTTTGGAGTTGTTTTTATGGCAACAGATCCGGTTTCAGCCGCGCAAACTACTACTGGAAAATGGATATATGGATTCATGATTGGTATCATGGCGATTTTAGTGCGTGTTGTGAACCCAACATTACCTGAAGGTATGATGATGGCAATTTTATTTATGAATGTTTTTGCACCTACAATTGATCATTATGTGATTGAAGGTAATATTAAACGAAGAAAAAAAAGATTACTAAAAGTAAAAGCGTAAGATATTATGAATAGAAATAGTAATGCATATACATTCATTTTCGCCATAATTATGGTGGTGGTAGTTGCTGCAGCATTAGCGTTTACAGCAACAACATTACAACCATTACAAGCAGAAAATGTTAGAAATGAAAAAATGCAAAATATTTTGTCCACGATTGGACAAAATGTAGATAGAAATCTGGCCCAGACAGAATTTGATAAATACGTGAAGCAAAGTTTGGCTTTAAAAGCAGATGGAACGGTTGACACCGAAGTGGATGCTTTCTCATTAGACTTGAAAAAGGAATTATCAAAACCTGCTGATCAACAACGCTTTCCAATATACATCGCTGAAAAAGATGGTAAAACATTTTATGTCGCTCCGTTATACGGTGCCGGTTTATGGGATGCCATTTGGGGTTATGTGGCTTTATCGGATGATGAAAATACAGTTGTTGGTGCATCTTTTGACCACAAGGGAGAAACTCCTGGTTTAGGTGCAGAAATCAATCAAAGCTGGTTTGAAGATCAATTTATTGGAAAAAAGATTTTAGATGAAAATCAAAATTTTGTTTCGGTAAAAGCGGTTAAAGGTGGCGCAAAAGCAGATGATATGCATGGTGTTGATGCCATCTCTGGTGGCACGATTACTTCTGATGGCGTATCTACAATGATTAAAGAAAGATTAGAGCATTATTTACCATATTTTAAAAATAACTAAGTGATGGCAGAAGGAAAGGAAAAATTGTTTTCAAAACAAAACAGAAAATTACTGCGAGATCCGTTAAATGATGATAATCCAATTACCGTTCAAGTACTTGGAATTTGTTCCGCATTAGCGATAACGGTACAATTAAAACCTGCTATTGTAATGGCATTGGCAGTATTATTTGTACTTATTTTTAGTAACTTGATTGTATCACTGCTTCGTAATTTAATTCCGAATCGAATCCGAATTATCGTTCAATTGGTAATTGTTGCAGCTTTGGTAATTTTAGTAGATCAATTTTTAAAAGCTTATGCTTACGATGTGAGTAAAGAATTATCGGTTTTCGTAGGATTGATTATAACAAACTGTATTATCATGGGTCGATTAGAAGCCTTTGCTTTGGGTAATGGACCTTGGAAATCGATTCTTGATGCAATTGGTAATGCTGCAGGTTATGGTATTATTTTAGTCATCGTTGCTTTTTTTAGAGAGCTTTTGGGTTCAGGTAAATTATTGGGATTTGAAATTTTAGGACATAAAGCAAAAACTATTGCGGAATCAACGGGATTATACCATTACGGATACGAAAATAACGGTTTTATGTTATTATCACCAATGGCCTTGATCACCGTTGGAATTCTTATATGGTTCCAAAGATCAAAAAACAGAAAATTAATAGAATCATAATTAGTAAGGATTTTAAAATCCGCTTTCAAAATATAAATTATCATGGAAGAATTAGGAAGTTTATTTGTACGAAGCATATTCATAGAGAATATGATTTTCGCCTATTTCCTTGGAATGTGCTCTTATTTAGCCGTTTCAAAAACAGTAAAGACCGCCGTTGGTTTAGGTGCAGCTGTAATCTTTGTATTGGCAATTACAGTGCCTGTCAATTATTTATTAGATACCTATATTTTACGACCTGGAGCATTAACTTGGCTCGGATCAGAATATGCAGAAATTGATTTAAGCTTTTTAAGTTTTATTATGTTTATTGCTGTAATTGCATCTATGGTGCAATTGGTTGAAATGATTGTTGAGCGATTTGCACCGGCATTATATAGCGCCTTAGGTATATTTTTACCATTAATTGCAGTAAACTGTGCGATTTTAGGAGGTTCTTTATTCATGCAGCAAAAAAACTTTTCAACCATTACAGAATCTGCTGTTTACGGTTTAGGTTCAGGTATTGGATGGTTTTTGGCTATTTTGGCAATTGCTTCCATTAGAGAAAAAATCACATATTCAAATGTGCCACAGCCATTAAAAGGTTTAGGAATTACCTTTATCATTACGGGTCTTATGGCGATAGCTTTTATGAGCTTTTCAGGAATTAAATTATAATATTTTATTTAGAATAGATAATGAGTCCAATAGTAGCAAGTATCGTATTTTCATTAGTTTTAATACTCATTTTAGTAACAATTTTATTAGTCGCTAAAGCAAAATTACTTCCATCTGGTAAAGTAAAAATATTAATTAACGGTGAAAGAGAAATAGAAGTTGAAACCGGCAGTAACCTGTTGAGCACTTTAGGAAATGAAAAAATATTTTTACCTTCTGCTTGTGGTGGAGGTGGAACTTGTTTGCAATGTGAATGTCATGTTTTAAAAGGCGGAGGCGAACCATTGCCAACAGAAGTACCAAATTTTACTCGAAAAGAATTGGCTGCAGGAGCTCGTTTAGGCTGTCAGGTAAAAGTAAAAGAGGATATGGAAATTACCATTCCGGAAGAGATTTTTGGTATCAAAAAGTTTGAAGCTACTGTAAAATCAAATTACAATGTTGCTTCTTTTATTAAGGAATTTGTAGTTGAATTACCAGAGGATATGGATTATAAAGCTGGTGGATATATCCAAATTGATATTCCTAATACCGAAGTTAATTATTCCAATATTGATATAACTGCGCATCCTAAAGAACACCCTGGAGAACCAGAAAAATTCAAATTAGAGTGGGATAAGTTCAATTTGTGGAACTTAAAAATGAAAAATACTGATACAGTAGAAAGAGCGTATTCAATGGCTTCTTATCCTGCTGAAGGAAGAAATGTCATGTTAAATGTACGTATAGCTACTCCACCTTGGGATAAAGCTAAAAACGGATGGATGGATGTCAACCCTGGTGTTGCTTCGTCTTATATCTTTAATCAAAAGCCTGGAGATAAAGTGATTGTTTCAGGACCTTATGGTGAGTTTTTCATCAATGATTCTCAAGCTGAGATGTTGTATGTTGGTGGTGGTGCCGGTATGGCTCCAATGCGTTCACACTTATATCACTTGTTTGAAACTCTTAAAACAGGTAGAAAAGTAACTTATTGGTATGGTGGTCGTTCAAAAAGAGAATTGTTCTATATGGATCACTTTAGAGAACTAGAAAGGAAATTCCCTAATTTTAAATTTTATGTGGTTCTTTCAGAGCCTTCAAAAGAAGATAATTGGAAAGTGATGAAAGATGTTAATGATACTGGTGATGGTTTCTTAGGATTTGTACATCAGGCAGTTATCGACCAATATTTATCGAAACATGAAACCCCAGAAGATATTGAATTGTATTTCTGTGGTCCTCCAATGATGAATAACGCAGTTCAAAAAATGGGTGAAGACTTTGGTATCCCAGATGAGAATATTCGTTTTGATGACTTTGGCGGCTAAAATTTAGATATAAAATATAGTATCTTCAAAAAAAAAGATAAAACAATGACAAATTAGCATTGTTTTATCTTTTTTTTTATTATTATTACTTTAAATCATTAAAATATTAATTAACTTTAGGTAAAAATTTGCAATGAACCCTTTGATAATTCTATTTCTTGTAATTATCATTTTAATGTTATTTACAAGTATTATGCTTTATTTTATTCAAGATAAAATAATATTTCACCCTGAAAATATTTCAAAAAGTCATCAATTTAATTTTAGCAATGAATTTGAAGAGATTTTTTTAGAGTCTGTTGATGGAGTTTCATTAAATGGTGTTTTATTTCAACTTACAGATCCAAAAGGATTAGTACTATATTATCATAATCATTCTGGAAATTTGAAACATTGCGGCAATGCCGTATATAGATTTAATCAATTGAATTACGATGTTTTGGTAATGGATTATAGAGGCTTTGGTAAAAGTGAAGGGACTTATAATGAGCTTAAAATGTATGAGGATGCTGAATTATGGTATAACCATGCTAAATTACTCTACGGTGAAAAGAACACTGTTTTATTTGGTAGGGGATTAGGTGCAAGCTTTGCTGGTTATGTTGCTGCAAGGAATAATCCGAAATATTTATTACTTGAATCTGCGATGTATTCCCTTTATTTTGCGAGCCATTATCATTATCGTTTTCTGCCAAAAAAATGGATTCTTAAATACAAATTTGATCTAGCCGATAATCTAAAAGATGTTGCTTGTAAAACCTATATTTTTCATGGGATGAAAGATGATTTAATTCATTATTCAAATGCTGAAAAATTGAATGACATATCCAAAGAAAAATCAGAACTCATTTTAATTCCCGAAGGAAATCACTATAATTTGGGAAATAACACTACTTTTTTACATAAAATTGAAGAGATATTCTCACAATAAATTTGGAATAATTCTGAGCTAGTTTTTCTCTATTGGAATATAAATTTCAGTTACCCAATTCAATTCTCGAGTATCGACAAACGGATTATTATAAAAAATTTCAAGAGGTGTTTTCTTGATGTTAATAGAATGTCTTTTAGCATATTCATGAAGTGCGAACCATCCGCGATCAGAATTGATGTAATTTCCGTTATAAATTGCTTTCAACGATTTTTTTGGTTCAGTTTCGCTGAATTTTATTTCTCGAGATTCTGGTAAGGTATCTTTTGGTTTTATCGGAAAACAGTATTTAAAATCTATCGTATTTTCAAGTAAATCCCAAGAATCTACAACAATAAATGGAAACCCATTTTTTTCAATATGGTTATCGGATAAATAGCTCAAAATTGTGCCGTTGTTTTGCATCATCAAAGATGCTTTATCTCTCATTTTAATATTTTTTAGAGAAACATAGGCATATTGTATTTTCGGAATAGTATCTGTAGTAATACTATGAACTCGAAATTTTTCCTTTAAAATAAAATCAATACCAGCTTTGTAATTAGTAGCTAAATCAAGAATTGTTTTCTTAAATTTTGTTTCTATAAAAGGGGCCGTAATTCGATTAAAGAGTCCTTTGTCTTTCTCACTAAAACTCATAGTTACTTCGGTAACACTATCGTTTAATGAAATAAAATCCCAATTCAATTGTAATTTTAAGCCATCTTTAGAGAGTTCTTGATGCAAATAGTCATAAGGTTCTTTTGCGATATAATTATGCGTAAAATCACCTCTTTTACCATTTAAAAAATTCCATTCTTCTGCGCTGGTATATAAAGTTCCCGGGGAAGTATTTTCTTTAAACTGAATTATATAGTCGGCTTTCTTGAAAAAAAGATACCAGACTAAACCAAAAATAAAAAGAATAGAAAATAACAGAAAGAATTTTGTTTTCTTTTTCATGAATTTAAGGCACCATTTTTAAATTATCAGCAATAAAATTTCCAATATTTTTACCTTGGGTAAGTCCATTATCAATTGCTGCACGATAATGAATTCCACCATACATTCTGCTAATTGCAGCCTCAGAGGAAGCATCATAGAATGATTTGAAGCTACGAACGGGTAAACCATAAAGTAATTCTGAGGTGTCTACAAAAGCAAAATTATCGCCAAAAATTTGGGTTAAAATTACTGATGCTGCTCCTGAAACAACGGAATGTCCACTTGTATACTCTGGAAAAGGAGGTGTTTGCAAATTTGGAAACCAATTTTCATCAAAAGTATTATTGATCAATGTTTCCGGGCGAATTAAATTACTGCTATATTTTTCATCCCAGCAACTAATAAAAC
Organism: uncultured Flavobacteriaceae bacterium; assembly: GCA_965363545.1. Classification (GTDB taxonomy): domain Bacteria; phylum Bacteroidota; class Bacteroidia; order Flavobacteriales; family Flavobacteriaceae; genus Lutimonas. The sequence continues at coordinate 106,638 of CBDTUD010000002.1, read as the reverse complement.
CATCCGATAAGGCTATTGCCGTTTTAGCATATGCATAAATTGTTTTAGCAAAATCGGCATTATCTTTTTTACAGGCAATTTTACAAATACCTATCCAATGTCCTCCAGGAGTGATTTTCTTAGTTGCAAACATTAAATGCCCTTTGGTGGTTGCCACATACGGGTTGCAATCCCAAAATTTTGCTATAGCGATATGATCTTCAATGCCTTCACCTTCGCTTGTTCCGCCACCAAGTTCATAAACTTCCATCAATTCCTTGTAAAACTGACTATCTTTATTCATGTTGTAGTCCGGATGTGGAATTGGTTTAAACTGGGAAGCTGAATCAATTACAAATGACCTTATTTTACTCCAATGAGGTTCGATTCCATCCATATAAGTTGGTGGTGTCGGTTGCCATCTAGACACCTTATCTGCATCCACCGTATATTTTGGCATCGTACGAGTTTCTTTGTAATTATCTTTATCCATCCATTGTTTAATATGCTCGGCAACGGTCATGCCATAGGTTTTAGAAGCCTCAAAAACAGCTGGATTTAAAGCATTCCAATTTGCATATAAACTATCTCTATAACTTAGCATTTTATCTTCCGAAAAAATTAATTGCTTACCAATTTCAAGTTCAGCAATTAAAGCGGCAAGTTCAAAATTGATATCTTTTGAAGTAGGAGCGGGAGTAGGAGTTAAACCTTTTAACTGACCGCTCAAAGAAATATAGTTTTTATTATTTTGTGCAATAACTTCGTATGCAGCGATAGTTGCATAAGAATATATTCTACTTGCCACAGGTGGTGAAAATATATCATGAACCATGACTTCGGTTAATTTATCAATAGAATTGTGATAGTCATCGGTAGTAATTACTATAGTCTTCGCTTCTTTTGTACAAGAAAGTAGTGATAAAAATAATGCAAATACGAATATTAGTTTTTTCATTATTATTTGTTTAATTGATATAATTCTGGTTTTGAATCATGTATTGTGATTAAAAGATGTTTTTTGTTGTCAATAACAATAATATTTAATCCTTTGACCATTTTACCAGTCAAATTTAACCCTAGGATATTTGACGAAATAATTTGTCCATTTTTTCCAATTATAGCTCCGGCATTCGCGTCAAATCTACCATGAAATGGGATCACTCCGAAAATATTACCAGCGGTTAAAATTTCTTGTTGCCCATCATTATCAAAATCAAATTTTAATAGCCTTGTTATTGGTGCAACCTGAAGCTCGTCAGCAAATTTATGAAATTCGAACGAACCGTTGTTATTTTTTAAATATCCTGATGCTAATTCTTCTACCGTGAACAATTTAGCAGTATCTAATTGCTCATTAGTAAATATACCGTTTAGATCTTGCTCAGAAAAAGACTTATAATTGGTGAATTTTTTACGCATGATAGAAACCAATTGTGTAGATAATTCATCCAATCCTAAAATTGGGTAATAGATGCCTTTTTTGGCGGTTGCGAGAACTGTTTCGCGAATTCCGTTTTGATCTAAATCTCCATAGTACATTTTTAAAGGATAGGTAGCAGAAGCAGTTAATTTAGTGTTCAACCCCCAGTTTCCAATAATATAATCGTCATCTCCATCGCTATCTATATCATAAGATATGATACTTTGCCATAAACCATTGAGTTGATTTTCAGAAGATAATTTGGTTACTTTGGTAAGGATGTTATTTTGGTTTTCAAAAAATATAGGACTCATCCATTCACCAACTACAATTAAATCAAGTTTTTTATCATTGTTAAAATCTGTCCAAATCGCATCGGTTACCATTCCAACTTGTTGCAGAGTTTCATTTGTAACAATTTCAAACGACGCACCATTATTTTGCAATAGATAGGAATTGGGTATTTTACCAAAATCATAGGAAACATACCCTCCACCAATGAAAATATCTAAATCGCCATCATTGTCATAATCGGCACTTTTAACGATGGAACTATTTTCATAATACTCAGGGAAATTTGCAAATTTTTCGAAATTACCATTTTCAGATTGGATGTAAATCTTATCTAGTAAAGGTTTGTTTTCTTTGTAGAATTCTCCTCCGGCCGAAACAACAGCAATGTCATTTTTACCGTCTTGATTGAAATCTTTTATATCAGCAAAAATGTCTTCAGAAACAGAATCCAATCGAATAGCATCCATGTTTTTCGATTCAAATTTACCATTTTTCTGTAGGTAAATTTTTGATTTTCGGTAACGGGAACTTCCAAAATAAATATCATCCATAGCGTCTCCATTCAAATCGCCAACGGCTACTGCTGGACCTTTATCAGAAATTTTATAGGGTATTAATTTTTGACGGTTAAAATCGCTAAAAGGATTTTCAGAATGTTGATAATCAATACCTAACGAATCAATATCTACTTTTGTAAACCAAGTAGCTTTTGTTGGAAAAAGAACGGAATAATCGACTTTTTTTAAATTTTCTTTTTGAGAAATAACTAAGGTTTGGTTGGGCTTAATATTTTCTAATTTTTGAAAACTATTATCTGGCCAAATAACCAAAAGTGAGTCTATTTTTTCCGCTTTACCGTAACCAAAATGAATTATAGGTTCTGAACCCGATTGAAATCCTTTGGTTGTAAAAAGCTGCTTGTATTGTTTTATACCATTGTGATAAGAAAAAACTTTCGAGCCAATTCCGAATTTATTTTTGGTTGGCGTTTCCAGTTTTATTATTAAATAATTTGATTTTTTATTGGTTTGGTTTTGGTAAAATGTGGGAGCAGCGTTGAAGTTATTAGTAACAATATCTAAATCACCATCCGAATCAAAATCCGCGTAAGCGCTACCATTAGAAATAGATTTATCGTCTTCGATCCAAGTTTTTGATTTGTTTTCAAACCGAATTCCACTATCGCCTTTAAATATATAGTTTTGCACATCTCCTGAAGGCATTGCTTTAAGGGCTTCATTATCAACTAATTTAGTTTGGGTAATCTTCTTTTGTATCTGCTCGTTAGAAATATATTTAATATAATCTAAGTCGTTTGGTCGTTTTGGAATTCCGTTAAAAATGAATAAATCCTGTTCACCATCTTGATCATAATCCCCGAAAAGGGCAGACCAACTCCAATCGGTTGCCGCAACACCACTCAATAATGCAGTTTCGCTAAAATATTTGCCTTGTTGGTTGATTTGCAACATATTTCGAGTAAATTGATAATGGTATTTTAATTGTTTGGTGCGAAGTTCAAGTATGTCAATAGATTCATCACCATCAGAAGCTTTTAAGATTTTTTCATCTTCAGGCAGCATGTCTAAACTTAAAATATCAATATACCCATCATGGTTGATATCGGCAACATCACTTCCCATGGAAAACTTACTTGTATGACCAAAGTATTTTTTTAAGGATTCAGTAAATGTACCATCACCATTGTTTAGATAGTAATAATCATCTTCATGAAAATCATTACAAATATAGAGGTCGGTAAAGCCATCATTGTTGAAATCAGAAGTTGCAATGGCAAGTCCGTAACTATTGGCACCACCATATATTCCAGCTTCTTCACTAACTTCAACAAACTTATTATTGTCGTTTCTCATTAATTTATCGCCACTTTCATACACTCTTTTTTTTCGAATCTCTGCCGGACCAAATGAACTTACCGAATGAACGGCGTGGTTTAGCAAATACATATCTAAATCACCATCATTGTCATAATCAAAAAATGAAGCGGATGATGAATAGGTGTCAAAATCTAAACCGTACTTGCTTGCGCTTTCTGTAAATGTGCCATCGCTATTATTGATAAAGAGCTCGTTATGACCATCAAAGCCATTAATTCCTACAACTGCACAAACATAAATATCTAAATAGCCATCACCGTTGACATCAGCCATCGTAGTTCCGGTAGTCCAATCAGATTTTCCGGCAACACCTGCTTTTTCAGTGATATCTTCAAATTGAAACTCCCCTTTATTTAAGTACAATTTATTTTCATGAAGATTAGAAGTAAAGTAAACATCGGGTAAACCATCATTGTTGATATCGCCTGTTGTTACACCACCACCATCATAAAAATACAAATAATCGAGAATATTAAGTTCTTTTGAATCTTCGGTTTGATTCACGAAAGTAACATTGGTTTTTTCTTTTGGAATTTTTTTGAACAATAGGTCTTCTTTTGTAGGATTACATCCAACAAATAGTAAAAACACTCCTAAGAAAAGAACTACTTTATTCATGTAACTTAAATAATTTTGGTTGTTCATCATTCAATCCAACAATAATATATTTGGTGCTATTTTTATCATGAAGCCAGTGCATGCTTCGAACTTGGCCTTTCATAAAGAAACCTGATTTACTATTTGGCATCCAAGAATATTCACCGTTGGCATTACCTAATAATACATCGCCATAACTGGCATCAGCTCTACCAAACTGAGGTTTGTAATTAAAATTATTTCCTGCCATAATAAGATCTTTAATGCCATCTTTATTTAGGTCATTCGTTAAAATTTGATTGATGCAAGAAAGTTGTACTCTCATTGGTAAAATGCTGATTTTAAAAGTTCCATCACCATTATTATAAGCAATTACACTTTCAAAAGTGCTAGCAGTTTTTATTAAGGAATTGTTGATCAAATCTTCAGAAAATAATTCATAAACAGATTTAGAAGCATAATCTTCGAATTTTAAAATTGTTTTTTTCAAAGAACTTAATTGCCCTGACATTTCCCTACGTAGAGGAATTGGAATATCTTTTCCATCGATATTTTGGGTAAGCACTTGCTCAATTGTACCATTATTATCAAAATCGTTGATAAACATTTTTGCAGGCTTTTCCGGACTAGTTTTACAAAAATAATTTGTTCCACGATTTCCTAAAATTAAATCAACCGTACCATCATTATTCAAATCTTCTGCTTTTATAGCATACCAAAGTCCGGTTAAAGTATCGAGATTACTATCATATTTACGCAATCTTCTTCCGGTATTTTCAAAAATAATTGGCGCCATCCATTCTCCCACTACAATTAAATCTTTCTTCCCGTTTCCGGTAATATCTTGCCAGGAGGCTGCGGTGATCATACCAGGTTTCATTAGGTCAAAAGCTTTTGATTCGGTGATATCTTTGAAATTTCCTTTCCCATCATTTTCCAAAAGAAAGCTTTCCGGATTTATGCCATAAGTTCCAGAAACACCAGAACTACCTATAAAAAGATCAATATCACCATCTTCATCAAAATCATTTGGGGCAACTACAGAAGTATTGTATTGAAAAACAGGAAGCGCTTCTTTATTTCTTTCAAAAACACCTTTACCGTTATTAAAATAGATTCGGTCGGTTAATAATTCAAAATTTTCATATTCTTCGTTACCTCCTGAACCAACATATAAATCCATATCGCCATCACCATCAGCATCAAAAAATGCAGATGCCGTATCTTCGAATCCCTTATCTGAAATGAAATTTTCAACATTGAATTTAGAAAACTTTCCAGATGACTTTTGCAGATACAGATACCCGTTTTCACCTTTTGCTCCTCCAATAAATATATCATCATAACCATCATTATTGATATCGGCAACCGAAATGGTTGGACCTTCTTTAGAAGACATTCTCGGAATCAAACCTTCGTAATTAAAATCGATATAATTGTTTTCTTTATGAGCATCTATGGTAATAGGTACTTCTGTAAAAAGGGTTTTTTCGATTATCTCTTTTTGCAATAAATAGGTTGCTTTGGTTTCATCATAAGTCAATTCTAAGGTTTGATTAACAACAACATTTTTAAGCATTTGAATTTTTTTGTTAGGCCAAACAACTTGAACAGAATCGATTGTATTATTTTGCCCGATACCAAATGTCATGGCATAATCAATGGAAGATTGAAATCCCCGAGAAGGTATTAATTCTTGTCGCAATATTTGATCTCCAATAAAAACCTTTACCAAACTCCCTACGGCGAAAGTATTTGGTGCCTGACCTTTTAATTTGATTTTAAAGTAGTTGTTTTTTAAGATTTCATTGGAGTTGTTTTTAAAAACAAAAGCAGGCTGATTTACGTTATTTACCACTAAATCTAAATCGCCATCATTGTCTAAATCTCCATACGATGCACCATTTGAAAAGCTAAGTTCTTCAAATCCCCATTCTTTAGCTTCGTTTGTAAAGGTAAGATTCTGATTGTTTTTTAAAGCAAAATTGAGCATTGGGGTACTTGGCATTTTATCAACAACCGATTGAAATTCTTCTTTTTTGCCCGAAACGGTCATTTTTTGTATGATTTCATTGGCGAAAAAGTCCATAAAATCTTGATTGGTCAAGTCGTGGTAAACCCCATTACTTACATAAAGATCTTTGTAGCCATCATTATCCATGTCAAATATCAAAGCTCCCCAGCTCCAATCTGTTTTTGCAATTCCGCTATACATACCAATTTCAGAAAAAGTGCCATTTTGATTATTTAGTTGTAAGGTATTTTGCATGTATTGATTGTAAAAATCACGTTGTTTTTTTAGATTGTAAATATCAAAACTTTCAAATTCGCTAGTCATTTTAAGTCTTTGATTATTTTCGGGAAGCATATCACTCACAAAAATCTCAGGATATCCGTCATTATTAACATCTGCCATATCTGCTCCCATTGAAGAAAGACTCAAATGTTGCACCCAATCTTTTATATTTTCTTTAAAAGTTCCATCTCCATTATTTATATACAAGTAATCCCGCTCATAAAAATCGTTCGAAACATAAATATCGGGTAAGAAATCATTATTCACATCTCCTACGGTAACACCTAATCCAAAACCAATCAAACTTCCATAAATTCCCGCCTCTTCGCTTGCATCAACAAATTTTCCATCATCATTTCGTAATAATTTGTCACCACCTCCAATAAAAATCGGATTGATATTCCAATTTATTTCACGAAGATTTCGTTTATTATCAAAGCTTAAAGAGCTTACCGGAATAAAACTATTGTTTAAAATATAGACATCTAAATCGCCATCGCCGTCATAATCAAAGAAGGCTGCATGTGTTGTAAAACCATTATCAGCCAAACCATATTCATCTGCTTTTTCAGTAAAAGTGAGATCTCCGTTATTTATAAAGAGTTCGTTTTTTCGATTATCACCAACGACATTTCCGGCATTACAAACGTAAATGTCTAATAGATTATCATTATTTATGTCAATAATTACAACTCCGGTCGACCAAGCATGAGTACCACCAGTTTTACTTTTTTCGGTAATGTCTTCAAATTTAAAATCACCTTTATTTAAAAAGAGTTTGTTTTTACCTAAGTTCGAAGTAAAATAAACATCGGGTAATCCATCATTATTTATATCGGCAATTGAAACTCCACCTCCATTATAAAAGTTTCTATAGGTAAAAATGTTCAAATCTTTTGTGTTCGTAATTGTATTAGTAAAGTCTATGCCCGAATCGGTAACATTGGTAAAAAGTTTCTTTTTTTGCACCTTATTTTCACTCTCTTTTGTGCAAGAAATTAGGCTTAAGAAAAGAAAAAAAAGCACAAATGTGTAGGTTGTTTTTAACTGCATCTTGTTATTTTTTTTGTAGAATTTGTATACTGTCATTATTCTTAGCAATCAAATAATACCAATTATTTTTTATTTTTATTTTTTGAATATCTCTTGCGGCTCCGGTGATTTGAACCTGTTGTGTTAGTTGGAAATCGGCTAAAAAATTTCCTTTTTTATCGTTGCGTAAAATCACGCCATGCGATGCATCTAATTGACTTAATTGCGTATTTATTTCGTAATTATTTCCTACCAATAATACATCTGGAAAACCATCAGAATTAAAGTCGTCAATCTGTATGGCATTCACAGTAGATATTTGAGCCAATAGAGGTAAAGGGATTATTTCAAACTGACCAGCGCCATTATTCTTAAGAAGGCAACTCGATAAATAATACACATTTTTAAGTATGGCATTTTTTAATTTTTCTTTAGAAAACAAATCGGAAATGGTGCTTTTGGCAAATGAATCATAAGATAAATATTTTTTATTTAAGGATGGAATTTGTTTTGTCAACTCATCTTTTGTAGCAAAAACAGTTTCTTTTTCCTTATAGAAATAAGTTATAACAGGATCTATCTTTCCGTTACTGTCAAAATCATTTAAGTATAGTTTCAAAGGTTGGTTGAAAGAAGCTTGCCAGCGCGAATTTAAACCCCAATTACCTAGAATAAAGTCGGCATCACCATCTTGGTCAAAATCGGCACTTTCTATCGTATTCCAGAGTCCGTTAGAGTTCTCTAAACCGTTACTTTCCATTTTTTTAAGGAATCCATTTTGGTTTAAAAATATGGTAATTGGCATCCAATGACCCACAACGATCAAATCTTTATAATTGTCACCATTAACATCCAACCATTTTGCAGCATGCACTAAGCCAACTTGTTGTAAATTTTCTGTTTTGGTATTGGTTACATCCGAAAAGTTACCTTTTCCATCATTTTCTAAAAGATAGGAATTTGGTGTTTTCCCAAAATTTTCTGTAACCGAGCTTGCGCCAAAAAAAAGATCTAAATCATTGTCATTATCAAAATCTTCAGCAATTACCACAGAGGCATTCAAAAAGATTTCTGGTAATTTTTCCGATTGATTTTTAAAATTGCCATTATCATTGATAAAAAGCAATGGATGTATGGCTTTTTCTTTTTTATATTCATTACCTCCGTTGGCGACGATAAGATCTAAATCACCATCTCCATCAGCATCGAAAAAAAGATTATCATTATTTTCGCTAAGACTTTCTTTTGCTATCTCTTCTTGAAGTGATTCTACAAAATAACCTTCGGTGTTTTGTAAAAATAGTTTTGCTTTTTCTCGTTTTCCATTACCAATAAAAACATCATCTAATCCATCATTATTTACATCGCTAATAGTTATTTTTGGGCCCAAATATGAAGTCATGTAAGGAGCTAATGGTTCTTTTAAAAATTCATAGGAATCATGTTCAATATGTTTAAATTTGAAAATGGTATCGCTTTTAGTTACCCAATTTGCATTGTAATTAATTGGTTTTTGATAGAAATTTCCGCTGGCATTTAATGCATTTAAAGAGACTTCTTGATTACTGCTAATATTTCGAACTATTTGATACGCTCCTTTTGGCCAAATAACTGTTAAGGAATCTAGAGTTGTTTTTTCTCCCAGTCCGATATTAATTTTAGGAGCAACCGACGACATATATCCGCGAGTGGTGTAGTTTTCAAAATATTGATTTTCACCAGAATTGTGCGCGATAATTTTTGCGCCAATTCCGAATTTATTCAAATCGGTTCCGTGAAAGGTTATTTTAATGAAATTATTTTTTGTGGCATTTTCATGCGATAAATTTTGATACAAAAAACTCTCCTCATTTAGATTATTTGTAACAATATCTAAATCACCATCATTATCTAAATCATTATAAATAGTTCCGTTACTAAAAGATGTGATCGTATTAGGTAATTTTTTAAAGGTTAAATCACCGTTATTCTTGTAAAAATAATTAGCAGCTTTTTTTTGTGGAATTTCATCAATCATATTCATATCTGCTGCGGTCATACCTTCTGAAAGCCGTTTTTGAATATTTTCATTAGAAATAAAATTGATATAATCCATATCATTAGTGGCGCCATAAATACCGTTTGATATAAAAATATCTTTATTACCGTCATTATCAAAATCGAAAAACAGACTTGACCAGCTCCATTCAGATGCAGAAACACCAGCTAAAAATGCAATTTCGCTAAACGTATCGTTTCCGTTATTGAGAAGCAAATTGTTTTGCATGTATTGGGGTGCATAACCATTTTTGAGATAATTTTTATAGGTATCGTAAGCGTATTCATTGCCAGAGGATTTGTACGTTATCAAATCTTCGGGTAGCATATCCATAGCTAAAATGTCGATAAATCCATCGTTATTGAAATCTGCTAAATCATGACCCATCGAGAAATGCGTTGTATGACCTAATTTTTTGGAGTCTTCACTGATTATTTCCTTAAAGGTTCCATTTTTTTGATTGAGGTATAGGTAATCATTTTCAAAAAAATCGTTACCGACATAAATATCCGGGAAACCGTCATTATTAAAATCAGAAATACCGATACCTAAACCATAACCTATGCTACTACTAAAAATACCAGACTCTAGGGTTACATCGGTAAAGAATACTCCATCATTACGGAATAGTTTGTCGCCCGAAATTTCATTTGGAATATTTCTTTTAGAACCTTTACCATAATTTCGAATAGGATGGATGGAATGGTTTAACAAATACATGTCTAAATCGCCATCGAGGTCGTAATCAAAAAAAGCTGCTTGTGTTGATAATCCAGAAAAATCTAATCCGTAATTTTGAGCTTCTTCTTTGAAAATTGGAATTCCATCGCCGTTATTACCTTGATTTATATAGAGTAGGTTTTTACTTTGTAAAGTTTTAAAATTACCTACCTGACAAACATAAATATCAAGCAAACCGTCATTATTAATATCGACTGTTGTTACACCTGTAGACCAACCTTTTTCTGTAAGGTTCGCCTCTTTGGTAACTTTTTTGAATGTTAAATTCTTTTTGTTAAGATACAGTTCATTAGCACCCATGTTAGAAGTAAAAAACAAATCGTCAAAACCATCTTGATTAAAATCGGCGACCGCCACACCGCCACCATTATAATAATAGAGATACGATAAAACATTAAGTTCTGGCGTGTTTATTAATTGATTTTTAAAATCAATTCCTGTTTTTTTAGCATTTAAATTTATAAAAAGGGTGTTTTCTTTTTTGCAGGAGATAATTGTAAAAACGAGAAAAAAATTAAAATAGAATAAAATAGTAAAACGTCGATTTTCTCTGATATATTTCATTGCATTAAATCAACTATTAAACTTTTAACTTAGGTGTTTTTCGTTTTTTACAGAACACAAAGATACCTCAAAATTTATGAAATAAGCTTCAAAAAATGTACCGAAATTATACGGTTTTTGGAATTCTTCAACTTGCTTATTTGATAAACTTTGAGGACCTTTTTACTTTACTTACAAAAAAAACTCTTTATTTTTATTAATTCTAACTCATTGCTAAAATACAGATACAAGTCGTTAGTTTAGATTAATAAAAGTTTAAAAAGATTAATGAAAAGTTAAGGAGATAAATAAAATGTAAAAAAAGATATTTTACTTTAACTTTACGGCTATAAATGAATCATGAATATCAAGAAAATATATGTAATCATTTTTTTAGTTTCCATAATTGGGTTGATAATAGTTCAATATCAATATCTGAGACTCGGTTTGAATTTAGCTCAGATTCAATTCAATAAAAAAATGGGAATCGTAGTTAATGAAGTTAAAATGGAGCTGCGGGAACCAAATCAGTTAACTTTTTTAGTTGGAAAGGCAATTGCTAAAGACAGTACTTATTTTAGTCTTAGTATAGATAGCGTACAAGATGCTTCACGATATTTCATGAATGATTTTTTGAAGGATAAACTATTACAACAAGGCATTAAAACAGATTTCTCGTATAGTTTGTATGCAAAGGATTCTACAGACTATTTCAAATCTCCTACAGCTTATGACGAAGAGGATGGCTTATTAAGATATCCAATAGCATTGGATGGTTACTTGCCCACTTTGACAAACAAAAGACTAATTTTAGAGCTTCAATTTAAAGATTTACACACCTATTTTTTATTTCAATTGAACGGACTAACGATTCCCAGTATTTTATTTTTAATAGTAATTTTCGGCATTATCGTTTGGGGGTTAAAATTCTTTTATTGGCAGCGAAATTTAATAATTACAACGAATGAGTTCATTAATAACCTTACACATGAACTTAAAACCCCTGTTTTTTCAATCGGAGTTGCTTCAAAAATCTTACAAGACAAAGTTGGCGATGAGCATAAAGAGTTAGTTCATATCATTAGAAATCAAGTAGATAGATTAAAACACCAAATTGACAAGGTTTTAGAGTTGGCAAGTATAGAAAATAAAAAGAATTTTATAATAAAGTCTGAAATAGATTTTAAGCCTTTACTTTTGAAATTAGTTATAGAGTTCAAAGAGCTTGCGAGTATGGAGAATATCGAATTTGATATAACATTAGAAGGTGATAATTACCTAATAAATTGCGAGCCATCTCATTTGGAAAATGCGATAAACAGTGTTTTAGAAAATTCTAAAAAATATACAACGACTCCAGCTAAAATTCACTTTTTATCCTATATTGAAAGTAATGATTTGGTCATAAAAATTAAGGATAATGGAATTGGAATTTCAAATGATGACATACCTAAAATATTTGAAAAGTATTACCGTGTTACTTCAGGCGATGTACATAATGTGAAAGGATATGGTCTAGGCTTACATTATGTGAAAAGAATTATTAATTTGCATCATGGAAAGATTAAAGTAGAAAGCAAGTTAGGAGAAGGTTCTAAATTTATCATTAAATTACCGTTATCAAAAGCTCATGGAAAAAAATAGTAAAATTTTATTGGTTGAAGACGATGAAGCTTTAGGGTATGTACTTTCAGAGTATCTTAAAATGAAAAATTTTGATATCCTGTGGGAAAAAGATGGTACTTCTGTATTGGAAATTCTAAATAGGGAATATTTCGAACTTGTTATTTTGGATGTAATGATGCCTAAAATAGATGGGTTTACCTTGGCAAAGAGGATAAAAGAACAATTTCCTGAGATTCCATTTGTTTTTTTAACGGCTCGATCCTTAAAAATTGATGTTTTAAAAGGTTTTGGAATTGGAGCCATTGATTATTTGAAAAAACCAATAGATGAAGAAGAATTGGTAGTAAGAATACATACACTTTTGAACACTTTATCGAATAAAAAATCACCAACTGCTGAAATTCAAAATGAATTTAAACTTGGAAACTATGTCTATAAAAAGAAAAATTCACAACTTATCTATAAGAATGTAATAATTCAATTGACTGCAAGGGAGAACAATTTGCTCTATCTATTGGTTTCCAAAAAAAACGAGGTATGCACGCATAAAGAGATATTACATAACCTTTGGGGCAAAAATGACTATTTCAATAAAAAAAGTTTAAACGTTTTTATTTCCAGATTAAGAAAGTATTTAAGTGAGGATTCCTCCATAAAAATTGAAAATATCCATAATCAAGGGTTTATATTTAAAATGGAGAATAAGTAAACATTTGTTTATTCTAAAATATATATAAAAAAAACACCCTTAAAAAGGGCGTTTTTTTTTAATTTAATGTTACTATTTTTAGTAACCTGGATTTTGAGTAATATTTGGATTTACCAATGCATCTGCCGGAATTGGCATTAAAACAAATTTCGGATCCGATTGGTAGTTTTTCAACTGAACAGGATCTAAGAATTTACCAAAACGAACTCTATCATTTCGTCTCCAGCCTTCCCACCATAATTCTCTCGCTCTAACATCTAAAAGGTCGTCGATCGAGCCTACAGAGGTTGAAGCCTCATTAGGTAACATATGTACAAGGTCTTGAGCACCCGATAAATCACTAGTTCTCGCTAAAGCTTCTGCTTTCATTAAAAGGGCATCCGCATAACGAGCAAGTACCATATCATTCTCTGCATTATCACCACTAGCCATATCCGGAACATATTTCACACCTCTTATACCAGCGGACTCTAAGGTAGAGCCACTTGTAATTAGTTCTAATTCTCTAGTGAATACTAAAGGGGCTCCTGATCTGTCTTTTAGAGCCTCACCAACACCTGGTCCTCCAGGTCCGTATTGTTGACCAATATGGAAACCTACATTATAACCGTTATCAGCAGTTGTTTGCGGAAACCATTTTAAAATACGTTCGTCATTTGGATCGAATTTGTCGTAATAATCCGATAAGGTTGTAAATCCATTCCAGCCTGAAGGTGTTTGGTTATAATGTTGCCCCATAAACCATCTTGAACGAACAGGACCTGAAGAAACACCACCAATATTTTCGTTAGCAAAAATAATTTCGGTTGAAGTTGCTGTATTCTCAGCAATAAAATTATCCCAGTAATCTGCGGCAATACTAACACCTGAAATAGCATCAACATGAGAAACAACCTGTGCCATATCTGCGGCGTCAAAGGTATATGGTCCTGCAGGATTTTCTGCTGTAAAAACTGCTTTGTTTAAATAGATTTTAGCCAATAACCAGTGCGCTGCATTTTTGTTTGCAATAGTTACTGGTCCTGTAGGTAAATCTCCCATAATGGCATCTAATTCACTAATTATCCATGCAGTACCTTCCGCTCTAGTAAAAACAGGTGCGGCAGCATTAGGATCAGTACCAAGTTCTCTGTACGGAGCAGAACCCCATAAATCAATAACATGATAGTAGTGCATAGCTCTTAAAAATCTAGCTTCTGCAGCTTGTTGGGCATTTGGATTTGCACCCAGAACAAAATTACATTGGTTGATTTGCGAAAACATATCATTCCATGTATCTTTATTATAACCATGATCTGGCCCATAAGTTTGTGTATGCAATGATCTCCATACTCCATTATCATCCCAGTCACCACCACGTGTTGGGCCAACCACTGCATCAGCGGTATGTTCGTCTAAACAGAAAAGACGCGCTTGATCTGCATAAGCTGTTCTCATCCCTGTATATGCGTTTGCTAATAAATCCGCAGGGTTCGCATCAGAAGTAGCATAAGATGTATTAGCTCCTGTGAACTCTTCTCCATCTTGTACTGTTTCATCTAGATTTGTACAGCTAGCCAACACAAGTAGTGTGGCTGTGAACAAACTAGCAATACTTAATTTATATTTTTTTATATTCATCATTTATATTTTTTTATAATTTAAAATCCTACTGTTAATCCAAATGTAAACCCTCTAGAGGCTGGATAAGAAAAATAATCCATACCTGCAGAATTAACTCCGTTAATTTGCTTGTTGGTATCCACTTCAGGGTCAAAACCGGAATAATCGGTAATAACAAATAAGTTATTTCCGCTTGCATAAACTCTTAAACGATCAACATAACTTCCTAATTTATCTCCATCAAAAGTATAACCTACAGTTAAGTTGGCTAATCTAAAGAAATCAGATGACTCTAAATATCTTGTAGAAGGAGAGTTTGGATCACCTTGAGCTTGATTTGTTCTAGCATAATCATAAGTTATATTTTTATCTCCATAGAATGCGCCTTTAAAGAATAGGGCATTTCCAGTGTTGTTATACAAATAACCACCATATGCGCCGTAAAAAGCAGCATTGAAATCAAATTTCTTGTAGGTTGAATTGATATTGAAACCAACATTTATGTCAGGTACTGCAGTTTTGTCCAAAACAACTTTGGCAGCTCCACCCAAGCCAACATCGCTTCCGTCTGGTGCAGCATAAATTGAGTTTCCGTTAGCATCGAATCCTCTCCATTCATTTAAATAAAAGGTGTAAATAGGTAAGTTGTTGGTAATAATGGAAGCGCTTGCTCCAGATAGACCTTGACCGTTGACACCACCCGTTAAGATAAATAATGGAAAATCTTTCATTTTATTATCTAAGAAAGAAGCATTACCACTAAAAGATAAAGTGAAGTCTTCTTTTTGAATGGCGTCCCAAGTTAATCCAATTTCAACACCAGAAGTTTCAAGTGATCCAGGTAAATTTACAAAAGTAGTTGCTCCTGCATTATTAGGCACATTGGAAGCTCCAGGTTGTGGAAATATCAAATCCTCTGTACTTTTATAAAAATAATCTATCGAACCGGAAAGGTTATCAAATAATTTAAAATCAAGACCAATACCATAACTGTTTGTAGTTTCCCATTTTAAATCGGCATTTGAGTTACCAGTTTGACTTAAACCGCCATCATAATATCTACCTACTGCAAGAGAAGAGTACGCTCCAAACTCTTGGTTACCTACGATACCCCAGTTTGCTCTGGCTTTTAAATTATTTACAATACCGTCATTGCCATCAAAAATTTTATAGGCAACACCAACCGCAGGAAATAAACCATAAGTATTGTTTTCACCCACTTTACTAGAACCATCATATCTTAAAGATACATTTACTAATAAATCCTGAAAAATAGTTGTTTCAATTCTACCAAAGAAAGATTGTAATTCATTGGTGTTTTTACTGGAGCCTGAGCGAAAATCACTGTTTTTCCCACCTTCCATATTATCAACTAGGTTGGTTTGATTTGCATTGAAATAAGAAGCGTTGGCATAGTTCGATTTATATTCATACAAATAAAATGAATATCCTAATAAGGCATTAAAAGAAAAGTCATCACTCACCTCTTTTTTGTAGGTCAAAATGTTTTCAAAAGTCTTATTAAATCTAGTTACATTATTAATGTTTGCAAAACCACCTGCAGGATCTCCACCTGTTGTTGTTCCATTACTACCTTGTAATTGAAATGAAGGTAATAACTGAGAAGCTCTGCTTGAAGTTGAATAATCTACACCAAATACGAATTTATAGTCTAAACCATCTGTAATATGTACGGTTGGAGAAATACTCGCCAATATTTTAGTAGTCTCTGTATGATCGTCAAAACTATCTAACAATTCAGCAGGATTTAAATATGTATCACTTACTTGATAGTACGATCCGTCTGAGTTACGAAGAGGATAAGTTGGATTCCAATATAAGGCAGACCCAATAACATTACCAATAAAACCTGAGTTATCAGAGGTCGATTGACCTTGATCTCCAATTTGAGACACAAGAACATTCGTATCCAATGTTACTTTTTCGTTTAATAGTTCAATAGTATTATTTAAAGAAACATTATATTTTTTTACACCTGTTTTTTGTAAAATACCTTCTTGATTTAAATACCCTAAAGAGACTCTTGTTCTTGATCTTTCTCCAGAGAAACTTGCAGATAAATCATGACTTACGGTAGTTGCATTTTGTAAAATAGCATCAGTCCAATCATAACCTCTTGATCCATGATCTAAAACAGATACGCCATCAGAAGTTGCTTGTTGTGCATATTGCTCAGATGACATCATACCGATATCATTTGCTAAACTGCTAAATCCAACGGAGGTACTATACTCTATTCTTGGTGCTCCAGAAGTACCTTTTTTAGTTGTAATTAAAATTACACCATTTGCACCTCTAGAACCATAAATGGCGGTAGAAGAAGCGTCTTTTAATATATTGATACTTTCTATATCATTTTGATTGATAAAGTTTAATGGGTTTTTTGCTGTTGAACTTCCAAGAGCCCCTGCATTACCTCCAGCAGAAATATTACCACCGGCTAACGGAATACCATCAACAACAATTAACGGATCGTTACCAGAACGAATAGAACTGTTACCACGTACACGAATATTAACAGCTCCACCTGGTTCACCACTTGATTGGGTTACTTGAACACCAGCTACTTTACCTCTTAAAATTTGTGCAGGTGATGTAGCGTTTACAGTAGAGAAATCTTTTGAGCCAATGGCATCAATTGCGCCAGTTGCATCCGATTTACGAACAGAACCATAACCAATAATTACGACCTCATCTAAAGATTGAGAGTCAGAATCTAAAAACGCATTAATGGTTGCATTGCCATCAACGGCTACTTCTTTAGCAATATATCCTAAAGAGCTAAATACTAAAACGGCATCATTGGCAACATTCTCAATGGTATAATTACCATCGAAATCAGTTGCTGTTCCGTTTTGAGTTCCTTTTACGATAACGTTAGCTCCCGGAAGGGGACCTTCGATACTCGTTACATTTCCTGAAATTGTTGTTTGGGCATAAATTACGCTACTTGCGAGCATAAAAAGACCGAACAAACACATTTTTAGTGAATTGTTCTTCATACGTAAGAAAAATTTTGAGTTAAAATTAATAATTTGAGTTTCACTTAATTTGTAAATTATCTTGCAAATTAAGAAAAATTTTGATATGGTTAAGAATATTTTAATACTATTTTCATAAATGTTTAACTTATTTTTTCATAGTTTAAAATAAAGGTATTTGGTGTATTCTTGGCTTATTCCGTAAAACTGGGATGTAGAATTTTAAGAGATAAAGTATATTTTGTAAACAGTTCAGTTTTTGCAACATTGGATGCTCCTTTGAAACATGTTTTCTACTTCTTAAAAAGATTAGTACCCTTCTATTTTTTTATGAAATTTTCTAAACAAAAAAAGCTGTTTGAAAATTTTCAAACAGCTCTATCAATAAGGTATTTAACTAGATACCGATTATTCAGGTTTTTGCTCTAAAATATCAAAGAATTGATCTAATTTAGGTAAAATAACGATTCTTGTTCTTCTGTTAGTTGATCTACCTTCAGCACTATCGTTAGTTTCTAACGGAACATACTCACTTCTTCCTGCAGCAATTAATCTTCCAGGTTGAATGTTGAAATCATTTTGTAAAACTCGAACAACTGAAGTTGCTCTTGAAACACTTAAGTCCCAATTGTCTTTCATACAGTTGGTGCTAATCGGCACATTATCTGTATAACCTTCTACTTGAACTTCCATATTTGGTTTGCTAGAAATAACTGTAGCTACTTTTCCTAAAACAACTTTCGCTTTTTCAGAAACTACGGCACTACCACTTTTAAATAATAATTTATCAGCAATAGAAATATAAACCACTGTTTTTTCAACATTAATTTGGATATCTTCATCTTGAATTCCCGAAGCAAGATCTCTTTTCAATTGAAATGCCAAAGCTAAGTTGATAGAATCTTTTTTGGTCATCGCAGCGCGAATTCCATTAATGTATTTGTCTTTTTCGCTTAATTGTGTAATAATATCTTTGATATTATCAGAAGAAGATTGTGTCAAGACGGTTAAATTTTCTACTTGTTGCAAAGATCGGGCTTTGTCTTCCTTCAAAGATTTGTTAAGTTCGGATAAATGTTCTTTATCAATTAAGCAACCTTGAAGATCAGCTTTAGCATTTACTAAATCTTGTTTAGTAACACCATACTGAGTTTCCAAGTCGGCGTACTTCTTTTGCGACACACATGAACTTAGAAGAATTGATAAAATTAATGCAGTAAAAAAAACTTTTTTCATAATTTGATACGAATTTGATTATTAGACAAATTTATTAAATTTATTCTGTTATTCTTGATTTTACTATTAAATAATAGTGGAACAAAGCTAATATTAAGTATTATCTTTGATTGTTAAAGAAAACATAATATTTTATACAATGAAAAATTATTTCACACTGTTTTTAACATTTCTATTGCTTTCTTGCCAACAAACTAATAATTTGGTTTATAAAAAGTTAGAAGGACTTGCTTTGGGTACAACATTTCACATTACTTATGAAGATGAATTAGATCAAATCACTGAAAAACATATAGATAGCTTGATTCACTCTATAAATAAAAGCTTGTCAACATATATTCCAACTTCTGATATTTCAAAGATAAACCATGGAGATTCAACAGTTATGGTAGATGGTATGTTTCAGGAAGTTTTTGAAAAATCGAATAGAATTTATAAGGAAACAGAAGGTTTTTTTGACCCAACTATTGGAGTTCTTGTCAATGCATGGGGTTTCGGACCCGAAAAGGATTCTGTTAAATTAGACTCTGCACATGTGAAAGAATTGTTACAATTTGTCGGTTTTGATAAGTTGCAAATTGAAAATAGGCGAGTTGTAAAAAAATATAGACAAACTTATATTGATTTTAATGCTATTGCAAAAGGATATTCTGTCGATGTTATTGGGCGATTTCTAGAAACAAAAGGAGTGGCTAATTATATGGTAGAAATTGGAGGTGAAATTAGAGCGAGAGGTGTTAACGAAAAATTCAAGCCTTGGAGTATTGCTATCGAAAAACCAAATTTTGACGCGAGCCGTTCTTTTCAAAGTATTGTTAGTTTAGAAAATGAATCGATAGCAACATCAGGAAATTATCGAAAATTTAAAATAGACGAAAAAACCGGACTCAAATATGCACATACCATAGACACAAAAACCGGATTCCCAAGTAAAAGTAATTTGTTAAGTGCATCGGTTATCGGAAAATTAGATTGTGCTGATGTTGATGCTTATGCCACCGCTTTTATGGCGATGGGTTTAGAGAAAAGTCAAAAATTCTTACATAATAAACCTGATTTAAAAGCTTTTCTAATTTATAGTGATAATGAAGGGCAAATAAAAAATTATCACACGAGTAATTTAAAAGTTGAAGAATAAACTATTCAATAGCAACAGTTTTAAGTATAGATTCCATTTCAAAAACAAAATCTCTTTTCTTTGTTGCCGGAGAATAACTAAAACCTTCAAGAATCAAAATACGATTATTCTTTTTGTCTAATATGGCATAATTAATAAAAGGTCCGCCCATATAATCATCTTTCACAATCCAAAGTCCACGATTTTCTAAAGCTTCTTTTCCTGCCAGTGTTATTGTTTTTGATACAGGAGTGTATTTTGGCTCGATCATCATATAGGTTCCTTCAAATTGACCTGGAATTTGCTGCTTTGTTATAGTATCGGTCGCTGCCAGAATTGCTTCTTTTGAAAAGTCTGATTCAGAATTGTACGGAATTTCATATGCTAAAATATTTAACTGCCCTTTGGTAATATCGTTTCTATACCATAAAAAATCACCTGTATCTTCCACTTTATTATAGCTAACTGGAATTTTTAATGAAAATCCGAGTTTGTTAAAAGTTTCGATGCTTTTAATTTGCCGAATATGTTTAGTAATTTTATTTTGATACAATTGTAAATCTTTATCCTTAAAAGTGGCAATGATTTCATTTTCATGCTCTTTTATATTCTGGATTAGTTCCTCTTCATTTTTTGCCAAAATGGTTAAAGAAATCTGTGGTTGTGCGTAAACGTTTGAATTGGTATAAAAATTATTTTTTATGTCTTGACTATATCCAACAAAAAGAATATTTCTTGATCTTTTGAATAAATCGTTAAAAGTTTCTGGTGGTACCTGATTAATAGTAAATTGAGCCTCGTCTTGCGGCAAGCCAACTACAGGTTTTGCGATGATATTTCGAAGTGTATCTCCAACTTTTCCTTGCCAGTCAGAATTTTTCATCACAATCATTACATGGTTAATTCTTCCAGTCGAATCTACTAGGGTTAGCTCTTTGTTATTGGTGCAAGAAATTAGACTAACAATAAAAAATGCAGATAAAAGAATGTTCTTTGACATGAGTATTATATTTAGGGTAAAAGTATAGAGTCTAAAATTAATCTTTTTTTAATAGATTTTTAACTCTGTTCCAGGTTTTAAATTACTACCCCAAATATTGTTCCAATTTTTTAATTGACTTACAGTTACTTTCGGAAACTTTTGCGAAATCAACCATAAAGAGTCTCCTTTTTTAACCACATAGGTGGTATATTTATCTTTAGATATAGGTTTTTTAGAAACTACAGAGTTTGAAGTTTTTGCTTTGCTAGCTGAGCTGCTGGCATAATTTCTAGGATAAATAGTTAAATATTGACCAACGCGAAGATTGTTACTTCTCATTCCGTTCCAACGTTTGATACTGCTTACAGAAACACCATATCGACCTGCAATTTTTCCTAAATAATCACCACTTCGAACTCGGTATCTAATTTTTTCGGGATTTTCAATAAATTTTGGTAATGGTTTTTCTCGTAAAGAGTCATCCGATTCCGCGAAAGCGTAAATCTGATCTTCATTGGCAACAAATTTACCAGATAAGAATTTTGGCAAAGTTAAGGTGTAATTTTTGTCTTTTACGACCGGAATAATTTTTAATTTGTATTGCGGATTTAAAAACTCGAGTAATTCGTCATCTGTTTCTAAAGCTTTATTAATTTGATCGAAAGTAATTTGTCTTTTTAAAACAATGGTATCTGTTTCAAAAGCATGCAAAAGTTCGTTTTTCGGATATAAATGATGCTCATTTGCATATTCAAATATATAATAGGTTGCATAAAAGGCAGGTAAATACCCTGCAGTTTCCCGCGGAAGATAAGATCGAATATTCCAATAATTCTTGTTTCCACCAGATCTTCGGATTGCTTTATTTACGTTACCCGGACCAGAATTATACGCCGCAAGGGCCAAATCCCAATCGTTAAAAATCTTATGTAAATCAGATAAATATTTACATGCGGCTTCCGTTGATCGGATCGGATCAGACCTTTCATCAACATAAGAACTCACATGTAAACCATATTGTTTGCCGGTAGTGTACATAAATTGCCACAATCCTTTTGCTCCAACTCTTGATTTCGCATTTGGTTTCAATGCAGATTCAACAATGGCTAAATATTTTAATTCAAGCGGAATGTCATATTTGTCTAAAAATGGTTCGAAAATTGGGAAATAATATTTAGCTCTTCCCATTAAGTTTGCTAATGTTTCCGGACGATTTTTAAGATAATGCTTGATTATTTTTTCTAAAGAAGGGTTGTATTCTACATTGAAAGGTGTCTTGGTATTTAAATCGGCAAGCCTCTCTTTTAATAATTCTGTAGGAAAATCTTCTAACACAACTTTACCGATTGTATCTTCCGGATTGATTATTAAAGAGCTGTCGATGGCAGAATTTCTCCAAGATTCCATCCACTTTTTATCAAATTCACTAGCCTCTCCATAATCAATAAAAGCTAAATGTTTGCCTGAAATTAATGTAGTATCAATTTTAAATGTATCAATTTCTTGTGCGAGAAAATCTTCAGAATGATCAATTCCATCTAAGTTTACTTCTAAAATAGAATCTAACTTTTGCATGTTTTCCTGAGAAAAACTAAAGAAAAAGGACAGAAAAAAAATAATGCTAAAAAATTTCGTCATAGGGGCAAATTGAATTATCGTTGTTAAACACAAATGTTATGTAAAAACGGTAAAAATAGCATAAAATTTTATTCGGCAATATTTTTTAAACGTTAAAATATTTTTAATTGAGTTCCAGGTTTTAAATAATGTACCTTAGTGATATTATTCCACTCTCGAATTTGATTGATAGTAACTTGTGGATATTTTCTTGAAATTTTAAACAAAGTATCCCCTTCTTTTACTGTGTAAGTCTCAAAATATTTTGCCGTATTTTCATTCTCTTTAGAAGAAATAGAAGAAGAAAAAACAGGGGAGATTTCTGGAGAGAAAGGCATTGTTTTTTCTTCTGTATCTGTATTGAAATCAATCATATCGATAGTATTTTTATCGGTTATAACTAATCTTTGCTCGGCAATTAGGTAGTCGGTTTGTAAGCCATTCCATTTTTTTAATTGCTCTAAGGTAATTTGGTGTTTGGTTGCAATCTTGTTTAAATTATCTCCGATTTCGACCTTATAACTATTATTTGGTGTGATTTTTATTGGAAAAGAAGTAGATGCTAAATTCTCATATTTCGATTGAGAATGCAATTTTGCGTTATTAGAAATATAGCTATTTACCATTTCGATGGGAAGAGTAAGTACATACGACTTATTATTCGCTTGAGGAATGATTTCTTTTTTATACTGTGGGTTTAAAGATTTTAATAAATCATAAGAAATAGTTGTTTTCTCTTGAATACTTTGAAAAGAAATCTGCTTTTTAATATGAATAGTATCCACCTCTATATAAGATAAGCTTGATTTAATAGGTTCAAGTTGATGTGTTTTTGCAAATTCAAAAATGTAAAAAGTTGCGTAAAATGCAGGCAAGTAACCTTGTGTTTCTTGGGGTAGATAATTTCGAATTTCCCAATAATTTGTTTTTCCGCCAGCTCTTTTAATAGCTTTTGAAACATTTCCTGGTCCTGAATTGTAAGCGGCTAAAGCTAAATCCCAATCGTTAAAAGTTTTATATAAGCTACTTAAATATTTACAAGCTGCTTCGGTAGATTTTATTGGATCAAATCGTTCATCAATATAAGAATTTATTTCTAAATCAAATTGTTTTCCGGTACCGTACATAAATTGCCATAAACCTTTTGCTCCAGCCGGAGAGCTTGCATTGGCAACTAATGCGGATTCCACTATTGCGAGATATTTCAATTCTAACGGGAGATCGTATTTATCAAGTGACTCTTCAAAAAGAGGAAAATAATAAGAAGCACGATCCATTAAATGACCCAATTTTTCTCTTCGGTCTTTTAAAAAAACGCGAATATATCGTTCTAAAGTCGGATTGTGTTCAATTTGAAAAGGGGTTTTGAAATTCAGTTCTTCTAGCTGTTTTATTAATAGGAAAGAAGTAAATTCATTTTCATCATTTTCAGTACTCCCTACTTTTGGTTGTGAGAACCAAGAGTCGCCCTTTGCCTCATGGATACTGTCAATA
This sequence comes from uncultured Flavobacteriaceae bacterium, assembly GCA_965363545.1. Lineage (GTDB taxonomy): Bacteria > Bacteroidota > Bacteroidia > Flavobacteriales > Flavobacteriaceae > Lutimonas. The sequence continues at coordinate 82,412 of CBDTUD010000002.1, read as the reverse complement.
ATAACAAAATTTTTCTCAGAAAACCCTTCGAAATCATCCAATATAAAAATAGGATTATTTTCTAAGTCATTAACAAAGTTAACAGCGGTATTCTGAGAAAAAATTAGGGGAGAAAAAACTAAAAAATAGAGGAAAAAGGATTTTTTCATTGGCTTCTTTAATTTCTAAGGAATTATTGTTACTTGTTATGTTATTGTTTTAAAAATCCATGTAACGATGTCTTTAAGAACTTCTTGTTTGACATAGTCATGGTGTAATTCGTGGTAAGCTCCTTCATATAATTTCAAGCTTACATTCTTATTTGCATTTTTTACAAACTCTTCTGAAGCTTTGTAATTTGTTAATCTGTCACCAGTGCCATGCAAAACCAACATTGGTAATTTTAATTTTTGCGCATTTTTTATAGCCCATTCTCCAGTTTCCATAAAAACAAGCGAATAATTCGGACTTACCTTGTCATGAATTAATGGATCATTTTTATAGGCTTTAATTTCATTTTCATCGCGAGAAATGGCTTCAACTTCCAACCCACTATTCATTGTAATAGATGGTGCGATTTTTAATAGGATACGACCTAAAAACAATTTCCAACTTGGTGGTTCAAAAGCCAATCTCAAAAATGGACTTGTAGCAATAATTCCGGTCAACGAATTTTCTCGCCTTAAACCATAATTTATCGCAACATTTCCTCCCATGCTATGACCATAAAGAAAGGTTGGTTTCTCGCCAAACAATTCCTTTGCCTTTTCTAGCATGAAATGCACACAATCTAATACTGCCTCAAAACTCGGATTAGTACCTCTTTTTCCATCAGTTTTACCATGACCAAATTGATCATATGTTATTACTGCAATAGAATTTTGATTAAAATAAGGTATAACATCTTTTTCATAGCGTTTTGAATGTTCTCCCATTCCATGTATCAATACAATAACTGCTTTTACGGTTTCGGGTTGAAAATACGAACCAAAAAAAATGGTATTGCATTGACTGAAATTAAATTCTTTATGTATCATATAGAACTTATTTGCATTCAAAAATATGCAACGGAAACCATCCAATTGCAATAATGTTAAAAAGTGCTAAAAACTTTCAATGTAAATTACTAATAGTCAATAGCTAGCAGGTTTTGATAACCAATTTTTATTTAAGTTTCGGATCTGAAATTAGGATGCTTTTTTGTTAAAGTAAAGAATGAAAACCGTTAATATCCAAAATAATTAAGAATATAATCCTTTATATTTTGTAAATTAGAGGGTAATTTTAAAGGCTTTATTATGAAAACTTTCGAAGATAAACTGTCAGCTAATAAAACCAATGAATTTGAAAAAAGAGTGTTGGGCATAACCCATTTACTACATCCTTATGTGAAACAACGCTTGAGAGTCGCTCAAAATATGGGTGTTTTGCCAATAAATATGTTTCAATCTAATGAAATAATTGATGAAGTTATTTTGCAGGTTTATAAAAAAGAAAACCACGAAAAAATGGAGGCAAAAGAATTGAGAATTTTCATGTTTGAACAAGCCAATATTAATTTGATGGACTTATTTGAAGATGAAAAATGGCATAAAAAAACCATAAGTACAAGGTTCATTTTAGAGGAAGAACTAAAACAATTGGAAGAAAGCTTTACTGTTGACGGCGGAAATGATTTGATCATGAACGAAGAATTAGATGATATTTCTTATCATCAAGATAATCAAGAAAAAGCTTATCTACCTTACGATAGTGCTGAAGAAAATGTGCTTTCCTTTTTAGATATTAAAGACACTGCATATTTAAAAAATCATTCAAACCGATTAACTATTCGAACTATGTATCAAAAACTACCATGGCAAACTTCTAATGTGGTAGATCTATATCTTTTAGGTAAATTAAACCTTCAAGAAATTGCAATAATTCTAGCTATTGAAATTGTCGAAGTGAAAAGAATTATAGAATTTGTGAAGGAAAACTTTAAAAAAAGGATAAATTAGTGTGAAGTTGATAAGTATTTTTAAAAAATATTACAAAAAAAGAAAAAAATCTTTCTCTGTTTAAATTAATATTGTAATATTGCCTTGTGAAATTAAATATAGCACATACTACAATTAGTAATAATCGCCGCTCTCCCGAGCGCCGTCGCTAATATGATGCTTTCAAGTTATACATATCATTCATTTTTCACAATCCAATAATTTCTAAAATGCAATTTCAAACTAAAACACAAAACATAAATTTTATATTTGATTTAGTTTTATTTAGTACCGTTCTTTTTCTTCCTCGCCGTCGCCCGTAAGGGTATACATTATTTTATGAATTAGGTGAGTCCATTTCTACTTTTAAAAATCAAATATTTATTAAATTTAAATTCATATCAATACAATGGAAATTGTTATTGCAACAAAAGATCATATAAAATTCGCAACTATTATTTGCGAGACCATTGATAAATCTGCTGAGGAAAGAGGCACAGGTATTGCCAAAAGAACCCCAGAGTATATCACTACAAAAATTATAAATGGTAATGCTGTTATTGCTTTGGATGGCGATAAGTTTGCAGGTTTTTGTTATATAGAAATTTTTAGTAATAAAAACTATGTAGTGCATTCTGGTCTAATTGTACATCATGATTATCGAAATCAAGGGCTAGCTAAAAAGATTAAAACAAAAGTTTTTAATTATTCCAAACAAAAATATCCTGAAGCTAAAATTTTCGGTATTACTACAGGTTTGGCGGTAATGAAAATAAACTATGATTTAGGCTATAAACCGGTGACTTTTTCTGAACTCACCGATGATCCTGAGTTTTGGAAAGGCTGCCAAACTTGCAAAAATTATGATGTTTTACTGCGAACAAGTCAAAAAATGTGCTTATGTACCGGCATGCTATATGATCGTAAAAATAAAGTTAAAATCAAAGAGCATGACTATGATACAAATACATGGCGAAGATTGAAAAACATCAAACAAACGTTATTTTTAAAGAAAACGGATAAAAAGAAAGAAAGCGAATAGTCCGATTTAATTTCGGCATAATAATACATAAATAGTAAAAAAATGAAAAAATTAGTTTTGGCATATAGCGGAGGTTTGGATACTTCGTATTGCGCAAAGTATTTATCAAAAGAAAAAGGTTTTGAAGTACACGCTGTTAGTGTAAATACCGGTGGATTTTCAAAAGGAGAAATTGAAACAATAAAAGAAAAAGCCTTGCAATTAGGCGCAACTTCGTATAAATCATTAGATTCTGTACAAACTTTTTACGACAAAGTCGTAAAGTACTTAATTTTTGGCAATGTGCTAAAAAATAATACTTATCCTTTATCGGTAAGTGCCGAAAGAATTATTCAGGCCATAGAAATTGTAAATTATGCGAAGAAAATTGATGCCAAATATATAGCACATGGTAGTACCGGAGCAGGAAATGATCAGGTGCGATTTGATATGATTTTTCAAATCTTAGCTCCCGAAATTCAAATTATTACTCCGATTCGAGATTTAAAATTAGGCCGACAAGAAGAGATTGCTTATCTCAAAGAAAACGGAGTAGATTTACCTTGGGAAAAGGCAAAATATTCTATAAATAAAGGTCTTTGGGGAACTAGTGTTGGCGGTGTTGAAACACTGACTTCCAATTTGCCATTACCGGAAGAAGCATATCCTAGCCAGTTAAAAGAAAAGAATTCAAGAGATATCAAATTATCCTTTCAAAAGGGAGAATTAGTCGCAATTGATGGCGTTAAAAGCGATTCGGTTGCAGCAATCGAAAAGCTCAATGATATTGCCTCAAAATATGCAATTGGCAGAGATATCCATGTTGGCGATACAATTATCGGAATTAAAGGTCGAGTTGGATTCGAGGCACCGGCATCTTTAATTATCATCAAAGCGCATCATCTTTTAGAAAAACATAACCTAACCAAATGGCAACAACATCACAAAGAGCAATTGGGAAATTGGTATGGAATGCTATTGCACGAAGGACAATATTTAGATGAAGTAATGCGAAATTTTGAAGTGTTTTTACAAGACACGCAAAAAAATGTTTCAGGCGATGTTTTTGTAAGCTTGCATCCGTATCGATTTACCGTAAACGGAATTGCATCGAAACACGATTTAATGAGTAGTTCATTTGCGAGTTATGGCGAAACAAATGATGGGTGGACTGCCGAAGACGCGAAAGGTTTTATTAAAATCACAGCGAATCAAAGCAAAATTTTTAATCATGTAAACTCTTAAATTATGATTAAAGCTGGAATAATTGGTGGTGCCGGATATACAGCAGGTGAATTAATTCGATTGTTGATGCATCATCCAAAAGTTACACTTGATTTTGTATTCAGTACTTCGAATGCCGGAAATAAAATTGCAGATATTCATCAAGATTTGGTTGGTGAATTAGAACAAACTTTTACCGATCAGGTAAATCCAGAGGTAGATGTTCTATTCTTATGCTTAGGGCATGGAAATTCAAAAACCTTTTTAGAGAAAAATCAAATTTCTATAAAAACTAAAATTATTGATTTGAGTAATGATTTTCGGTTAGAAAAAGATAAATCTTTTGAAGGTAAAACTTTTGTTTACGGTCTTCCGGAATTGAATAGAGAAGCAATTAAAAAAGCAAATTTTATTGCGAATCCGGGTTGTTTTGCATCGGCAATACAATTGGCAATTTTACCTTTGGCAAATCAAAATTTGATTGAAGGAGATATCCATGTTAATGCCGTAACAGGTGCAACAGGTGCGGGAACTTCCCTAACGAAAACAACACATTTTACCTGGCGAGACAATAATTTTTCCCATTATAAAGCATTTACCCACCAACATTTAGGTGAAATAAACCAAAGCTTGGAGCAATTGCAAAACAGTTTTGATAAAGAAGTTATTTTTCTTGCTAACCGAGGTAATTTTAGTCGAGGAATTTTTGCTACCACCTATACCAAATTTGAAGGTTCGTTGGACGAAGCGAAAAAAATCTACAAAGACTTTTATAAAGATGCTGCTTTTACTTTTGTTTCCGATAGTGAAATCCATTTAAAACAGGTTGTAAACACGAACAAATGTTTGATTCATTTACATAAACATAATGATAAATTGCTTATTACGAGCGAGATAGATAATTTGTTAAAGGGTGCATCCGGACAAGCAATACAAAATATGAATTTGATGTTTGGATTTGAAGAGACCCAAGGATTACAATTAAAAGCTAACTTTTTTTAAACAACTAAACCATGAAAATTGCAATTATCGGTGTCGGAAATTTAGGTTATTCTATCGCAGTAGGAATCTTGAGTCAAAAAAAAGACATTAAATGCCAATCTTTATATCTAACAAAAAGACATTTGGAATCTTTGAGTCACCTAGAAAAACTATCGGCAGTAAAAACTACTACGGATAATAAAAGAGCGGTAAAATATTCTGATGTTATCATAGTTGCAGTACAACCAGCACAGTTAAAAGAAGTTCTTGAAGATATTAAGGAAGAAATTAATCCAAAAAAACATACGATTATTTCGGTTGTAACAGGTCGAAAAATTGAAGAGATTGAGGCAATTTTAGGAGAAAATATTTCTATTATTCGATGTATGCCAAACACGGCAATTTCCGTTGGACAATCAATGACTTGTATTAGCGCTAATGAAAAAGGAAAATTGAATATTGATTTTGCAAAAACAATTTTCAACTCTTTAGGAGAAACATTGTGTGTGGAAGAAAAATTAATGCAGGCCGCTACTGTTATTTGCGCCAGCGGCATTGCTTTTTGGATGCGTTTGATTCGAGCGACAACACAAGGTGCGGTTCAATTAGGTTTTCACAGTGAAGATGCACAAAAATTATCTATGCAAACTTGTTTGGGTGCGGCAAGTTTATTGATTGATTCGCAAAGTCATCCAGAACAAGAAATTGATAAAGTTACAACACCAAGTGGCTGTACCATAGCAGGTTTGAACGAAATGGAACACCAGGGTTTAAGCTCATCCTTAATCAAAGGTTTAGTAACCTCTTATGAAAAAATAAATCAGATTTAAATTTTAGTAAAAAATGGAATTATTTGATGTTTACCCTTTATATAACGTAACGCCAATTAGAGCAAAAGGTAGTTATGTTTATGATGAAAAGGATACAAAATATTTAGATTTATATGGTGGTCACGGGGTGATTTCCATTGGTCATACACATCCTTATTATGTTTCTCAATTAAAAAAACAATTAGATCAAATAGGATTTTATTCCAATTCTATTCACAATCCTTTGCAAGAAGAATTGGCAGATAAATTGGGTCGAATTTCGAATTGCAAGAACTATAATTTGTTTTTGTGTAACTCTGGGGCAGAGGCCAACGAAAACGCATTAAAAATGGCATCCTTTCAAACAGGGAAAAAACGAGTGATTGCTTTTACCCATTCTTTTCATGGTAGAACTTCAGCAGCTGTTGCAGCAACCGATAACAAGAATATCAACGCGCCATTAAATCAACAACAACAAGTTACATTCTTGCCACTAAATGAGATTAAATTAGTGCAAGAAGAAGTAAAAAAAGAAGATGTTTGTGCTGTTATAATAGAAGGAATTCAAGGCGTAGGAGGTTTAGATCAAGGTACTTCACAATTTTTTCAAGATTTACAAAAAGTGTGTTATGAAAATAATATTGTTTTTATCGTTGATGAAATTCAATCTGGATACGGTAGAAGTGGGAAATTTTTTGCATTTCAACACCATGATATTCAGCCAGATATCATCACTATTGCAAAAGGAATGGGAAATGGTTTTCCGATTGGAGGGGTTTTAATTTCCGATAAAATCGAAGCAAAGCACGGTATGTTGGGCACCACCTTTGGAGGAAATCATTTAGCATGTTGCGCTGCAATTTCTGTAATTGATGTTATCGATAACGAAAAATTAATGGCAAACGTAAACCAAGTTTCTGAGTATTTTTTAGAACGGATAAAAGAAATTCCACAAGTAAAAAAAGTAAAAGGAAAAGGTTTGATGTTAGGCATTGAATTTGATTTTGAGGTGGCAGAACTGCGTAAAAAATTAATTTATAATCATCATATTTTTACTGGTGGAGCATCCAATAAACATCTATTGAGAATTCTACCACCTTTGAACATAAAAAAAGAACAAATCGCTGATTTTATAGAAGCATTAAAAGCAGCACTTTAAAATTTCCTAAAAGATTTTACCGAAAGAATTTTGGTTCACTTGAAGGTGTCAAAAAAAATGAATACGATTTTAACCATAGAACAAAGAAATGCTGTTTTACGAAGAATGGCAACATTAATCGAGCAAGAAAAAGATATTATTCTTGCTGCTAATAAAAACGATCTGCAAACCTTTGCTGAAAATGATCTGGCAATGTTTGATCGCCTAAAAGTGGATGAAGAAAAAATTGAAGGAATGATTTTATCCTTATACCAATTAGCAGATTTGGAAGATCCTGTTGGTATAGAACGTTTTCAGTTCATCCATGAAAATGGACTAAAAATTTACAACAAAACGGCTTCTTTCGGTACTATTTTCATTATTTATGAATCGAGACCTGATGTAACCGTCGAAGCAGGTGGAATTGCATTTAAGTCTGGTAATAAAATTTTATTGAAAGGTGGTAAAGAATCTTTAAATTCCAATCTTGCAATTGTTGCTTTGTGGCATCAAGCTTTAGAAGAAACAGGAATCGATACGAGTTGGGTTGAGTATCTAAACTATAACCGACAACAAACGCAAGAATTTTTACAAAATCCGACCCAAAAAATAGATTTAATTATTCCACGTGGCGGTGAAAAATTAATTGCATTTGTAAAAGAATATGCTACTTGCCCAGTAATTGTTAGCGGGCGTGGAAATAATTTTGCCTATGTGCATAAAAGCGCCGATGTTGAAAAAGCTTTGGCAATTATTGTGAATGCAAAAACAGGAAAAATTTCAGCTTGCAATGCATTGGATAAGGTTTTAATCGATTCAAATTTACCTAATTTTGAGAATTTTGTACAATTATTGGTAGAAAATTTGAAAGCACATAATGTGCAAGTTCTAGTGGATAAATCTTTAGAAAATCTAAAAGAGACACAGCTTATTCCTGATGAAAATATCTGGTTTGAAGAGTTTTTAGACTATAAAATTGTTATAGGAGCGATTAATTCATTAGATGACGCAATTGCTAAAATTAACAAATATTGCGGCGGTCATTCTGCGACAATTATCACAAAAAATGATGCGGTTGCAAAAGAATTCATGGAGTCGGTTGACGCGGCGGCGGTATATCAAAATGCATCAACTCGTTTTACAGATGGTTTTCAATTCGGACTTGGTGGAGAATTAGCAATAAGTACAGATAAACTACACCAAAGAGGTCCGTTAGGATTGCAGCATTTGGTAACTAATAAATGGTACGTTTTCGGAGATGGACAAATCAGATAAAATAAGAGTTTTACTAAAAATTGGTACCAATACCCTTACCAAAGAGACCAATCAAATTTCTCGAGGAAAAATTGAAGATATTGGTCGGCAAATTGTGTTATTGAAAGAAACGCATGAATTTATTATTGTGAGTTCTGGTGCGATTGCAGTTGCGAAACAGTTTGTAAATCTAGAAAGCAAAGGAAAAGAAATTAATGTCAAACAAGCACTTGCAGCAATCGGTCAGCCACATTTAATGCGTATTTTTCATGAGAATTTTTATGAATTAGGCCTGCTTACTTCACAATGCTTACTGTCTTATGCCGATTTTGAGCGAGAAAATTCTCGACATAATATCATGAACACGATCAATGTGTTATTAGAGAATAATTATATTCCCATTATCAATGAAAATGACACAGTTGCTACCGATGAAATCAAATTTGGTGATAATGATAAATTAGCAGCTTTAACAGGAAATTTACTTTGTGCAGATCTGGTTATCATTGCTACAAATACCGACGGAATCTATACCAAGTCTTCGATGAATGAAAAGGTAAAAGAGACCATTAAAATCGTAACCGATATTGATTCTTTGCAAAAAGAAATATCCACCGATACATCTTCTCAAGGTACGGGAGGTATGCAATCAAAAATAGATGCTGCGGCTATATTAAAAAATAAAAATATTGAAACTTGGGTGGTAAATGGTCTGGGCGATAATTTTATGATTAAAGCCATGAATAATGAAATTCCATTCACTAAAATTTTAAATAAATTATAATGAATTATTTATCTGTTAACGATATCGATTCCTTAAAAGGTTGGGTCAATGAAGCTAAAGAATTAAAGAAAAATCCTTTAAAATTCAAAGTATTAGGCGAAAATAAAACTATAGGTTTACTTTTTTTTAATCCTAGTTTACGAACTCGTCTAAGTACGCAAAAAGCGGCTAATAACTTAGGAATGAATGTGATGGTTATGAATTTTGGTGATGAAGGTTGGGCATTAGAATATGAAAATGGAGCTATTATGAATGCAGGAAAATCAGAACATGTAAAAGAAGCTGCTCAGGTAATTTCTCAGTTTTGCGATATCATTGCAATTCGTGCTTTTGCTGGCTTAACCGATAAAGAAAAAGACACCTCAGAGGAGGTCTTAAATAATTTTAAAAAATATGCTACAGTTCCGATTTTGAATATGGAAAGTTCTGTCGGTCATCCGTTGCAAGCATTAGCCGACGCTATTACTTTGGAAGAAAATAAAGTAAATCACAAACCAAAAGTTGTTTTGAGTTGGGCGCCGCATCCAAAAGCATTGCCACATGCTGTAGCTAATTCTTTTGTGCAAATAATGCAATTGCAAGATGCTAATTTTGTGATTACCCATCCGAAAGGATATGAATTGGATCCTAAAATCACTAAAAATTCTGCAATCGAATACGATCAAGATAAAGCTTTTGAAAATGCTGATTTTGTATATGTAAAAAATTGGAGTTCATTTAATGATTATGGAAAGGTGATTTCTCAAGACAAGAATTGGACTATCAATAATAAAAAGATGAAACTGACCAATAATGCCAAATTTATGCACTGTTTGCCGGTTCGTAGAAATGTTGTCGTTACCGATGAGGTTCTCGATGGTCCAAACTCTTTGGTTATAGAGCAAGCAAATAATAGAACTTATGCGGCACAATTGGTATTGAAAAAAATACTAGAAAACTCCTAAAAATGAAAGAAAAATTAACAGTCATAAAAATAGGAGGAAACGTAATTAATAATCAAGAAGCACTTAGCTCTTTTTTAGCAGATTTCTCAAAAGTGAACGGACATAAAATTTTAGTGCATGGTGGAGGAAAAAGAGCAACAGAAATGGCGAATGATCTTGGTTTACAACCTAAAATGATAGGTGGTAGGCGCATAACCGATGAAGCCAACTTGGAAATTGTTACTATGGTTTACGCCGGTTTGTTGAATAAAAATATTATCGCAGAGCTTCAAAAATTAGAATGTAATGCAATCGGTTTATCAGGTACCGATGCTAACTGCATTTTGGCACACAAGCGAATTGTGAAGGATATTGATTATGGTTTTGCAGGGGATGTCGATAAGGTAAATGCTCCTGCAATTAAAGTTTTTTTAGAAAATAAAATGGTTCCTGTTTTTTGTGCGATTACGCATGATAAAAAAGGGCAATTGTTAAACACTAATGCCGACACAATTGCAAGTGAAATTGCAAAAGGGATGAGTCAAGATTATGATGTGGAACTAATTTATTGTTTCGAAAAAAATGGAGTCTTGCAAGATGTGAACGATGATAATTCTGTTATTGAATATATCAATTCTAATTCGTATAAAGACTTAAAAAACAACAATATAATAGCAGATGGGATGTTGCCAAAAATGGAAAACTGTTTTGAATCCTTGCAAAAAGGAGTTGAAAAAGTAATTATTGGAAACCCCAAAGTAATCGCTGATAAAAATCAAAAATTTACGACGTTAAGCTTATGATAAAAGAATTAAAAAAAGAAGCGATCGAATTATTGCAACAATTAATTGTAACACCTTCCTTTTCAGGTGAGGAAGATAAAACTGCACTATTAATTCAGCATTATCTGGCGGAAAAGGGAGTAGATTTCGAGGTTTCTGATTATAATATTTCAGCAAAAAATAAATATTTTGATCCTGCTAAACCAACCATTTTACTCAATTCGCACCATGACACCGTTAAACCGAATAAAGCATATAACAAAGATCCATTTTATGCCGAAATTGAAGATGGTAAATTATTTGGATTGGGCAGTAATGATGCGGGAGGCTCTCTAGTTGCACTTATTGCCACCTTTGTTCATTTTTACACCAAGAAAGATTTAAAATATAATTTGCTTTTGTTGGCGGTTGCCGAAGAAGAAAGCAGCGGTGAATTGGGTATAAGAAGTATGGTTCCAAAATTGCCTAAGATTGATTTCGCTATTGTTGGAGAACCAACCTTGTTGAACCTTGCGATTGCTGAAAAAGGACTTCTAGTTTTAGATTGTTATGCGCACGGAAAAGCAGGTCATGCCGCACATAGTTTAGGCGATAATTCCATTTATAAGGCGATGGAAGCTATAAAATGGTTTGAAACGTATAAATTCAACGATGTCTCGGATACTTTAGGTGAAGTAAAAATGACCGTAACACAAATTGAAGCTGGTGAACAACATAATGTTGTACCTTCTTCTTGTCATTTTGTCGTGGATATTCGTGTAACCGATAAATATTCTAATCAAGAAGTTTTAGATGTTGTAAAGAAACATGTTTCCGTAGAAGTAAAAGAGCGATCTTTACGATTAAATTCTTCCTCCATTCCAAAAGAACACGAAATTGTGCAAGCCGGAATGCGATTAGGAAAAAAGGTTTACGGGTCGCCAACTTTATCCGATCAATCAAATTTAAGTTGCCCATCATTAAAATTAGGTCCTGGAGATTCTCTTCGTTCACATACGGAAGATGAGTTTATTTTTGTCGACGAAATAAATGCGGGAATTGAATTGTACATTAAACTATTAGAAGAAATTTTATAAAATAATAATATGAAACTTTGGGATAAAGGATTTAGCACTGATAAAAAAATAGATATTTTCACTGTAGGAAATGACAGAGAATTGGATTTGGTTCTCGCAAAATATGATGTCATTGGCTCTTTAGCACATGCAAAGATGCTTCATAAAATTGGTTTGCTTTCCAAAGAAGAAATTGATGCCGTGGAAAAGGAGTTTGACAATATCCTTAAAGCAATTGAAAAAGGAGAATTTACCATTGAAGACACCTTTGAAGATGTACATTCAAAAGTAGAGTTTTTGCTAACCCAGAAGTTAGGAGATACGGGTAAAAAAATTCATACGGCTCGGTCAAGAAATGATCAGGTTTTAGTTGATGTACATTTGTATTTGAAAGATGAAATAACTGAAATAAAGTTACTCACGAAAGAGTTTTTCGATTTGTTAATCAATTTATCCAATACATACAAAGATGATTTATTACCAGGTTATACCCATTTTCAAGTTGCAATGCCTTCTTCTTTTGGTATGTGGTTTTCTGCTTATGCGGAGAGCTTGATTGATGATGTACATTTGTTAAATGCCGCCTTTAAAATTGTAGATCAGAATCCACTTGGTTCGGCTGCAGGTTATGGCAGTTCTTTTCCTATAGATAGACAAGAAACTACAAAATTATTAGAATTTGAAACTTTGAAATACAATTCGGTAGCTGCACAGATGAGCCGAGGTAAAGCAGAAAAATCTGTTGCTTTCGGCATGAGTTCTTTAGCCGGAACCTTATCTAAATTCGCTATGGATATTTGTTTGTATATGAGTCAGAATTTTGGTTTTGTCTCTTTTCCTGATGAACTAACAACAGGTTCTAGCATTATGCCACACAAAAAAAATCCTGATGTTTTTGAATTAATTCGTGGTAAGTGCAATAAAATTCAAGCACTTCCTTACGAGTTAACTTTAATTACTAATAATTTGCCTAGTGGCTACCATCGAGATTTGCAATTGTTAAAAGAAGGCTTGATTCCTAATATTCAAAGTTTAAAAGCTTGTTTAGAAATGTTTGTATTTTCTTTAAAAGAAATCAAAGTTAAAAAGAACATTGTTCAAGATAAAATGTACGATTATTTGTTTAGTGTGGAAGAGGTAAATCAACTTGTTCAAAACGGAACACCTTTTCGTGATGCTTATAAAATTACCGGTGAAAAAATTCAAAAAGGTGCATTCAAACCAAACAAAAAGGTAAAGCATACACATATAGGTAGCATTGGTAATTTAGCTTTGGCTGAAATCGAAAAAAAGATGCAAAAAGCATTATAAATTCTGAGTAATTGCTTTATAATAGATTAATTTTATCACTATAATTTTAGTTGTCGTAATTTATGAATTCTCAAGAAAAACTTGAAAATATTTCCAATTTAATTCTAGACATCGCTTCTTTATTGATGATGTCTGGTGCCAATACAAATCGAGTTCATCTAAATATTGATCGCTTTGCATCGGTGCTAAATTGCGAGGTATATAGTTTTATTAGTCACAAAACCATCATCTTAACTTTAACAGATTCTGCAACAAATGAAGCCTATACTCGGGTAAGAAAAATTCCGCCACATAGCATTAATTTTTCTACGATTTCTTCCATCAGCAAAGCAAGTTGGAATGCTATTAGTGAAGATTGGAGCATGGAGCAAATTCAAGAAGAATTGAAGCGTATCAAAGAGCAGAAACGTTATCCGAGAATTGTTGTTTTGATTGCGGTAAGTTTTGCAGGAATGGGTTTCTGTAATATTTTTGGTGGCGATTATATCAATATGATTGTAGCTTTTGTTAGCACTTTTGCAGGAGTTTTTATTCATCAATTTACCCACACCAAAAGATATAATGTGTATCTCAGTGTTTTTCTAGCATCGTTTATAGCCTCAACTTTGGCTTCTTTGGGCGTAGTTTATAATATTGGTACCGATCCGCAAACTGCTTTGGCAACTTCTGTTTTGTTTTTAGTTCCCGGTGTGGCTTTGATTAATTCCTTCACGGATTTTTTAGACGGCAATTTCTTGATTGGCTTGGTACGTTCGACACATGGTTTTATGACAGTTTTAGCAATTGCACTCGGACTTTTTTCTGCAATGATTTTATTCTCAATTAAATTTATAGGATGATGATAAACACTATTAATTTTTTAGAATTAGCCATTTGGTCGGGAATCGCAGCTGTAGGGTTTGGAGTGTTATTCAATATGCCTAAAAAAGCAATTTTAACTGTTTTTGCTTTAGGGTTTGGAGCTGGATTCATCAAATTTGTTTTATTAAAATTTGCTGGATTTGACATTATTTCTTCTAGTTTGATCGCAGCTGTTTTTGTTGGCATATTAAGTACACCACTATCTCATAAAATTCATCAGCCACCGGTAGTATTTTCAATACCCGCAGTTATTCCTATGATTCCGGGATTTTTTGCTTATAAAACGATTCTTTCGGTGATGAAATTTACCTTTATGGAGCATGATAATGCAAAAAGATTGGATTTGATTGAGGCAATTTTTTCAAACGGATTCACGATGATTTTTATCCTGATTGCCTTAACTGTTGGCGTTTCTTTTCCATTGTTAATTTTGCGAAAGTCGACCGTTAAAAAAATAGATTTAAATTAAATTTAAGAATTATTGAAGCGCTTTTTTCATGGCTTCGGCTTTGATCAAACACTCTTCATATTCTTTTTCAATAATCGATTGCGAAGTGATGGCTCCTCCTACCGAAAATGAAACATATTTATTTTTGGCATTGTATAAAATGCTACGAATGACCACGTTAAAATCAAAATCGTTATTTGGTTTGAAATAACCAATTGCACCTGAATACAAACCTCTTTTTGTTTTTTCTTGCTCTTCGATAATTTCCATAGCAGAAATTTTTGGTGCTCCTGTCATGCTTCCCATAGGAAATAGACTTTTTAGAATATCAATGCTGTTCGTTTCATTTTTAACTTCAGAAATAACCGTTGAAATTAATTGATGCACTTGTTTAAAAGTATATACCTTACAAAGTTCTTCCACTCGAACAGTACCATTATTCGCTGTTTTAGAAAGATCATTTCTCACCAAATCGACAATCATTATATTCTCGGCTCTTTCTTTCGGATCTTTAGCTAGAATTTCGGCGATTTTTTTATCCTCAAAACTATTTTTCAATCTTCTTGCCGTTCCTTTAATCGGTTGTGAAATAAGGCTATTTCCTATTCTTTTCACAAAGCGTTCTGGGGAAGCAGAAAGGGCGTAATGCTTATTTATTTTTAAAAATGCAGCAAATGGTGGACTCGAAATATCGTTTAATTTTTGAAATACTTTTACAGGATTTAACGTTGTATTCTGGGCATAAAATTCCTGACAAAAATTCACTTCATAAATATCTCCTCGATGTATATGTTCTAAAATAACTTCGAGTTTTTGGTAGTATTCTATTTCTGAAAGCCGAGATTGAATTTTAGGTTTTTCATGAGTTTCTATTTCAGGTATATTTGAAGCACCAAAAGATAAGATGCATTCTATATCGTTTTCTATTTCAGAGGAATATTGGCTTAAGTACTTAATTTCTAATTGATTTTCTCTTAAAAGAAAAACCTTTTTCGGCTGAAAAAAATCAACATCTGAAAAATTTAGACCATCCCAATTGTTAGAGTGTAAGTTTTCAATATCATTTTTTAAATCATAACCTAAATAACCAAATAAATAATCTTTAGTAGACTCTTGAAACGAACGTAATTTTTCAAAAGACTGCTTGCTTGAACATTCTATTCTTTTCTCTGCACCAACCGCTAAAACGGCATCATAATTAGAATATGTCTGCATAGAAATTTGGAGTTCCGTATTTGAATCTAGCCAAACAACTTCTTCAAATTGTTGCGCCCAAAGCAGCAACTTTGTTTTAATAGTTGCATTATTTTTTACGGTTATGATTTTAGAATCTCTCAAAAATATATTTATTTCCTACTAAAAAAGTGGTTGTTGAAAATTACATATAATCTTTCAACAACCACTTTTAATTTTTTTTCTAATAAATAAAAGTCATTAAATATGCAAGGCACGGTCATCCGTAGCTGCCAAAGCGGCTTCTTTAATTGCTTCTGTAAATGTTGGATGGGCATGCGACATTCGAGAAACATCTTCCGCGGAAGCTCTAAATTCCATGGCAACAACAGCTTCTGCAATCATATCGGCAGCTCGAGCACCAATCATATGAACTCCTAAAATTTCATCTGTTTTTTTATCGGCAAGAACCTTTACGAAACCGTCTAAATCCATACTGGCTCGGCTTCTTCCCAAAGCACGCATAGGAAACTGACCTGTTTTATAGTCAATTCCGGCATCTTTTAATTGCTCCTCTGTTTTTCCAACTGAAGCAACTTCTGGCCAAGTATAAACAACTCCTGGTATTAAATTATAATCAATATGTGGTTTTTGACCGGCAATTAATTCGGCTACCATCGTTCCTTCTTCTTCTGCTTTATGCGCCAACATTGCTCCTCGAACCACATCGCCAATAGCGTAAATATTTTTAGCGTTAGTCTGTAAATGATCATTTACTTCTACTTGTCCGCGATCGGTAATTTTAACTCCTGCTGCTTCTGCATTTAGTCCATCGGTAAAAGGTCGGCGACCTACAGAAACTAAGCAATAATCACCTGTAAATTCGATTTCCTTTCCGTTTTTATCATCGGCTTTTACAAGAACTTCATCACCTTTTCGTTCTACCGATTTTACCTTAGTAGAAGTGTTAATTTTAAATTTTTGTTTCTTAAAAACTTTGTTTAATTCTTTAGATAACCCAGAATCCATTGTCGGAATAATACGATCCATGTATTCTATAACGGTAACTTCAGAACCTAAACGTTTATATACTTGTCCGAGTTCCAATCCGATAACGCCACCACCAATAACAATTAAATGTTTCGGAATTTCTTTTAATTTTAAAGCCTCGGTTGATGTGATAATTCGTTCTTTATCTAAAGTGATAAATGGCAAATTAGAAGGTTTACTTCCCGTCGCAATTATGGTATGTTTTGCTTCTATAATTTCTTTTGCGCCATCATTTTTTGTGATTTCAATATGAGTAGCATCCTTAAAACTTCCGACACCATTAAAAACGGTAATCTCATTTTTTTTCATTAAAAAATCTATACCTCCGGTAGTTTGATCAACTACGGCTTGCTTTCTTGCAATCATTTTTTCCAAATTAACTTTAAGTTCACCCGGAATTTCAATGCCGTGCGCATCAAAATGCTTAATGGCATCTTCATAATGGTGCGAAGAATCTAAAAGCGCTTTACTCGGAATACAACCTACGTTCAAACAGGTTCCTCCCAAAGTGGCATATTTTTCTATAATTGCTGTTTTCATGCCTAGTTGCGCGCAACGAATAGCTGCGACATATCCTCCAGGTCCTGAGCCTATTACGGCTACATCATATGTGCTCATTTGTTTTTCTTTGATTTTTATAGATTGTAAAAGTAAGTATAATTCATAATATGAAAAGGTTCATAAGTTTACTTTTCAATTAAGCCGGCTCGTTTCAGCAAAGCATCCGTATTCGGTTCATGCCCTCTAAACTTTTTGTACAAGGTCATTGGTTTGTCTGTGCCTCCCTGACTTAGAATGTTTTCTTTGAATTTTGTTGCCGTTTCCTTATTGAAAATCCCTTTTTCTTTAAAGGCTTCAAAAGCATCCGCATCTAAAACTTCTGCCCATTTGTAACTGTAGTATCCTGAAGAATAACCTCCTTGAAAAATATGTGAAAATGCGGTGCTCATACAATTTTCTTTTACATCGGGTAGTAATTGAGTATCTTCAAAAGTCTTCAATTCATACGATTTAACATCTTTTATTTTGGAAGGATTATGACCATGCCATGCCATGTCTAGCAAACCGAAACTCAATTGGCGTAAGGTTGCCATTCCTTCTAGAAAATTCGACGATTCTTTTATTTTCTCCACTAATTCCATCGGAATAACTTCTTTTGTTTGATAGTGTTTCGCGAATAAATTTAAGGCTTCTTTTTCATAACACCAGTTTTCAAATATCTGGCTAGGAAGTTCAACAAAGTCCCAAAAAACATGAGTACCTGATAAACCGGGGTAGGTTGTATTCGCCAGCATTCCGTGTAGCGCATGTCCAAATTCATGAAATAATGTGGTGACTTCATTAAAAGTTAATAGCGAAGGTTTTGTCTCTGTAGGTTTTGTGAAATTGCAAACTATAGAAACATGTGGACGAGAATTTTCGCCATTTTTTATCCATTGATTTTTATAAGAAGTCATCCAGGCTCCGTTTCTTTTTCCCTTTCGGGGAAAGAAATCTGCATAGAAAATAGCAATAAGGTTGTCGTTAATGTCGCTTACTTTATAGGTTTTTACATCATTATGATACTTATCGATATCGAATATTTCCTCAAAATTAAGATCGTATAATTTATTAGAGATGGTGAAAACACCCTGAATTACATTTTCTAATTGAAAATATGGTTTTAACTTTTCATCATCCAAATTAAATAATTGTTGCTTTAATTTTTCAGAATAATAAGCACTATCCCATTTTTGTAATTGTTCAATTCCATTTTTTTTCGCTAATTCTTCAACTTTTTCAATATCTTTTTGAGCGGCAGGTTTTGCTTTTACAAGAAGCTCTTCTAAAAATTCTTCCACTTTTTGAGGAGTTTCCGCCATTCGTTCTTCTAGAACAAAATGAGCATGGGTTTTATATCCCAATAATTTGGCACGCTCAAAACGAAGTTTTACAATATCTAAAACAATTTGTTGGTTATCATTTTTCTCTTTGTGATAGGCTCTGGCTCCAAAGGCTTTGGCTAATTGTTCTCGTAAATTTCTATTATCGGCATAGGTCATAAAAGGAATGTAGCTTGGATAATCTAAGGTTATCATCCAACCTTCTTTGTTTTGTTCTTTTGCCATCATTTTAGCGGCCTCGATTGTTCCTTCCGGTAAGCCTTTTAACTGATTTTCATCTGTAATCAGCAATTCAAAAGTATTTGTTTCAGCTAAAACATTTTCACCAAATTGTAAGCTTAAAGTAGAAAGTTTTTTATCAATTTTACGAAGTTTTATTTTATCAGCATCATTTAAATTCGCTCCGTTTCTAACAAAACTTTTATATTTTTTTTCGAGTAAGGTTTGTTGTTCTGTAGAAAGTTTCAAAGTCTCTTTTTGATCAAAAACAGATTTCACTTTTTTAAACAAGTCTTCATTTAAAACGATGTCGTTAGAAAACTCTGTCAATAATGGAGAAACTTCTTGTGCGATTTTCTGAATTTCATCATTGGTTTCTGCCGAATTCAAATTAAAAAAAATGCTTGAAATACGATCTAATTCATCTCCTGAAAAATCTAAAGCAGCGATCGTGTTTTCAAAAGTTGCAGCTTCTGTATTATTGGTAATGCGATCAATATCGGCTTTTGCCAAAATAATTCCTTCATCAAATGCAGGTTTAAAATGTTCGTTTTTAATCCTTGAAAAAGGAGCAGTAGAAAAAGGAGTTGTGAATTTTTTTAATAAAGGATTGTCCATTGTAAAAATAGATTGATGTTAAAAAGAAATTTATTGTAAGCTTAAAAAGAAGTAAAAGTTAGAATTTAGACCAATAGTAAAAGTTTATTTTTTTAATTTTTCTGCTGCCTGATGTACTTTTAATTTCAAGCTTTCTTTGTAAAAAATAATTTTATCTAAAATGCATTTATCCGAAGAGCCAATTATTTGTGCAGCTAAAATACCTGCGTTTTTTGCGCCATCTAATGCTACTGTTGCAACAGGAACTCCTCCAGGCATTTGCAAAATAGAAAGTACAGAATCCCAACCATCGATAGAATTTCTTGACTTTACCGGCACACCAATTACAGGTAACGGGCTCATGGAAGCAACCATACCAGGTAAGTGAGCTGCACCTCCAGCTCCAGCTATAATAACTTGAATA
The DNA here is from genome assembly GCA_965363545.1 of uncultured Flavobacteriaceae bacterium. Classification (GTDB taxonomy): domain Bacteria; phylum Bacteroidota; class Bacteroidia; order Flavobacteriales; family Flavobacteriaceae; genus Lutimonas. The sequence continues at coordinate 62,517 of CBDTUD010000002.1, read as the reverse complement.
CCACGTAAATGAGCATTTTTGGCATAGTCGAAAAGTTTTTCAGGAGTTCGATGTGCAGAAACAATATCGACTTCAGTTTCTATATCAAAACTCTGTAAAATATCAATCGCTTCTTGCATTATTGGTAAATCTGAATCGCTTCCCATAATTATTCCAACCTTTGCCATAAATCAATTATTTTTTTTAGTATTTTTAAAGGCTAAAGATAAAACAAAAAAGGCTTTAAACTCCTATGCAAATTCCATTATTTCATACCGTCGTCTCTTGGATTTTGAAAAAACGAAAGTATCAAATTGATTTATTTATTGAACATCCTTTCGAAACTCAAAATGAAGTTTTATTCGATTTACTCAGCACAGCGCAGTTTACCGAAATAGGTATAAAATATGATTTTTCCTCTTTAATAGATTATAAATCCTTTTCTGAGCAAGTTCCAATTCAGCAATATGAGTCGGTTGAGCCCCTGATTGAAAGATCCCGAAAAGGGGAACAAAATATTTTTTGGCCGTCAAAAATTAAATGGTTTGCGAAATCTAGCGGAACGACCAATGCAAAAAGTAAGTTTATCCCGGTAAGCGACGAAGCACTGGAAGATTGTCACATGAAAGCGGGAAAAGACATGCTTTGCCTTTATATTAATAACAATGAAGATACCGAATTGTTTAAGGGTAAAGGTTTGCGTTTAGGTGGAAGTAGTGCAGTTTACGAAAATCAGGATAGTTATTTTGGAGATTTATCGGCGATTATCATTGAAAACATGCCTTTTTGGGCGGATTTTAGTAGTGCGCCAAGTCAGAAAACTGCTTTAATGAGCGAATGGGAAACGAAAATGGAAGCAATTATTCAAGAAACTTTAGAAGAGGATATTACAAGTTTGACCGGAGTACCTTCTTGGATGTTAGTGCTTTTAAATCGGGTTTTAGAAGTTACCGGCAAAAATAATATTTTAGAAGTTTGGCCAAATTTGGAAGTTTTTTTTCACGGTGGTGTAAATTTTGGTCCGTATCGTGAGCAGTTTAAAAAGCTGATTCCGAGTGATCGGTTTACCTATTTCGAAACCTACAATGCCTCTGAAGGTTTTTTTGCAATTCAAGATGTAAATAATTCAGAAGAGTTATTGTTAATGTTGGATTATGGAATTTTTTATGAATTTATTCCAATGGATCAGTTTGATGGTGAAAACTCCATAGCAATTCCATTATCTGAAGTTGAACTTGATAAAAACTATGCTATTGTAATCACTACAAATTCAGGCTTATGGCGTTATTTAATTGGAGATACCGTGAAGTTTACATCGCTAGATCCGTACCGGATTAAAATTACGGGAAGAACAAAACATTTTATCAATACGTTTGGAGAAGAATTGATTATTGAAAATGCAGAGGAAGCCATTAAAGTAGCTTGTGAAAAAACGAATGCTGTTTTAAAAGAATATACGGTAGCTCCAATTTTTATGAAAGGAAGAGATAATGGCGCACACGAATGGATGGTTGAGTTTCGCAATGCACCTGATAATTTAAAGGAATTTACAACGATTTTAGACGGGCAGTTACAACGAATCAATTCGGATTACGAAGCTAAGCGATACAAAAATATGACCCTTTCCATGCCAAAAGTTCACCAAGCCAAAACCGGACTTTTTTACGAGTGGTTAAAACAGAAGAAGAAGTTAGGAGGGCAACATAAAGTGCCTAGGTTAAGTAATAACAGGGCTTTTTTAGAAGAAATTTTAGAAGTTTCTGATTCGATGGTAATTTAATACTCCTATTTTTCTCGTTCAATCACATAGTTAACCATTGTGATTAAAGAATCTTTATAGTCAGATTCAGGATAGTTTGTTAAAATTTGTAAAGCTCTTTTTTGAAACTCTTTCATTTTGTTAGTAGTATATTCAATACCACCATGTTGCTTCACAAATGCGATGACTTCTTTAACTCTTTTTTTATCTTTATTGTGATTTTTCACGGAATTAATCAGCCATTTTTTATCTTCTTTACTACAAATATTTAGGGTGTGAATTAAGGGTAAAGTCATCTTTTGCTCTTTGATGTCAATTCCTGTTGGTTTGCCAATTTTATCATCGGTATAATCAAACAAATCGTCTTTTATCTGAAAAGCGATTCCGATTAATTCGCCAAATTCACGCATTTTTATAATATCTTCTTGTGAGGCATCAACAGAAGCAGCGCCAATAGCTGTACAAGCCGCAATCAAAGTAGCTGTTTTCTTTCGGATAATTTCAAAATAAACTTCCTCGGTAATATCTAAATTACGCGCTTTTTCAATCTGTAATAACTCACCTTCACTCATTTCGCGAACGGCTACAGAAATGTGTTTTAAAAGGTCAAAATCATCATTGTCAATAGAAAGTAGCAAGCCTTTAGATAGAAGATAATCTCCTACCAAAACAGCAATTTTATTTTTCCATAAAGCGTTCAGAGAAAAGAATCCTCGACGACGATTACTATCATCTACTACATCGTCATGCACTAAAGTTGCGGTATGAATTAATTCAATGATAGATGCGCCTCGATATGTTTTATCTTTAAAATCACCATCGGAAACCATTTTGGCCACCAAAAAAACAAACATCGGACGCATTTGTTTTCCTTTTCGACGCACAATATAATGCGTAATCCTGTTTAACAGAGAAACGTTTGAAATCATTGATTCTTTGAATTTTACTTCAAAGAGTTCCATTTCTTTTAAGATAGGGAGTTTTATTTTTTCAACCGTTTTCAATATCTAACAATCTCGAATTAATTATTTTTTTGTTCCATTTTTGCCCAAGAATCTCGCAAAGGCACGGTTCTATTAAAAACCAAATGGCCAGAAGTCGTGTCTTTGTCAACACTAAAATAGCCCAAACGTTGAAACTGAAATCTCTCGCCAACTTTTGCCAATTTCAAACTTGGTTCAACAAAAGCATTTTCAATAATTTGTAAAGAATCCGAATTGATAAATTCTTTAAAATCTTTGTCTTTATGGCTATCCGGTGCTTCAGCGGTAAACAATCTATCGTACAATCGAACTTCCGCTTTTTCAGCATGAGCAATAGAAACCCAATGAATGGTTCCTTTTACTTTTCGTTTGCTGGCTTCGGTTCCGCTACCGCTCAAAGAATCTTCATCATAGGTACAATGAATTTCTGATATTTCGCCGTTTTCATCTTTAACCACAGAATTAGCTTTGATGATATATGCATTTTTTAATCGCACTTCATTATCCAATTTTAATCTAAAAAATTTCTTGTTCGCTTGTTCTCTAAAATCCTCTTTTTCTATATAGATTTCTTTTGAAAAAGGCACATTTCTTGAACCTGCAGTTTCATCTTCCGGATTATTTTCGGCAATTAAAATTTCTTCATTATTTTCAGGATAATTCGTTATAATTACTTTTACAGGATCTAAAACCGCCATAACTCTTGGTGCAGTTTTATTTAATTCATTTTTTATATGAAATTCTAATAAAGCAATATCGGTAACATTATCTCTTTTTGCAATTCCGGCACCTTCACTAAAATCTCGAATAGATTTTGGGGTGTAGCCTCGTCGTCGCAAACCTGAAATTGTTGGCATTCTTGGGTCGTCCCAGCCCTTTACCAATTTTTCTTCTACCAATTGCAACAATTTTCGCTTACTCATTACAGTATAACTCACATTTCTTCGTGCAAATTCACGCTGTTTAGGTCGAATTTTATTTTCATCATATACTTGGTCTAAAAACCAGTCGTATAATTCGCGATGGTGCTTAAACTCTAAGGTACAAAGCGAATGCGATATTTCTTCCAAATAATCAGATTCACCATGAGTCCAGTCATACATGGGATAAATATTCCAATCATTTCCGGTACGATGATGCGATTTGCGCAAAACGCGATACATAATTGGGTCACGCATTAACATATTTGTAGAACTCATATCTATTTTTGCTCGAAGTACGTGTGTTCCTTCGGCAAAGTCACCATTTTTCATTTGCTCAAAAATCGCTAAGTTTTCTTCCACAGAGCGATCTCTAAACGGACTGTTAGTTCCAATTTGCGTTGGAGTTCCTTTTTGGATTGCAATTTGTTCTGATGATTGATCATCGACATAAGCTTTTCCATTTTTAATCATGAGAACAGCCCAATCGTACAATTGTTGAAAATAATCGGAAGAATACAATTCTTTATCCCACTGAAAACCAAGCCACTGAATATCTTCTTTGATGGCATCAACATATTCCTGTTCTTCTTTGGCAGGGTTTGTATCATCAAAGCGCAAGTTTACTGGCGCATTATAAGTTAATCCCAATCCGAAATTTAAACAAATCGAAGCCGCATGGCCGATGTGCAAATACCCGTTTGGTTCAGGTGGAAATCGAAATCGAAGTTTAGAAGCATCTAATCCGTTGGATAAATCTTCTTCAATTATTTGTTCTATAAAGTTTAGAGATTTTTTATCTACCGTCATTATTTTTTTTTCGTGAATGAAGTGCAAAATTAAGGAAAAAATTAAACTCTATGGTATTGTTTAAGAAAGTAAAAAAATAATAAAAAAGTAAGGAATTTAATCTAAAAACCTAGGATTAATTTAGCAATCCAAAAATAGATTAAAATACCAAAAACATCATTAGTTGTTGTAATAAAGGGTCCGGTCGCCACGGCAGGATCAATACCTCTTTTATCGAGAAAAATTGGGATGAATGTGCCAACTAATGCGGCGTTTACAATAACCGTTACTAGAGCAATTCCGATTGTTAATGAAATACGAATATCGGTTTGAAAAACAAACCTACTCACCAAAAAAATAACGAATGCTAAAGCAACCCCGTTAATTAATCCTAAAAGAAATTCTTTAAATAATCGATGTAAAATTTCTCCTTTAATCGTATTATTTGCGAGACCTTGCACCACAATTGCTGAAGATTGTACCCCTACATTTCCGGCAGTTGCTTGAATTAGCGGAATAAAAATGATAAGCTCGGCATATTTACTCAATACAACTTGAAAACCACTTATGATGCTTGCGGCACCAATTCCTCCCAAAGTACCAATAAAAAGCCAAGGTAATCTTGCTTTTGTCAATTGCCAAATCGTATCATCTGCTTCTACATCTTGCGAAATACCTGCGGCAAGTTGGTAATCTTTTTCGGCTTCTTCTTTAATAAAGTCAACAATATCATCAATGGTAATTCTACCAACTAAATGGTTTTCATCATCGACAACAGGAATCGCCTCTAAATCGTATTTTTGCATTATCAGAGCAACATCTTCCGCTTTATCATTTACGTTTACCGAATCAACTTTTGAAATATAAATATCGGAAACATGCGATTTTGACGAAGTAACTAACAAATCTTTCAGCGATAATCGTCCTTTTAGCACATTGTTATCATCTACAACATAAATAGAGTGTACTCGAGTAATTTCGTGCGCTTGAATGCGCATTTCTTTAATACATTTCGGAATGTTCCAATTTTCATTAACCTGAACCAACTCTTTTGCCATTAGACCACCCGCTGTATCAGGTTTGTAATTCAATAGCTCTACAATTTCTTTGGCGTGCTCTTTATCTTCAATCGCTGAAATTACATGTTCTTTACGATCAATGGGTAAATCAGCAATGATATCGGCGGCATCATCGGTGTCTAATTCGTCAATTTCATCAGCAATTTCCTTGTTGGATAAATTTTGAAGAATTTTGTCTCTATCATCTTCATCAATTTCCATTAAGACTTCTGCCGTGCGCTCACTATCTAATAACTTGAACAAATAAGTGGCATCGTTCAAATTAAGCTGATCCATAATTTCAGCAATATCCGCGGGATGCTCATCGAATAAAAGAGATTCAATAGTAGTATGCTCATTAAATTCAATGAGTTCTTCTATGCGTTCTATAAATTCTTTGTTTATCTCAATGGCCATCTTGTTCAATGCTTTTTGTAAGCTGTATAAATTGTTCTACAGATAATTGTTCTGGTCGCTGGGCAAATATAACATCTTCTCTCAATTTATCAGATAATTGCAACGATTTTAAACTATTTCTCAACGTTTTTCTACGTTGATTGAAAGCAGTTTTTACCACCTTGAAAAATAACGCTTCATTTACAGGAAGGGTGTAATTTTCTTTTCGAACCAATCGTATAACTCCAGATTCTACTTTTGGAGGAGGATTAAATACATGCGGAGGAACGGTAAATAAATATTCCGCCTCGTAAAATGCTTGTGTCAAAACAGATAGTATTCCGTAGATTTTATTTCCTTCTTTTTGGGTAATTCTTTGCGCTACTTCTTTTTGAAACATTCCGCAAATTTCGGGTACAAGTTCTTTATTTTCAATCGCTTTAAAGATGATTTGTGAAGAAATATTGTACGGAAAGTTACCAATAATGGCAAAAGGTTTTCCACCGCAAAGTTTATTCAAATCCATTTTCAAAAAATCCCCAGTGATGATTCGATTTGATAAATGCAAATAATGTGCTTGTAGATATGTAACCGATTCATCATCGATTTCAATAACCCATGTAGTGAATTTTTTATCTAATAAATATTTTGTTAAAACACCCATTCCCGGACCGATTTCGAGTACGTTATCGTAGCCATTTTCGGTTAAGGTATCGGCAATATTTTTAGCAATATTTTCATCTTTTAAAAAATGTTGCCCAAGATATTTTTTTGCTCTAACAGTCATTTGCTTTAAAGTATCATTTTGTATGGATAAATAGAATCTATTTGTTGAATTCTTTAATTATTTGCATTTCCGTTCGAAAAGCTCCAAATTTAGTTCCAAATTTTTCGATCGCTATCGTTCTTAGTTTAGGAGCGTCTTCGGTGTAATATTTTTCCAATATTTCTCTCGATTCACATGTATATTGTACGGCATAAGTAATACCTCCCATTTCTTCTTTTATTAGAACTTTGCTCATTAGAGCTTTTGAAAATTTTCCGGTTGCCAACATATCGGGAATGTGTTTTTCTTGCATCCATTCCAACCATGAATCGTGTAAAGATTCATCAATATTTGTAGTTACATTATAAATAAGCATGTTGAAAAAATTGAATTTCGACAAAGGTAAAGAATTAAGCTTGCAAATAAACGAATATTTAAAGCCATCTTAAAGCGGGTTTTCTCTTTTAAAAATGTGCTACTGAATTTCATCACCACGTAAAATTCGAAACTTTTTACGGGCATCTACCAAATAAATACTAGAAGGAAATTCAAAAATTATTTTTTGGTACATTTCTTTTGCCTTTTCGGGATGGTTCATTTTGTAATTATATAATTCCGCTAAAGCGTAACAGGCATCATCACGCAAAACACCGTCAGAACTTATGGTCATAATTTTTAAATAATTGCTTTCGGCAAGTTCGTAATTATTCGTTTTCGTATATAATTCCGCCTGTTTGTACAAAGCATCATCTTCAACTTCATGACCTTTAAATTTTACTAAAACACTGTCTAATAACTGCGTAGCATATTCATTTTTATTTTGATATGCTAATAAATCTGCCTTGGCATATAATTTCAAGGCATCTTGAATACTGTCATTTGCAGTATTATTTGCGATAACCAAATTTAAATCAATGGCATCATTAGAAATTAGTTGAGAAGTGGATGATTTTAGCACTTTTAGTTGGGTTTGTGCCCATTTAAAATCTCCCTTAAAATAGGAAGTTTGTGCTACTTTAAAGCGAGCAGTTTGTGCTAAGGTGCTATTTACCAAATCGCTTTGAACCTGAGAATATAAAATCAAAGCTTGGTTAAATTGATCGGTATATACGAGAATATCTGCTAAATTGATTTTGATTTTTCCTTTTTCAAATTTATTGGGAGCGAAAGGGATGGCATTTTCTAAAATTTCAATCCCTTTTTCAGGTTGTTCAAATGAAAAACTTAGGAAATTTGCGTAAGCAATTTGTAAAGAAATAGTGTTGGTGTTAATACCGTATTCTTCTATGAGTTTTTGATATTTTTGATCGATTGCAATACGCTCTGTCTTAGCATTGACATAATAATCTTGAATTTGAAGCAAATAGATTTGAGCTTCTAATTGTTCCGATTTATCCGTACTATTTTCGATAATAAAAGCAAAACAATTATCAGCGGTCTTAAAATCTTTATTTTCGTAAGAAATGGTTCCTACTTCTCGAATTCTTTCTAAGCTTATTGGGTTTCTTTTAAAAAGTGATTTTTCTTGAACAAATGCTTTATCATATTCATTTTGTTGCATGTAAAGCCAACTTAATAAGATATTCCAAGAATTATTTGGGTTGTTCTGGGCTCTTTTTAAAACATGTTTTTTGAAGATGATATTTGTATTATTGGTAGAGTCATCAGTAATGAATAGGGCTACATATCGTTGAATAGTTTCGTAATATTTTTCGTTTTTTTCTATTAAATCCAAATAAGCGTCAAACATTAAATCTAAATCCCCTTTTTCACCATAAATTTGAGCTTCGTTAAATTCTGTCGTTAATTTTGGATTATCTGCTTTCGCTATTTGATAACTTAACAAGGCTTCATCCAACAAATGATTTTGTCGAAAAGTCTCACCAATCATAAAACCAGAATTCGGATTTTTTCTTACTTCATCAATCGCTTTGTCATAATAAATTTTTGCTTTTTCAAATTGTTTTTGCAGTTCAAAGTTGTATCCTATTTCGATATTTAAATAGGTCTGTTTCGGAAACTTATGAATCTGATCTTGAATTAAGCTATCTGCAATGGCGAATTTTTCGATTTGTTGGTAAGAGCTCAATAGGTTTTTAAAATAATCTCGTCGAATGGGATTATTTTGATAAAGCGGACGATATAACATAATCGCTTTTTCATATTCCCCTTTATTATAATAGGAGAGTGCCAATTTCTCACTTTGAGAAAAGACAACTGTGCTACATAAAAATAAAGAAAAGGCAATAATTTTTAACATAAGCTAAAATAAAAAAAATGTTTTCGATTTGTAGGTGCAAAAGTATATTAATAAAATTAGCCTTACCACAATAGTAATTTACTATAAAAAAACTGCATCTTTCGAGAATTTAATAAAATGTTAAAGTTTTTATAAAATATTTTGTATTTCGTAACGTTTATTTAGAAGTGCAGTCTTAAATATAATAACAATAACAAAATTTATACAGATGAACGAACTAACCAAATTCTACGAAAAAGCAAGAAAAAGTGCAAAAAAACACATGAAAAAAGGTCAAATTAATGCCTATTTAAATGATTTAATTGTGATGAATCATTACAAAAGAAGAATTGAGGCTTCTTAGAGTAGCTGATTTTTTAGTCAATCATATCAAACCCTGTATATTTTACCAAAACATCAGGTATTTTAATTCCGTTTTCCGTTTGGCAGTTTTCTAACAAGCCTGCTAAAACTCTTGGTAATGCTAATGAACTTCCGTTTAATGTATGCGCTAATTCATTTTTACCATCCTTATTTTTATATCGCAATTTCAATCGATTTGCTTGAAATGTTTCAAAATTTGAAATAGAACTGATTTCTAACCAGCGGTCTTGTGCTGTAGAAAAGACTTCAAAATCGTAGGTCAAAGCAGATGTAAATCCTAAATCGCCTCCGCATAAGCGTAAAATTCGATAAGGCAATTGCAATTCATTTAATATTTCTTTTACATGATTTACCATGCCGTCTAAGGCTTCATATGATTTATCGGGATGCTCAATACGAACAATTTCGACCTTATCAAACTGATGCAATCTATTTAAACCTCTTACATGTGCGCCATAAGAACCTGCTTCGCGACGAAAGCAAGGTGTATATGCCGTATTACAAATAGGAAAATCACTTTCTTTTAAAAGTGTATCTCGATAAATGTTGGTAATCGGAACTTCAGCAGTAGGAATCAAATACAAATTATCAATGGTTACATGATACATTTGACCTTCTTTATCAGGAAGTTGACCCGTACCAAAACCAGATGCCTCATTTACTAAAAGAGGTGGTTGAATTTCGATATAACCTGCATCGGAATTTTTATCTAAAAAATAAGCGATTAAAGCACGTTGTAATTTTGCACCTTTACCTTTATATACCGGAAAACCTGCTCCGGTAATTTTATTTCCCAATTCAAAATCGATGATATCGTATTTTTTCGCTAATTCCCAATGGGGTAAAGCACCCTCATGTAATTTTGGAATTTCACCATGCTCAAACACTATTTCATTATCGGTTTCAGAAGTCCCTTTCGGAACCAATTTATTAGGAATATTCGGAATTTGGTATAATAAATTGTTCAATTCCGTTTCGAAATCTACCAATTGCTCGGTTAGATTTTTGGTTACATCTTTAAGCTGAACGGTTTTTTCTTTGATCAGATTTGCTTTTTGATTCTCACCCGATTTAAACAATAAACCAATTTCTTTTGACAATACATTACTCTCTGCCAAGGCATTATCTAATTCGGTTTGTGTAGCTCTTCGTGACGCATCCAAAGTAATGACTTCGTCAATTGTTTTTTCAGCATTTTTAAAATTTCGAACAGCTAAGCCTTTTAAAACAAGGTCTTTATTTTCTCTGATAAAAGCGAGTGATAACATAATTATTTATTTTCAAGAGTGTAAAGATACATAATGCAACGGTATTGTGGAATGGTTATTAGTTTTACGAAACAAATTTTTTGGCAATCCACTGTCTTGCCACTTTTTCATCTTCTTGAATTTGTTTGGTAAGGTGTTCTACAGAATCAAATTTTTGTTCTTCTCGTAATCTTTTCAAGATTTCGATTTGCATTTTTTTACCGTATAAATCTGCATTAAAATCTAATAAATGAATTTCAATAGTTTGATTTTTTCCATTAATGGTGGGGCGATAACCAATATTCATAATTCCGAAAATAATAGAGTTTTCGATTTGTGTTCTTACAACGTAAACGCCAGTTTTAGGAATTAATTTATATGTTTCTTCAATTTGCAGATTTACTGTTGGGAAGTTTAATTTTCGGCCTAAACCTTTTCCGGTAACGATTTCTCCTGTAAGCATATAGTAATATCCCAAATAGGTATTCGCTTTTTCAATATTACCATTTTCAAGTGCTTTTCTGATTTTAGTAGAGCTCACCGAAACATTTTCAATTTCTTGGGCGGTTATTTTTTCCAATTCAAAATTGTATAAATTTTTATACTCTTGCAATCTTTCAAAATTTCCTTCTCGGTTTTTTCCGAAATGATGGTCATAGCCAATGACTAATTTTTTTACTTGTAATGTATTCACCAAAATATCGCGAACAAATTCTAAAGCCGATAATTGCGAGAATTCTTTTGTGAATGGTTGAATTACCAAATGGTCTAAGCCAAATTTTTCTAATAACTGCGCTTTTTCTTCAATGGTGTTGAGCATTTTTATATCGTTATCTGCGTTTAAAACCATTCTTGGATGCGGGAAAAAAGTCAAAATAACCGATTTATCTTTTCCGTTTGTTTTATTTTCATTGAGATGCTCAATTATTTTTTGGTGACCAATATGTACACCATCAAATGTTCCTATAGTTATTATAGAAGAGTGTTTTTTTTCTTGGAATTTTAAAATCGATTGGTGAACTTTCACAAAGGCTTATTTAATTAATAGCTAATAGTTTCCTTAATTTGGGTAATAATTTGAGGTATTCCTTTCGGAGATTTAAAAGTGAGATCAATATCAAGAGAATTGGAATGCTTATCTACAAAAAGTGTTCCGCTGGTAATTTTAAAATAGCCTGAAGAGCCTCTACAAAAACAAATTCTACCGTATAGTAATTTTACTTTTTGCAAATCAAGATCTTTTAATACAAAGTGTTCGTCTTGAATATCTAATTCAAAATAGATAAATTCAGAGTAGCTACTATCGGCTGTGTCTTTAATTTCTTTTCTTTTATATTCGTATTTTACTACTAATTTGTTACCTGAATTAATTTCTGGATACAAACTGCCAAACTCATCGGTTTTTATTTCTAAACTAGAATCTTTTAAAACCTCGAAAGAGCAGTTACCATCATTTGGACACGTAATATTTTGAAAAAAAGCTGGCACATCATTTGTGATTTGTTGTTTTGTTTTGCAACCAAACAATACATTTAATATTATAAGAAAGTATATTGTTTTCATGAAGACGATTTAGTAAACATTTTTCTTGATGATTATAGTTAAAATTAATTCCTTAAATTTGTTAATTCTATATTAAATAAATTTTGATGATAAAATATTTCTTTCGATTTCTATTATTGTTTTTGGTTTTGTTTTCAAACCAATTTTTTGGTCAACAAAAAACGGTTTGGTCGAAAATTGATGAGGCAAAAATAGGGAATACTCTCTTGGAAAGAAAAACTAATATTAAAAAATATCAAACCTACCATTTAGAATTAGATGCCTTAGAAAATTCTTTAAAAAATGCACCAGATCAAGAGATACAAAATAGTTCTAGAGATTTGGTTGTTCAATTTCCTGATTCTAAAGGGAATTTAATTTCTTATTTAGTTAAAGAAAACCATGTCATGCATCCTGATTTGGCAAAAAAATTCCCGAATAGTAAAACTTATATAGGTGTTGGTCTTGAAGATAAAAGCAACTCTATACGTTTTAGTGTTAATGAGTTAGGCTTGTATGGTATGGTGACATCCAGAGATAAAAAAGTACAATATATTGATCCTGTATCGACAGATAAAAAAAAGTATAGAGTTTATGGAAGGGATGATTTAAGTTTGGAAGATTTTGGTTTTACTTGCTTAACCGAAAATTTAGAAAGTGCAAAAAAAAATAGTTTAAATGCAAAAAATGCAAATGATAAATTATTAAGAACTTATCGTTTAGCATTGGCAGCAACAGGAGAATATTCGCAATTTCATATTGATCAAGCCGGAGTGACCAATGGTACTGATGCTCAAAAAAAATCTGTTGTATTAGCCGCTATGGTTGTTGCTATAACAAGAGTTAATGCCCTGTTTGAAAACGATCTTTCTATAACGATGCAAATAGTGCCAAATAATACCAATTTGATATTTTTAAATTCTATTACAGACCCGTATACCAATGATAGTGGCGAAACCATGTTGGGGGAAAACCAATCACAATGTGACAATATTATTGGTCCGGCAAATTATGATATAGGCCATGTTTTAAGTACCGGTGGAGGTGGTATTGCAAGTCTTGGGTCTGTTTGTACGAGTTCAAAAGCTAGAGGGGTTACCGGCTCTAGTACTCCGACAGGAGATAATTTTTATTTTGATTTTATTGCCCATGAAATGGGGCATCAATTTGGTGCGAATCATACGTTTAACGGTACTTTAGGAGGCTGTGCTGGAGGTAATCGAAATGATGAAACTGCTTTTGAACCAGGTAGCGGATCAACAATTATGGCTTATGCCGGTTTATGTGCGCCACAAAATGTACAGTCGCATAGTGATTTGTATTTTCACAATGTGAGTATTAACGAAATTTTCGCGAATATAACGGTAGGAAACAGCACCTGTGGAGCAGTTAGTAGCTTGATGACTAATTTTAATGTGCCTACCGCTAATGCGGGAAGTGATTTTATAATTCCTAAATCAACACCATATAAATTAATTGGACAAGGTAGTGATGCTGATGGCGATAATTTGACTTATTGTTGGGAGCAAATGGATAACCAATTGAATTCAGTTCCTCCTAAATCGACAGATGTGATAGGAACGCTATATCGGTCAGTTAATCCTACAAGTAGTAGTACTCGTTTTTTGCCAAATTTAAACGATGTTGTTTTGGGAACTATTACACCTAAATGGGAGATGACACCAAGTGTTGCCAGAGCACTTAATTTTAGATTGACCGTTCGAGATAATAATGCGAGCGGTGGACAAATGGCAACCGATGATTTGGTTGTAAATGTTTCTGCAGCAGCAGGCCCATTTGTAGTAACTTCGCAAAATACAACAGGTTTGGTTTGGAGCGAAGGCGCCAATGAAACTATTACTTGGGATGTGGCCGGAACCAATGCTAATAGTATCAATACAAGTAATGTAAATATTCTCTTATCTATTGATGGTGGAAAAACTTTTCCTGTTATTTTGTTATCGAATACACCAAATGATGGTTCACAAAGCATCATAGTGCCTAACTCAAAAGCGCCAAACTGCAGAGTAATGGTAGAAGCAGTCGGAAACTTTTACTATGCAGTAAATAATCAATATTTTTCAATTGGAGAATATGTTGAAGCTTGTACAGATTATGTGGCAACCGATATTCCAAAAAATATTCCTGATAATAATTTATCGGGAGTTGTTTCAAGTTTAAATATTACGAAAAGTGAAGTGATTAGCTCGCTTACAGTTTCTCTAAATATTTCGCATACCTATATTTCAGATTTAACAGTTTCTTTAGAAAGTCCATCGGGTACGGTCATTACTTTGGTAGATAACCAATGTGACGGTCCTCAAAATTTTAATTTGAATGCAACTTTTGATGATATGGGAGATGCGCTTGTCTGCCAAAATACTAGTCCGGTTATTACCGGAACAGTAAAACCTTTTGCGGCTCTAAACGGTTTTTTTGGTGAAAATAGCTCTGGTGTTTGGAAATTAAAAGTTGTAGATAGTGGTGCTCAGGATATCGGAATCGTTAATAATTGGAGTATAAATTTATGTGCCTTCAAGCCGGTTGTTGGTGTTGAAAATTATGCGTTGAAAGATTTTAAGTTATACCCAAACCCTTCTGAAGGTGCTTTTACAATTTCATTTTCTAAAGCTGATCCTGTTACAGAAATTAGTTTATTTGATTTTTTAGGAAGATTGATTAAAGAAAAAAGAATAGTCAATAAAAGTTCAGATTTTAATGAATTTATTGATTTCTCCCAAGTTTCCGGTGGTTTATATATTTTAAAAGTTAAAAACGGAAACCATATTTCTTCAAAGAAAGTTGAAATAAAGTAAACTTTTAATTCCATAAATAACTCTTCATATTTTTATATTTTTGAGAATATTTCTTCAAAAAAATATGATAATTGCAAAAAAATTGTATTTTTCCCGAATCTTTAAAACTCAAAAACAAATTATGAAGAAAATTTTAATCGCTTTTTTAGCTCTATTTTGTGGGGCAAATATGCTAGCACAGATATCGGTGTCGGGTACGGTAATAGATTCCAACTCAAAGGAACCTTTGCCAGGAGTAAACATAAGAATTGTTGGAAAATCAACAGGAACTTCAACAGATTTTGAGGGAGCTTTCGCCTTAAAATTAAATGAAGAGTTGCCATTTTCTATAGAAGCATCTTTTGTAGGTTACGATAGAAAAATTATTAAAGTAACAGCAGATAATCAAAATTTAATGATTGAAATTGTTGAAAATTCAACCTCTTTAGATGAAGTGGTAATTTCGGCATCAAGAACCCCAGAAAGAATTTTTGAATCACCGGTAACTGTTGAGCTCTATTCTTTAAAACAAATAAAAAACACGGCGTCGGCTGATTTTTATGACGGTTTAGAAAACTTAAAAGGTGTTGATGTTAATACCAATAGTTTGACATTCAAGGCGATTAATACAAGAGGTTTTGCAACATTTTCGAATACGCGATTTATGCAATTGGTAGACGGAATGGACAATGCCGCTCCAGCTTTAAACTTTCCTTTAGGGAATTTATTAGGAATGACAGAAACAGATGTTCTAAGTGTAGAACTACTTCCGGGAGCATCGTCTGCATTATATGGTGCGAATGCTTTTAACGGAATTTTATTCATGAGAAGTAAAAATCCATTTGACTATCATGGTATTAGTGGATACGGGAAAGTTGGTTTTACCTCTCAAGAGGCTGCAGGAACAAATCTGTATACCGATATAGGTGTTCGAATCGCACATAAGTTTAGTGATAAATTCGCAGCAAAAGTAAATATTGGGTATTTAAAGGGTACCGATTGGTTTGCTGACAACAGAACCGATAAATCAGGAAACGGATTAACGAGAGCTGATTATGATTACGATGGAATCAACGTATATGGTGACGAAGTTTCAACCAATATTCGTGCGGCTTCTGGTGGATTAGGAATTGTTCCAAATGTGTCGGTGAGCAGAACTGGTTATGATGAAAAAGATCTAACAGATTATAATGCAGAAAGCTTAAAAGTGGATTGGGGTGTTTATTTTCGGCCTTGGGAAAATGATTTCGAAATTGCCTATGTAGGTAAATATGGTGCGGGAAACACGATTTATCAAGGAACAAACAGATATAACATCAAGAATTTTCAATTACAACAACATAAACTAGAAATCAGAAATGATAATTTCTTTGTTCGTGGATATATCACTTCTGATAATGCAGGAGATTCCTATGATATGGTTTTTACCGCCATTAATATGAATAAACTATGGAAATCAAATGAACAATGGTTTGGGGAATATATCACTACATTTTCAGGTGCAACACTTGGTGGGGCTACAGAAGAAGAGTCTCATAACTTAGCCCGAGCTGTTGCAGATGCTGGCATGCCAGTACCAGGATCAGAAGAATTTAAGCAAAATTTCAATCAAGTAACCACAGATCCTGATTTGACAACTGGTTCAAAATTTCAGGATGAATCGAAAATTTATCATGCCGATGCCAATTACAATTTAGGGCATGTAATTGATTGGGCTGAAATTCAGGTTGGAGGTTCGTTTAGAACGTATAAATTAAATTCCTTCGGATCTATTTACACCGATGCTGATGGACCGATTAATTATTCTGAAATTGGTTTTTATACCCAAGTACAAAAAAAATTCTTAGAGCATGACAGATTAAAGCTAACAGCTTCATTACGTTATGATAAATCAGAATTGTTTGATGGTTTCTTTTCACCAAGATTATCTGTTGGTTATACCGCAGGGCAAAGAGAAAATCACAATATAAGAGGTTCTTTTCAAACCGGATTTAGAAATCCGACAACCCAAGACCTGTGGATAGGGTTAGATGCCAGTAAGGCCGTATTAGTTGGAGCAGCCGAAGATAATTTAGATCGTGATGTAAGAACTTTTGATGTAACTCAAAGTGGTCAAAACTTAGGTGTTCCGGCAACTGTTGAAATTGTGGGTAGAGCTGCTTATGAAAATTCATTTTCCGCGAACTCTGTACAAAATGGAACTTTTCAAAAGGCAAACATTGATTTGGTTAAACCAGAACAAGTAACTTCTTTTGAAATTGGGTATAGAGGTAAGTTTGATAACTTAATTGTTGATTTCAGCACTTACTATAACATATATAACGATTTTTTATCTAATGCAAACGTAATTGTTCCGCTTTACGGTACTGTTGGTGATAATGCATTGTCTTTGTTAGCACTTCAAAATAAAGATTATAAAGTGTATCAAACATATACAAATACCAAAGCAGATGTTAATTCGTATGGGGCTTCTATTGGTCTTTCTACTAGAGTTTTTGGCAATTATGATTTAGAGGCAAATTATACATTTACCGAGCAAGATTTTAACCAAGATGATGATCCTGATTTCTTGACTAATTTTAATACACCAAAGCATAAGGTAAAAGCTTCTTTTGGTAATTCTAATGTATATGAAAACTTAGGATTTAATGTGGCATGGAGATGGAGTGATTCTTATTTATGGACAGCTACATTTGGAAACGGAAATATTCCTTCTTATCATACGCTTGATGCACAGGTAAATTATACCTTGCCGAAATGGAAGTCTAATTTCAAATTAGGAGCATCTAATGTTCTTGGAGATGAATACTTTACGGCTTTTGGTACAGGATATATCGGATCACAATATTATATTTCATGGACAATCAACAACTTGTAAAATCTATTATGAAACTAAAAAACAAAGAAATTATGAAATTAAAATATATATGGCTGTTCTTTATCTTGATAGGTTTTGCAGCGTGTGATGACGACGATGATTCAATGATGGACAAAAAAGTGGAGCTCAGTGCGGGTTCGGCTGATTTCTCTACGTATGTTTCTTTAGGGAATTCTTTAACCGCTGGCTATACCGATGGAGCGCTTTTTCAAGCAGCACAAGTCAATTCAATGTCAAATATTTTAGCTAATAAAATGGCATTAGTAGGAGGCGGGCCTTTTACACAACCAATGACGAATGACAATATTGGTGGTTTATTACTAAATGGAAATCAAATAGCAAACGCAAGATTATTCTTTAACGGTTCAGGTCCGGCTGTTCTATCGGGTACACCGACAACAGAAGTCTCTAATATTATTGCTGGTCCGTTCAATAATATGGGAGTTCCTGGTGCGAAAAGTTATCATTTAATTGCACCGGGATATGGTAATATTGCTGGTTTGCCAAGTCAGGCAAATCCGTATTTTGTTAGAATGGCTTCAAGTGGGAGTACAAGTGTTTTAGCAGATGCGATGGCAATGAACCCAACTTTTTTTAGTTTATGGATTGGCAATAATGATGTTCTTGGTTATGCAACAACAGGAGGAGATGGTACAAATCCAATAACAGAAGTAAATTTATTCAACTTAGCATATTCTACTTTAATTTCAACATTAACTTCAGATGGAGCAGGAGCTAAAGGGGTTGTCGCAAATATTCCTGATATTACTACAATTCCACATTTCACAACAGTGCCTTACAATCCTTTAGATCCAACAAATCCAGATTTCGGACCCCAAATACCTACATTAAATGCAACATTTAGTCAATTAAATTTGGCTTATGCTTATTTAGGCTTTCCGGAACGTTCTATTGTTTTTTCCGAAACAGCGGCAAGTCCTTTAGTGATTCAAGATGAGTCTATTCCTAATATTGCCGAGCCACTTTCACAGGTTTTGCAAGCAGGAGGTTTAGACGAGATGACTGCGGATTTATTGGCTAATCAATTTGGGCAATCGAGACAAGCAACAGCTGAAGATTTATTTGTTTTGCCACTTTCTACTGTTATAGCAACAGTAAATGTTCCATATTATACCCAATTAGTAACTGCTGGAGTTCCTGCTGAATTGGCCGGACAACTTTCTGTAAATGGCGTTACTTATCCTTTAGATGATAAATGGGTTTTAATACCAAGCGAGCAAATGGAAGTAAAAATTGCTACCGATGCTTTTAATGCCATCATAAAAAATGAGGCTAGCGCAGCAGGTTTAGCTTTTGTTGATGCTAATTCTTTAATGCAAAAAATCGCCAATGGAGGTGTAGCAAGCGGTAATTATATTTTGACATCTAGTTTGGTAACCGGTGGTGCTTTTTCTTTAGATGGTGTTCATCCAACAGCTCGTGGTTATGCGCTTTTGGCGAATGAGTTTTTAAAATCGATTGATGCAACATACGGTTCTAATTTTGAAGTAGCCGATGAATTAAATAATATAGGAGATTACCCAACTAATTATAATCCTGCATTACAATAGTAATTTCAGGTATTTTTATATAAAGCGCTTTCCTTGGAGGGCGCTTTTTTTCGTTTTCACGGATGTTTTTCCTAGAAATAGAAAATAAAAAGATCTCTAATAGAACTAGCATAGATTTACATATATTATTTTTTAACAGAAAAGAATCTTATTGCTTAATCTTTGTTTTTTCATTAAAACCTGTCTACCGACAGGTAAGATTGTCACTCCCGTGAAAACGGCAATCTAAGTAGAGAAGGCTTCTCAAAGAAATTATTAGGATAATCCAAAAGACATCGTAGCGTAAATCAATGATCCAAAAATGTCAAAAGTACATGCTTCTTTTATGTTGCAATTGTAACAATAAAAAAAATTATTCTTGCTTGAAAATAAAATAATTATACAAATTATAGGCGTTTTGAAATGTGGTG
This sequence comes from uncultured Flavobacteriaceae bacterium, assembly GCA_965363545.1. Classification (GTDB taxonomy): domain Bacteria; phylum Bacteroidota; class Bacteroidia; order Flavobacteriales; family Flavobacteriaceae; genus Lutimonas. Next base: position 42,801 of record CBDTUD010000002.1, on the reverse strand, counting down.
AGGTTTCTCCATAAAAAAATGAGAATTTTATTTTCAAATTATGTTTAAAAAAGTATCTTTGCACCTCGAAATCAAAACACTCCGTATTCTCGAAGCATAGGTTCTTTGAGTTGGTTGGAGAAAATAAAAATAAACAAAATAATGGCAAAAATCACAGGTAAAGTAGCTCAAATTATCGGACCGGTTATTGATGTTTCTTTTTCATCAGAAAGTGAACTTCCAAATATTTATGATTCCTTAGAAATTAAGAGAAAAGATGGTTCCATCTTAGTTCTTGAGGTACAACAACACGTTGGAGAAGAAGTTGTACGTTGTATTGCGATGGATTCAACAGATGGTTTAAGTAGAGGTTACGAGGTAGTAGCTACCGGAAATCCTATTAAAGTGCCAGTTGGAAAAGAAATTTACGGAAGATTATTTAACGTGACTGGAGACCCGATTGACGGTTTAAAAGCCTTACCAAAAGATGGTGACAATGGATTACCAATTCACCGAGAATCACCTTTATTTGAAGATTTATCTACAGCGACAGAAGTTTTATTTACCGGTATTAAAGTAATCGATTTGATCGAGCCTTATGCAAAAGGTGGTAAAATTGGTTTGTTTGGTGGAGCAGGAGTAGGTAAAACAGTATTGATTCAAGAGTTGATTAACAATATCGCAAAAGGTCATGGTGGTTTATCTGTGTTTGCAGGTGTAGGAGAGCGTACTCGTGAAGGAAATGATTTACTTCGTGAGATGTTAGAGTCTGGTATTATTAAATACGGTGAAGCATTCGATAAATCGATGGAAGAAGGTGGATGGGATTTAGATAAAGTAGATATGTCTAAATTAAAAGAATCCAAATTAACTTTCGTTTTTGGCCAGATGAATGAGCCTCCAGGAGCTCGTGCTCGTGTTGCTTTATCAGGTTTAGCTATTGCGGAATATTTTAGAGATGGAGCAGGAGAAGGAAAAGGAAAAGATATTTTATTCTTTATCGATAATATTTTTAGATTTACTCAAGCTGGTTCAGAGGTTTCGGCTTTATTAGGTCGTATGCCATCTGCGGTAGGTTACCAACCAACTTTGGCAACAGAGATGGGTACTATGCAAGAGCGTATTACATCAACAAAAAATGGTTCGATTACATCAGTGCAAGCTGTTTACGTACCTGCAGATGATTTAACGGATCCAGCTCCGGCAACAACATTTGCCCATTTGGATGCAACGACAGTACTTTCTCGTAAAATTGCGGAATTAGGTATTTATCCTGCGGTAGATCCTTTAGATTCTACCTCAAGAATTTTAAGTAGGGATGTTTTAGGAGATGAGCATTATAACACTGCTCAAAGAGTAAAAGAAACGCTTCAAAAATATAAAGAACTACAAGATATTATTGCTATTTTAGGTATGGAAGAGTTGAGTGAAGAAGATAAATTAGTTGTTCATAGAGCTCGTCGTGTACAACGTTTCTTATCACAACCTTTTCATGTTGCAGAACAATTTACAGGTATTCCTGGTGTTTTAGTGGATATCAAAGAAACCATTAAAGGATTTAACATGATTTTAGATGGTGAATTAGATAAATATCCTGAGGCAGCATTTAACTTGAGAGGTAGTATTGAAGAAGCTATTGAAGCTGGTGAGAAAATGTTAGCGGAAGTTTAATAAGGGTTTGTATCTTTTGTTTGTAGTCGTGAATTTATACACAAATCAAAAGTAAAAACTAAAACAAAGAAGAAATTATGTTTTTAGAAATTGTAACCCCAGAAGCTAATATTTTTCAAGGTGAAGTTGACGTTGTGTCGGTACCAGGAGTTAATGGTGACTTTCAAATGTTGCAAAATCACGCAGCAATTGTATCGCTTTTACAAAAAGGAAAAGTTCAATTTAAAGGAACCTTTACCATTGACGAAGAGTATCAAAATAAATTTACCAAAGGGCAAGATAATAGTACAGTTTTAGAAATCAACAGTGGTACTGTTGAGTTTAACGATAATAAAATTATTATTTTGGTCGATTAAATAAGATTTATAAAAAACTAAAAGCTCCAATCATTTTTTGATTGGAGCTTTTTTTATGGATTTAAAACAATGTTGGCATAAAAAGATTCCCATGCCCACCACAAAGCCGCAAAATTAACTGGAGATTTTAGAGTTTCTCCTTGTCTCGGGCCTGCCTTTGCTGTACCAAATACATCCCATTCATTACCTTTGCTGTCAGACATTACAATTGGAAAACGATTGTTAATAGGTGTAAAATTGGCATTTTCATCATTGTAAAAAGAGGTGATATAGTGTAACTCTTTATTGCCAATTGTGATTATATTTTTACCAGAAACACTCTTAGCAAAAATTTGATTACCGTTTTCAAAGGAATCATACGAAAAAACATGTACATGGTTTTCGTCATTGCGCTTGAAATCGATAAAACCGAAGACTTTTTCTCCTTTTTCAAATGTGTCAGATTTGTTTTGAGACTTGTTATTTGCGTTTTTTGAATTACTTTGTTCTGTGAAAACCAACGCATCTCCAAAATTATCTTTAATAGTTTTCCAAGTAGTTTCAATAAAATTATGAGTAGTATTTACCTCTCCCGCGTATTTTCCTTTAATTGAGGTTGCCAACATTTGAGACCAATAAGTATTCGATTGCTCATCTATAGCGACAAGGTTATCTTTATACAAATAGCCAGATGCTTTAATGGTGAAGTTTTCAGCCTTATAATTTCTGTCCCAAACCAAACCACTTTTTGTTTGTGGGCAGTAAGTCATCGCAAAATTTACATCATCAATAAAATCGTTAATCGATTCATACCGACTTATAAAGTTATAGGGAAAGACTTTAATAATATCATTAATTTTGATCATGGCAACGAGTTCGTTGTCATCTATAAAATCGATATCTTTTGCTCTTGAAAGTGAAGGATTTTTAACGGTCTCAAATGGATTGAATGACCCATTTATGTTGCTGGAGTCAACAATCCAACGAAAGTCTTCTTCTATAGACTGTTTATCTGTAAAATCGTTGTTTGTATTATCACAACTCCATATTACCATAGCCAAAGAGGCCAACAACATTAATTTTTTCATTACGACCATGTTTATTGTTCAGTCGAGAATAAAAACAGTTGCTTACAATTTTATCTATATAATAACTAGTAAGTAGACTTATTGAACCTCTAAAAGTGTGATATCAAAAATCAATACAGAGCCTCCCGGAATGGATCGATTATCATTTGGACCATAACCTAAACGGGAAGGAATTAACAATTTACCACTGCCACCTTCTTTAAAAAGCTGGATTCCTTCTGTCCAACCTTGAATAACTTGTTGTAGTCCAAAACTAATTCCAGACGCATCGCTTTGATCAAAAATATCACCACCTGTAAAATAACCTTTATAACTTACTCGCACTGTTGAATTGATGCTTGGTTGTGCTCCTTGTCCGGGATTATCAATGATATAATACAATCCTGAAGCGGTTTTTTGAGCGGTTAAATTATTTGTATTGATATAGTCCAAAATTTCAGTTTCATTTTGTTTGTCGTAATCCTTATTAGAATCATCATCTTGACAAGAAAATAGAATTAGGGCAAAACATAGAAGTGCTACTTGTTTCATTTATATGGGTATTAAATTTTTTATTTTGAAATTATTTTTTAAAATTTCCCGGTTAACCATTTGTAAATATCGTTACCGTTAGCCAATAAAAGCAAGGCAATAAGGATTATAAAACCTGTGATTTGGGCATATTCCAAGAATTTATCACTTGGTTTTCTTCCAGTAATAATTTCATATAGAGTGAAAACTACGTGCCCACCATCCAATGCCGGAATTGGTAATAAATTCATAAAACCTAACATGATGGATAATAAAGCTGTAATGCTCCAAAAAGATTGCCAATCCCATGTAGAAGGAAAAATACTTCCAATCGTAATAAAACCGCCTAAGCTAGAGGCTCCTTTTTTGGTAAACACATATTTAAATTGTGCCATATAATCTTTTAAGGTCCAGTAGGCTTTTGACCAACCTTTGCCAATACTTTCACCAAAAGAATAATTTTTATGGTTAATAGTAAGAAAATTTTCTTCGGGAATTTTAGGATATACACCAATGACGTTATCTTCGTCGGGTGCAATCGCAATCGTTTGTAAAGCACCATTTCTTTCAATTTCAAAAGTCATGGTATCTCGTTTTGTGTTTTTTTGGACAGCTCGAGTAAAATCATTCCAATAAGGAGAAGTTACTCCATTAATCTTAAGTATTTTATCTCCTTTTTTAAGTCCGGCTTTTTCAGCTTCTGAACCACCGGAAATACTATCTAAAACGTTAGGAATTCTTGGCTCAAAAGGTTTCATCACACCAGATTGCCACATGGTCAAACCGGCATCTTCGGGAATTTCTATTTTTTCAATGGTCTCATTTGCATGTTTTACTTCAATAGTTTTTACATCTCTCAAAAAAAGATGCTTATTAACATCTAAAACATTAAGAGGTACTTCGTTGTCTATTTTTAATATTTGGTCACCATCTTGAAAGCCATATTCTTGAAATTGTTCCGCAACAGCAAAACCTTTTTTTACATCATCCGAACTCACATAACTTTCGCCATAAACATTAAACATCATGATATAGATAAAGATACCTAACAAGAAATTTACGGTAACACCACCAAGCATAATAATTAATCTTTGCCATGCTGGTTTGGAACGAAACTCCCATGGTTGCGGTGGTTGCGCCATTTGTTCCTTATCCATGCTTTCATCGATCATTCCTGATATTTTTACATACCCGCCAAGAGGAATCCAACCAATACCATAAACCGTATCGCCAATTTTCTTTTTAAATAAGGAGAATTTGTAATCAAAAAAGAGATAGAATTTTTCTACTCTTGTTTTAAATATTTTAGCTGGAATGAAATGCCCCAGTTCATGCAACACAATAAGTAAAGATAAACTCAATAAGAACTGTGCAATTTTTATATATGTTTCCATTAATTTTTTCTAAATTTTTTAAAATCGCACAAATGTACGCTTTATGATGAATAATAGGAAATGTGATTGAATTAAAACAATGTTAAAGGCTTATTTCTTAAGGATAGTTTTGTGAATTGAACCTTTATCGGTGTTGATTTTTACCAAATGGACACCAAAATTAAGATTGTTAAGTGAAAGTTTTGAACTCGGATTTTCAATTTGTAAAACAATTTCACCAAGTACATTATAAATACTGATTGAATTTATAATGGCATTGCTGTTATTTTGTATGTTTAACGTACTTATTACGGGGTTTGGATAAATAGAGATTTCGTTTTGAAGGTACGCTAAATCTACACCTAAGATTGCAGAGTTATTTTTGGTAATGAGTTGAACTTCCGGATCAATATCAATTGAAATAATATTAAAAGGAATAGAAGTGTTGAAGGTTTGTTCATTTTCAGAAACTTCTAAACGCACAATTTCTGATTGACCATTGGGCCCATTAAGTCTAACTGGCAAAGGCATTTCAAAAAACGACACGGATTCGTTGGATTGCGTTTGGTTAACCGTGAAACTTACTACTTTAGAGCTTGAGTTTTGATGCCAAGAAACATCGTAACTTGGATACCCTTCCCCAAATAACCAATCGTTAAAAAACTCATCGAGATCTTTTCCGCTAGCGGCTTGTAAATGTTCTTTTAAATCATTGGATTTAGCATACTTATAAGCTAAATTTTTATCAGCCAAATAATTTTTCATACCTTGAAAAAAGTCTTCATCGCCTAATTTATAGCGAAGCATGTGTAAAATCATTGCCCCTTTGCGATAAGTCAATCTACTGTCAAAAATTCGATTTACGGATGTAGTGTCGGTTACATAAGTTGCCCCATTTGTTTGCGAGGTTATGCTATTTACCAAACTGTTTCGCCAAGAACGAAAGGTGCTTTCACCATCAAAATTCTCTACAACTAATCCATCTAAATAAGTTGCAAATCCTTCATTTAGCCAAATGTCTTGCCAACTGCCACAAGTAATTTTGTTACCAAACCATTGATGTGCTAATTCATGGGCAATTAAACTTCGATTCCATCCGCCCATAAAAGTCATAGTGGTGTGTTCCATACCGCCGCCCCATCCAAATTCGGCGTGCCCATATTTTTCTTTTGCGAAAGGATATGGTTCAAAGAGGGTACCGTACAGGTCCATTATTTTTGGTGTAATTGACGTAGCTGCTTTTGCAATATTTTCGTGTTCCGGATAGACATAATTGACAACGTCAAAATTACCACTTGCAACATAATCTGTATAAACGGAATAATTGGTTACTGCAATAGCAATTAAATAAGCAGGAATAGGATATCTATGTTTCCAATGTGTTATAATATTCACTCCATTATTATCTGATTTTTCGGAAATTAATAAACCATTGGAAGCTGTTTTATATAGTTTTGGATGATTTACAAAAACGTCAATTGAATCAATTTTATCGTTTAAATCTTGCTTGCATGGCCACCAGCCTTTGGCGCCATAAGGTTCAGAAAGAGTCCAAAGTACCGGAATATTATTGTGGGTATTTACCTCAAAAGAACCAAAACCTGAGCTTACCGGATCACCATCATAGGTAACCGTTAAGGAATCTAGAGTGCCCTTATTTTGAATAGCAGGTAGATCTATAAGCAGCTCATCATAAGAGTTTTGTGTAAAGTTTAATGCTACACCTCGTTGGGTAACTTTTGAAACGGACATGTTTTTGGCTAAATCAAAAACGATGCTGTTCAAGTCATCATTAGCCGTGAAGTAACTAGTAATTTTTCCTTCAATAAATGCAACTTCTGGATTTACACTAAATTCTAAACGATGGTATTTTAAATCATAATTAATAGTATTTGGATTTGCTTTGAATTTTATTTTACTAGCTGCATTTCTTTGCTCAAACGTTACAATCTTTTGCAAATAATCCAATGAAAACTCTTCTTTCATTTGACCAAATGAAAAATTTAAAAATAAAATAAAAATAAGGAGCAAAATATTCCTCATAAAAAGTAAATTTGTTTGATAAAAGCAATTTTTAAAGTTTTCAAATATACAAATAATGTATTTAATCGATTTTTTTAAGAAATCTAAATCAACTATAATTTTTTTATTTTTTTTCACCTTGATTTTTGTACCGATTTTGTACTTTTTGGTGAAGCCAAAGACCACCTTACCAGTTTATAACCCGGTTGATGTAAATCCGAGATTGGTTGATGATGCTGTTAAGCATATCTCTCGAGATCACAGGGTTGCAGACTTTAGTTTGATCAATCAAAACGGAGAAGTTATTACGCAAGAGAATTTTGAAAATAAGATTTATGTTGCCGATTTCTTTTTTACACGTTGTCAAACTATTTGTCCGGTTATGGCCATAAATATGGGCGATTTGCAAGCGCATTTCATAAATGATGATGAGGTTAAATTTTTATCCCATTCTGTCACGCCGATTATCGACAGCGTTTCTGTTTTGAAAGCTTATGCGATTAAAAATGGTGCAATTGATAAAAAATGGGATATAACTACAGGAGATAAAAAGCATATTTACGATTTGGCTAGAAAATCCTATTTTGCTGTTTTAGATGAAGGAGATGGTGGAGACCAAGATTTTATTCACACCGAGCAATTTATTTTGGTAGATAAAAAGAAGCAAATAAGAGGCTTTTATGATGGAACCGACAAGAATGAAATGGAAAGAATCATAAAAGATATTGAAATTTTGAAAAATGAAAAATAAGCTAGTAAGCACGACTGTGGTCTTGAGTTTTTACCTTTCTGTTGGGGTTTGAATTAAGTTGGTATAAATTTATTTAAACTCTTCATCTACTATGAATTTATATAGACAAAAGTACTGTTTTTGGTAAGAATTCTTTTAATTGGAATAAATCTAATTATATCCAAATAAATTTCCTCAATAAGTGATAATTGTCATCTTTAGCAGATTAATTTTATGTATTTTCGCATCAGTATTTTTAATCAATCTAAATAAAAATTGGAAACTACAATTGCAAGTTTACGGGTAGGAGAGTTAGGGGTCATTCAAGATATTGCCTTAGAATGTATTCCATTATCCTTGTTGGAGATGGGTTGTTTACCGGGAGAAGAAGTTGAATTATTACAAATTGCACCGTTGCATGATCCGTTGTATATCCGTGTAAACGGAAGTCATCTTGCCATTAGAAAAGAAACCGCCAGCCAAATATTGATTACCAAAAAATAGAATAAATGCCAGAGAATAAAGCCATAAAAGTAGCTTTAGTTGGTAATCCGAATACCGGTAAAACTTCGTTGTTTAATCAACTTACTGGTTTAAATCAAAAAGTAGGAAATTACCCAGGAATTACTGTTGAAAAAAAAGTTGGAATTGCACACCTTTCTAAAGGAGTAGATGCCTCAATAGTCGATTTACCTGGAACTTACAGTATAAACCCGACTACTTTAGATGAAAATATTGTAATTCAAACACTTTTAGATACTAATCATCAAGATTATCCGGATGTCATTGTAGTAGTTGCAGATATCGAAAATATCAAGCGTAATTTATTGTTGTTTTCTCAAATAAAAGATTTGCAAATTCCTGTGATTTTAGCTTTGAATATGGCAGATCAAATGCAGCGAAAAGGTATTACTATAGACTTATTTCTTTTAGAAAAAGAGTTGAATACTCGTGTGGTTTTGGTAAGTTCAAGAAAGAATTTAGGTATCGATCAGTTAAAAGCTGAGATTGCAAATTACGAGCAACTCAATATTGAACCTCTTGCAACAATTGCGAATCGTATTGATGCCGATTATTTTCAAAGTATTAAAAATAGTTTTCCAGATTTCCCCTTATATAAGTCATGGTTGTTGATTACCCAAATCGATGGACTTTCAAATTTGAGTCCAGAGCGGGTTACTTTAATTCAAAATTTTAGAGAAGATTCTGATAAAATTAAAAAGTACCAACACAAAGAAACCATTTTCAGGTACAAGCAAATTAATGATATCATTAAAAAAACCTATACGGTAGACGTTACCCAAGCGAAAGATCTTCGTAGAAAGTTAGATAAAATATTAACACATAAAATATTTGGCTACGTAATTTTTGCCCTTATTTTGGTAGTTATTTTTCAATCTATTTTTAATTGGACGAGTGTTCCGATGGATTTAATCGATGAGTTTTTTGCTATGTTAAGTCAAATGGCAAAAGAGTCATTACCAACTGGAATGTTTACTAATTTAATTGCCGAAGGAATTATTCCTGGAATTGGCGGAATCGTAATATTTATACCTCAAATCGCCATGCTTTTCTTGTTTGTTTCTGTTTTGGAAGAAACCGGTTATATGAGTCGAGTGGTTTTTTTAATGGATAAAATAATGCGTCGATACGGTATGAGTGGTAAAAGTGTTGTGCCATTAATTTCTGGTACAGCTTGTGCAATTCCTGCAATTATGGCAGCTAGAAATATAAGTGGATGGAAAGAACGGTTGATTACAATTTTGGTAACTCCGTTTACGACTTGTTCTGCAAGATTACCAGTTTATGCCATCATAATTGCCTTAGTAATTCCGCAAAAAAGAGTTTTTGGTATTTTCGGATTGCAAGGTTTGACTTTATTGGCATTGTATATTTTAGGATTTGCAGCGGCATTGGTTGCCGGATATGTGTTGCATAAAGTTTTAAAAGTACAAAGCAAAAGTTTCTTTGTAATCGAAATGCCTAATTATAAATTACCATCATTGAAAAATGTTTTTTATACGGTAATTGAAAAAACAAAAGCATTTGTATTTGGAGCCGGGAAAATCATTTTAGCTATTTCGATTATTCTCTGGTTTTTAGCTTCTAATGGGCCAGCGGCGTTTAAAAATTCTGAAGAAAGCTTTAAAAATTTAGCCGAAAATTCTAATTTAGAATCTACTGAGTATCAACAAAAATTACAATCCTATAAATTAGAGAATTCATATATTGGTGTTATGGGAAAGGGTATTGAGCCTATAATTAGACCATTAGGATATGATTGGAAAATTGGAATAGCATTGGTTTCTTCGTTTGCTGCACGAGAAGTTTTCGTTGGAACTTTGGCAACTATTTATAGTGTTGGTAATGATGATGAAAATAATACGACTATAAAACAACGTATGGCTGCTGAAATAAATCCGGAAACAGGAGAGAAATTGTTTAATCTTCCGGTAGGTATGTCTCTATTGGTTTTTTATGCTTTCGCCCTACAGTGTATGAGTACTCTGGCAATTGTCAAACGCGAGACAAATACTTGGAAGTGGCCGATAATTCAATTGGTAAGTATGGGCGTATTAGCATATATTACAGCTTTTTTAACTTATAATTTTTTCGCTTAAAGCGGATTAAAAACTTTATGCAACAAATTTTAGTTTACATAGCACTAGGTTTAGCCATCTTTTTTTTGATTCGGAAGTTTTTCTTTAAATCTAATTCAAAAAAAGGCGGTTGTGATACGAACTGTGATTGTTAAAAAAAATATTAATTTTTTGGTTGAAATTAATGTGGTTGTCTGAATTAGTTTTTCAAACAACCACTTTTTTTTAAGATTTAGCTCGCACTAAAACAATTTTCTCTAATTGCTTCTCGATAGCTAGTTTGTATAAATTTTTTAAATCGGCATATTGTGTTGGTGCCAAAATCGCCGTATTCATTTTGGTGCTCGCATCAATTTTTATTTGATTACCTAATAATTCAGATTCTAAAGTAAAAACTCCAATATTTCCTGGAAGTGCGAAACTAGAATTTTCCGGTTTTGATTCTACGGTATAGCCATCAGGTAGTTTAAGTAAAATATGAATTTCATTGTTCCAAGGTGATCCGTAATCAATTGGATATAAGCGTTCTTCTTGTTTAAATGGGTTATCACGAAGGGTCAAAAATAATAAAGATGAAATATACATTTTATCACTAATGATATCGGCTTGATTTTCTATAGAAAATTTTAACAATTCGGCTATTGGCTCATAGATATCTTCTTTATTATCAACTCTTATTTTTTCGATTTCAATGTTGCCGTTGGCAACTTCTAACTTAGAAATTAGATCAACTTCTGATAAATTATTATAATTTTTACGATATTCTAATGCATTTAATTTAGAGTAATTAGTTCTCATAATACCCGAGACACTTCCCTCTTCATCAATTTGCCCTTGAATATTTATAATTTTTGTATTATATTTATTCGGATATAATGCTATAGTAGTTGATGAACCATGTTCTCGAATTAATCGACCTTCCCAATTCAAATCGCGAAGCGGAAGAACATCGGGTAAACTATATTTTTCAGTAGCATCCAACAAGGTTACGTCAGACTCGTTTTCAACCCCAGCAATGACATAATTAAAACCTTCACTAGTCGGAAACAAGGCAATACCATGACGACGCGTACTTACCAATATTGGATTAGCCTTTATTCCTGCTTTTCTTAACATGGCAACTAAAATTAAATTTATTTCAGCAACGTTTCCTACTCCTTCTTTATATGCTTTTCTAACGCCATCATCTGAAGTGTATTTTCCATAATTTTCGTTCCAGTTCATTTTCTTTTTTACAAATTCAAAAATCGCCAGCATTTTTTCATTTTGTCCTGTTAATCCAGTTAAAATTGTAGCAAGGTCATCTTCAAAATAGTTGCTTTTATCTAATTGCCCTCCAAAATTTTGACTATCATAAATTGTCTTGGTTACATCTTCCCAAGTTTGATTATAAAATTTTGGTATTCCATTTTTTGGACGGTATGCAGAAATTTCGAAATCAATTTTTGCAACATAATTTTCTAAACTATTTACATAAGGTTCATCTTTTAAAGCAGGAATATTTGCTGCTGTTGCTTTGTAAATATTTTCAGTAATTCGCACATTGTTATAATCTATAACTGTATTACCAGCAGAAGAAAAACTAGGAGCATTTCTGGATTTTGAAGTAGTTGAATATTGTTTTTGGGTTTTTGATTCCACAACTTGAATAGGATAGTATCTACTCGGAATATATTTAAACTCAAAGTATTCGGGTATTTGAACACTAGCTTCCAAATATTTTATTGGAATATCATATTGACAAATAATATCTTCAATATTAGAGTAATATGGTGAAGAAATATCGTATTCCCATTCAATAATACTCCCTTCTTTTAAGTCGGGCATGGTAAAGTTTTTACTTAACCAGTTTTCATTAATTTGCTCTGTGAAACTACCTTCTTTTCCTAGTTTTGTTTTTTCCACTTTACCGTTTTCAAGATTGTAGGTATAAGCTTTGATATCTAAAGATTCATCTCTTCCTCCACTGGTAAAAATCCGTATTTTTTTTGTTGCGTGTTCAAAACCATCCTTATTGTATAATTTTAATCTTTCATGTACTTCTGTTTTCAAAGTCCAACCCATTTGCGAACTATAGTCATAATAGGTGCGTCTTTTTTTGTATAGAACTACGGCGTTTGCAGAAGGGTCTTCTGCATAAGACTTTTCTTCGATTTCTTCTTTTGAAACTTTTCCAAATTTAATATCTTGCGCATTTATTCTTTCTGTGGCAAATAAAACTAGTACAAATAACAGAGCAATCTTAATTTTCATGGTTTTGGTTTTTGATTAATACAATTTTTGCGTTGTCATTTTGATTTATTTTTTTTCGAAATTTTCTGTATTCCTCATAATCATCAACAGTGTATAGCCCTTGCTTAATCAAAAGTATTCTTTGGTACTTTAATTGATGGTCGTTTATTTTTTCAATGGCTATTTTATAGGTTCCAAATTTGGTGTCGATGTTCTTATTGCTAGCTAAAGCCTCGATAGTGAAACTTTTTGGCAGATTTATAATTACACTATCTTTATCTAAAAAGCCAGCTTTTATCTCAAATGGTAGTTTTCTGTTTTGTATTCTTTTTGGGGTATCTTGGTATAAGTTAAAAGCATTTAATCGAACCAGCATTCTTTCACCACTTTGAACAGCATAATTATCGGCAGAAAAGGTTATTTTCTCCGTAAAAGAAATTTTACGATCGTTGTTCAAATGTGTAATTTTATTAATTTTTATATTGTTAATTCCATCAAAAAATTTTTTGTAATAAATGTCTTTATCTTTAGGATTTAAATCGGCAATATAATAGTGATTGTCATATTGGGTTCCTGTACTTTCTATATTAGCTGAAGCAGACAAATTTCCATTTTCATCTAAGAAATATTCGGCAGAAATAACTTGTTTATTCTCCTTGTTGGAATAGGATTTCGTATGAATAATTTTTCCCCCTTCAGGAGTTACAACCATGGCATCACGATCATCGGTGAATTTTCCTAAATGACCAAAAGGAACTTTTTGACTTGTACATTCTAACCATATAGTATCTTTTGTAGTAGGTACCATTAAAATGGCATGATTTCCTTGAATAGATGCCAATTCACTGTCAATATCTTTTTTCTCATCGGCATAAATTACGGTGTACATGGAGTTTACGCCTCCAGCCTTTAAAAGTGAATGGGTGTAATTTGTTAAAGCTTTACAATCGCCATAACCCAATTCATCTACTTCTAAAGCAGTCATGGGTTTCCAGCCACCGATACCAATTTGAATGCTGACATAACGTGTTTTGTTTTGCATGTAGTTATATATCAAACGAGCTTTTTCTTCGGTGTCATATGTGTCTTTCACTAAAGTTTTGATTTCTTGAACAGTATGTTCCGGTAATTGATCTCGATTGGCTAAAAGCTCTTGATACATCCATTTGCCAAATTCATTCCAGTTATCGGCTTGACCATCAACGCCTGATAAATGAAATTTATTAGCTGCAAATAGAACTTGAGGGCCCAACTCTAAAAAATATGGACTGAATGAATCAAATCGAATTGCCGGTGCGTTTGAAAGAGTATATGAAAACTTATTGTCGCTAGATTCATTTTTTACTACATAAGTATCTAAGTTTTTTTCTTTAAAATTAATGCTAATATCCGAAGGATACTTCAAGGTATAATTGCTTCTTATAGTACTTGCCGAATAATAATGAATTGGAAGCCATTTTGGTATGGATGCCGTATTAGGTGTTGTTATTTCATAATGATATACAATAGTATAAGGGTAAGAAACAGGAACATGACGATAATATTTTATTCGATCATCTCTGTATAACGAAAAACCATCTGCAGCTGAAATATCTGTTAAATCATTATCCTTTATTTTTTTAATTTCCCTACCAAAAGCATCATAAACTTTTGCTCCAAAGTCTTTTATCTTTATATCCTTGTCATAATACAGCGTAATATATCCATCTGCGTTACCAAGTTTGTTAAGAACAGTAATTACAGCATTTTTCTGTATAACCATTTTAGAAGAAGATATAATTTCAATTGAGGTGTTTTCAAGTTGAACAACAGCGTTGGCGTTTGCAGTTAAACTATCAGGAATAGATAGAACGCTATAATCGATGTTTTGAGAAAAAATTGGAAATAAAATAAAAAGGGAGAAGGAAAAGGTTAGAATAGTTTTTTTCATGCAAATAAGTTGTATCTGTTAAAACGAAAAATTAAATTCTTTAGTATTTATTTTTCGTATCAATAATTATGGTTACCGGACCATCATTCAAAAGTTCAATTTTCATGTCAGCACCAAATATTCCTGTGCCTACTTTTTTATCAATTTCTTTTTCGAATTCCTGTACAAATTTTTCATAAATGGGAATTGCAATTTCAGGTTTTGCTGCTTTTATATAAGAAGGTCGGTTTCCTTTTTTTGTGCTTGCCATTAAAGTAAATTGACTAACTATAATAGCTTCTCCTTGGGTTTCTAAAAGTGAAAGATTCATCACCTCATTTTCATCATTGAATATTCTAAGGTTTGCAATTTTTTTTGTGAGCCATAAAATATCTTCCTGTTCATCATCATCTGTAATTCCGAGAAAAATTAGAAGTCCGTTTTTGATTTGACTAATGACTTTTGTGTCAACAGTAACAGTGGCATTTGTTACTCTTTGAATAACTGCTTTCATAATTGTTTTTTTTTATTTTTCAAAATACTGTTTCCGATCCTATTTTTAATAAAGCGAAGTTAAAATAAGCTTCGCAATCACTCCTCAACAAAGGAGCAAATCAATATAATAGTTAATGGGGAGGATTACCAAGTTAATAAATTCATTTAAAAATGGTATTAATTTTTAACATTTCTTTAAGAATTAGGCCTGCAATAAATAAGGTTTATTTCGCTAATAATTAAGGGGTTAAAAATCAAACTCTTTTCAGTATATTTATTTAGAAATAGTCCAAATAAAAATTGATAAATGTTTATAGAAATATGATTAAGTTAGAAATAACTTTTAATTCTTTACTCATAAATGTCAATACGGTAATTTTCGTCTTCTCCAGCGAGTAACTGAAGATAGCTTTTATATCGTGAAGCTGCAATTTTGCCATTTTTCAAGGCATTTTTTACAGCACAGTTTGGTTCATTCACGTGTAAGCAATTGTTAAATTTACAATCCTTTTTTAGAGCGAAAAATTCGGGAAAATAATCGCCTATTTCTTGTTGTTCAAAATCGACAACGCCAAATCCTTTTATTCCTGGTGTATCAATAATATAACTTTCGGGCTCTGTGGGTAAAGCAAACATTTCGGCAAAAGTGGTGGTATGTTGCCCTTGCTTGTGTTGGGTAGAGATTTCGGCTGTTTTAAGATTTAAATTAGGATCGATGGCGTTTATTAAAGTTGATTTTCCGACACCAGAATGCCCAGAGAACATGCTAACTTTTCCAAGCATTAATTCTTTAACAGCATCAATATTTATGTTTTCTGTAGCAGAAATTTCCAGACAAGTATATCCAATATTTCGGTATGTTTTGAGTAATTCTTCTTTTTGTTTCGCAAGATTTTCGTCATGCTTGTCTATTTTGTTAAACAGTAAAATTACTTCAATATGATAAGCCTCCGCAGTAGCTAAAAAACGATCGATAAATGGAGTATAAGTTGGTGGATGATCTAAGGTAACTAATAAAAAAGCACTATCAATATTAGCTGCAATGATGTGGGTTTGTTTTGAAAGGTTCACCGATTTTCGAACGATATAGTTTTTTCGGTTGTGAATGTCAGTAATTATTCCGTTAGTACTATTTTCTTCTAATTCAAAATCAACATGGTCACCAACAGTTAATGGGTTGGTGCTTTTGATACCTTTGATACGAAATTTCCCTCTAATTCGGCACTGGTATTCCTTGTGATTTTCTGTTCGAACCACGTACCAGCTTCCGGTTGATTTTATAATAACACCTGTCATTAATACATTTTAGAGGATTATATTTTCAGCGGTTTGCCAAACAACAAACCGCTGAAAATAAAATAAGTAATGGATATTTTAATTTTCGTCTGGCAGAGTAGTATAGTTTTTAGCATACTCTAACATCTGACCTGTAAAGCTCTCAGGTTGGGTTACCACAATATTGGTAATTTCGCCAGCATCATTAGTTTCAGTCACTAAAACAGGGTTTATAAAACCACTATATGGAGCAGATTTAAATTGACTATTTCTTTCTAAAACTTCTTTATGAATAGCTTGATCAACTTTTACACCATAAGTTTCTACCAATGCTTTTCCTGCTTTAAAATCACCTTCTGATTTAATGCGTTGAATTTCTTTTAATAAATCTCCAAATAAAGCACGTAATTTAGTATAATCATGAATCACAAAATAGGTTTTCCCATCACGTGTAACTTTTTCAATGACATTATCTTTAGCACCTTTTTCAAAAACCCAAGCCGAAACTAATTGTCGGTTACGCATATGAGCTTCTTCAATGTCATCGCCAAAATTCAAACGAATCAATTGAGTCAACAATCCATTTCGAATATAACCATCATAAGCAGCTTTTCCTATTGCTTCAGCATTCGGAGAAATTCCAATTTCTACCAATTTTGCATCCGGTAAATAATACAAACCAACTAAATCGGCACGAGCTTCTTCTAAAGTGGAAGCGTAATTTTTCATGGTTTCTTTAGGTGTTCCAATACCATCATTTATTTTTCCACTTGCGTGACCAATTACTTCATGTAAAGCTGTATGTAACTTATCGGCTAACTGCCCATATTCTTCTTCTGTTTTCACCTCATTTTCATCAAAAGCAAATTCTTTTAGACGATCTGTTCCACCAGCATTATTATAGGCTTCGATTATATTTCCTAAAGAAACCGATTTTGAACCGTGTTTCTCTCTTATCCAGTTGTTATTTGGTAGGTTAATTCCGATAGGTGTTGATGGAGATGCATCACCAGCTTCACCGGCAACATTAACTGTTTTATAAGAAACTCCAACAACATCTTTCTTTTTATGCTCTTCCATCAAGGTGGAATTATCTTCAAACCATTGGGCATTATGTGCTAAAGCTTCCATCTTTTTCGACATGTCAAAATCTTTGATTTGCACCACACTTTCGTAGGATCCTTTATAGCCTTTCGGGTCATTATACACTTCGATAAAACCGTTGATATAATCTATATCGCCTTCAGTTGATTTTGCCCAAACAATATTATAATCATCCCAAATTTTTAAATCACCGGTTTGATAATATTTGATAAGTAAGTCCAAACCTTTTGCTTGGTTTTCGTTTTCAGCAACTTCTTTGGCCATTTGCAACCAGAAAATAATTTTGTCAATAGAGGCACCATATAAACCGCCACTTTTCCATACTTTCTCGGTTAATTTGCCGTTTTCTTTTATCAATTTTGAATTCAACCCTTTTTCAATTGGCGTATTTTTATCAACTTTTATTTTAGCATAATAAGCTTCTGCTTCTTCTGCCGTAATATCCGGAGCATAATAGTTAGTGGCCGAACCTTTTAACAATCCTTTATCTGCATTTAAATTTACTTTTTTAGCATCAGCATCGTTGAAAATAACATCATAAGCTTCTCCTGCTAAAGCGGTATTGGTTTCTTTAAGTAAGGTGTCAAAATATTCTTTTGAAAATTCTGGTTTGAATTTGTCATTCGAATAATGATGATGAATACCATTGGCGAACCAAATTCTTTTTAAATAAGTCTCAAATTTTTTCCAATCTTCAGAATTCTTATCACCTGTGTAATTTTGATACACGTTTTCCAAAGCTCTTCTAATTTTCAAATTATGACGATAATTTTGGTCATACATGATATCACGACCTGCCAAACCAGCTTGTGTCAAATAATACACATATTTTTTTTGTTGCAAGTTAAGTTCGTCAAAACCGCCAACTTGGTAGCGTAAGATTTTTATATCTGCAAATTGCTCTGCATTATAATTAAAATCTGACGTAACTTTTTCTTGTTCAGCGTTTAACGCTTCTTTTTTATCTGCTGTATTACAGGAAATAAAGAATAAACTTGAAACAAGAATTGCACTAAGGATATATTTATATTTCATATAAAATAATTTTAATTAAATTTTGTCAAAATTAGAGAAAACAAAGGGTATAAAAAAGAAACCAAGAGGTTAAAATTAGAGATGAAAAAAATCGTTTTTAATTGTTACCTTTGATTGTCTTAACCTACATAAACTAAATATAAATGAAAACTTTTAAGTATATTTTTCTGGTGATTTTACTTCTAATTGTTGTCGCAGCGGTTTATTTAGCTACGTTAAGCGGTACATATGACATAAAACGCTCTAAAATTATTAAGGCAGAACCTCCTGTCGTTTTTAACGAAATTAACAACTTTAAAAACTGGAAAGATTGGGGCCCATGGTATGAACAAGATTCGACTATAGTGCCAACTTATGATAACAAAACAATTGGAAAAGGAGCAAGATATTCATGGACGAGTAAAAAAGACGGAGGAGGTTCTATGGAAACTGTTGAAGTTGAAAAGCCAAATAAAATTGATCAGGTAGTTTATTTTAAAACCCCTTTCGGGGAGATGAAATCGAATATTTTTTGGATTATGGAAAAGGCAGAGGCAGAGGAAGGAACATTAGTAACTTGGGAGATGCAAGGTGAAATTGACTTTTTTTATCGTTTTATGACCAAAGGCATGGAAAAGCAAATGGGACCAATGTTAGAAAGAGGTTTAGAGCTTTTAGCAAAGAATATCGAAGATGAATTGAAAATTTACAGTGTAACAACAGAAAATGTTATTGATTATAGCGGTGGTTTTTACTTGTATATGACGACCGCTTCAAAAACCCAAGAGATCGGTGCTAAATATCCGGAGATGTTATTAAAAATTGATGCTTTTGTTAAGGCGAATTCTATTAGAACGACCGGAGCCCCATTTACTATTTTTCACAAATATGATGTGCAAAACGGTTCGGCTATGTACTCCGTTTGCTATCCGGTTTCTGAACGAATTATTACGCCAATGAATACCGATATTTTATCGGGTTTTATGGAACGTGGTAAATACTTTAAAACAATCTTAAAAGGAAGTTATGCCAATTCGAAAGAAGCGTGGGATAAAGCCAATGCTGCAGTTGATGATTTAGCGGAATACAAAAGAATAGAAAATGGCGAAACTTTTGAATTGTACGTGAATAGTCCAATTACAACCCCAAGTCCGGCCGATTTAATTACTGAAATTTATATTCCGGTTGAAAAAATAAAAGAGCTTACACCGCCACCTTCTACGATACCTTTAGATATCGAACCGATAGAAGTTGACTAATTTTTACACGTTATTATATTTAAAACAGCTTGTAATGTGGTCATTTACCATACCGGTTGCTTGCATGTGCGCATAAATCACTGTAGAACCAACAAATTTAAAACCTCTTTTTTTTAAGTCATTCGATATTTTATCGGATAATTCTGTGGTTGCCGGCGCATCAGTTATTTTTTTCCAATGATTTATAATTGGTTTATGATCGGTATATTGCCAAATGTATTTGCTAAACGAACCAAATTCTTGCTGAATTTGCATAAAAGCAATGGCATTGGATATCGTCGCTTTTATTTTTAATTTATTTCGGATGATTCCTACGTTTTGCATTAATTCCACATATTTATCATCTTCATATTTGGCAATTTTTTGATAATCAAAATTATCCAAGGCTTCTCGAAAATTTTCTCGTTTTCGCAAAATAGTAATCCAACTTAATCCAGCTTGAAAAGTTTCTAAAATTAGAAATTCAAAAAGAGTTGCGTCATCGTAAACCGGTTCGCCCCATTCTTTATCGTGGTAAGCAACATATAATGGATCTTCTCCACACCAGGAACATCTGTTTTTTTTCATTTTATTATTTTTTTTACAAAAGGGTTTAAAAACTTTGCTCTTAATTTTGCCCAAATTAAGATTTTTTAAGCAAAAAAATAGAGTTATATTTAGATCATGAATTTAAGTTACTGGGAGATCAAATCATGGTTTGGTAATGTGGACTTTACCATTGTTGGCAGCGGAATTGTTGGTTTGCATTGTGCCTTGTATTTGAAACAAAAACATCCGAGCGCCTCTATTCTAGTGTTAGAAAAAGGAATTTTACCACAAGGCGCAAGTACAAAAAATGCTGGGTTTGCTTGTTTCGGGAGTTTGTCAGAAATTTTAGATGATTTAAAAACACATAGTGAAGAAGAAGTGCTTGCATTGGTAAAAAAGCGATGGAACGGTTTGCAAAACCTTCGAAAAAATTTAGGCGACAAACACCTTGATTTTCAGCAATTAGGTGGATATGAATTGTTTAGTGAAGAATTGTTTGAAGAATGTGTTCCAGAATTAGAAACCGTAAATAATTTATTAAGACCTGTTTTTAACACTAATGTTTTTTCCTTATTTGAAAACAAATTCGGATTTTTAAGGGTACATCCAAAATATGTTTTTAATCCGTTAGAAGGTCAAATTGATACAGGTAAAATGATGACTAGCTTATTGCAAAAAGTGCAAGGTTTAGGTGTTAAAATTCTACAAAATTGTACCGTTGAAAAATTTATTGAACATAATGAAAGTGTTTCCGTGCAAACAAACCTTTTAGAGTTTAAAACCGAAAAACTTTTTATAGCAACCAACGGATTTGCAAAACAATTTGTACATGAAGATATTCAACCTGCAAGAGCGCAAGTTATAATAACAAAACCGATCGAAAATCTACAGATAAAGGGAACTTTTCATTTTGAGAGAGGATATTATTATTTTAGAAATATTGACAATCGAATTTTATTGGGTGGTGGAAGAAATTTAGATTTTAAAACAGAAGAAACCACCGAATTCGGACAAACAGAAATCGTTCAAAATAAATTAGAAGAACTTTTAAAAACCACTATTCTTCCAAAAACAAAATTTGAAATTGACCATAGCTGGAGCGGAATTATGGGCGTCGGAAGTAAAAAGAAGGCTATTGTAAAAAATGTGGGTAAAAATGTTTTTTGCGGAGTTCGATTGGGTGGAATGGGTGTTGCAATAGGAAGTGCTATTGGTAAAGAATTAGCTGATTTGGAATCAAAATAATAGGGGTATGAAAAAAATTCTTTTAATGATTGTTTTTATGGGTTTTTCAAATTCATTTAATGCGCAACAATTGGAACAAAACAGCGAAAAAACGGAGGTGACATTTGAAATCAAAAATTTTGGTTTTGCCGTTGACGGTAAATTTAATGAAGTCGCAATTACTAGTATTTTTAATAAAAACTCACTGAATACAAGCTTTATTAAGGCCAAATTGAAGGTGTCTTCCATAGATACTGATGTAGAAAAAAGAGATCAACATTTGTTAGAATCTGATTATTTTGATGTTGAAAATTTTCCGGAGATTACCTTCCAGTCAACTGCAATTACATTTCTTTCTGCAAATGATTATGTGCTAAAAGCTGATATAATTATCAAAGGAATAACCAAACAAATAGAAATTCCTATAGAAATTATTGAAATTACTAATTCAATAACCATGAAATCAGATTTTGTAATTAATAGATTGGATTTTGAAGTAGGAGAAAATAGTTGGATTTTATCGGATAAAGTAAAAGTCAACGTATTGTATGCTGCAAAGAAATAAGATTTTGATAAAAGATAAAGTTACGTACGATATTATTATTGTTGGCG
Organism: uncultured Flavobacteriaceae bacterium; assembly: GCA_965363545.1. Taxonomy (GTDB): domain Bacteria; phylum Bacteroidota; class Bacteroidia; order Flavobacteriales; family Flavobacteriaceae; genus Lutimonas. The sequence goes on along the minus strand of CBDTUD010000002.1, from coordinate 20,841 downwards.
GTGGTTTGGCTGGTTTATCTAGTGCAATTCATCTATCAAAATTCGGACTAGCATGTTTAGTAATTGAAAAAAATAGCTATCCTAAACATAAAGTTTGTGGAGAATATATTTCCAATGAGGTTTTGCCTTATTTAGAATATTTAGATATTAATCCTTTTGATTTGGGAGCAAAGAAAATTGATCGTTTTTTATTGAGTTCTCCTAAAAATAACAAAATAGAAACAGATTTGCCTTTAGGCGGATTTGGAATATCTCGTTATGCTTTAGATCATGCCCTTGCAAAAAAAGCTATAGAAAATAAAACTAAGATAGTAGAGGATAGTGTTTTAAATATTGAATCAAAGAAATATTTTTTTATTGTAGAAACAAAAGATAATTCTTCGTTTACTTCAAAATTAGTCATTGGAGCCTACGGAAAAAGGTCATCTATTGACATAAAATTGAATCGGAGTTTCATTCAAAAAGAATCTCCATTCTTGGCTGTCAAAACTCATATAAAGGGAAATTTTCCTGAAGATTTAGTTGCCTTGCATAATTTTAAAGGTGGATATTGTGGATTATCTAAAGTAGAAGATGACACTATAAATGTATGTTATATTACAGATTTCAAGTCCTTTAAAAAATATAAAAACATCAAAGATTTTCAAGAAAATGTTGTGTGTAAAAATCCCAATTTAAAAGAAATCTTTGAAAACGGAAAGGCAGTTTTTCCAAAACCGTTATCCATAAGTCAGATTTCTTTTGCAAATAAGAATCCGGTAGAAAATCACATATTAATGTGTGGAGACACCGCCGGTATGATTCATCCACTTTGTGGAAACGGAATGAGTATGGCAATTCGAAGTGCTCAATTAGTCTCGCAATTAATAATTGATTATTTTAACGGAAAAATTTCAAGCCGATCAGAATTGGAGAAAAAGTATGCAAAAGCATGGAATAATGAGTTTAAAAATAGGTTGTATGCAGGTAGAATAATTGCGGCATTATTTAGAAAATATAGTTTTACCGAAAGCATGATGGTAGCCTTGAAAAAATTCCCGAAATTATTGCCATATATTATAAAAAACACGCACGGAAAACCTTTAAAAGTGAGCGAAACTGAATGATAAATACAAAGTATAGAAGTACAGAGGTTGAAATAATGGATGATTTTTCGGTGCAAGGTGATATGCTCAAAGAATCCCTCGATCAGCTCGCAAATATTAATAAATGGTTGGGTGGTAATTTAGTTACCCTGAATGGTTTGCAAAAAGTTCTTAAAGAACAGCCTAAAAACAAAACATTGACCATTTTAGATTTGGGTTGTGGTAATGGTGATATGCTTCGTGAAATATCGAAATTTGGTAAAAAAAGCGGCTATAAGTTTACATTAATTGGTATTGACGCAAACAAGCATACCATTGATTATGCCGAGCAATTGTCAAAAAACTATGAGGAAATAAGTTATACACAACAAGATGTTTTTACCGAAGATTTTCATAAAATGAAATACGATATCGTTCTCGCAACTCTTTTTTTGCATCATTTTACAGAGGAAGATATTCTGAAATTATTAAAACCTATCGTCGCAAATGCCTCTATCGGAATTGTGGTTAACGATTTGAATAGAAATGCTTTAGCCTATTATCTTTTTAGTGGTTTGTGTCTGTTTATAAAAAACCCCATGACCAAACAAGACGGATTAATTTCTATTTTAAAAGCATTTAAGCGAAAAGATTTAAAAAGAATGTCAGATAAATTACAAATAAAAAGTCGGATCGCTTGGAAATGGGCTTTTCGATACCAATGGATAATTCAAAAATAAATGAGTGTAAAAATAACAGCAGTTGCAAAACAATTACCTCCGTTTACCCGAACAACAGAAGAAATTCTTCCGTATTTAAAAGTTTGGTTATCTGGACAAGAAGAGCGTTTTCAGCGCAAAGTTTTGAAAATATTTGAAAATGCCGGCGTAGATAAGCGCTATTCTATTATGGATGCACATGAGGTTTTTTTAAACTCCTCTTTCGAGGAAAAGAATGACATCTATGCCAGAGAATGTACCAAATTGGCCGAAAGTGCTTTGAAAAAATCTTTGAAAAAGGCAAATCTAAACCCGGAAGATATCGATTATATTATTACCGTAAGCTGTACCGGAATTATGATTCCATCAATAGATGCCTATTTAATAAATAGTCTAAAAATGCGGCAAGATATTGTTCGTTTACCGGTTACTGAAATGGGTTGTGCAGCAGGAGTTTCTGGTATTATTTATGCCAAGAATTTTTTAAAAGCGAATCCTAATAAGCGGGCAGTAGTCATTGCCATAGAATCACCAACTTCGACATTTCAACTCGATGATTTTTCGATGGTGAATATTGTAAGTGCCGCCATTTTTGGTGATGGTGCAGCGGCAGTAATCCTTTCTTCGCATGAAAATGAGGAAGGTCCAGAAATTATTGACGAGGCGATGTACCACTTTTTCGATGCAACAAAAATGATGGGATTTCATCTACGAAATACCGGACTCCAAATGATACTCGATAAGGCTGTTCCAGAAACTATTTCAGAACATTTTCCTAAAATTGTGTATCCGTTTTTAGAACGTAATGGCTTGACAATTAAAGAAATTAATCACCTTATTTTTCATCCAGGCGGAAAAAAAATTGTACAAACAGTTGAAGAACTTTTCGGATCACAAGGTAAAAATATTGATGATACCAAAGAGGTCTTGCGCCTGTATGGCAATATGTCAAGTGCAACGGTATTATATGTTTTAGAGCGTTTTATGGATAAAAATTTACCGAAAGGCGACCGAGGTTTGATGTTGAGTTTCGGACCCGGATTTTCAGCACAACGAATATTATTAGAATGGTAAGAGAATTTCAAAACAAAGATTATTGGGCATTAATTTTAGGCGGCAGCAGTGGTTTAGGATTGGCAAGTGCGCAGAAATTGGCGAAACATGGTTGTAATATATGTATTGTACATCGCGACCGAAAATCGGAAATGAAAGAAATTGAACATCAGTTTGATCTAATTCGAAATGAAAATGTGAATTTTATCAGCTTCAATGTAGATGCGTTTAAAGAGGAACAACGAACGCAAATCATAACTGTTTTAAAAGATAAGTTGGGGACAGCAGAAAAGTTTAGAATATTAGTACACAGCGTTGCCAAAGGAAATTTAAAACCTATGGTTTCTGAGGAAAAAGTAACCTTGAAAAACGATGATTTTAGGTTAACTATTGATGCTATGGCGATTAGTTTGTATGATTGGACCAAAGCCTTGTTCGATGCAGATTTATTTGCGAAAGACACAAGAATTATTAGTTTTACTAGCGAAGGAAATACGAAAGCTTGGGAAAACTATGGCGCTGTTTCGGCAGCAAAAACGGCATTAGAGGCAATCACTAGAAATATCGCTTTAGAGTTTGCACCTTTCGGAATCAAAGCGAATTGTATTCAGGCCGGTATAACCGATACCGCTTCTTTGAGAGCAATTCCGGGAAGTGCATTTCTAAAAGAACAAACCTTGCTTAGAAATCCGAATAAGCGATTGACCTTGCCCGAAGATGTTGCCAATGTCGTGTATCTTTTGAGTAAAGATGAAGCGGCTTGGATTAACGGAATAATTATTCCGGTGGATGGTGGTGAACATTTGAGTTAACGGAAATTTAATTAAAATGACAGCAAAAGAAATTATCGAAAAATTGCCTTATGAAAAGCCTTTTTTATTTGTAGATGAACTTACAGATATTTCTGAAAATGGCATTATTGGTAATTATACATTCGATAAGAAAGAGTTTTTTTATTTAGGGCATTTTAAGGATAACCCGGTTACCCCTGGCGTAATTTTAACAGAAGTCATGGCACAAATCGGTGTTGTTTGCCTGGGGATATTTCTGACAAATGAATTGGATTTGGAAAAGGAGAACCCACAAATTGCACTTACTTCAAATAGTATTGACTTTTTTTTACCTGTTTATCCAGAAGAAAAAGTTAGAGTAGTATCTCAAAAGGAATTTTTTAGATTCCATAAGTTAAAATGCAAAGTTGAAATGTTTAATGATGCTAATGAGTTGATTAGTAGAGGTTACATTTCGGGAATGATAAAATAAAAAAATGACGAAGCGAGTAGTAATCACAGGTTTAGGTATTGTCTCACCAAATGGTGTTGGCTTATCAAATTTTACCGATGCCATAAAAAAAGGTAAATCTGGAATTCGTTTTTTTCAAGAATTGGAAGATTTAAATTTTTCATGCTGTATTGGTGGAGTTCCAGAAATTTCCGAGGAACTCAAATCCAATTATTTTACTCCCTTACAACTTCGAAATTTTAACAGTTCTGGGATTTTATATGGCTGTATTGCCGGAATGGATGCTTGGAAAGATGCTGGTTTCTCAATAGATTCGGAGAGTAAACTCGATTTTGATAGTGGTACAATTTTCGGAACGGGAACTTCAGGTGTTGAAAAATTTCGTGAAGCAATCTACCAATTAGATGCAAAAAATGTAAAAAGACTTGGGAGTACTGTTGTGGTACAAACCATGGCAAGTGGTATTAGTGCTTACCTTGGCGGGATTTTAGGTTTGGGGAATCAAGTGACCACAAATTCTTCAGCTTGCACAACTGGAACAGAGGCTATTTTAATGGGTTTTGAAAGAATACAAGCTGGTCGTGCAAAAAGAATGGTTGTTGGTAGTTGCAGTGATCATGGCCCGTATTTATGGGGAGGTTTTGACGCGATGCGAGTTATGACTTATAAGCACAATGAAAATCCGGAACAAGGTTCGCGGCCGATGAGTGCTTCCGCATCAGGATTTGTACCCGGAAGTGGGGCGGGAGCTATGGTTTTAGAAAGCTTGGAAAGTGCCTTAGAAAGGGGAGCTATAATTTACGCCGAGGTTTTAGGTGGAGCGGTAAACTCTGGCGGACAAAGAGATGGCGGTACGATGACTGCTCCAAATTCGGTCGCCGTACAAAAATGTATCGTTGATGCGATGGAAAACTCAGGAATTCATGCGAAAGATATTGATGCCATAAATGGTCATCTAACAGCAACTTCAAAAGATTCTTTAGAAGTTGAAAATTGGACACAGGCGTTGCAATTAAAAGGGAACGATTTTCCTTATATAAACTCCTTAAAATCTATGGTTGGACATTGTTTGGCTGCGGCGGGTTCGATAGAAAGTGTTGCGACTATTTTACAATTGCAACATGGTTTTATTTTTCCTAATAGCAATTGTGAAGATGTGCACCCGGAAATTTTAGCGCTAATTGATGAAGAAAAAATACCAAAGAAATTGGTGGTAAAACAATGTAATATTATTGCAAAAGCGAGCTTTGGTTTTGGCGATGTAAACGGCTGTGTAATTTTTAAAAGATATTCGTAAAATTTCATGTTGAAAATTCTTACTTTCAACATGTCTGAAAATGATACTTTTTAAAGAATTTTAAAATAGAAAATAATGCAAAAAGAAGAGTTAATTGCTTCCTTAAAAGAAATTGTAAAACCTTATATTCAAGATGAAGTTGCTTTTGAGAATTTATCAGAGGATACGGATTTTATTAACGATTTAAAGATAAATTCCGCCAATTTAGTTGATGTAATTTTAGATGTTGAAGATGAGTTTAATATTGAAATAGATAATGATTCTATGGAAAAAATGTTATCGGTTAAAGCTGCGCTAGAGATAATCAATACCAAACTTAGCGCAAAATGATAGGTAATGATATTGTCGATTTACAACTTGCTGCGCAACAAAGTAATTGGCAAAGAAAGGGTTATTTGGATAAAATATTTACTCCTTACGAACAAGACCTGATTTCAAAATCATCAAATAAGGCCAAAAAAATTTGGTTGTTATGGAGCATGAAAGAAAGTGCTTATAAAGCATATTTGCAAAAGTATCCAAAACGATTTTTTGCACCTAAAAAATTGAAATGCAATATATTATCCAAAAATATGGGTGAAGTTTTTATAGGCGAAGAGTGTTTCGAAACACATTCAAAAAGTTCGAAAAATTATATACATACCGTCGCACTTTCAACCGTAGAAAATAAAAATCCTATTTCTGAATATTTTGATGTTGACGCTATTTCGTTTGCAGAAAAGCAATTGGAAATTCGTTCTAAATTAAAAATAGTGGTTGCCAAAAATTTTAAAATACCCATTGATAACTTGAAAATTTCAAAAAACAGGACTGGTGTTCCTCAACTTTTTGATTATGAAAATCAATTAGATTTATCATTTTCATTAACGCATCACGGCAGGTTTGGTGCTTTTTGCATTTCAAAATCTCGTCTTTAATTCATGAAAAATCCTACAATAAAAAAGAATTTGTACCAAACTTGTTCTGAGTTTGTTGAGAATCGAGCAAAAACGGTCGGAGAGATTATAACCTCCAATCAAAAAGCTTTGCAAAGTGAAACAAAAAGTTCTGCCGGAGATAAGCATGAAACCGGTAGGGCTATGTTGCAGCTTGAAATGGAAAAGGCTTCACAACAGCTTGCGTCAATTGATCAAATGAAAGAGGTTTTGGGTAAAATTAATCCTGAGAAAATTTCTACTACGGTGCAACTCGGTAGTGTGGTAATCACAACTTTGGGCAATTATTTTCTAAGCATCGGAATGGGAAAAATAGAATTAAATAAAACCATTTATTATGCTGTTTCGACTTCTTCTCCAATAGGGAAAATTTTACTCGGTACAAAAGTGGGAGAGAGTTTGGTTTTTAATGCAAAAGAAATACAAATTTCAACTGTTTTTTAGGAAGTAATTAATGTTCTAAATCAGTTTTTCGGCGATATGCTTTTTTTTGAGCTGTACGAAGTTTCGATTTTAATCTACGTTCGACAGCCGATCTTGAAGGTTTTGTTTTCTTTCTTTTTTTAGGAACTCGTAAGGCATTCTCTATAATATTCATAAATCGCCCAATAACAATTTCTTTATTTTTGTGCTGACTTCTGCTTTCTTCCGATTGCAATAAAAGCAGGTTTTCTTTGGTAAGACGATTACTTAATTTTAAGACGATTCGTTCTTTTTCGTTATCTGACAAAGCTTCTGAGCCATTCAAATCAAAGGTCAAAGCAACTTTAGAAGAAACTTTATTTACATGCTGACCGCCGGCTCCACTACTGCGCATGGCCTTGAACTGTAATTCTTGTATGATTTTATCTTTGTTCAACTTTAATTACTTTTTCATTTTCAAAATATATGTTCAAAGCATCTGGATCAATATTAATAAGTCGAGGAATAAAGCCAAGTTCGAATGCAATATGATTTTCACTAATTGAGTAAAAATTTTGACCTAATAATTCAATTATTTCTTCTTTGGTTTTTCCGATTAGCATTTTGCTATCAATAATGTCTTCGGACATTTTATATCTTTCCTAAAAGTTTGCCTCCCATTCTTGTTTATTAAATTCATTTGAAGGATAATATGAAATTGAAAACATCCATAAAAGGATTATTCCGACATAAATTATTGGACTGAAAATTAAGGTCGGAAATAGTGCTATATATTTTCTGTTTTTGTCATTTCCAAACTTCAATTTTTTTAACCCCCATTTAGATAAAAAATAGGTTGGAATTGCAAGAATTAGAATTATTAGTGGTGCTTCAATGCTCATTTTTTATTGTCAGTTTCTAAATAGGCTATAGTATTCAGAATTTCTTATAGATACCTAATCCTTTAATTCTTTTATCACTTCTTTATTTGGTAATTCTTTAAAGCCCATATTGTACAACGTAAAACTAAAAATATCGGCATATTGTTCAATAGTTTTCGAAACTGGGGTTCCGGCGCCATGCCCAGCATTCGTTTCAATACGAATCAAAATCGGATTTTTTCCACTTTGTTTTTCTTGCAATTCGGCCGCAAATTTAAAAGAATGTGCAGGTACAACTCTATCATCATGATCGCCAGTAGTAATTAAAGTAGCTGGGTAAGAAACACCTTTTTTCACATTGTGAACAGGTGAATATCCTTTTATATATTCAAACATCTCGTCGCTTTGTTCAGAAGTTCCGTAATCATAAGCCCATCCGGCACCAGATGTAAAAGTGTGATAACGAAGCATATCTAACACACCAACAGCAGGAAGTGCAACTTTCATTAGATCAGGTCTTTGCGTCATTGTTGCGCCAACTAACAATCCGCCGTTAGACCCTCCACGAACTGCTAAAAAATCGCTTGATGTAAACTTATTATCGATTAAAAATTCCGCCGCAGCGATAAAATCATCAAAAACATTCTGCTTTTTCAATTGTGTTCCGGCATCATGCCAAGCTTTACCATATTCACCACCTCCACGAAGATTTGCCACGGCATACACGCCACCTTGCTCTAACCAAACTGCATTCGCAATGCTAAAACTTGGTGTTAAACTAATGTTGAATCCGCCATAACCATATAATATAGTTGGGTTTTTACCATTTAATTGCAAGCCTTTTTTATAAGTAATAATCATTGGTATTTTTGAACCATCTTTTGAAGTATAAAAAACTTGTTTTGACTCGAAGTTATCCGAATTAAAAGCAACATCAGACTTTTTATATACCGATGAGTTTGCAGTTTTTGGTTCAAATTTAAAAATGGTCGACGGCGTTGTATAATTGGTAAAAGAGTAATACAAAGTTTCATCTTCCTTTTTACCACCAAAACCGCTAGCTGTACCTAATCCTGGTAATTCGATTTCTCGGATAAATTTTCCGTTTGCATCATATTGCAATACTTGTGAAACAGCATCTTTCATATACTCTGCAAAAAAGTATCCCGATCCGGTAGAAACGCTTAATACATTTTTCGTTTCCGGAATGAAATCTTGCCAGTTTGACGGAGTAGCTTTGTTCGCAGCAACTTTTACAACCCGTTTATTTGGTGCATTTAAATTGGTTGAGATATATAAGTTTTCTTCGTCGGCATCAATAACGTCATTATCACTTTCAAAATTGGAAATAACAGTTTCTAGTTTGTTATCTTTATTTGATAAGTCTTTAATATATAGTTCGTTGCCCGATGTTGAATTGGCTGCGCTAATGATCAAGAACTTTTGATTTTCGGTAACATAACCACCAACATATCTTCTTTTTTCTTGCAATCCGAAAATAATGGCATCGTCTTTTTGTTTTGTTTTTAACTGGTGGTAATACAATTTATGTTGGTCGGTTTTAGCAGAGAGTTCGCTACCTTTTGGCTTGTCATAACTAGAGTAATAAAAACCTTCATTTTTATACCAAGAGAGCCCGCTAAATTTTACATCTTTAATAGTATCTTCTAAAACTTCTTTAGAAATAGCATCCATTACAATTACTTTTCTCCAATCGGAGCCACCCTCAGAAATAGAATAAGCAACTTTACTTCCATCTTCACTAAAAGAAACAGAACTTAAAGAGGTAGTACCATCTTCAGAAAATTTGTTCGGATCTAGAAAAACTTCTGGTTCTTCGATATCTTTTTGACGATATAAAACATACTGATTTTGCAAACCATTATTTTTGTAGAAGTACGTAAAATCACCTCGCTTAAAAGGAGCAGTGAATTTTTCATAATTCCATAATTTCGTGAGACGATTTTTAAAATCTTCCCGATAAGGAATTTTATCCAAATAACTGAAAGTTACTTTGTTTTCGGCTTTAACCCATGCTTCAGTCTCTGCTGATCGATCATCTTCTAACCAACGATATGGGTCGGTTACCTTTTTGCCAAAGTAAGTGTCTACTGTATCTACTTTTTTTGTTATCGGATATTTTTCGGTCATATTTGATTGTTGCGCTTGTAATATGTTCGCTGAAATTAATGTTATAAATACCAAATTAGTGGTGGAGAAAAGTTTCATAGTGTTTAAATTATCTTATGGTTATAAAGATAAAAAAGACACCATAAAATGTGTCTTTTTAACTCAATTATTTTTATAAAATTCTAGTTTAAAGCATTCACCGTTCCAATTTTTCCTGGGAGTAATTGTTTCAAAGTTGCCTCGATACCATTTTTTAGAGTAATAGTTGAAGAAGGGCAACCATTACAAGCGCCTTGTAAAATAACATTTACCTCTTTCGTTTCGGGTAGATAGGATAAAAACTGAATATTACCGCCATCACCTGCAACTGCTGGCTTGATATATTCTTCTAAAACGGCGATAATTTCTTTTGAAATAGAATCATTAGTAGCGTTATATTTTGGCTGCTCGTTTTTATTCTCCAATGTTTTTGGTTCGTAGCCTTGTGAAACGATGCGTCGATCGCTTGTTAGATATTCTTTGATGAAATCGCGCAAAGCAGAATTTATTTCCAACCAATCCATAGAATCATTTTTGGTTATCGAAATATAATTTTGTGAAATAAACACTTCTTTTACAAAAGGAAATTCAAAAAGTTCTTTTGCCAATGGCACATCATTCGCATCGACTTTGTTTAAAATTTCAATATTTTGTGAAGATAATAGCTTGTTGGTTACGAACTTTTGAACACTCGGATTTGGTGTACTTTCTGCGTAAACTTCTACATGTTTAGGTGCATCTTTTTGAATAAATATAGAATCATTTTGTTGTATATATGCTTCAAAAATTTCTTTTATTTCATTTTGAACTTCTTTCCAAGCTAAAATATCAAATTTCTCAATAGCTATGAAATTGGCCGTGATATATACTTTTTTTACAAAAGGTAAATGAAATAATTGTTGTACTAATGAAGAGTTCTCCGCATCGTCAATCGAGTTATATTCAAAGCTATTTTGGGTTAATATCTTATCAAAAACGAATTTTACAATTTCATCATTTTTGGTGTTTTCTATTTTTATGTTTGACATTTTGAATTTTATTTGTTTTTACAAAAATACGAAACAAATAATTTTTAACTTTGAAATAAATTGTTAAATAAGAATAAAGTTTATGGTTATTATTAAAGAATTGAACGGAATTAAACCAATAATCGGAAAAGATTGTTTTTTTGCCGAAAATGCAGTTGTAATTGGCGAGGTTACCATGGGAGATCAGTGCAGTATTTGGTATAACGCAGTAATTCGTGGTGATGTTCATTATATAAAAATGGGCAATAAAGTCAATGTGCAAGATGGAGCGGTTATTCACGCTACCTATAAAGTTTCACCAACAAATATTGGAAATAATGTTTCTATTGGCCATAATGCTTTAGTGCATGGTTGTACCATTCACGATAATGTATTAATTGGTATGGGGGCCATTATTATGGATGATTGTATTGTTGAAAGTAATAGTATTATTGCTGCAGGAGCTGTTGTAACTAAAGGTACACATGTTGAATCTGGTTGTGTATATGCAGGTATGCCTGCTAAAAAAATTAAAGATATCAGTGCTGAATTAATTTCAGGTGAAATTGATAGAATAGCGAATAATTACGTGAAATATTCTAGCTGGTATAAGGAATAATATTTGGTGTAAAAATTTAAAATTCTATAGTTTAAATAGAATTACAAAAAAAAACATCCGCAATTTGCGGATGTTTTTAGTTTTATAAAAAAGTAATTTTTTATTTAATAGCTAATTTAGTTTTAACTAATGGTAATAAATCTTCACCTTCAAAAACGATCAAACCTTTTCCTGGAGAAGCATCAAAAACATAAGTATATCCTTTTTCTTTTGCTACATCATTAACTGCTTTTTGAGCTTTTTCAATAATTGGTTTTAATAAATCAAAACGCTTTTTTTGAATTTCTTGATCTGCAGTTTGTGCATATTTTTGAATTTTTTCTTTCAAACTTTCTACCTCTTCCATACGCTCTTTATTTTTGTCATCAGTTTGCGTTGGTGCTTCAGCATCGTATTTTTTTAACTTTGCTTGCAATGCAGTAGCTTGTCCGTTATATTCATCAGCATACGTTTGTTGCACTTTTTTAAGTTCATTTTCCATGGCTTTGGTTTCTGGCATCGCCATTAATAATTGTTCACTATCAATATGTGCAACTTTTTGAGCTTGTACTGTGTTAAAAGCTGTAAAAAGTACAAATACTACGAATAAATTTCTTAATAATTTCATTGTCTAAATAATTTGTTAATACTAATTCTTTTTTGTTTTTATTCTCTTTTGTTAATCTATTAATTTTTATTTCCTATTTCTTCTTCTCTCTTTTTCTTGCGTTCTTCAATTTCTTTCAATTGCGCTGCTCGTTTTTCGTCGGCTACTCCTTTTAAAGAATCTCTTAGCCGAATTCTAGCTTCTTGTTGTTCTTTTATCTTAGCTTTTAAAACTTCTCGTTTTGCATTTCTTTCGTCAATCTTTTTTTGAGCATCTGTTTTTTCTTCACCATTTTCATCTGTGCTTAATGTTGTTGGCACTTCTTCATTAACAGTATCATCTAATTCTTCTTCGTCGGTTTTCACATTAATTACTCCGGCTTTTTCTAACCGCTCGGTTTTTCTGTCCGCTATTATTTTTTGTTTTCTATCTTTTACGATACTATTTAAGACTAGTTCACTAATATCAAATTTATCATTGCTATATAGTAAAATTAAATCACTCGATTTATCTAAAACAAAATCGTATTGTTTTCTTTTTGCAATTTCTTGGATGGCATTATACACTTGATCTTGAACAGGTTTGGCAAATTGTTTACGTAATTGATATAAATCGCCTGTTGGTCCAAAATAAGCAATTTGCAATCGTCTTAATTCTTTTTCTTTAATGTCAATATCTTCATTACGTTCTTTAATCAACTCATCTGTAAGTAAAGCTTTTTCGTTGCTTAAATCTGTTTTTTGAGTTTCAATTTCTTTTGAAAGATCGTCTAATTTTTTTTGCCAAGTTTTTAACTTTTTATCAATACCCGTTTGCGCTTCTTGATATTCAGGAACATTTTCTAAAATATAATTCATATCAATGTATCCTATTCTTTGAGCTTTTTGGGCAAAAGAGATAAAACTGATAAAAATTAATAAAATAAATAAAACTCTTTTAATTGTCATATTTATAAGTCTTTAGAAAAAATCGTGCCACAATACTAATCTGGGGCAAATATACTAAATAAGCTTAAAATTGTTGTCCTATAATGAAATGAGTTTGCCATCCTGAAGTTTCTGATTGTCCAGGTATATCGTCAAATCCATATCCAAAATCAATTCCTAATAATCCAAATGCCGGCATAAATACGCGAATACCACCACCAGCTGAACGTTTTAAAGAGAACGGATTGTAATCTTGAAATTCTGTCCAAGAATTACCACCTTCTAAAAACGTTAATGCATAAATAGAAGCAGATGGTTTTAAGGTAATAGGATAACGCAATTCAAAAGATACTTTGTTGTAAATCGTACCACCTGTAACTTCTGATAAACTTGAATTTGGATAACCTCTTAATGAAATAGTTTGTCTACCATCAAATTGACCTGTTGCCAATCCGTCACCACCAACATAAAAACGTTCAAATGGCGGAGAACCAATTTCATCATTATACGCACCTAAAAATCCTAATTCCGCATTAGACATTAAGGTTAATTTTCCTACAACCGGACTATACCATTTACCGGTAAAAATAACTTTATAAAACTCAAGCCATTTATATTTTTCGCCATCTGACAAATCCGTATAATCTTTGTCGTTAAACAAAGAATAAGGTGGGGTAAATTTTAGGGCGATATTAAATGTTGATCCATTTGTTGGAAAAATAGGATTTGGTCCGGCTGAATTTCTTCCAAAATTTACAGCAAAATTGAAGTTATTTGATATACCGTTATTAAAGTTAAAAGAAGAAATATAATAATTCATTAAATCAAACCTTTGGTAATTCAATGATGTAGATAAGGTAAAATAATCATCTGGCCATTTTAAACGTTGGCTTAAACCAAGAGAAGCTCCAATAATATTCAATCGTTGCTCTTTGTCTACATTACTAGTACTGTAATTATACCCATATTGCCCTGAATTATATATAGAGAAATTAAAACCTTTTGGCTTTTTTCCGCCCATCCAAGGTTCTGAAAATGACATGCTATACGTTCTTGAATATTTACTTACTTGAAGACGAAGTGCAATACTTTGACCATCTCCTCGAGGTACAGGCTTGTATTCTTTTATATTAAAAAGGTTTTTTGCAGAAAAATTATTGAATGAAAGTCCTAAGGTTCCAATGAAAGATCCACCACCATAACCACCTTGTAATTCAATTTGACTTGAACCTTTTTCTGATAAACTATATTCAATATCTGTGGTTTTATCAACATAATTTGGTTGCACGTCAGGTACAATGTTTTCAGGGTCAATATACCCCAATTGACCTAATTCACGAATGGTACGAATAATATCTTTTTTACTAAAAAGATCACCTGGTTTTGTTCTAACTTCACGATATAAAACATGGTCGTTAGTTACATCGTTACCAAGGATACTAACTTTTTTAATCGTTGCCGGATCATCTTCAATAATTCTTATTTCAAGATCAATGGTATTGTTATCGGCACTCGTTTCAACAGGTGTTACTCTTGAAAATAAATAACCTTCATCTAAATAGATGTTGGTAATATCTTGAGAGTCAGGAGTTCCATCGCCTAAAACTCTATCATTTAAGGCTTTACCATTATAAGTTACTCCTTTTTCAATTTTTAAAATACTTTGTAATTGAGCGTCTGTAAAAACTGTATTACCTAAAAAAGTAATGTCGCCAAATTTATATTTATTTCCTTCATTAACGGTAATGTCTAGATTAATGGTATTGTCTTCATTCCAAGAAATAGAATCTTTTACAACGAGTGCGTCTCGATATCCACGTTCTTGGTATTTTTCTATTAGTTTTTCAAGATCAGCATCGTAGAGATCTTCTATATATTTTGAAGGAGAAAAGATTTGTAAAACACCTTTTTCTTTGGTCTTTTTTAATATTTTTTTCAGTTTTTTATCAGCGATTGATGTGTTGCCGTGAAATGTAATTTTATCAATTTTTATACGATCTCCCTTATCAATTAAAATTAAAGCATCTTGGGTATTTGTTTTAGAAGTATCTTTTTTTGTAGAAATAGTGGCTTTTGTTTTAAGAAAACCTTTTTCCTTGTATTTGTCTTTAATAAAATTTTCGGTGGTAGTAATTAAATTCTCTGTAAGCATAGAGCCTTCTTTAAATTCAATTTCTTTTTGAAGATCTTCTTTTTTTCCTTTTTTTATTCCTTTTATAGTAACCTTCCCTACCTTATCTAATTCATCAACATCAATTTCTAAATAGATAGTTTCTCCATCAATTTTAATTGCGTAAACATCGACATTACTAAATAATTTAGAAGTCCATAATTTTTTAATGGCGCTAGAA
This sequence comes from uncultured Flavobacteriaceae bacterium, assembly GCA_965363545.1. GTDB lineage: Bacteria > Bacteroidota > Bacteroidia > Flavobacteriales > Flavobacteriaceae > Lutimonas. The sequence continues at coordinate 5,590 of CBDTUD010000002.1, read as the reverse complement.
AGTTTATCTCCGGGAATTTTTAAAATTTGACCGGAATTTAATCCTGAAAAGATTAAAATAGATTGTTCAGAAATAGTCTGATTTCCTTTAACAGTAACTCCGCCAAGTACGTATTTTTTGTTTCTGTCAATTTCAATTGGACCGTTATTCTTTATTTCGGGAATGGTATCCATTGCTTGAAATGCAGGGGGTATGGAGTCTTTTTCTATGCTTGGAGCAGGAATTTTAATGGTGTCGGATACGGCAGAAACAGGAGGAATGCTATCCGTACTTGCTGCGTTTTCTGATTCATTTTCTTGCGCATTCGCAGTAAAAATTGTTAAGATCAAAAATAAGGGTAAAATGTTGATTTTTAACTTATTTGCTACTGTTTTGAATTTGTTCACTAGTTTTTCCAAATCGTCTTTCTCTACTTTGATAATTTAATATTGCTTCGTAAAAATCTTCCTTTTTAAAATCTGGCCATAATACATCTGTAAAATACAATTCTGCGTATGCAATTTGCCATAAAAGGAAATTGCTAATGCGCATTTCGCCACTTGTTCGAATCAAAAAATCAACGACGGGCAAAGTAAATGTATATAAATGACTATTTATAATATTTTCATCAATTTCTTCGATTTTCAGCTCATTATTAACAATTTTTTTAGAAATACATTTAGTAGCATTAATTAATTCTTCACGAGCCCCATAATTTAAAGCTAAAGTTAAAATTAAAGCGTCATTATTTTTAGTTTTCTCGATAACTTCAGAAAGTTCTCGCTGTGCTTTCTTAGGAAGTTTATCAATATTACCTATAGTATTTAGTTTTACATTGTTGTTTTCAAACATAACAAGTTCTTTTCTTAAAGAACTTACCAAAATACCCATTAAAGTGTTGATTTCTAATTTAGGTCGGTTCCAATTTTCTGTAGAAAAAGTATATAAAGTAAGTGCTTCTATACCTAATTCAACAGCTGCCTCGACAGTTTCTCGAACTGCATCGACACCTTTTTTATGTCCTAAAACTCTTGAAAAACCTCTGTTTTTTGCCCATCTACCATTGCCATCCATAATTAAGGCGACATGTTTTGGCATTCTATCTTTATCTATTTGAAATTTGCAACTCATCCTTTTAAAAAAAATGTCCGGTATAACAACCAGGTCTGCCAAAAGCATAAACTATGGTAATGCCAGTAAAAACATACCAATCGTTATTGTCTGGACTTATTTCAATATTACCGTTAATATCTACCGGATTACCGTCTAAAATAGTGGTGTAAGTAGGATACCCATCGATGTCGTCTTTAAAAGTATAACGAAATGTTGTTTCGAAAGCTATTCCCAAGTTTCTGGCTAGTATTGTTTTATAACCTAGTCCGAAAGGTAAGACAAAATTAAAGGTGCGACCATCTTGAGGTGTGGCATAATTCGAAACTCCGGCTTCTACTATTATATATGGTGTATGTGTATATCCAATTTTTGAAAGGTTGTATTTAAAAAAATGGTATTCGATACCTGCGGAAAGCTCATGAATGGCATTGGTAAAATCCAAACCACGAAATTCTCTGTAAGAATTGTTTGCATCGGTATCATCTGCAGAAATTTTCGCATAACTATAAGTTGCTCTCAACGAAAAATGTGGATGCATGTTCCATTTATAAATTCCGCCTAGAGCGTAATTATTAGGATAGATATAATTTGTTCTTCCGATATCGCCTATATAATTGCTACCTCCTAAAAAAACTCCAATCTCATTTATTTGAGAAAAAGAAGTCATGGAAAGTAGAAAAAATAAGATACCTAAAAATTGTTTTTTCATCATAAAAAAATGGTGTGCAAATATAAAAAAATACATTTGCTTTTAAATGAATTGATCAGTCTTTTTTGATAAACAGAAATTTAGAATGAAAATTGCCTTATGTTTAAAACTTTAACGCTTTGTTAATTACGTTTATCTTCACCCCAAAGTAATTTTTCACGAAGGGTTTTTATAAAAGTTTGCTGATTTAAATGAATTGTTTTGATTGTAAAATTACATTTTCGAATCGTAATTTTTGATGAATTTGGTATAGTTGTAATACGAGAATCCAAAGTTAAAAGCGCTTCTTTTGTTCGGCTATCAATGTTGAGTTCTATTATTGTTTCATCAGGAATCACAAATGGCCGAACACTTAAACTATGGGGCGCAATAGGCGTCAATACAATATTTTGTGAGGTCGGAGAAATAATCGGTCCGCCACAGCTTAAAGAGTAACCTGTTGACCCTGTAGGTGTTGAAATGATTAAGCCATCACTCCAATAGGTGTTTAAATACTCTCCATTTAACGAGGTTTCTACCGTAATCATCGATGCGGTATTTTTTCTATTGATGGCAATTTCATTCAACGCAAAATTCAATTCCTCTAATGATTCGTTTGGTTTATCGGTTTCAACGCATAATAAGGAACGATTGGTCAAATTATATTCTTTATTGTTGATTTGGGTGATTGCATCTTGAATTTGCTCTTTTTGAACGGTTGCTAAAAACCCGAGTCTACCGGTATTTATTCCGATAATGGGAATATTTGAATCGCGAATAAACGTTATTGATCGTAAAAAAGTACCATCGCCTCCTACACTAAAGAAAATATCAAAAGAACTATCCAAATCATGATAATCTTGAAAAGTCTCAAAATCGGCATCTGCATTTGTTTTTTTATAATATTCGTAGAATTTTTCTTCAAATACAATAGTTGTATTATCTCGTTTTAAAATATCTACTAATATAGTAATGTATTTTTTTGTGACTTTTATTTTGGGTTGACCGTATATTCCAACTTTCATAGGCTGTAAATTCAAGCTTAAATATTTAAATATTTTTGTAAATAATTGGAACGTTCATTTAACTCTTCTAAATAATCGTCTTTTTCAAATTCATTTAAAATTTCATAATTATACCTTCTAAATGAATGGAGGGTATTATTAATATCATGTAAGCTTAGTTTTAACGTAATTTCAGCGATATTATTTTCTATTTTAGATACAAAAGCACCAAATAAAGTGGCATTATTCGATTCGACAATTTGGGTTATTTCACTAAAGGAATAATCGTTTATATCTTTGGAAATTACCAAAATAACACCTTCTTCATGCAAAAACGGAGTGCATTTAAAAATATTTAAAAAATCTTCAAGTTCGTAATAGCCAATATACTTTTTTTCTTTATCTAAAATTGGCATTAAGTTGGTTTTGTATGTGGCAAAAAATTGTAAAACTTCAAACCAATTCATTTTTACATGCGCATAAAATAAAAGCAGCTGATGTTTAAAGGTATTTACTGTTTTTCCAACCGGATCAAGAAATTCAATATCTTTTTTTGCGAGTGCTCCACAAAAAATATCGCCATCCATAACAGGTAAATGCGAATGTGGTATTTGAGAAAAAATTATTTTAACTTCAGCAAGTTCATCGGTAAGTTGTAGAGCCTTAACATCGTTGGAAATATAATCGGTAGTATGCATAAATTTTGAATCTCTAAATTAACTTATAAAATCGTAATTTTGCGTTTGATAAAATTGAATGGTGTAAAGATAAAACATCTTTCCATTAAAATGATAAATTAGTTATTGATGACAAAGTTAAGTGTTAATATTAATAAGATTGCAACGTTGCGAAATGCTCGAGGCGGAAATACCCCAAATGTTGTGCAGGCTGCAATTGATATTCAAGATTTTGGTGCTGAAGGAATAACGATTCATCCGCGACCCGATGAGCGTCATATTCGTTATCAAGATGCTTATGATTTGAAAAAAGTTGTTGTGACAGAATTCAATATTGAAGGTAATCCGAATCAAAAATTCATCGATTTAGTTTTAGATATAAAGCCTGAACAGGTTACTTTGGTGCCTGATGCAGTTGATGCGATTACTTCTAATGCAGGTTGGGATACCATAAAAAATCAAGCATTTTTAAAAGAAGTTGTTGCTGAATTTCAACGAAATAATATTCGAACTTCTATTTTTATGGATCCGGTAACGAACCTTATAGAGCATGCTGCTAAAACCGGTACTGACCGAATAGAATTATATACCGAGGCTTATGCTGTGGGATATGCAAAAGGAGATAAAAAAGCCATTTTACCATATATAAATGCTGCAAAAGTGGCGAGTAATTTTGGTATGGGAATAAATGCCGGACATGATTTAAGTTTGGATAATCTTCATTTTTTCGCCAATGAAATCCCAAATTTATTGGAAGTTTCCATAGGCCACGCCTTAATTTCAGAGGCTCTATATTTTGGCTTGGATAATGTAGTAAAAATGTATTTACAAAAATTGAGATAATGGCAATTTTACATTCCCTAGTTTTAGGAGAAGGAGAACCTTTGCTTATTTTGCATGGTTTTTTAGGAATGGGTGATAACTGGAAATCGCTCGCAAATAAATTTTCAGAAAACTATCAAGTTCATTTAATAGACCAGCGAAATCACGGTAGAAGTTTTCATAGCGATGATTTTTCATACGACTTGATGGTAGAAGATTTATTGGCCTATTGCAAACATCACGAATTAGCAAAAATCAACTTGTTGGGTCATTCGATGGGAGGGAAAACTGCGATGCTTTTTGCTGTAAAAAATCGAGAAATCGTGAATAAGTTAATTGTTGCCGATATCGCTCCGAAATATTATCCGCCCCATCATCAATTTATTTTGGAGGCCTTGCATGCCGTTGATTTTAATAAAATCGAATCAAGAAATGACGTCGAAACTGTTTTTAAAAAACACATTCCCGAACCTGGTATTCGACAATTCTTACTAAAAAATGTCTACCGAAAATCAAAAGAAAATTACGCGTTTCGTTTTAATCTCGAGAGTTTAACCGAAAACATTGAAGAAGTTGGAGAAGAATTGCCAAGTATGAGCTTGTTTGAAGGTGAAACCATGTTTTTAAGAGGTGCAAATTCTAGTTATATCACTTTAGAGGATGAAATTTTGATTCAGGCGCATTTTCCAAATAGTGAAATAGTTACAGTCACAAAAGCCGGACATTGGCTTCATGCCGAAAATCCAAACGAATTTTATAATTATGTTGTTCATTTTCTTGAAAAACACTAATTTGCAGTACCTAACTTAAAAAATAAAGAAATGAATTTTATCTTAAAAATGTTGCTTTCTGCAGCGGCGGTTTTACTTATCGGAAGGTTTTTAACAGGAGTTCATGTTGATAATTTTACAGTGGCCATTCTTGTAGCTTTGGTATTGGGATTTTTATTTGCCTTTTTAAAACCAATTTTGGTTGTTTTAACCTTGCCGGTTACAATCGTGACACTTGGTTTGTTTTTATTGGTAATTAATACTTTACTGATTTTATTAGCAGATAAAATTGTGCCAGGATTCGCCGTTGACGGCTTTTGGACTGCTATGATCTTTAGTATCTTACTATCAATTGCACAGTCGATATTGCATTCCTTTGTCAAAGATTGATACTTTATTTAACTATCTGACACTCACGACTTGTTCGTTTTTTATGCTTTTAACAAAAAGATAACGATAAATTGTAATGATTTGGGTTTATTGGTATGGTTATATGGTTATAATTGATTAATTTTGCACCCTTAATTTTTTGAAAAG
>CBDTUD010000001.1:0-230183 GCA_965363545.1 uncultured Flavobacteriaceae bacterium | reverse complement strand
ATTCCCGTTAACCAGTCAAGCTGGTCACAAGCTTCACGGGAATGACAGTTGGTTTGAATAGGTGAGAAAAATGGCTGAATCCAAGAAATAGAGAGACCAGCACCGAATGGGTTTTGTAGCTTACTAGAACGTGAAAGGTGCGACGGACGGACCGATGCGTAGCAATTTCCTAGGAGACAGACTTGATTTTTTTGTTCCCGTTAACCAGTCAAGCTGGTCACAAGCTTCACGGGAATGACAAAGTTTTTTCATCAAGGAAAAAATGAACAGAATTGTCATTAGGAGAAGTTTTTAGAACAGCAAATATAATTTAACGTCATTGCGTATCACGCTTTTGCGAGATGTGGCAATCGGTAGATGCTTTGCAAAAAATCTATTTGCAGTATAGTGCAATAGATTGCCACGTCGTTCTTTGTCACTCCTCGCAATGACTTGGTAAAACCCACAACATTGAACACTTCTAACCTCTTTCTTTTAACTTCTATTTTTGCTTCTAAAATCACAATGTAACATCTGTTACTGTCTGAATATTAATTTGATATACTGATAAATATCATAATTCAAAAAGGTGACCTTCCTTAAATTTGTAAACCTTAATAAAAATAACTTAAAACAAAAAATAAATGGGTACGCTACAAGAAGTCAAAACTAGAGTTTATAAATTCGGAGATAAAGCCGCAGATGGCAATAGTAAAATGAAAAACCTTTTAGGAGGTAAAGGTGCCAATTTGGCGGAAATGAGTTTAATTGGAATTCCGGTTCCTCCGGGATTTACAATCACTACAGAAGTTTGTACCGAATATAATGAGCTTGGTCAAGATAAAGTAGTAAACATGATCAAACCAGAAGTAGAAAAAGCGATTAGTAACGTAGAAAAAATCATGAGTGCCGGCTTTGGAGATAAAGAAAACCCATTATTGGTTTCTGTTCGATCAGGTGCACGTGTTTCTATGCCAGGTATGATGGATACAGTTCTTAACCTTGGTTTAAATGATGATGTTGTAGAAGGTTTGGCAAAAAGATCAGGTAATGCCCGTTTTGCTTGGGACTCGTATCGTCGTTTTATTCAAATGTATGGTGATGTTGTTTTAGGTATGAAACCTGAATCTAAAGAAGATATCGATCCTTTTGAAGAAATAATGGAAGCCTTGAAACATAAAAGAGGTATCGAATTAGATACCGAATTTTCCATTCAGGATTTAAAAGATTTAGTTTACGATTTTAAAGATGCTGTAAAAAAACGTACAGGTCATGATTTTCCAACTAATCCTTGGGATCAACTTTGGGGAGCTGTGGTAGCAGTTTTCAATAGTTGGAACGGAGACAGAGCTGTTTATTATCGAAATATGCACGGTTACCCATCAGATTGGGGAACTGCTGTAAACGTTCAAGCAATGGTTTATGGAAATATGGGTGATAATTCAGGTACAGGTGTTTGTTTTACTAGAGATGCTGGAACTGGAGAAAATCTATTTAATGGAGAATATTTAATCAACGCGCAAGGTGAAGATGTCGTTGCCGGAACAAGAACTCCGCAACAAATAACTAAAATTGGTTCTTTACGTTGGGCTCAATTAGCTAAAGTTGAAGAAGACGATAGATTAGCAAATTATCCTTCTTTAGAAGAATTAATGCCTTCTATTTATAACGAGTTAAACGATTACCAACAAAAATTAGAAAATCATTATAAAGATATGCAAGATATGGAGTTCACCATGCAAGATGGTAAACTTTGGATTTTACAAACAAGAAATGGTAAACGTACCGGTTCTGCAATGGTAAAAATTGCCATGGATAAACTAAAAGAAGGTTCTATTGATGAAAAAGAAGCTTTACTTCGCATAGAACCAAATAAATTAGACGAATTATTACACCCTGTTTTTGATCCTAAAGCATTAAAAAAAGCGCATGTAATAGCGCAAGGATTGCCAGCATCACCTGGTGCTGCTACCGGTCAAATTGTATTTTTTGCTGATGAAGCTGCAAAATATAAAAGCAGTATTTTAGTTCGTATAGAAACTTCTCCGGAAGATTTAGAAGGAATGAATATTGCCAAAGGAATTTTAACCGCTCGTGGTGGTATGACTTCTCACGCAGCAGTTGTTGCTCGTGGTATGGGTAAATGTTGTGTTTCGGGAGCAGGTGCACTAAAAATAAATTATAAAAATAGAACATTAACAGTTGATGGTCATGAATATCATGAAGGAGATTGGATCTCTTTAAACGGTTCTACCGGAAATATCATTGAAGGAAAAGTTGCAACGATTGAACCTGAATTAAGTGGTGAGTTTGCTGAAATAATGGAATTATCAGACAAATACGCAACAATGAAGGTGAGAACAAATGCTGATTCTCCAAAAGATGCAAAAGTAGCGGTGAAATTTGGCGCACAAGGTATTGGTCTAACAAGAACGGAGCATATGTTTTTCGAAGTGGATCGTATCAAAGCGATGCGTGAAATGATTTTATCGGATACGGTAAAAGGTAGAAAAGAAGCATTAGATCAATTGTTACCAATGCAACGAGAAGATTTTGAAGGTATTTTTGAAGCAATGGCTGGTTTACCGGTTACGGTTCGTCTATTAGATCCACCTTTACATGAGTTTGTACCCCATGTTTTAGCTACTCAAAAAGATTTAGCTGAAGAAATGCATATCTCTTTAGAAGCTGTAAAAAGTAAAATTGCTGAGTTAGAAGAATTTAATCCAATGTTAGGACATAGAGGTTGTAGATTAGGAATTACCTATCCTGAAATTACCGAAATGCAAGCAAGAGCTATTATTGAAGCTGCCTTGAACTTAAAAGAAAGAGGAATTGAAGCCAAACCAGAAATAATGGTTCCATTAATTGGTACTTTAGCTGAGTTTGAAAGTCAGGAAGCTATTATTAGAGCAACAGCACAAAAAGTTTTTGAAGAAAGAAATGATACTATCGATTATTTAGTAGGTACTATGATTGAAATTCCAAGAGCTGCTTTAATGGCAGATAAAATAGCTACTAAAGCCGAATTCTTCTCTTTTGGAACAAATGACTTAACCCAAATGGCATTTGGATATTCACGTGATGATGCTGGTAAATTCTTACCAATTTATCTAGAAAAAGGAATTTTAAAAGTTGATCCTTTTGAAGTATTAGATCAAGAAGGTGTTGGTCAATTAGTAAAAATGGGAACTGAAAGAGGTAGAATGACGAAGCCAAACTTAAAGGTTGGTATTTGTGGAGAACATGGTGGTGAACCAAGTTCTGTAGAATTCTGCTACAATGTTGGAATGAACTATGTTAGTTGCTCGCCTTACAGAGTGCCAATTGCTCGTATAGCTTCAGCACAAGCTGCAATAAAAAAATCATAATATATACCTTGTTTTTTAGTTAAAAAAGGAGATGAAATTTAGTCATCTCCTTTTTTTATGCTTACATCTTTACGTATCTTCGTTGTATGATAAACGTGGTGCTAATCGGATCTGGAAATCTTGCGGTACAGCTTGCAAATACTTTTACCAAATCAAAGCAAGTGAATTTGGTACAGCGATACAGCCGTAAAAATTCCAATGCTGCTTATTTTTCGGATACAATTCCGGTAACGAAAAGCATCCATGAACTCAAAGAAGCCGATATTTATATACTTGCAATTTCCGACAGTGCCATTTCAGAATTTTCAAAACAGTTGCGTTTTAAAAAAGGATTGGTAGTGCATACTTCCGGAAGCATACCCATGAACGCCTTATTGTGCGTTGCTAATAAGGGTGTTTTTTACCCATTACAGTCCTTCTCTAAAGATCAGATTCTCGATTTTAATGAGGTACCATTTGCTTTAGAAACTCAAAAAAGGGAAGATTTTACACTCTTAGAAAGCTTAGCAAAAACTTTAAGTAAAAAAACCTACTCTATTGATTCACAACAACGTAACAAATTACATGTTGCAGCGGTTTTTGCAAATAATTTTTCAAACTATATGTTTAAAATTGCAAAAGATATTTGTGATGAGCATGATTTTTCGTTTGAAATATTAAAACCAATTATCTTTGAAACCACCAAAAAACTGGAAACAATGAGTCCGCTGGACGCCCAAACCGGACCGGCAAAAAGAAATGATCAAATCGTTATTGAAAATCATTTGCAACAATTAAAAGGAGAACAAAAGGAAATTTATAAATTAGTATCCGATTCAATTACCAAAACATTTAATCAATAAAATCAACCCAAACAATTGCAATAATGGATAAAAGCTATAAAGAAATAATGCCACAGATCACCACTTTTATATTTGATGTTGATGGCGTTCTAACAGATGGAACTGTAACTGTTTTTACAAATGGTGAATTAATTCGACAAATGAGTGTCAAAGATGGTTATGCCATAAAAACTGCCATCGATTTGGGTTATAATGTTTGTGTTATTTCAGGAGGGTCAAATGAAGGTGTACGTGCCCGATTGCGCGGATTAGGCGTAACGGATATCTTTTTAGGTACACATCACAAAATGGATCAATTAAAAGAATATACCGAGCTCTACAATATTTCTCTAGAAAATGTATTATATATGGGTGATGATATACCTGATTATCCTGTAATGCAAGTGGTTGGTTTACCTACTTGTCCGAAAGATGCTGTAGCGGAAATTCAACATATTTCAAATTATATTTCACAAAAAAAAGGCGGACAAGGATGTGTTAGAGATGTAATTGAGCAAGTTTTAAAGGTTCAAGATAAATGGACTGCGCATTTTGATGCCAAACTAGATTAATTTTTTTATGAAAAGTACGGAAGAAAAATTGTCAAAAATCCCTATTGTAAAATGGTTTGTAAAGCTCTTCCAAAAAATTAAAATACCGGGCTTAGAGGGCATGACTCTTTTCGATTTACTCGAAATGTATATTACGGGTATTATAAAAGGTGCATTAACCGCACGAGCAAGTAGTATCGCTTTTAGTTTTTTTATTGCCCTATTTCCGTTTGCCCTTTTTATGCTAACCCTTATACCCTACGTTCCCATAGATGGTTTTCAAGATAACTTTATGAGCTTTATTTTTAAGGCAATGCCTTCTCAAGAGGCTTCTGAAGCAGTTTCTTATGTTTTAAAAGATATTGCCAATAATAAATATGGTGAATTACTTTCTTTCGGTTTTATTTTATCGATCTTTTTAATGACGAATGGTGTAAACGCAATTTTAGCCGGATTCGAATATACGTTTCACGATATTGAAACAAGAACGGTAGTACGACAGTATATCGTCTCGTTGATTATCTCAATGGTTTTAGCTTTTTTGTTAATCTTTACGGTAGGTTTGATTATTTTCTTGGAGTTCTTAGTCAATTCTATTACGGAAAATGGGGTACAATTAGATGCGGCATTTTGGATAGGTATCATTCAGATAATCATTTTGTTCTTGATGATATTCATTGACATTTCTTTATTGTATTACTTTGGTACTCGGGAAGGAAAACAATTGACTTTTTTCTCTCCAGGCACGATCTTTACTGCCCTTTTGTTTATCGTTAATTTTAAGATTTTTAAAATTTATATTGAAAAATTCGCACAATACAATCAACTATATGGTTCGATAGGTACCGTTTTAGTGATCATGCTTTTTATCTGGCTCAACTCGATTATTTTGTTGCTAGGTTTCGAATTAAATACAAGTTTAACTACTTTGAAAAGAAGAAATCAGGAAAATAGAAGTTAAAAAGAAACTTGATAAAAAAAGAAGTTGTAAAAAACAGGAAAGAGTTAGCTCTTTCCTGTTTAAATTTTTAGTTAAAAATATATCTGACATTAAAACCAAAACCTCCAAAATCGAAATCAGTTTCTTCCACAATAATAAAAGAAGGTCTGTAATCAAGTCCTAAAGCAATTGGAACTGTTGGAAAACGGTATTCCAAACCAGCTTCTGCAACTGCACCTAGTTGAAAATCATCTCCAAAATAGGTAGTAAAACCTGCACCAATGTAATAATACAAGTTATTTGCACCGTCAAAAGGTTTCACGATAAAGTCATATAGGGCATCAATTCCAACACCATCACCAAAAGTCACATCGGCATGCACTCTGCTTGATTTCCAAGCAAAAACACCATCTACGGCAACATTATTTCCTGCAAATTCACCAAATCGAATTCCAAGCTCTTGTGCAGAAACATTCCAATAAAACAGGCCAATCGCCAAAACTAAAATAATTTTTTTCATAATTTGATCTTTACATATTTTGTTAGTTAGACCACAAATATATAGAATAAAAAGTATCTAGAAACTATTGAAATACTAAATCACCAGGTATAATACCGGTTGTATTTGTTTCCAATAGAACTTCTGATGTGCTATCAAAAACTTTTAGCGTTCCTTCACTCGAATAATCACCGGCATCCGTAGCATAAACCTTTCCGTTATGACCTTTCATCGCATAGTAAAATCCATCCCATCCAGTGATTGCTTGTACTGGCAAGGAAGTCGCTTTTGAATCCATTTTAAATACTTTTCCATTAAGGTTATAAAATAAATTACCACCTTCTAAAACCAAAAGGTTTGGGTGTTCGCTTACATTAAATGAAATAGAGAAAATTGCATTTGAACTAGTAGTAATCTTAAAAAGTTGTCCTAATGTTTCATCACCTGTCCAATCAGGTTTACCACCACATAAAACCCAAAGGTTGCCGGTACCATCAGACTGGATAGAATTTGGAACATCACCGACAGTTATTGAAGTTTCTATGGTATTCGAGATAGTATTTATGATAACTACTTGATTATTCTGGCCATAACCACCTTGCAAATTCACATATAATTTTGAATTTTCTAAAAGCATTTCCTCAGGACCTTCACCAACAGCAATAGTTTGTGTTACAGTATTGGAATTTAAATCGATTATAGCAATAAAATCATCCGTAGTATCAAAAGGATCACCCCAATTACTCAAATAACCTGTAGTGCCCTGTGCCACAAAATATCTAGGATTATTGATATCTTCTCCTTTAATTTCTGTTATTTTTTCCAAGGTAAACCGATTCGCAACCACAATTTTATTGGAATTATTTACAACGATATAGGCGTTTTCATTCGCAAGAGCCATAGATTGCACAATATTACCTAAATCTTCATTATTCACTGATTTGTAGGCATTTTGAACAATAATACCGTCATCACCAACAAAGGTTATGCTTCCGGTTCCGTTATTAAACGGGCCTTCATTACTTATAAAATAGCCATTTTCAAAATCACCCAAAGGAACGATAATTGGATTGTCATCATCTGAACAAGAGATAAAAAATAATAGTGTCATTAGGACTATTAAAAAGCTTTGCATTTTTTTCATAATAATTATAATTTTAGGTTTAGGTTTATTAAAAAATTTCTATTTGGCATCGGACGATAAGCAACAGATTCATAGCTTTCGTTAAAAATGTTATTTACAAAAAATGCTATTTTTAGTTTATTATGTAAGATTTTTTTAGAGATAGAAAAATTCGACAACCAATAATCGTCCAAGGTTTGAGAGTTGGAGGTCGTAATAAAAACTTCTCCTGTATATTGCAGATTATAGGTAAGATTCCAATCGTTAAATTGGTAATTAACAATGGTATTTGCCTTATGATTTGGTACATAAATCAGTTGTTTGTTTAAACCTTTGTCATCGGAAATCGTATAGTCATATTGCGCTTTGAGTTGAACAATATGCTTAGCGAACCTTTTTTCTGCAAAAGCGGAAAACTCTATACCGTAATTTGTAACTTCTTGAATATTAACAGGCTGCCAAATTGTTGCTTGTATTGGCTGCCACTGAATCATATCTTTACTTTGAATATAAAAAGAAGTTAGGCTTATTTCGAAATCTTTTTCTGTTAAACCTAAACCCATTTCTGCTGACTTACTTTTTTCTGCTTTTAAATCAGGGTTACCGCCCGGTTCCCAGTATAAATCATTAAACGTAGGCAAGCGATAATTGGTGGCATAATTAGCCTTTAAAACAAGCTTTTGAACTATGTTATATTTTATATCAACCGCATAGATAAATGGAATTTGGTAAGCTGAAGAAGCTCCTTTACGGACGCTAGCATTGTAGCTCAATTTTGAAAATGGTTGATGATGCAACAACAAATAAACGGTGAAATCATTTTGCTCGACATTTTCAATATTTGTGCCTGCCCCTGTTTGGTTTTTAAATTCTAAGCCTGTAGTTAAAAAGATATCCGTATTTAAAAAATACGTAAAGTCTTCTTTTGCAATAAAATTTTTGCTGTTTCCTTCAGAGGAATTATCAGTATTCGTATCAAAAAAATAGGTAAAATCTTCTTTTAAATAAGCCAATTTAAAAGTGGAAGAGTAATAATTTCCTAAATTTTTCCAATCTACTAATAAACGGCTGTCGGTGTTTAATAATTTTGCAGTGCTTAGTGTGGTAAGCGTTCTGGAGTTACTTCTTTCGTTGTCATATAGTAAAGCGTTTGCATGAATTTGATTTTTATCATCAAATTTATATCCAAAAACAGCATTGATATTATAGTTTTTAAACGAGCCGTTTTCATTTTTCAAGTCCGCATCCAGATATGGATAATCATTAGCTGAAGTAGTACCGCCAAAAGCTATTTTAGCAAATAAATTCTCTTTACTGATTAATGCTTTTGTTTGCATGGAATAGGTTTCATAGCTACCCATACCGATATTAAGGTTTAGTTCTTTTTTATCTTGAAATACAATTTTATCTTTTAGGTTAATAGCCCCACCAACGGCCCCACTACCTAAAAGCACACTACCACCACCCTTTCTTATTTCGACTTCATCAAAACTATTTGCAGAAATCGTATTGAAATCGGTTTGCCCGTTTAACGAAGAATTGATAGAAATCCCATTCCAATAAACACCAGTTTGTGAGGCATTCGATCCTCTTAAGGCAATGGAAGATACCATTCCATTTCCGTTTTGCTTGAAATATAAATTGGCTTGATTTTGCAATAAATTACCCAGACTTTGATTCTCATTCTCTAAAATGGAATCTTGGATAACTTCAACATGATAACCGCTATTTAAAACAGGTGAGAAACTACCTTTTAAAACAATCTCTTCGAGATGGTTGATAGAATCAACTTGCCCAACGCAGAAGTTTACGATAAAAATGGAAAAGAGTGTAACTATTTTTTTCATTTCACAATAGCTTTTCTTCCGAAAACTTTGTTTATTAGGTTAATTTGGCAGGTTTCCTGGCTTGCGTTTTGTTGTAAGTCTTCCCATATTTTTTCGTAATACAGTGACTCTAATTTTTTACAACAAACACCGTTTTTAATTAAAACAGCTTAGCGTACAGTTGCGGAGACAGCTCTTGATTTTAACAAGATTCCCATTTAAAGATATCAGCACTTCGCTGACCAAAATTCTGTGCAAATGTAAAATAAAAAAGGATGTATCTTTAGTTTTGGACGAAAATTATTTTAAAAATCGTAAACTTGCTAAAAAAAAATTCATGCCTTTCAAGAAGAACTTTTCGCCTATAAAAATCCATCAAAAAGTTGGGGTTCTATTCTTGTTTATTTTATTTCTTTTAACTTTCAATTCCTGTAAAAAGGAAGAAAAATTAACTAAAATATACGATAATAACAATGTATCTAAAAGTTTAATTAAATATGCTAAAGGTTTTGATATTCAAGTTTTTGAAGGATATAAAAAATTAATAATAAAATCACCTTATCCAAATGCTGATAATCAGCAGGAATTTATTTTAATTCCAAAAAACAATTCCGATATAATCGATGAAAAAATAGAAAATACGATTGCCATTCCTTTGACAAAAATTGTTGCAACATCTACCACTCATATTCCAATGTTAGAGTTTATTGGTGAAGAAAGCAGCTTGATTGGTTTTCCTAACACCGATTTTATTTCTTCAACAAAAACGAGAAAATTAATTACAGATGGTTTTGTAAAAGATATTGGCAACGAACAAGATTTCAATACCGAAGTTTTATTGAGTTTGCAACCCGATGCCGTAATTGGTTTTACTATGGGCAATACCACCAAAATGTACAATCTCATTTCTAAAAATGGAATACCTGTAATATTTAATGGGGAATGGTTAGAAGAAACTCCGTTGGGAAGAGCAGAATGGATTAAACTATTTGGTGTTCTTTTTGATAAAGATAAGGTTGCAGATAGCCTTTTTACAGATATAGAAACAAAGTATAATAGCGCAATTCAAATTGCAAAAAATGCGAATTCAGTTCCGAGCCTTATGACCGGTATTTTGTACAAAGACAAATGGAATCTCCCTGCCGGGGAAAGTTTTACAGCACAACTGTTTAAAGATGCCAATACAAACTATCTTTGGGGAGATACGAACGGACAAGGAAGCGTGGTGTTGAGTTTTGAATCTGTTTTAGACAAAGCAAAAAATGCTGATTTTTGGTTAGGAGCAGGTTATTTTACTTCGTATAGTGCACTAGAAGAAGGCAATTCTCATTACACCATGTTTGATGCATATAACCATAAAAAAATATATACCTTCTCTAAAAAGAGAGGAGAAAATGGTGGCGTTTTATTTTTTGAACTCGCTCCGATGCAACCGCATTTAGTGCTTCAAGATATTATTAAAATTACGCATCCAGAATTATTACCAGATTATGAACCTTTCTTTTTAGAGAAATTTGACCAATAAAATCTTCTGAACACAGCAAAAACATATCGATTTTCTTTTCTACTAATGGCAATTTTGTTAGTAGTAATTATACTTGTAAATATTAGCTTAGGATCTGTTAATATTCCGATAAAAGCCATATTTAGCAGTATTTTTGGCGGTGAAGGAAACAAAGAAACTTGGGAATATATTATTTTAGATTACCGCATTCCGAAAGCAATAACGGCTATTTTAGTAGGTTCTGGACTTGCAATTAGCGGTTTGTTGATGCAGACCCTATTTAGAAACCCTTTAGCCGGGCCTTATGTTCTAGGAATTAGCTCAGGAGCCAGTTTGGGCGTTGCTGTTTTAATTTTGGGTTCTTCTATAATTGGAGGGAGTTTTTTGGCACTGTCTTCGTCTTATTACGCATTGAGTATTGCTGCTAGTACAGGTTCTTTTTTGGTGTTATTTTCTGTTATGCTTATTGCAAAACAAGTAAAAAACACCATGAGTATTTTAATTATTGGATTGATGTTTGGTAGTATAACAGCGGCAGCAATAAGTGTTCTCGCCTATTTTAGCAGTGCAGAAAATTTGCAGCAATATTTGTTTTGGAGTTTTGGTAGTTTAGGCAACTTAACTTGGCAAGAAATTGGAATATTTACTTTTATCTTTATTGTCGGAATTATGTTGGTAATCCCTACGATGAAGCCACTAAACAGCCTGTTATTAGGAGAAAATTATGCCAAAAGTTTGGGAATTAATTTTAAAAAAACACGAAATTTAATCTTAATTGCAACGAGCTTGCTCACCGGAGTAATTACCGCTTTTTCAGGTCCGATTGCTTTTATTGGATTAGCTACACCACATTTAACCAAATTAATTTTCAACACCTCTAATCATAAAATATTGGTGCCTGCAGTTGCTATATTCGGTGCTATAATCATGTTAATTAGTGATACCATTGCACAATTGCCCAATTCAGAATACACCTTACCAATCAATGCAGTAACCTCTCTTTTTGGAGCTCCTGTTGTAATTTGGTTATTGGTACGAAAGAGAAAAATAAATTTTTAATAATTGAAATCACAAAACCACATATTAACAACTAAAAATCTAAGTATTGGGTATAAATCCAAAAAGGATACTACGATTATTTCGAGCAATCTAGACTTGGAACTACATCGTGGTGAATTAGTTTGTTTATTGGGGAAAAACGGCATAGGAAAATCTACCTTATTGCGAACTTTAACTAAAGTACAACCCAAATTATCTGGAGAAATACATTTGCAAGGACATGTTTTAGAAAGTTATACTTCGAACGACTTGGCCAAACAAATGAGTATTGTTTTAACGGAAAGAATTCCGCCAAGTAATTTAACGGTTTATGAATTAATCGCCCTCGGAAGACAGCCTTATACCAATTGGCTAGGAACTTTAACTGAAGAGGATATAGAACAAATTGAGCTTGCCATGCAACATACCGATTTGCATGATTTGATGCACAAAAGATCGGATGAACTAAGTGATGGCCAACTGCAGAGAGTTATGATTTGTAGGGCTTTGGCGCAAAATACGGATCTTATTTTATTGGATGAACCGACCGCTCATTTAGATATTCAACATAAAATTGAAACCTTTCAACTCTTGAAAAACTTGGCTCATAAATTGCAAAAATCAATTTTGATTTCTTCCCATGAAATTCAACTGGCACTTCAAATGGGAGATATTTTATGGCTTATGACCGGAAAAGAAGTTATATCCGGGAAACCGAAAGAATTAATTGACAATAATAACATCAACCAATTATTCGATTCGAATACTATTTATTTTGACAAGGAAAAAAGTCAGTTTTTAGTTAAGTAAATATGTGTAAATTTGAATTTTAAAATTAAATAATGAGAAAATTAATTATAATTTTTATTGGTATTGCTTTTCTTTCTTGTGGTACAGCCAAAAAAAACGCTGTAATACCAGTAGCGAATCTAAGTACGACCTATGCCTCTACTATTACCAATGCAGATTTAAAGTCGATAGTATACACCTTAGCTGCTGATGAATTTCAAGGAAGAAAAACAGGAGAAGAAGGTCAGAAAATTGCAGCAAAATACATTGTAGATTTTTATAAAAACAATGGTATCGATGCTCCGGTTGGGTATGACAGTTATTTGCAAGAAATCCCGAAAGAGTTTTTTAATGGTGAATCCAATGCGACTTCTGAAAATGTAATTGCTTTTATTGAGGGAAGCGAAAAACCGGAAGAAATTCTGGTGTTATCGGCACATTACGATCATTTAGGTCAGAAAGGAGAAAAAATTTACAATGGCGCTGATGATGATGCTTCGGGTACTTCTGTAGTTTTAGAAATCGCTCAAGCTTTTCAAGCAGCGAAAAATGATGGAAACGGTCCGAAAAGATCAATTTTATTTTTAAACGTTACCGGAGAAGAAGAAGGTTTATATGGCTCTAAGTTTTACACCTCCAACCCTATTTATCCTTTAGCAAATACAGTTGTGAATTTAAATATTGATATGGTTGGGCGAATTGATGATACGCATCAAGCCAAACCCAATTATGTGTACCTCATTGGTTCAGACAAGTTAAGCAGTGAATTACATGCCCTATCCGAAGCAACTAATGCCACATATACGCAATTAGAACTAGATTATACCTATAACGACGAGAAAGATCCGAATCGATTTTATTATCGTTCTGATCATTATAATTTCGCAAAAAATAATATTCCAATAATTTTTTATTTTAACGGTGTTCATGCAGATTACCACAAAGCGACGGATACTGCCGATAAAATTAATTATGAATTATTAACGAAAAGAGCTCAATTGGTTTTTTATACCACTTGGGAAATTGCCAATCGAGAAACGAGATTAACCGTTGATAAATAAGTACTTTTACCTAATTTTAATCTAAATAATACATTTATTTGTACGCAATAATTGACATAGAAACTACGGGAGGTAAATACAATGAAGAAGGAATTACCGAAATTGCTATTCATAAATATGACGGAACGGATGTTATTGATTCTTTTATCAGTTTAATTAATCCTGAAAAAGAAATTCAGCCCTTTGTAGTAAATCTTACCGGAATAAATAATAACATGCTTCGTGGTGC
This sequence comes from uncultured Flavobacteriaceae bacterium, assembly GCA_965363545.1. GTDB lineage: Bacteria > Bacteroidota > Bacteroidia > Flavobacteriales > Flavobacteriaceae > Lutimonas. Next base: position 216,452 of record CBDTUD010000001.1, on the reverse strand, counting down.
TCCTAAATTTTATGAAGTTGCCAAAAGAATTGTTGAAATTACCCAAGATTGCGTTTTGGTGGCACACAATACAAGTTTTGACTATCGAGTATTGAGAACCGAATTCCGACGTTTGGGATATCATTTTGAAATACCTACACTTTGTACCGTTGAGCTCAGTAAAAAATTAATTCCGGATTTAGAATCGTATAGTTTGGGCAAATTATGCCGAAGCATTGGCATACCAATGAGTGATCGGCATAGAGCAAATGGAGATGCTTTGGCAACGGTAAAATTATTGGAACTTCTCTTACAAAAGGATTTTGAAAAAGATATTATTAAAAGTTCGATTAAAACTGGTAACAAAAGAGATTTGTCGCAAAAATTATTGGTGATATTAGATGATATTCCTTCAAAAACAGGCGTTTTTTATTTTCATAATTTTAAAGGTGACATCTTGTATCTCGGTAAAGGAAAAAATATCAAAAAAATTGTAAATCAAATTTTTCTAAGAACCTCAAGCAGAAGTAAAGATTTATTAAAAGAATTGAGCTCAGTAACTTTTGAAATTACCGGCAGTGAATTGATTTCCAATTTAAAATTTCATGAGGAGGCTTTGCTGCATCAGCCGAAATTCAATAAAAAAATTCAGCATGAAAAAATTGTTAAGAAGTTTAGCAATGAAAATATGATTTTAATAGATCGAGGAAGACATGTTGCTGAAAAGTCAATTGTCTTAATTGAAAATAATCTTTATAAAGGCTATGGCTACACTGATTTAGGCTATCAAGTTACTAATATTGATATCTTACGAACGATTGTAAGTGCACCTAAAAATATTAAAAACCAAAATTTTATCATTACCAATTATCTTCAAAATAATACTATTGAAAAATTCATCCGATTTTAAAACAAGTTGTTTTTTTTAACGTTTGATTTGGTATAAAATCTTATCATGAAAGTCCATTATGGGCATTTAATTTAATAAACAATACCAACCGACATAAATAATTGAAAAATAATAGGTTGGTGAAAATTATATATAGATGAAAATTTCATTATTCTATTTACTTATTGCTCTTCCAATAGTAGTACAAGCTCAAAAATACCAGTTTCCTTATACCTTTAGTAAAATTTCTCAAGACGAATTAAAAATGGCCACTTATGCTTTAGATAGTTCTGCAAACGCAGTGGTACTTTATGAGCATGGCAACACTATTGTTACGCATAATAATAATGACGTGTTTTTAAGAAATACCGTTTATAAAAAAATAAAAATTCTTACAAAAAATGGTGAAGATCATGCAACCGTAAGTATTTATATTTATAACGATGATAATCAAAATAGAGAAAAAGTTAAAAAATTAAAGGCTGTGACTTATAATTATAATGAACCACCCTCTTTTTTATCGGATGAAAAGATATTTACCAATACCATTAATGATAATTGGAAAGAGGTAACTTTTACTTTTCCAAATGTAAAACCGGGGAGTGTTTTAGAATATCAATATGATTTAGATTCAGAGTTTTTTTTTAATTTCACAGGCTGGGCTTTTCAGTCGGATATACCAAAATTATATAGCGAATTTCATGCTTCAATTCCAGGTAATTGGGTGTACAACCGGCATTTAAATGGGGTTATACCTTTGAATATCAATGAATCTATCATACAAAAGAACTGCTTTTCACTAACAATTGGCACTACTGCTGATTGTGAAGAATTAACCTATGCCATGCGCGATGTTCCTGCATTTGTTGAAGAAGAAAAATTTTCAACAGCAAAAAGCAATTATCTATCAAAGATAAAATTTGAATTGGCAGAAATAAGACGTACTGATGGCACAAGCCGAAGTTATACTACTACCTGGGATAAAACCGACTCTAAATTAAAACATGAGGAGAGCATTGGGAAACAACTCAACGAAGCTTCTTTTTATTCAAAAAATTTACCCGCATCAATTTTCGAAATTGCCGACCCCATAGAAAAAGGAAAAACAATATACACCTTCATGCAAAAGCATTTTAGTTTAAATACGGAAGATAAAAGTATTTATCGAGATACCGATTCAAAAAACGCCTTTAAAGAAGGATTTGGAAGCGCTTCTGAAATAAATCTTGCCTTAATTAATGCGTTGCATTCTGCGGATATACCGGCAGAAATTATTTTGATTTCCACTAGAAATCATGGTTATCCAACAAAATTACATCCCGTTATGACTGATTTCAACTATTTAGTTGCTCATGTTAAAATAAACGGAAAAATTTACTTGTTAGATGCATCAGACAAAAATTTAAGCTTTGGTATGCTCCCATTCAAAGCTTTGAACGGATATGGTCGTGTACTTGATTTTGATAAGGGTAGTTATTGGTATGATATTAATTCGGATATCAAGACGTATAAGAGACAAATATTAGTTGTAAAACTGAATGAAGATGCATCTTTAGAAGGAAGATTAAAAGAAACTAATAATGGCTATTTTTCTATACAAAAAAGAGAAACTATAAATGCCAATAAAGAAGAGTATCTCATTGCATTGCAAAATGAAAATAAAAATTTAGAAGTTTTAGAATATCACCATGAAAATCTTGATGATTTGAATAAACCTCTCATTGAGGAATTTGATATAAAATTAAATGCAGCAGAAATTGTTGGTAATAATATTTATATCAGTCCGTTTATTAATAAAATTGTAAAAAATCCTTTTCAATTAAAACAGCGTAGTTATCCGGTAGATTTTGGCTTTACCACGAACGAGAGTTTTATTGCTGAAATTGAAATACCCGAAAATTATCGCGTTACGGCTTTACCTAAAGCTATTTCCTTAAAGTTACCAAATAATGGTGGTACATTTTCGTCAACTGTTAAAATTGCCAATCATAAAATTACTATTTTTAACAAAATTGATCTTAAAAAAACAGTTTACAGCCAGCAAGAATATCCTTATTTAAAAGAATTGTATAATCAAATTATTAAAACCGAGAATAGTTTAATAACTTTAGAAAAAATTCTGTAAAGCTTGAACCCCGAATCACATAAAAAGAATTGGAAAAGTAAATTACACGAAATCATTTATGAGGCCGATACCAAAGCCGGTAAATTATTTGATGTTGTATTGTTATGGTTGATTTTAATCAGTATTGCTTTGGTAATGCTCGAAAGCGTTAAAGAATTAGATTTAAAATATCATGTCTTTTTCAATGTTTCAGAATGGATAATTACCATTCTTTTCACCCTCGAATATATTGCACGAATTATTAGTGTAAAAAAGCCTAAACAATATATTTTTAGCTTTTATGGTGTTATTGATTTACTTTCTACAATTCCAAAATATCTTTCCTTAGCTTTTGGCGGCACACATGCGCTGGTAGCATTGCGTGCTCTGCGCTTGATGCGGGTATTTCGGGTTTTAAAGTTAGTTCGATTTGTTGGCGAGGCAAATAATTTAGGAAAAGCACTAAAAGCAAGTCGATATAAAATTTTAGTTTTTATTTCGGCAGTTTTTATTATGTGTGTTATTGTTGGTACCGTGATGTATTTAATCGAAGGTGAAGTGCATGGTTTTACAAGTATTCCACGCAGTGTTTATTGGGCAATTGTTACTCTAACTACAGTTGGTTTTGGGGATATTGCGCCACAAACCGCACTCGGACAGATAGTTGCTAGTTTTGTAATGATTTTAGGCTATGGAGTAATCGCTATTCCAACGGGAATTGTAACCGTTGAATATTCCCGTCAAAATAAACAACCAGTTGCATTAAATACTAGGGTTTGTTCTCATTGCCATAATAATACGCATCGCGATGATGCTACTTATTGTGATAGTTGCGGTGAAAAGTTATAAGTAAGAGAAGCTTATTGTCACCAACCTTTGAAAAAAATATTTACCTTTCGCAATTTTGGAAATAAATCTATTCCTCGTTTTCATATTTCATGGTTTTTCTTTCAAATAATAGCACCACTTAATTGCGCTAGCAACTAACCGTGCACTACTTCCATTTCCATTTAAATTACATACTAGATATACACAAACTTGACCTGATTTTAGAGCTGCACTATTTACATAAAAACTTGGATTTTAATTAGATCATTCGTTGTTAAAGATAATTGTAGAGCATTGATTGATCCATCGTGAGGTTTATGTCTTAGGCTGCATTCCGTTAATTCTCGAGGTAAAAACGGATACGGGTGTTTCACATTTTTTCATAGGAGAACTCACCCACAACAGATTCCAAAACTGAAAAATCAAAAACGTCATAATCTATAATGAAAGGTTTTGTGCTTTCCTAAGTAATGACATAACTATTTGTGTTTGAATTTGAACACAACTTATACAAGAATAAGTAATTTTTACTTAAACAGAATAAGGAAAATTTGATTTATAACTATATATTCTAAAGATAAATTTTACTTTTACGGTAATGAAAACAAACTATGTAATCAGCATTGTTGGTCCGACTGCTATCGGAAAAACCAGTTTGAGTATTGCTTTGGCCAAACATTTTCAATCGGCTATAATTTCTAGCGATTCTCGTCAGTTTTACAAAGAAATGAGTATTGGCACAGCAGTACCTACCGATTTCGAACTTACAGAAGTACCACACTATTTTATTCAAAATCGTTCGATTTTTGAAGATTATAATGTTGGTGATTTTGAGCAGGACGCTATTCAAAAATTAGAGGTATTATTTAAAAAAAACAAAATCGTTGTTATGGTTGGCGGAAGTGGTTTGTATGTTAATGCTGTTCTCCATGGCTTGGATGATTTTCCTGCTATAGATCCAAATATTCGATTGCAATTAAAATCGGATTTACAAGAAAAGGGAATTTTATTTTTACAGGAACAACTGAAAGAATTAGATTTTGAAACTTTTCAAAAAATTGAACTCGACAATCCACAACGTATAATTCGTGCTTTAGAAGTTTGCATCGGCACAAACAAACCTTATTCGTCATTTTTGAATTCAAAAAAAAATACCCGAAAATTCAAAGTGATAAAAATCGGGTTGACAGCTCCGAGAGAAATTGTTTACGATAGAATTAATCAAAGAGTAGATATCATGATGCAAAGCGGGTTGTTGGAAGAAGCTCAAAATCTACACAAACACAAAGACTTAAATGCCTTACAAACTGTTGGTTACAGGGAGTTGTTTTCTTATTTTGATGAGGATTTTACTTTAGATTTTGCAATTTCAGAAATTAAAAAAAATACACGTCGATTTGCAAAAAGACAAGGTACTTGGTTTAAAAAAGATACTGCAATTGTCTGGTTTGATTATCAGGATAAAATAGAAAATATTATTTCTTACCTTGAAAAAGCTATGCAATAACTTTTCTAAATTAGTAGGAGTTATACAAGGTTAACAAAACTTTTTCCATTTCTTTTTTTCTATCAGAAGAACCATCTAGGTAATGGTTGTTCATATAACTAAAAATCAAAATCTCTCCTTTTTTTGTACGTAAATAACCACTTAAATTGTAATTATTTGATAAGGTTCCTGATTTTGCAAAAATAAAGGACTTCTCATTTTTAAAGGAATTTTTCAAGGTGCCAGAAACTCCTCCAGCAGGAAAGAAAGAAAACAATCTATCTCGCGGAATTTCACGATACATTTTTTTTAATATGTAAACCATACTTTCCGGAGTGAATAAATTATATCTAGATAAACCAGAACCGTCTACCCATCGTGGTTTTTGAGGAATATCTTGCAAATAATTATCAAGAGCGTATTCTATACCTTTTTCAACACTATATTCTCCATTTTTTTCAAAACCAACTTGAATCATGAGTTGTTCAGCAATGAAATTATCGCTAATGGTTAGCATCTGTTTGTATAAAGAATCATAAGCGACGCTTTTAAAATTTACAAAATCATCTTGCTTTAGGGATGGAATTAGAGTCACTTTTTTATGCAATTCTTCACTCAACAAATCCGCTACCAATTGATTCGAGGTTTTAAACGGAATTTCCCTATCGGTCACTTCGGTGCTGTTCTTTACATAAAAATTGTTATCAAAAACATCTCTTCGAATGGTTATATCATCATCAATTTTGATGCTTTGCTGAAAAAATTCCGGTTTGACCGAAATCGCATTTCCCTTTTTGGTGAGTTTGATTAAATTTCCATAAATGGGAAACAAAGATTTTTCTGGCATATAATAATAGCCGTAATCGTCCCAAGCCCAACCATCACCAAATGAATTTTCGGATATGCTTTCATCTATCAAATAAATATTTTCACTTTTCGAATTTAAAAAATCTAAGGTTTTGCTTTCTTCAAATCCATATAAAAAAGAGGCATCAGCTGTGCCTTTTATAATTAGCGAATCTCGATGTAAAGCATATTTTAATCCGGTAACGGAATCGGGTAACGAACGATAGGCGGCATAAAAAGTAAAAAGTTTTGTATTTGATGCGGGCGTAAAATATTTGTTACCATTATAATTCATCAAAACTTTATCCGTTTTCGGATTGTAAACTACCAATCCCTTGAAAAAGGTATTCATTTTGGACTCTTTTACCAGATCACTATTAATTTTTTTTGCGCTTGAGCAAGCGTTTAAAAGAAAAAAAACTGCTATTAATACAATTGCCGTGGCACCAATATTATTCTTCAAAATAGTCTTCTTTAAATCCAATTAAATATAATTTACTTTGTGCACGGGTAATTGCTGTGTACAACCATCGAAGATACGAAATATCCTGACCATTAGGCAAATAAGGTTGCTCAACAAATACATTTTGCCATTGACCACCTTGCGATTTATGACAAGTCATGGCATATGAAAATTTCACTTGCAGGGCATTAAAATATTTATTGTTCTTTATAGAGAGCATGATTTTGTATTTGCTTCTTTCATGCGCATAATCTTTGGCGATTTCTTGATATAATTGATTAGATTCTTCAAAAGTTAAAGATGGTGATTCACTCGTCAAAGTATCTAACAAAATAACCGTTTCAAAAGGAGCCTGTTTTGGATAATCAATCATACGTAATTTTACTTCTGCAAAATGAAAACCATAGATATGCTTGTAATTAAAAATCTCTAATATTTCGCAAATATCACCATTGGCAATAAACCCAACATGTGTAGAGTCTTTCAACCAAAAATAATTATTTTTTACAATCATGACATAATCTCCGGTAGCTATTTCATTTTCTTGACCTAAAATTTTAGAACGTATTTGCTGGTTGTATTGATTTGCTCTTTTGTTTGAACGCACAATAATTGCGGTATCTTCCACTCCATTATTATCATAGGTTTGGTTAATCGCATCTTCAATTTCATAACCGTCATTCAACCGAATTACATCTGGGTAACCGATTTGGAATTTAAAATCTTCAAAATAAGTATCTTCTAGTTTTAACCGCAATTCAGTAGCATTAAGCAAAATACCCGAATCAACATTTTGACGCATTACTTCGTTAAGTTCGATTTCTTCCACATCTTTGTGAAAATCATGCTCTAAAACAGAAGTATCTAACGCTGGGCTAAGTTCTAATTTTACCGGTGGCAATTGAGCTGTATCACCAATTAACAGAAGTTTACAATTTTTCCCTGAGTATACGTAAGATATTAAATCATCTAATAAAGACCCGTTTTCGAAAAGTTTCATATCAGATGAACGATCAGGAATCATAGAGGCTTCATCAACTATAAAAATAGTATTAGTATGCTTATTTTTTTGCAGAACAAAACTAACTCCTCCACTTTTTTCTTTTTTGGGTAGATAAATTTTTTTATGAATAGTAAATGCTTCCCTATTAGAATAATTACCAATAACTTTCGCTGCTCGTCCTGTTGGCGCTAACAAGACCGCCTTTAAACCTGTTTGCCATAAATTACTTACTAAAGTGCTGATTATTGTTGTTTTACCCGTACCAGCGTATCCTTTTAATACAAATAATGCGTCTTTATTTTTTGAAAGAAGAAAATGGGAAATCCGTTTTAACAATTCATCTTGTTTTACGGTTGGTGTAAACGGAAAACGGTCTAAAAATTCAAAGTAAAGTTTCGAAGGCTCTTTTATCATCTATTGGCTTGCTAGTAGGCAGGTTTACAATTTACAAACTTAAGTAGAAATCCTATTGCATCGATAAATAATGCAATTTAAAAGTCAAAAACAATATTTTTTAAAATTTTTAAAAAATTAATACGATAATCTAAAATAAATACTTTTGTGATTGAAAAATTTTTGTAGATTTGCGTATAACCTAATAAAAATTAAATTTTAAAAAATGATTTCTATCTTAATAATTATTTTAGCTATTTTGGCTGTTGCAGGGTTGGCTTACTTAATTGTAAATAAATTGCCTAAAAAATTGAAACCTGTATTATCTGTTGTACTGTGGGTTTTTATTTTGTTTTTTGGCTATAAAATTTACGATAGCATTATGGAACCTATTCACTTCAATAAAGAGAAACGAGTTCGATATGCCAAGGTGATTCAAAATTTAAAAACCATTCGTGATGCCGAATTGGCTTATGCAGAGGTACACAGAAGATTTACTGCAAAGCCAGAACAATTAATTAATTTTATAGAAACAGATAGTTTCGCAATTACTGAAGTTAAAAATATTGTTGTAACAGAACAAAGAGGTAGAATTACCATCGATGTAGAAAAAAGAATCGTTGACACCATCGGTTTTAAACCTGTAATAAACGATTTTAAAGGTAGAGATTATAAAAATATGATGAGTGTTCCTGGCACAAATGCACAATTTGAATTGAAAACCGGTCTTGTAGAAAAAATACAAGGTGTTAAAACTTCCGTTTTTGAAGCCAAAGTTAATAAAGATGTTGTTTTAGAAGGTTTGGGCAAAGACTTAATTCGTCAAGAAAAGGAAGCTCTTGGTGGTATTAACGTTCCTGGAGAGTATATTACAGTAGGATCGTTAAGTGAAGTTAATTCAAATGGTAACTGGCCTCCATTTTATGATGGAAAAAAAGAAGAACAAGTTAAATAATAGTTTCGATTATAACGATCTTAAAGATTGTCATTTATCCATCCAACTCAGTTTGGATGGATTTTCTTTTTGTATACTAAACATAGATGCCAACGAAGTTTATACAATTGAACATTTTTCCTTTCCTAATAAATCTAATACTCCGGAAAAGCATTTAGAAAATGTTGTACAATTATTTGAAACAGAAGAATTGCTACAACAACGTTATGGCTCTGTTAATATTACCCATGTCAACCGTTTATCTTCGCTGGTTCCTAATGCACTATTTGATCCTGACAATTTAAAGCAATACATTAAATTTAGTTCTAAAATTTATAAAAATGATTATATCGTTTTTGATCCTATTGAAAATCATGAGATCATTAATGTTTATGTACCTTTTGTAAACATCAATAATTTTTTTCTAGATAAATTTGGTGGATTTGAATACAAACATGCCTCTACAATTTTAGTAGAAAGTTTGCTCAATACCTATAAATTTAGTGAGCGCCCTCATGTTTTTGTACATGTTTTAGAAACACAACTAGAAATTGTAGCAATTGCCAAAAATAAGCTATTATTGTATAATTCGTTTTCATACGAAACAAAAGAAGATTTTATTTATTATATTCTATTTATAGCAGAACAATTGCAATTAAATCCAGAAAAGTTTGAATTGATTCTTTCCGGGTTTATCGAAAAAGAAAGTGAAAAATTTAAAATAGCTTATACTTATATTCGCAACGTAAGTTTGCTCGAAAATAGATATCAATACAATTTTAATGCAAGAATTACAGAAGCGACCAAAAGACAGCATTTCACACTTTTAAATCAATATTAATGCGAATTATATCAGGAAAACATAAAAGTAGAAAAATTATTGCACCGCAGAATTTACCGGTGCGACCAACCACAGATATGGCAAAAGAATCTTTGTTTAATATTTTGAATAATGATTATTATTTGGATCAAATTTCTGTTTTGGATTTATTTGCTGGTATTGGAAGCATTAGTTATGAATTTGCTTCAAGAGGAACCAAACAAATCACCACAGTAGATCAACATGCCGGATGTATTCAATTTATTAATAAAATTGACAAAGAACTAGAATTACATTTGCATACCATACAAAGCGATGTGTACTCTTTTTTAGAAAAAACGAATCAAAAGTTTGACGTTATTTTTGCCGATCCGCCTTATGATTTCGCAGTAGAAGAATTTCAAAAAATTGTAGACTTAATTTTTGATAAAAACATTTTATTGGATGATGGAACGCTAATTATAGAGCACTCTAAACAAACTGACTTGTCTCAAAATGATAGTTTTATCAAATCTAAAACCTATGGCGGCAATATGTTTAGTTTTTTTCAGAACCCGGCATCCTAAAAGAAAAACTATTCTAACCAAAGTTTAAAATCTTTTACTCTTTCGCGACTCACGATAATTTCTAAATCGGAAGAAATGTGCAGTTTAATTTGTAACCGACTATTCGAATACGAAATAATATCTTTAATTGCTTCAATATGTATGGTGCATTTTCGGTTCACCCGAAAAAATTTTATCGGATTCAAATTAGCATCCAATTGCTCCAACGTATGATCCACTAAATAATTTCTGTTTTCTTTCGTGTAGATGTAGGTGGCCTTATTCTCACTATAAAAACATTCGATTTCAGAAATCGGAATTATTTTTAAATGCTGACCAACTTTAATCGTAAATCTTTTTTTATACTCCTTATCTAAAGGATTTACCAACATTTTTTTGATTTGTTGCATATCAAAATGTAAATCAACAGGCTTTAAATTATTTTGACGATACTTTGCAATTGCCTGTTTCAATTCATCGGTATCAATAGGTTTTAACAAATAATCTACACTATTTAATTTAAACGCTTTTAAGGCGTATTCATCAAAGGCTGTTGTGAAAATAATCGCACTTTTCACCTCTATTTCTTCAAATATTTCAAAGGATAATCCATCCGACAATTGAATGTCTAAAAGTATTAAATCAGGATGTTCGTTTGCCGAAAGCCATGTTACAGATTCTGCAACGGAATGCAACATGGTTTTTGCTTCTATTCCAATATTTAAAAGTAACCGTTGTAACCTTCGCGCAGCAGGCTTTTCATCTTCGATAATAATTACATTCATTTTATTAAACCTGTTTTTTATTAAATACTATTAAAATTATTTCCAATACTCTCTTTTATCTTCATCCATAAACTCTTTTATTTTTCTTTCTTCCCAATCTTTGGTAAAAAGAAACTGTTTTCCGAAAACTGCATAAGCATGAAAGGCTAATCCAATTCCCCAAAATATTGCTGTTGAAAAAGTCCAAAATGACAAATCATTTGGATCTGAATTTTTCAATATCATAAAAGCTATAAATGCATTTACAACCAAATACCAAAATAAATGGGCATAAAAACCTTTAATTTTTTCGACTCTTTTTTTTGCTTGCAAGTATTTATCTTGTTCTGTAAAATCTTTCATTTTCTTTAAGTTTAAGTGTTAAACGGAATTAATTTATTCCCAATATTGTTTGTCATCCTCTTTCATAAACTCACGTACTTTACGCTCTTCCCAGTCTTTTCCAAATATCGGATTGTATCCAAAAGCATGCATCCCTTGAAAAATTAAGCCAAATCCCCATCCAAACATTGGAAACCAAAACCATTGGATAGTATTGGATGTGAATCTGTACCAAATAAAGATTAAAAACGGAATTACCATGCAATATGCTATTAAACTGGCATAAAATCCTTTGATTTCTTCTACTCTTTTTTTGGCTCTATAATATTTTGTTTCTTCGTTTATATTAGTTTTCATCATTTTAATTTTTTGGGTTAATAATGGGATTCTTGCAATAAAATCACCTTTCTCTACTCCTATTGCAACTTTTTTTTGTGTAATCAAATTATACCTTTCTTTGATGTTGTTCAAACCAACTTTGGTGCTGTTAGTCAAAACTGATTTTTCATTGAGATTGTTCGATACGATTAGATAGCCGTTTTCTTCACTAATTTTAATTTTCAACGGATTCTCACTCGAAATTACATTGTGTTTTACCGCATTTTCTAATAATATTTGCAAAGATAATGGCACAATTCTATAATCAGGATTTGAAATTTTTTCGGGTAATTCAAAATGAATAGCATCTTCAAATCGCATTTCGAGTAATTCCATATAGGTTGCAGCAAATTGCAATTCTTCTTCTAACGGAATTAAATCTTTACTTTTTTGCTCTAAAACATAACGATATACCTTGGATAATTTTGTGGTAAACTTTTCAGCTAATTCTGGATTTTCACCAATCAATGAGGTCAATACATTTAAACTATTGAATAAAAAATGCGGATCCAATTGACTTTTCAGACTTTCGTATTTTGCAGTCTCCGTTTTCGCAACTATTTGTGACTCATTTACTTTTTGCTCGGCATTTGTTTTATAAAAATGAATCAAGTAAAAAAGTATGGTAATGAAGACTGTAATTGAAATACTAAACAAAAAGTAACTTTTTGAACCAACTAAAAATGTTGCAGGATCATTATTGTAAAATAGCACTGAAACTACAAATCGCAAAACAATCAATGCTAAAATTGACAAAACTAATGATCCGGAAAAACCATAAATTAATTGCTTCTTAAAGTCTATTTTCCAAGGATAATTTATAGTGATATACCTAAAGTAATAGCCGTTTACCAGTGTTAAAACCAAGGCATACAAAATATAAATTCCGTAATTCTGCATGTTCTCAAGCCAATCTTCATGGAGTCCATCACCGAAAAAGAACATCCCTAAGAAAAATACAATAGTTCCTAGAAGCAAAATAGTTTTTATATTACTGGTTAATTCTTTCATTATAATGTTTAAAATATTATTTCAAAGCTAAGGTCTTTATTTATCAATTCAAATTTAGCATCGTCAAATTGTGGTGGACCAAAATTCATCACATTATTTGTTAATCCGTAATCTTCTATAGGCATTCCATTTTCTTGGAAATCCATTTTACCATTACTATTTGCATCGTGAAAACAAACAACTGCATAAGTTTGGGGTTCTAAATCTTCAAAAACAATAGTAGCAGTTCCATTTATAACAACTGATTCGGCTGCTTTAATCGAATTCTTGCTAATAAAATTACTTTCAGAGTCATAAAGTGCGAAATATACCTTGCCTTCATCAGTGCGAATATTATTAATTTCAATACGGACACTGTACGATTCTTTTTTGAGATCATCGATTTTATCAATTTCTACTGCTTGTGCATAACCTAGTTCACTAAAAACATAAATTACAATAAATACTAAAATTCTTACCATGACATATAAATTTAATTGTTACTAATTAATGATGGAACAAAATTGAACCAATCCTAACAATTTTAAAATTATATTCTGCTGAGTTGTAAAAAATCAACGATGAATTGTAAAAAAATAGATTCCGAAACCAAATTATTATCATAGAACGTATAATCTTTTGTAACAAAACCATTAATTTTACTACTAATCATTAAATTGATAACTGTGTGACCCGGGAACTTGAAAAAGAATTCGTAAAAGAATTAGAAAGTAATCAAAACATCATTCACAAAATTTGTAGATCTTATACAAATAGTGATGCCGCGCACAAAGATTTGTTTCAAGAAATTACAATTCAACTTTGGAAAGCTTATCCCAAATTTCGAGGGGATTCTAAATTTAGTACGTGGATGTATCGGGTTGCCTTTAATACGGCAATTTCATTATATCGAAAAACGAAGCGAAATGTAGAGACAACCCAGATATATGATAATTTAAAAGAGTTGGAATATCACGATTATGACGATTCAAAAGACAAACAATTGCAATTACTATATGACGCTATCTATAGTTTGAATGATATTGAAAAAGCGTTGGCACTGCTATATTTAGAGGATAAAAATTATAAAGAGATTGCTACAACGCTAGGAATTAGTGAAGTAAATGCACGAGTAAAAATGAATCGTACAAAAACAAAATTGAAAAATATTTTAAATCCATAAAAAATGGACCAATTAGATAAACTTAAAAATATTTGGCGTGACCAGGAGGAATCGGCTATAAAATTCTCTGAAGGAGATATTTTTGAAATGGTTCATAAAAAGTCTTCATCAATAGTAAAATGGATTTTAATCATTAGTTTGTTAGAATTTATTTTACCAAATCTGATCGTGTTTTTTACTGATTTAGATGCCACAAAGCAATTGTATGAAAATTATGGTCTATTAAATATTATGAAAATTTATACTGTAATTCATGTTGTTGTTATTCTTGGTTTTATCTATTGTTTTTATAAAAATTACAAAAATATATCCGCTGAAAAAAGCATTAAAAAGCTTTTGAAAAGTATTTTAAATACGCGTAAAACAGTAAAATATTATATATATTACAATATAGCAATGGCTGCAATCATCGGACTTCATATGTTTTATAAAATCTTTAATTCGCCATTATTTATGCAAAAGCTTCCCGAAAATACTAATATGTTAGTAGTATGGCTTATTGCTTTGGGACTTTTTACTTTTACCTTATTTTTATTTTGGGGATTTTATAGAATTATCTATGGAATATTACTCAAAAAATTGAACAAAAACTACAAAGAATTACGAAATAATAAATAGAGTTTTTGTTTTAAACAAACTGATCTTGCAAAGCCAAACTTATTAAATTCTCAATGCAAAGGTTCATAGTGTGAAATTCTGTATTTAGATATCTGTTATCAATGGTATAATTATTTCATAACATACCAAGAGGGAGAGTATAGAGGAATTATTTTTGATTAAATAATATCCAAATCTCCTTTTCCCTCACGCACTATTTCTATTTCATCGCCGGTGAGATCAATTACGGTAGACGCCAGATTATCACCGTAACCACCATCAATTACCAAATCAACCTTGTCTTTCCATTTTTCATAAATAAGTTCGGGATCGGTAGTATATTCGATTACATCATCGTCATCTCTTATCGAAGTTGAAACTATTGGATTACCCAGTTCTTTTACGATTTCTCGGATAATATTATTGTCGGGAACACGAATACCAACTGTTTTTTTATTCTTAAATCCCTTTGGTAGGTTATTATTTCCATTTAAAATAAATGTATACGGACCTGGAAGTGCTCTTTTTAAAATTTTATACGTCGGTGTATCAATTTGCTTTACATAATGCGATAAGTTGCTTAAATCATAGCAAATAAATGAAAAATTCGCTTTATCTAACTTAACTCCTTTCAATCTAGCAACTTTTTCAAGAGCTTTATTATTGGTTATGTCACAACCCAAACCATAAACAGTATCTGTAGGATATATTATCAAACCCCCATTTCGTAAAACTTCTACAGCTTTCGAAATTTCTTTCGGATTTGGATTTTCATTATAGATTCTAATGATTTGCGACATGAAATAATTTATTGAATTAAGATTTAAACAAGTCCAAATTTACTCAATAAACTTTATTTTTTACATAAAATATAAAAATTCTTAAAAGCGTTTTGTGATAAAGCAGTTCGAAAAAAATCAAAAAAAAACAGACTTAAAAATAAGCCCGCTTTTCTATTTATACTGTTTACAATTTTTTATTCTACGACCAATCTAAAGCCTTCACCATGAATATTGACGATTTCCACTTTGTCATCTGGCTTTAAATATTTTCGCAACTTAGCGATATATACATCCATACTTCTAGAAGTGAAGTAATTATCATCTCTCCATATTTTCGTCAATGCCAACTCACGAGGCAATAAATCGTTTTTATATAAAGCTAAAAGCTTTAGCAATTTATTCTCTTTTGGTGACAATTTTCGTGGGTCTCCATTTTTAAAAGACAATTGGCGTAATTTTGAATTTAAATGAAATCCTCCTATTTCAAACTCAAATTGATTGTCATCTGTTAAGGTATCGGCATCTTTTCGTTGCATAATTGCCTTAATTTTATACAACAAAACTTCCGAATCAAAAGGTTTATTCAAGTAATCATCAGCACCCACTTGATATCCTTTTAAAACATCTTCTTTCATAGTTTTTGCGGTGAGAAAAATTATTGGAATATCCGCATTTATTGCTCTAATATCTTTTGCCAAAGTAAATCCATCTTTTTTTGGCATCATGACATCTAAAATACAAATGTCAAAATCATCATTTTTGAAAGAAATGAGTCCGTCAAGTCCATCTTTAGCATGAGTTACATCATAATCATTTAATGCTAAATAGTCTTTTAAAACGGTTCCAAAATTCGGATCGTCTTCTACGAGTAATATTTTTTTATTTGCCATATTATTTATTTTTAAATTAATGGTATTTTAACTATAAAAGTGCTGCCTTTACCTTTCTCACTTTCAACATGAATTGCACCGTTATGTTGTAAAGTTATACTTTTAACATAAGAAAGACCTAAACCGTGCCCTTTAACTTTGTGAATATTTCCTGTTTGTTCTCTATAAAATTTATCAAAGATTCTTCTTTGAACACTTTTTGTCATTCCAATTCCCTGATCCTTAATTTTAAGGATAATATTATTTCCAGCGTTTTCGGTATAAACATCTATTTTTGGTGCATCATCAGAATATTTAATTGCATTATCCAAAATATTGGTAATCATGTTTGTTAAATGAAATTTACTACCTAAAACCTCCGATAAAGTAGCCTCCATATGTTCATGAATGAAACCGTTCTTATCGGTTACAATCAAATTGACATGTGAAATGGCATCTTCAATTATTTCGTGTAAATCGACAACATCTTTTGTTACATCTAATTGTTTTTTTTCTAATTTAGAAATCCTTAATACATTTTCAACTTGCGCGTGCATACGCTTATTTTCTTCTCGAATCATTTCCACATAGCGAATAACCTTTTCTTGATCATTGATTATTTTTGGATTCTTTATCGAATCAATAGCTAAATTAATGGTCGCAATCGGGGTTTTAAACTCGTGCGTCATATTATTGATGAAATCGGTTTTAATTTCAGAAATTTGTTTTTGTTTAAATAACTGATAAATAGCACTTCCGAATGCTAAAATTATAATAAAAATAAACAAAGCAGACAAGAGCAAAATCCATGAAATATTTGATAAAATGAACTGCTTTTTATCAGGAAAACTTACATGCAGAGAATAATCGCTCAATCCATCATTATCTACAAATAAGGGTACAGCATAACTGTATTTATCTTGCTTTTTAAACTTACCCGACTTAACTTTTGTAATTAAATCATCGTTAAAAACACCAAATTCGAATTTCGTTTCAATGTTTCTTGCTTTCAACTCATTATCTAAATTGAGTTGTATTTCAATATTACTTACCCTTTCATAAATCGGTCTTCTAGAGGCGATATTTTGATTGTATTCCTCTAAATTTAATTTATCATATTTATCAAGTCTCTCTAATTTTACAATTCTCTCCTTAGGAGACAATTCAACAAAATCTTTCGATTTAAACTCAATATTTTCTATTTCAGTTTCTTGCTGACGAATAAAGGTTTTAAAATTTATTGAATCTGATTCAAAAGGTGTTATTTGTGTTTTGTAATCATTTTCAATAATACTTTGGCGAAAAGTAAATGTTTCATTTCTAACAGTATCAATTCTTTCAAAGAACATATCCTTTACTCCTCTCTCTTTTAGATGTTGCATACTATCTAAAACTGGAGCCCACTCATTCACGTTATCCCGAAATTCTCTTTCTTGAATGTTTTCGGAAACTTTTGCCAATGCAAATTTCACGCTCGTTGAGAATTGCTGCTCACGTATTTCAATTGAACTTTTAATCCAAAAAATTTGTACCGTAATAATTCCAATTAAAGCGATACTCATAAGCACTATCAGCAGTGCAAAAACACGTTTACTCATTAGGACAAATTTAGGATAACTTTTAGGTTATTTTGATTGATTTAACAAATGTTAACGACTGATAGCAACAATTTAACAAATATTTAAGAAAAATATAAATCCAAAGCTTTCTAGAAGGCTAATATTTTCTGATGAATTTCATTAACTTGCGTTTTACTATCCTCTAAATCAATATTATAAATTACATAGGTAGAGTTTGCAATTTTATATGCATCATTTAGCTGATTATTAATTCTTGCCAATACATTATCTCTTGAAGTTGCATCCCGCGCTATTACCCGGTCAATTTTCACCTCAGTTGGAGTTGAAACGGTAATTAAAGCATCAAAAGCATCTTGCTTCGTATTTTCAAAAATAATTGCATTCTCTTGCAGCACATATGGTGCATTTTGTTTTTGAACCCAAGATTTAAAATGTCTATCTACTTCTGGATGCACGATTGCATTAATTTCTGCCAGTTTTTCTTTGTCATGAAAAACAAGATCTGCCAAATACTTTCTATTTAAAATTCCGGATGTGTAAGATTCTTTTCCAAAAGAGTTTATCAATTTTTCTTTGATTACTTTGGATGAATTCATAAGTTTTTTGGCTTCATCATCAGCATAATAAACAGACACACCCAAATCTTCAAACATTTTTGCTATGGTTGTTTTTCCGCTGCCGATACCTCCTGTAAGTCCGATTACCTTCATTGACTTATTTTTTAATCAAAAATTCAATTTTATTCGGAACTAATTTTGCATCAAATAAAATCTCAGGTTTCTCACTAATTTTCGGAATTAAATAATCTAAATTGTTATCCTCTGTTTCTTTGTAATCACAAATTACTTCAAAACTATTTTCTGATATTTTATTATAATCCGTAAGGGACACCTGATACACCACCTTGATTTCTTTAGGAAAGGTGCTGATATAGTAATTTTTAGGCAAATTAATAACTTGATAGGTAATCTGAAAAGAGCCTTCGGTAATCTTTTCTACTTCCCCCTTTAAAGTAGTTTTTTCCAAATCAAAGGCAACCGAATTGTTTGGAAGAATCAACTTTAATTCCTGTTCAAATGAACTGAAAATATCGTGCAATTCTAATTTTTCGGTTTTTATTTCGGTAATGGAATCAATAAATTTTGTCGGTCCTGAGACCGTAACCTCATTCGGGTGCAGGGTATATTTTTTTATCAAGTTATACCCTGTTTTAAAATGTAACTTTGCTTCGGAAATTATAGGTACTTTTTTAGATTTTTTTACCCCAAGATCAAAAAATAACGTATCTGGTTCAATTTTTAAAACCTTCGTTTCTGCCGTAAGTTGTGCTTGCAAATAATTAAGTTTTGATTCGGATAAACTGTAATATAATGAACCGTTTTTTCTTTTCAAATCAGTTAAGCTATACTTAAGATTTCTAGTTTTAAAACTATACTTTAACAGCTTAAAGCCAACGGTATTAAGGGTCAATTTTATTTTAGCAGAAGGTTCATTTTGAAGTAATTTATTATTTGGTATCTCGGTGTAAACCAAATTAAATTCCACCTCTGCAATATAATTTTTAGACAATTTAATTAGCATCCAAAACAAAATAGACATTGTCAAAAACAACAAAAAAACACGTAGTTTTTTATTATTTTTCAGAGAATCAATTTTACTTTGCTGCTTTTTTTTATTCATCTTTAATTTAACCTAAAAGTATAAAAAAAGTCCTATCGAAATAGAACTTTTTTTGAATTAAAGATTTATTTCTTTTTAGTCTCGACTGGCATGTATTTTTTGCTCATCTCCATAGAAATAGCTGACCTTTCAAACTTAATTTTTCCGGCACCAGTTTCAATTACACAAGTATTATCACTATCGATTAAATCTACTATTTTACCATGAATACCACTTGTTGTAACAATTTTTGCACCTTTAGCTATAGAAGCCTGAAATTTCTTTTCATTTTTTTGACGCTTTATTTGTGGGCGAATCATGAAAAGATACAATACTAAAAACATTAACGGAATTAGAATGAAATTACCAATAGAACTCCCTCCTGTTTGTAAAAAAATACTTTGAATCATTATCTTAAATATTATGAATTAACTATTTGTTTGAATTTTTGCCTTTGGCGTTACTTGAGCTAGCACGGTAATCACTTCACGACCCATATCGGTATTGGTTGTAAGCGTAACTTGCTTTTGCTGCTTATTTGGTTTTCCTGAAGTGTTAAATTTTACTTTTACTTCACCAGTTTCTCCAGGCATGATTGGCTCTTTAGGCCATTCAGGCACTGTGCAACCACAACTCCCTTTTGCTGAAAGAATGATAAGCTCTGACTTTCCTGTATTTTTAAATTCAAATACTGTTTCAACAATATCACCTTCATTTAAAGTACCAAAATCGTGTTCCGTTTTATTAAAACTTAATATCGGACCACCTTTTTTAATTTCGGCATCTCTTTTTTTAGCTAATTCTAAATTCTCCTGTTTAATTTTTGAAGTTGGAGCCTCATTACAAGACACAAAGAAAAAAATCATTGTTAAACTCATTAATAAAAATGCTATTCTTTTTTTCATGATTAAAATTTATATTATTATACAAAAATAGAAATTATTATAACAAACCTCTACCTATCTTCTTTAGTTTATTCTCTTTATTATAATCTTTCAAAAGTTTATCTAATACCCCATTTATAAAATAACTACTCTTATTGGTCGAATAGTCTTTGGCAATTTCAATATATTCATTGATGGTAACTTTGGCAGGAATTGAAGGAAAATATAAAAATTCGGTAATTGCCATTTTTATTAAAATTAAATCAATTTCAGCAATACGCTCTGCATCCCAGTTTGGTGTTTTATCATTTATATCATCGGTATATTCAACATGATGTAACACAACTTTTTTGAATAAATCTGTCAAAAACTCTTTATCATCTTCCTTAATTTCAAAATCGTTCAGTTGAAATACATTTCCTTTTTTAAGTTGCTTCATCGATTTATAGATCCAAGTGTTCACTAAAGGATAATCATCAACCCAACTTAAATTCAAACTTTCATAAAAATCAAAAAGTTTATCATTTGGTGCCACCACCTCTTCAAATATTCGAAGAATAAATTCTTTATCCTCTGCGAAACCGACTTCCGGCGCTGCTAAATAATTCTCATAAATTTTACTCTCTTGAATGGCATCCCAAATTACACGAATATATTCTCTGTTATCTTTCCAATAATTTAATTTTTTCTGAGAAATGTAGTCAACAATATCTTCACTATTTTCAATAGCTTCGATAATTTTATTCTCAATAAATTTGAAATTTGGATTTTTATCTTCGGCGGTTGCCAGAAATTTTTTCTTTTTTATCTCGAGATGTTCCAAAGCTAGTTTCTTAACCTCAACTAATAAGCGTAACTGCACCACATACAAATCGAATGCTTTTTGTGTACTGAATAGTAAAAATTTTTCTTCCTTAACTAAATCATCACTCTTTGATTGTAATAATGCGTAAACAGATTGCATTACCTTAATTCGAATGTGTCTTCTATTCACCATAACTAAAAAGATCGTAAGTTGTCAAACTATATTTTTATTAATTCCGGTGCAAAATTACTGATTTTTTTTGAGTCATTGATTTTTATAATTTAAAATTAACTTAAATTATATTTTTGATTCAAAGATGTACGGTACTTTTACCGCAATATTTTTAAAACCCTTATCTTCGCTACCTAAAAATTAGTTGTTTTTTTTAATGAAGGCATTACAATATTTAAACAAATTTTTATACAAATATCGATTCCGATTAATCACTGGTATTTTAATTACCATTGCTTCTAAAATATTTGTATTACAAATTCCGCAGCTTATAAGCCAATCATTAAAGGTTGTTGAAGATTATAATACTAACAAAGTAACTTCTTTAGACGAAGTAAAAACACAACTAATTATTAATATCCTCTATATCGTTGGTGCTGCAATTATTTCGGGTTTTTTAACTTTTTTAATGCGACAAACACTTATTGTGATGTCTCGATTAATTGAATTTGATCTAAAAAATGAAATCTTCAAACAATATGAAAAACTCTCTTTAAGCTTTTATAAAAAGAATCGAACCGGTGATTTGATGAACCGAATAAGTGAAGATGTGGGAAAGGTGCGAATGTATTTCGGACCAGCAATCATGTATACCATGAATATGCTAATTTTATTTATTGTTGCATTGGCAAAAATGATTAGCATTGATGCAAAACTCACCCTATATACGCTACTGCCATTACCAATTTTATCCGTTTCAATATATGTTTTAAGCAAAGTCATTAATAAGCGTAGTAATATTGTTCAGCAATATTTATCTAAACTAACTACTTTTTCTCAAGAGATATTTTCTGGCATCAATGTTATAAAAGCATATGGTATTGAATCGCAAACATCATCAGGTTTTGAAAGTTTAGCAACCACCAGCAAGGACAAAAACATCTCGTTATACAAAGCTCAGGCCTTATTTTTCCCATTGATGATCTTGCTTATCGGAATCAGTAATATTCTGGTAATTTACATTGGAGGCATGCAATATATCAATGGTGAAATTGAACATATTGGCATAATTGCCGAGTTTATTATTTATGTCAATATGCTAACTTGGCCAGTGACAGCAGTTGGTTGGGTTACTTCTATCGTGCAACAAGCCGAAGTCTCTCAAAAAAGAATCAATGAATTCTTAGAAGAAAAACCAGCCATTCAAAATGTTGAAACTAAAAATTCTTATATCAAAGGTGCTATTGAATTTGAAAACGTGAGTTTTACTTATGAAGATACCAATATTAAGGCATTAAACAATATAAGTTTTACTGTAAATCAGGGCGAAACTTTGGCAATTCTGGGTAAAACCGGTTCAGGTAAATCAACCATTGCTGCTTTAATTGCTCGGCTTTATGATGTAAAAAAGGGAGTGATAACCATAGATAAGATTCCTATTGAGAAGCTTAATTTATTTTCTTTACGCAATAGTATCGGTTTTGTGCCTCAAGATGCTTTTTTATTTTCTGACAACATAAAGAACAACATTAAAATAGGAAAAGAAAATGCTACGGATGAAGAGATTGAAAAGGCAGCAAAAGCGGCTTATATTCATCATAATATTGTGAATTTTAATAAAAAATATGAGACTATGGTTGGTGAACGTGGCGTGACACTTTCCGGCGGACAAAAACAGCGGGTTTCAATTGCCAGAGCTTTGCTTTGTGATCCTGAAATTTTGATTTTTGACGACTGTCTTTCTGCCGTAGATACCGAAACCGAAGAAATTATTCTCAATAACTTAAAAAAGGCATCTCAAGGAAAAACAGCAATCATAATAAGTCATCGAACGTCCTCGGTTAAAAATGCCGATAAAATTATTGTTTTAGACAAAGGTAAAATTGTTCAAGCGGGTACACATGAAATACTCATTTCGCAAGCTGGATATTACCAAGATATTTATAACCAGCAACTTGAAGAAAAGTTAACAAGTCATGAATAACTCTGTAAAATTGAGAAAAATAATTGTTGCACAAATAATTATATTTTATAGATTTGTTTGTATAATTGATTATTAATAAAAAATAAAATTTAGATGGACGAAAAAGGGTTAATTGATCAGGAAGAAATTTTTTCTCAAGTTTTAAGAGCGGGCAGAAGAACCTATTTTTTTGATGTAAGAGAAACAAAAGCGGGAGATTATTATTTAACCGTTACGGAGAGTAAGAAATTTACGCATGATGATGGCTCATTTCATTATAAAAAACACAAGATTTATTTATACAAAGAAGATTTCGAAGAGTTTAATGAAATCTTGAAAAAATCAACTGATTTTATTGTAAATGAAAAAGGAGAAGAAGTAATTAGTGAACGTCATCAAAAAGATTATCAAAGACCAGTTGGCGAAGACGAAGATGATACGAGCAATAGTAAAGAAAGCTCAACAGATAGTTTTACCGACTTGAATTTTGAAGATATTTAATATAAAAAAGCCACTCGATTGAGTGGCTCTTTTTGTTTTACACAGCAAGCTTTTTATGCTGCTTTGCTAGATTTGGAAATAATCCTTTATTAAGCAAATTCAAAACATTTATTTTATCGCTGGTTTTTACTAAAAACGACAAATTGTAATTACTTCCTCCGTAAGAAATCATTCGAATAGGTACATCTTTTAGGCAATTAAAGATAGATGCTGTAACGCCTTTTTTATTTTGAGCCAAATCACCGGCAATACAAATAATACTCAAATCACTATCTACCTCAATTTTACCAAAAGCTTTTAATTCTTCAGTAATATTTTCAAGCCTGCTCGTATTATCGATAGTGAGAGAAACCGCTACCTCAGAAGTGGTAATCATATCAATAGGAGTTTGATTTTTTTCAAAAATTTCAAATACTTTTTTCAAAAAACCATATGCCATCAACATTCGATACGATTTAATCTTTATTGCCGTAATATTATCTTTGGCAGCAATAGCTCGAACATTGCTACATTTCGCCTTATTATGAATTAAAGTTCCCTTTGCCTCTGGTTTAAAAGTATTTTTTAACAATACCGGAATATTTTTATCTCGTGCCGGTATAATACTTAAAGGATGTAATATTTTTGCGCCAAAATAGGCTAACTCAGCTGCTTCATCAAAAGAAACCTCCTCTACCGAAAAAGTTTGGTCTACATATCTCGGATCGTTATTATGCATACCGTCAATATCAGTCCATATTTGGATTTCACTGGCATCCATAACTGCTCCAATAATTGATGCGGTATAATCGCTTCCTCCTCTTTTCAAATTATCCACCTCCCCTCCCGGGTTTTTACAAATAAATCCCTGTGTAATAAAGGTCTTAGCTTCTCTATTTGATATTATTTTTGATAATTGTTCTTTTATAACATCCATTTCTGGTTCTCCATTGGAATCGATTTTCATAAAATCTAAAGCCGATATCAAATTAGAATCCTCACCAATTTCTTCCATATACAATTGAAACAAATTTGTTGATACTATTTCTCCTTGTGCCAAAATATCTTTTTCTAAACTTTCTGTAAATTCTTTCTCTAGGTAAGAAAGCATCAAATTATTATTATAGGTCAACATACTATTTGCTTTATAAAAGCTTTCATTCTGCTCATACAAATCTTGAATTATGCCTTTGTATTTGTTGCTTAAAAGGGTAATCTCTAAATTAGCTTCTTCCAAACTATGTACTTTCAAAAAATCAGCAATCTTTTGCAAAGCGTTCGTTACACCTGACATTGCAGATAACACTACAATATTTGGTTTTTTAGCTTTATTTACAATTTCTGCAACTTTTTTAATGTTTTCAACACTACCGACAGATGTTCCTCCAAATTTTAAAATTATCATATAGTTAGTCCATTTTTTTGGCAAATATTTAATTAAATCTAGTTGCAATAAAATTTTTATAATATATTTACAAATTATAACTTTTTGTTTAAAATATAACAATGAAAACAATTCAAGAAACGGTAGAAATTATCATAAAACGCACTCCTTTCATTGAGGAAGCCATGCAAGAGAAATTAATTAATGTGTCATCATTAGCAAGAATTATTGAGCCTGAAGTATCCCAATTATTAGGTAAAGAAGTAAAAACAGGCGCGATTATGATGGCAATTAACCGACTTTCACCAGTGAAAATTTTACAAATCAGAAAGCAGTTTAAATCACTATCACTTAAACTGGGCGATTTTATCGTTCGTTCTGACTTATATGATTATACCTTTAAAAATTCAAGTACTTTATTTAAAAAAATATCATTGCTTTTTGCAGAAATCGGTAGTAATAGAGAATCATTTTTTACTGTATCTCAAGGTATTTTTGAAACCAATATTGTAATCTCGTCCGATTTAAAACTTCATATAGAAAAAAACTTTGCGGAAGAAAAATTACTTTATTCCATGGAAAAATTGGCTTCCATTACCATAAAATTACCTAAGACTAATTTAGAGCAATCTGGTATTTATTATTTCATTTTGAAACAATTGGCTTGGGCAAATATTCCTGTTCAAGAAATTATTTCAACCACACATGAAATGACTTTGGTAGTAAAAGAAAAAGATATCAATAAAACATTTTCTATTTTAATTGATTTAAAAAAAGGATAGTTTATTTTACTATGAAAATTATTTTTTCAACAATTTTTCATGTTTTTCCTCAAAAAATTTGAAGTACATGAATAATTCATAATTTACGTCTAAACCATAGCGTTTATTTGGTTTGATCTCATAATTAATGGTATGCGAATATAAATTAGAATCATACATTTTCGGATTTGCTACCCGATTATTCCATTCGGCAACATACTGAGAATTTTGAATTTCTAAAGAACTTTCGTAAAAGTTTTTTTTGGGTTCTTGTTTATTTAGCCAGGCGTAAAACCCACTATCTTTAAATACAACATCAAAGCCTTCATTATTGGTAATGTGGATGGTTTCAATAACAGGAGTAACCTGTGTTGTATTCGTTGTAACTATTGATGTAGCTGTAGTTCCTGAAGAACAACTCAGTACAAAAAATAATACGATAAATAATGCTAATATATGTTTCATAGTGCTTTTTAATCAAGTTTTGATAAAACGAATTTTTTATCAAAATAGTATGTCGAAAAAATTATTGCCAATTTATTTTTTATTTACAACATTTTAACAATTGGAAAAATAAATTTTTTCATGTAAAGAAAACATTTGTTTTTTACATAATGGTAATTTTTTTGAAGGAATTTCTTTTAAAAACGCTGTCTGTATTTTTGCTGAAAGAATTGAAAATACTGATATAAAGGGTAGTTAACTTCTATACCGTAATCAATACTAGGGTCGTAATTAATTATCTGCTCGTACAAATTGGGGTTGTATCGATGTGGTTGTTGTACCCTTTGATTCCATTCCGTTACATAAAATAGATTTTTAACGCGCAAGGTTTCATTCGTATAGTAACTCATTGGTCTTTGGGTAACCAACCAAGAATCAAATCCAATATCTAAAATAATAATTTCATATTCTAGTTCTTCATTTACTATTCGAATAGTATCTTGTTTTTCGTTTGTTGCAACAATTTCTTCGGAATTTTGCACCGATTTTGATGTGTTGCAACTATATAAAGCAATAAAAACAACCACAATCAAGAATAGATTTTTCATTTGAAATGGATTTAATTTTATATTTCTACGTCAAATTTAATGCCAAAAAAAGCCTTCTTACTATGATTTTATTGGTATTAATTCTTTAAATGCTCCTGGCAAATAAGTTAAAACATCGGAAGCGATAAAAGTTTCTTGGCTACAATCATTTTTTATGGCGATATCTGCCGACCGACCATGCAAATAAACTCCTAAAATACTTGCTTCAAAAGAAGAATAATTTTGAGCTATTAGTCCAGTAATGATTCCTGTTAAAATATCGCCACTACCTGCGGTTGCCAAAGCAGGATTTCCGGTGGTATTAAAATATATTTTATGCTGATATGCTATTGCAGTATATGCTCCTTTTAAAACCACAACAACATTATATTTGGCTGAAAATTGAAGCAATTTATCTAACTTTTCAAAATCATTTTTCCAAGACCCTACCAATCTCTCAAACTCTTTTGGATGCGGTGTTAAAACAGAGTTTTCTGGCAGATACTTTATAATATCTTGATTCTCAGATAAGATATTCAACGCATCAGCATCAATAACCAATTTTTTATCGTTTTCTTTTAAAAAATTTTCTAGTCCGAGTTGTGTTTTTGCATGCGTACCTAAGCCCATTCCAATTCCGATCACCGTAGGTTTCATTCTAAAATTAAAATAGTGTAAATATTCTTCATCCTCTACTTCTACCATGACCTCAGGATTTGTAGCTTGAACAATTTCATAACCACATTTTGGAAGATATGCTGTAACCAATCCTGACCCAGATTTCAATGCTGCTTTTGAAGCTAAAACCACAGCTCCAATTTTACCAAAACTTCCACCAATTAGTAAACTATGTCCGAAAGTTCCTTTATGCGAAAATTTTTGTCTAGGCTTATAAATAGATTGTACCATACCTTTATCAATAGTAAGATAATCGGTAGATAGCTTATTGATGAAATCGGTATCCAAACCAATATCGAGTAGCTCCCAATTATTTGAAAAACACGCATTATCGGGCAATAAAAAAGCTAATTTCGGATTCTGAAAAGTTAAAGTATTTGTTGCTTTCACAACAGAATCTTTATCTGTAACCTGTGAATCTGCAAACAACCCAGAAGGTAAATCAACGGAAATAACTTTTGCTTTTGTTTGGTTGATCTTTTTAATAATTTCTTTTACAAAACCTTCGGGAGATTTAGTTAAGCCGATACCAAAAATTGCATCAATTATAAGCTCTTCTTTATTCATTTCTGGAAGTGAAGATTCTTGGTATAAATCTAGCATTGGATGGTTTATCTCTAACAGTTTATTGTAATTTTCAATAAAATCACCACTGCGCTTAACGCTGAAATTAACAATATAAGTTTTAACTTGGTAATACTCTTGAATCAATTTTCTGGCAATCACTAGTCCGTCACCACCATTATTTCCGATTCCGCAAAAAATATGAATAATTTTATCCTTTTCAGGGAAGTTATCTACAACCCAATCAAAGCATTTTGTGGCCGCATTTTCCATTAAATCAATAGAAGAAATAGGCTTGTTTTCAATCGTAGCTTTATCGGCTTGATACATTTGATCTGCATTGAGTATTTTCATTTTCTTTTGTATTCAGCTTGTTTAAAGTTACTGAAAAATAGTCTCAACCCAAATAAAAGCTTAGATGAAATTTTGCATTTTTTTATGTAAAGAGTTTCTGAGAAAAGAAAAAAAACCTCGAAAGAGAAGTAAAATAAGAAAGCTATCTTAGCTTTAAGATATATCTATGAATTATAAGTTATTGAAATTTAACCAATATTTATTTGCAACTATCCGCTATATACTCCCATGTCGGTATATTTATCCATACGGTATTTTACCAATTTTTTTATCGGGAGGTCTTTTAACTCTTCAAAAGCTTTTTTGATTGTCTGTTCTACTATTTTATATGCTTTTTCGCGATCGGAGTGCGCACCTCCAAGAGGTTCTTTGATAATGCCATCAATCAATTTTAATCTGGACATGTCTTTCGCTGTAAGTTTTAAGGCTTCGGCAGCTTCTTCTTTATACTCCCAACTTCGCCATAAAATGGAAGAACAAGATTCTGGGGAAATAACCGTGTACCACGTATTTTCAAGCATATAAACACGATCTCCTACACCGATTCCGATTGCTCCACCTGACGCTCCTTCACCAATTACAATTGCAATTATAGGAGTTTGCAATCTAGTCATCTCGAAAATATTTCGTGCAATTGCCTCACCTTGGCCGCGTTCTTCAGCCTCTAAACCAGGATAAGCACCGGGAGTGTCAATTAAAGTAATTACCGGAATATTAAATTTTTCAGCCATTTTCATCAATCGTAAAGCTTTTCGGTAACCTTCCGGGTTTGCCATACCAAAATTGCGTAATTGACGCGTTTTTGTATTGTAGCCTTTTTGCTGTCCGATGAACATAAACGATTGGTCACCTATCTTACCTAAACCACCAACCATAGCTTTGTCATCTTTTACATTTCGGTCTCCATGTAACTCCATAAAAGTACCTTTTGTAAGTGCATTGATAAAATCTAAAGTATAAGGTCTTGATGGATGCCTGGAGATTTGAACCCGTTGCCAAGCAGTCAAATTTTTAAATATTTCTTTTCGGGTGTGTTCTAATTTTTTTTCAATTTGATGGCAAGTTTCACTTACATCAACTTCACTTTCTTCGCCTATCATTCGGCATTTAGTGAGCTGATCTTCTAAATCTTTTATAGGTAATTCAAAATCTAAATATTCCATTTTTTGTCTGTTTAAAAGAACTGAAATTTTTCATTTCTTGGCTCTCTATTTCGGATTTATGTTACAAATATATACTTTTTGACCAATTATTTTTGTTTTTTGAACCGCAGTTTATTCAAATTATTTTTTAGAAATGCGTTTACTAATACACTGCATAAAATCAATATAGCTCCCAAATAAAACTGTAAACTCATTTTTTCTTTATCTCCAAAAATTAGCACAGCCAATACGATTCCGTAAACCGGTTCTAAATTATTGGTAAGAACAATAGTAAACGGACTCATTTTTTTTAATAAGTTCGTTGCAACAACAAACGGAAATGCGGTGCAAATAACGGCTAAAACTATAATATATATCCAGTCGGTTTGCTGCAGATTAAAAAAATCTTTCGAAAATTCGCCTTGAACTATTAAAATTACCGAAATAAATAGCGTAGCAAATACTAATTCATAGAATGCAATTTTACTTCCCTTATATTTCTTTATTAAATTACCATTATAAATCGAAAAAACCGCTACCAAAAACGCTGAAATCAATGCGACAAATAATCCCGAAGTGTTTACTTTTTCAACGTTAAAAATTATAACAAATCCAGCAACGGCAAACACTGCCAAGAGAAGTTCATACCATGTAAATTTTTTGATGCCGAATAATGGCTGTAATAAGACAACAAAAAAAGCGCTTGATGACATGGTTACCAAAGTAGTTGAAATGGTAGATATTTTGATGGCATGAAAAAAAGTTATCCAATGGATTGCAATTAAAACACCTCCAATAAAAAATTTAAACAGATCGCCATAATTTTCATGAAATGGTACTTTTTTAATCTTAAAAAATAAAAACAAAGTTATAGATGCAATTAAAACGCGATACCAAACAAGTGTCATGGCATTCACAGTAATTAACGCTCCAAGAATGGCAGTAAATCCCCATATAAAAACAATGAAATGAAGATAAAACTGATTTTTAAGATTATCGTTTAGCATTGAAGTACAAATAAAGAGCTAATATTCCGAAGGTTATATTTGGCATCCACACCATGAAAAACGGATATGACTCGGCTGTTGAACCCAAAACTTCAGATACTTTCATAAAGAAAACATAAATAAACATTAATGTAATTCCAGCAGCAAGGTTTACCCCTATTCCTCCTCTTCTTTTTTTAGAAGATAAAGTAACTGCAATCAAGGTTAAAATGAAAGAAGAAATTGGTAAACTAGTTCTTTTGTACAACTCTACCTTATAATTATTCAGGTTTTTAATACCTCGATTCTCCGATTCTTTGATGTGATCAGATAAATCAAAAGAAGACATTTCTTTTGCCAAATAATCAACATATAACAAATCTTTCGGATTGAAATTATAAATAGTATCGAAATAGGTTCCACTGGCTATACTATCGTTTCCGGAAAGGCTTTTTATATATCTTTTTTTATAATTTGTCAGCCTGAAAATACTATCTGTATCACGCCATTTTATATTCTGTCCTTCAATTTTATAGGTTAACCTATTATTTTCGAAATGCTCATATGAAAAGTTGTAACCGTTATTCGATTGTAAATTATAATTCCCAAAGTACACGTAATCATTATCACTCAATTGAAGACTCACTTTTTTAACGGAGTTTTTAGTCATTTTTTTTGAAGCTGATCTCAAATAATCTTCTTGAAATTTTTCAAAGGTTTTATTCGATTTCGGAACGACAAAATGATTCGCATATAACGAAACTAATGCAATTATAGTGGCACCAACAAAATAGGGTCTTAAAAATCGATTAAAAGAAACTCCCGAACTGTGAATAGCAATAATTTCGCTATTACCTGCGAGTTTTGAGGTAAACATAATTACCGAAATAAACAGTGCCAAAGGCATAAAAGTATTGCCGTAATTTATGATAAAATTGACATAGTAGTCATTAATAATTTCTGCATTAGTTAAATTAGGATCTTTTAAGAACTTTCCAACTTTTTCAGAAACATCAATGGCTATCGCTATTGGGATTAATATCAATAACGTAAAGAAAAACGAAGTAAAATATTTTTTTAATATGTATCTATCGAGTATTTTCAAGTAGTGCCCCTATTTTTTGAATTACGACTGTTTTGCAATAAAAAATTTACAATCGTTTATCCATTTGTTTTACCATACTATTTTTCCATTCGGCAAAATCTCCTGCTAAGATATGCTTTCTTGCCTCACGAACCAACCACATATAAAAGCCTAAATTATGAATTGTAGCTATTTGTTTTCCCAAGTATTCATTTGCAGAAAAAAGATGTTTTAAATAGGCTTTTGAATATAAGGTGTCAACAAATGTAATTCCTAATTCATCAATCGGTGAAAAATCGTCTTCCCATTTTTTATTTTTGATATTAATGGTTCCGTGCGCTGTAAAAAGCATGCCATTTCTTGCATTTCTCGTTGGCATGACACAATCAAACATATCAACACCCAATGCAATATTTTCCAAAATATTTATAGGTGTTCCCACTCCCATCAAGTAGCGAGGTTTGTCTTTTGGAAGGATATCGCAAACAATTTCGGTCATTTCATACATTTCATCTGCCGGTTCTCCAACTGAAAGTCCGCCAATTGCATTCCCTTCCGCTCCAGCGTTAGCAATATACTCTGCAGATTGTTTTCTTAAATCTTTATAAGTACTCCCTTGAACAATCGGAAAAAAAGTTTGTTTATAATCGTACTTTTCAGGATTCTCACCAAGATATTTTATGCATCTATCTAACCAACGATGCGTCATATGCATCGATCGTTTTGCATAATTATAGTCACATGGATATGGGGTGCATTCATCAAAAGCCATAAAAATATCGGCTCCAATTTTTCTTTGAATTTCCATAGAAAATTCCGGAGAAAAGAAATGACTTGAACCGTCGATATGCGATTTAAATTTTACGCCTTCTTCTTTTATTTTTCGAGTTTCAGATAAGGAATATACTTGGTAACCACCCGAATCGGTCAAAATTGGTCGATCCCAATTCATGAATTTGTGCAGTCCGCCAATTTTTTCTAAAATTTCCGTTTTCGGACGTAAGTATAAATGATAGGTGTTTCCAAGAATGATATCGGCATTAATTTCATCTTTCAACTCTGTTTGATGCACTCCTTTCACAGTTCCGGCAGTTCCTACAGGCATAAAAATAGGCGTTTCAATCAAACCGTGATCGGTAGTTATAACTCCAGCTCTCGCCTTGCTTGCAACATCATTTCCTTTTAGTTCAAACTTCATAAATCTCTTTTTTCGTTTAAAATTTTAATCTTTTTTTAAACCTAAACATTAAACCTAAAATTCATCATATCACCATCTTGAACGATATATTCTTTTCCCTCTACGGCTAGTTTACCTGCCTCACGGACTTTTACCTCACTACCATAATGAATAAAATCATTATATTTAATCACCTCAGCACGAATAAAACCTTTTTCAAAATCGGTATGAATTACTCCGGCCGCTTGTGGCGCGGTATCGCCAATATGGATGGTCCAAGCCCTAACTTCTTTCACACCTGCAGTAAAATACGTTTGTAGATTTAATAATTTATAGGCAGATCGAATTAATTTAGAAACCCCAGGTTCATCCAAACCTAGATCGTCTAAAAATAGTTGTCGTTCTTCATAATCATCCAACTCCATTATATCCGCTTCCGTTCCAACGGCAAGCACTAATACTTCGGCATTTTCATCTTTAACAGCCTCCATTACCTTGGTAACATAATCATTTCCGGTAACGGCAGAACCTTCGTCTACATTACAAACATACAAAACCGGTTTATCAGTTAGTAGTTGTAAAGGTTGTATATATTCTTCACGTTCCTTCTCCGTTAATTCAATTGCTCTCACCGAAATTGCACTTTCTAAAGCATCTTTTACTTTGGTAAAAACTTCCAATTCTTTTTGGGCACTTTTATCTCCTGTTCGCGCTGCCTTTTTAACTTTATCTAGTTTTTTTTCAACAGTTTCTAAGTCTTTCAACTGTAATTCAATATCGATGGTTTCTTTATCTCTTATCGGATTAATCGTTGTATCAACATGTATAATATTATCATTATCAAAACAACGCAAAACATGGATAATAGCATCGGTTTCGCGGATATTTCCTAAAAATTTATTACCTAAACCTTCTCCTTTACTTGCTCCTTTTACCAAACCGGCAATATCTACAATTTCTACAATTGCAGGTACAACCCGCTCTGGGTTTACCAATGATTCCAACTTTTCTAATCGCGGATCTGGAACATTTACAACTCCAATATTAGGTTCAATAGTACAAAATGGGAAGTTGGCAGATTGTGCCTTAGCATTTGATAAACAGTTAAATAAAGTCGATTTTCCAACGTTTGGTAATCCTACAATTCCAGCTTTCATATTTTTATTTTTTAAAGGTGCAAATATAGCAGAATAAAACCGTTTTTTTAATACCCATTTTGTTATTTAATTTGTACAACTACAATGCTTTGAAACAAACTAGCATACCTTTATCTTTTTAATAAAAAATGATGTTGCAGCATATTTAGCAATTCAATGAAATTATAAAAACCTTGAAAGATGGAAGATACACGGTGTATGTTCCTAATTTTCCCAATGATAAGTATTGGCAACCTGCATATTGTTTCTAAAGAAAATATTGAAATATTACTTATTTCTTTCAAAAACAGATAAAGTCAATATCCAAAATGGAATTAGAATCTCAAAAAAATATATGACGAAAAGAAGTGAATTAATGAATTTTTAAACCTGAATTAAATCAACATGCCGGCGGCAACAGTTTCATTTGTGCCTTCATCAATTAGAATAAAGCCACCAGTTTTACGATTTCTAGCATAATCGTCCATCATGATAGGTGCCGTAGTACGAATTTTAACTTTACAGATATCGTTCATTTTGATGTCTTTATCATCCAAGTCTCGCTTTAAGGTATCAATATTAATTTTATACTCCATTTCTTTAATCATAGCTTTTTGATCGTTGGAAGTATGTTTTATAATATATTTAGCTCTAGGTCTTGCTGTTTCCTCGTTAAACCAACAAATCATAGCGGATAAATCTTGGGTTATTTCGGGCAAATTATTTGGTTTTACCAACATATCACCTCTACTAATGTCAATGTCATCTTCTAAAGTAATTGCAATGCTCATTCCTTCAAATGCTTCATCAATGAAATTTTCATAGGCATTGATACTTTTCACTTTAGAGAAGAATCCAGAAGGTAAGACTTTTACATCATCACCAACTCTAAAAATTCCACCGGCAATTGTTCCTGCATATCCACGATAATCTCTATTTTGCTCATCTTGAGGTCGTAATACGGTTTGAACCGGAAAACGGGCATCAACCATATTATTATCACTAGTAATATGAATTGTTTCTAAAGTATGTAACAAGGGTGCATTTTGATACCAAGGAGTTCTTTCAGAACGATGAACGACATTATCCCCTTCTAAAGCACTAATCGGAATATAACGTACATCCTTAATCATCATTTTAGAAGACATTTCTTCGTATTGCCCAACAATGTCATTAAAAACTTCTTCTTTAAAATCTACCAAATCCATTTTATTCACACATACAATTATATGGGATATTTGCAACAATGATGCAATAAATGAATGTCTTTTAGTTTGCTCAATAACTCCTTTTCTTGCATCAATTAATACAATAGCAACATTTGCTGTTGATGCACCGGTAACCATATTTCTTGTATATTGAATATGACCTGGAGTATCGGCAATGATGAATTTACGTTTTGGTGTTGTAAAATAACGGTAAGCCACATCAATGGTGATGCCTTGTTCTCTTTCATCTTTTAAACCATCTGTAAAAAGGGCTAAATCAATGTTTTCCAAACCTTTACGCTTACTTGTTTTCTCTACCGAAGAAATTTGATCTTCAAAAATAGATTTTGAATCGTATAATAGTCTACCGATTAAGGTACTTTTTCCGTCATCCACACTTCCAGCGGTAGTAAATCGTAATAATTGGTTATTGTCTAATTGCATTTTTATTTTTTATTTAGGAAAAGTGAATGTTCACTTATAAAAAAGTCTTATTATTCTACAAATTACTGCTTAAAAATAGCCTTGTTTTTTTCGATCTTCCATAGAAGTTTCCGATCGTTTATCATCAGCTCTATTTCCTCTTTCAGTTTGTCGCATTGCAGAAACCTCTTCCA
Organism: uncultured Flavobacteriaceae bacterium; assembly: GCA_965363545.1. GTDB lineage: Bacteria > Bacteroidota > Bacteroidia > Flavobacteriales > Flavobacteriaceae > Lutimonas. Next base: position 180,593 of record CBDTUD010000001.1, on the reverse strand, counting down.
CAATTTTTTCTAAGGTATCGGCATCACTTTCAATTCCACCGGTAATGGTAATATCTCCAAGTGTTCTAAAACGAATCCTCTTGGTATGTACTTCATCACTTTCTTGCATTATTAAAAATTCAGAAACAGGAATCCAACTTCCATTTCTAAATACAACCTCTCTTTCATGCGCAAAATATAAAGAAGGTATCTCAATATTTTCTCTTTTTATATAGTTCCATACGTCCATTTCCGTCCAGTTACTTATCGGAAAAGCTCTAAAATGTTCTCCTTGGTGCATTTTTCCATTAAAGATATTCCATAATTCCGGACGTTGATTTTTTGGCGTCCATTGTCCGAAATCATCTCTATGCGAAAAAAAACGTTCTTTTGCGCGAGCTTTTTCTTCATCTCTACGTCCACCACCGATAGCACAATCGATTTGATTGAACTCAATAGCATCTAATAATGTCGTAATTTGTAGTTCATTTCTAGTAGCATTTTTCCCTTTTTCTTCCACTACTCTTTTTTTATTAATAGCCTCCTGTACGGAGCCTACAATGAGTTTAGCACTAAACTTATCGATTAAATCATCACGAAATTGAATCGTTTCCGGAAAATTATGTCCAGTATCAATATGCATCAAGGGAAAAGGAATTTTTGACGGAAAAAATGCTTTTTTTGCCAAATGCGCCAAAACAATAGAATCTTTTCCACCAGAAAATAAAATTACCGGATTTTGAAATTGCGCATAAACCTCCCGCAATACAAAAACCGCTTCACTTTCTAACTCATCTAAATAATTTAAAAAATACTTACTCATTATGCAACTTTAGTTTGATATGCTTATAAATTTTATCGACGGATTCGGTAATCGATTTTCCATCGGTAATTACTTCAATTTCAGGATTAACCGGAGCTTCATAAGGCGCATTTACACCTGTAAAATCTTTTATTTCTCCGTTTCTGGCTTTTTTGTATAAACCTTTCACATCACGTTTTTCGCATTCTTCGATGGATGTGTTTACAAAAACTTCGACAAAATTATCAATTCCTACAACATTGGCAATATTTTCCCTATCTTTTTTGTAGGGAGACACAAAAGCTCCTAAAACTACGGTACCTGAATCCACAAATAAATGTGCAATTTCAGCTATTCTACGAATATTTTCGGTTCTGTCTTCTGGAGAAAAAGTTAGGTCGCTATTAATTCCTTTTCGAATATTATCGCCGTCAAGAGCATACGTTTTAATCCCTTCTTGATGCAACTTATATTCTAATGCATTCGCCAAAGTTGATTTACCAGAACCAGATAAACCAGTAAACCAAATTAAAAAAGAATTGTGTTTGTTTGCTTTATTTCTATTTACTTTGGAAACCTGATAGTTATGTTTAATAATATTATCCTTCATAATTATTGATATTTTCGGTTCTCTAAACCAAAATTAATTCTATACCAAACGCGCTCGTGCAGATAGTAAAATAACATTTTTGTAATGACTTCTGCAAATCCGATTTTTAATCCGGTTAGAGGATTCCCTGTAATTATCCATGCCAAAATTATGGTATCCATTGTTCCTACAAAACGCCAGGTAATTGTTTTTCCAAGGTGTCTTTTTCTACTTTCCAAAGAATGTCCATCTTCTGATAAATTTAATTTAAACCAAACTCTTTCGTGAAAGTAATACAAAACCATTTTGGTTATGACTTCGGCTAAGCCAATTTTCAATCCAGTTAAGGAATTTCCGGAAATTATCCAGGATAATAAAATAGTATCTATTGTACCAACAATTCTCCAAGTAATTGCTTTTACAATATGTCTTTTTCGTGAGTTATCTTTCATTACTTTGAAACCAAAAACCACGAATTTAATAGATTTTTTCTGTTGTATTTTAATGGTTTATTTGTCTCTTTTGAAATAACTTGCAGACCTACCGCTTCACAAATAGCTTGTCCGGCAGCAGTATCCCATTCCATCGTTGGAGCAAATCTTGGATAAACATCTGCAATGCCTTCTGCAACCATGCAAAATTTTAAGGAAGATCCTTTAGAAACCATCTCCACTTTTTCGAAATCGGATTGTAAAGAATATATAAAATCTTCGGTTTCTTTACTCTTATGAGAGCGACTACCAACCACTTTTATCGTTTTATTATCCGTTGCATTTGGCGCAATTGCTATTGAATTTCTGTCTATTTCTTTAAAATCTGTTGTATGGGATTTCAACAAACATTTAAAGGCAGTCTGTTTTTCAACATCGGCATAATACAAAATCTTTGTATCCGGAACATAGATAACCCCTAAAATTGGTCTTTGGTTTTTAATTAAAGCGATGTTAACCGTAAATTCACCATTGCGTTTGACAAATTCTTTTGTTCCATCTAAAGGATCAACAATCCAACAGGTATTCCAATATTTTCTAATCGAATAGTCGGTTTGCTTATTTTCTTCGCTAATGATCGGATGCTCTGTTTTTATCAAATAAGCATTGATAATATCGTTCGCATTTTTATCGGCAATCGTCAAAGGAGAATTATCGTCTTTCATTTCAACATGAAAATTGTTTTGATAAATTTTCATGATTTCGGCACCACCATGTATTGCAGCTTCAATGGCGATTTGTAACTCTTTGTTCATTATGAATTTAATTCTAAATATTTATCTACAAAGGCTTGAACCCCTTTTTCTATAGTTGTAGCCGGCTTAAAATTAATATAATCGTATAAACTTTTTACATCAGCATAAGTGGATTGCACGTCGCCTGGTTGGATTTCTTTGTATACTATTTTTCCTTTTTTACCTAATGCTTTTTCAACAGCATGAACATAATCCATTAAAGCAACCGGACTATTATTACCAATATTAAAGATTTGATAAGGTGCTGAACTCATTGCAGGATTTGGGTTTTTAGCATCAAAATTCGGATTATTTGGTTTTGGCTGAAGCGGAATTAATCGTTTTACACTTTCAACAATATCTAAAACATAAGTAAAATCCCGACTCATTTTGCCAAAATTATACACATCAAATTCTCGATCTTCTACAATCGCTTTTGTGAATATGTGCAAGGCCATATCTGGTCTCCCCCATGGTCCGTAAACTGTAAAAAAACGCAATCCCGTACACGGAATTTGAAATAAATGTGCATACGAATGTGCCATCATTTCATTGGCTTTTTTACTTGCAGCATATATTGCTAATGGATGATCGGTATGATGACTTGTTTTAAAAGGAATATCTTCATTTAGACCATAAACAGAACTAGAAGATGCAAAAACTAAATGTTTTACGGGATACGCTCTACATGCTTCTAGAATATTTAAAAATCCTGTTATATTACTATCTACATAAGATTGCGGGTTCTCTAAAGAATATCGAACACCGGCTTGCGCTGCCAAATTAACAACAAAATCAAATCGGTGTTCTTTAAATAATAATTTTATATTATCAGCATCAATTAAATCTAGTTTATAAAAAGTAATATCCCCTTTTAAGGCAACGTTATACTCGATTTTTAAAACATCAATTTTCATATCCATTAGTCTTGCCAACTTCAAATTCGGATCGTAATAATCGTTAATATTGTCAAGACCGAAAACTTCATAACCTTCTTGAACGAGAAGCTTGGCGAGATGGTGCCCTATAAATCCGGCTACACCGGTAATTAAAACTTTTTTATGCATTTTTTATTGAAAATATTTTACGCTTTGAACCTAAAAAAACTATAGTCTACTATCTACTTCATGTTTTGGTAAAACTGCTTTAACATCAAATTTTATATGATTTTTAACTACGAAATCATTTAAATTTAAACCAATAAATTCTTTATGGGAAACTGCTAATACCACAGCATCATATTTCTTTTCTAACTTTTTAGCATCTTTTATTAAATCTACACCATATTCGCTTTTTACATGTTTGGCATTTGCCCAAGGGTCGTAAACATCAACATTCACATGGTACGAATTAAACTCTTCAATAATATCAATAACTCTTGAGTTTCTTATATCCGGACAATCCTCTTTAAATGTGATGCCCATAACCAAAACATTGGAGTTTTTTATATTGATACTTTTTTTAATCATTAATTTGATCACTTCTTGTGCCACAAAAGCCCCCATGCTATCATTAAGTCTTCTACCGGCCAAAATAATTTCAGGATTATAGCCTAATTCCATAGCTTTTTGCGCTAAATAATAAGGATCAACACCAATGCAATGACCACCAACCAATCCTGGTTTAAATGGTAGAAAATTCCATTTTGTACCTGCAGCAGCCAAAACTTCGGTGGTATCAATATCCATTAAACGGAATATTTTTGACAATTCGTTTACAAAAGCAATATTAACATCGCGTTGTGAATTTTCGATGACTTTTGCTGCTTCAGCAACTTTTATAGAAGGTGCTAAATGTGTTCCTGCTACAATGATTGATTTATAAATATCATCCACAATTGTGGCTATTTCAGGAGTAGAACCTGAAGTTACTTTTAATATTTTTGTAACGGTATGCAATTTATCTCCTGGGTTAATTCTTTCAGGAGAATAGCCAGCAAAAAAGTCTTTGTTAAAAGTTAGACCAGAAATTTTTTCTAAAATCGGTACACATTCTTCTTCAGTAGCACCAGGAAAAACAGTAGATTCATAAACCACTATATCATTTTTCTTTAATACTTTTCCAACAGATTCACTTGCTTTGTAAAGCGGTGTTAAATCCGGACGGTTACCCTTATCAATTGGTGTTGGAACCGTAACAACATAAAAATTTGAATCTTCCAACTCTTCCAAATTACAGGTTAACCATAAACCTTTTTTTGCATCTTGAACAGATTTCAATGAGCCCGCATTTACACTCTTTAATTCTTCTGGTGAAGTTTCTAAAGTGTGATCTTGGTTGCTTTTTAACTCATCAACTCTTTCTTTATTAATATCAAATCCAACTACTTGATATTTCTTTGCAAATTCTACTGCTAAAGGTAAGCCTACATAGCCTAGACCAATAATAGCGATTTTCGGATTTTTCATAATTCTAATTTAAATAATATACAAATTTAACTAAATATTGTTTTTAAAATATACTTGACATCACCAATAAATGTCCAATTTTCGATGTACTTTTTATTGATTTCAATTTTTTCTATCCAAATAACTTCATCATTGTACTTTTTCGGATTTTCTTGCTTCTCTAACAGACTTTCCTCCTCTTTAAATTTCAACGTTGCCGGACCGGTAATTCCCGGCTTTACAGAGAGAATAATTCTATCTTTACCTTGCAACAAATCCGCATAACCCTTAACATCTGGTCTTGGCCCAACAAAACTCATTGTTCCGAATAAAACATTAAATATTTGAGGAATTTCATCCAATTTAAACTTTCTCAAAAATCGACCAAAAGAGGTTATTCTAGAGTCATTTTTCATGGTAATATAATTTCCGTTTTCATCACCCGTCATCGTACGAATTTTTAACATCGTAAATAAATTACCATGTTGTCCTATACGTTTCTGGGTATATAAACCAAATTTTCTCGTTGATATTGTAGCGATAACAAAAAAAAATAGAATTGGTATGCTGAAAAGAAATATACCAAAAAAAGATAAAAAAAGGTCGAATAGCCGCTTTATTAAAAGTTGCTTGTTATTTAACCCTCTTTCAATTTTCAAAATAATTTATTTAAATTTATTTTTTATTCGTTTGAGCAAAGAGAATTTTTCATTTGTATGATATCCGTTGCCATATTTTCCATAGCCGTAACCATAACCGTAGCCATATCCATAACCATATGCACCACCATATCTATTTTGAACTTCAAAGTCATTTAGAACATAGCTAATATTTTTAACTTCTCCATTTTCATACTTCGTATCAATCATTTTTGGCATTCCCCGTTGGGTATAATTTTGTCGAATCATATAAATAATTGCATCAGCATATTTAAATAATTCTAAAGCATCAGCGACTAAACCAACCGGTGGGGTATCAACTATAATATATTCATACTTTTCTTGAAGTACAGAAAACATATTTTCCGTCATTTGATTTAATATCAATTCCGAAGGATTGGGTGGAATTGGACCTGATGTAATAATATCTAAATTTTCAATGGAAGAATTCAAAGTAATTTCTTCCAATGATTTTTCACCAATCAAATAATTAACAATACCTGTAGCATTATCCGCATCAAAATCGGCATGCATTTTTGGCTTACGTAAATCAAGCCCTACTAAAACAGTTTTTTTTCCGCTCATAGCGAAAACCGTAGCTATATTTTCTGCACAAAGAGTTTTTCCTTCACCACTTACAGAAGATGTTATTACAATTACTTTAGATTTTTTCTTATTATCAAATAAAAACTGAAGATTAGAACGCAAAGCTCTAAATGATTCGGCAATGGTTGAATTTGGTTTTTTATTTACAATAAGTCTACTTTTATCATAAGGATTTTTTCCAATAACCCCTAAAACCGGAATTTTATAGGTTTTTTCAATTTCTTCAACAGTTTGGATTTTATTACTTAAACTTTCCTTTGTAAGTATAAATAATAATGGTAGCATTATTCCAGCCATTAAAGCAACTAAATAATTAAAAGCACCTTTTGGTTTGATCGGTAACTGGCCAACATCTTTAGCCTTATCTAATATTTTAATGTCAGAAACATTTGCCGCAATTGCAGTTCCTGCTTCATAACTTTTCTGTTTTAAATAATTATAATTTGTTTCGGTCAAATTATATTTTCTTTGAAAATTAAGCAATTTTTGTTCTTTGGGCGAAAGCCTACTCAATTTTGCATTATTTCTCGCTAATTGTTTATTTACATTATTTAAACTTATAACAACACTCGCCTTTAAAGATCCAACTTGCTCTAATAAAATTTGTTTTTGAATTTTAATTTCATCTTTAACCTTTATTAACGGTGGATAAGAAGGATTTACTTTTTTCTCTAAAGTTTCTTTATTTTTTGAAAGTAGAATTAAGTTTGTAACACTAGCTGCAATATTCGGATCTTCCATATTTATTAATGCAGGTGCCGGAATGTATTCACTATTCAAATTATTATTTGACTTTAAATAATTCTCAAGATTATTCAAATATTCTAACCTATTTTGAATAACGTTAGCCTCACTATCTAAATCGGTAACCTCTCCTAGTAAGGCACTTCCTTCTACTGATAAATCGTAAATTTGATTTTTTTGTTTGAAATCGCCTAAATCAGTTTCAATGTTTTTTAATCTATTAGACTCCACTTCGAATAAGGTGTCAATATATTCTTGCGTTCTGATCGCATATTTTATTTTTTGCGCTCGCTGGTCCACATCCAAAACATTAACTGTGGTATTGATATAATCTGCTATTTTATCTTTATTTGAACCATCTAAACTCAATTCGATAATTGAAGTTCCCTTCTTCTCTGTCGCAACATCAATTTTTTGATATTTTTTAACGATGTTGTCAAAATTATTGAACCTTACAAAATATACTTTATTGGTTAAATCAAATACATCATCCTCTTTATTAATTTTAAAGCTTGAAAAGGGGGTTTCAATACTACCTAATGGAAAAACTTGAGAAAAATTTAAATCATTCGGCATAAAACTTTTGGTTTTATTAGAACCATAGTTATTTAATCTATTATTTTCATCATCAAATTCTACCGTAACCTGTACCTCGTCATTACTTAAAAATTCTAATCTAATTTCATTTCCTTGTAGTTGATATTTAGAACTATCAATTAATACTTTAAAAGGAACACTACCATAAACATCTTCTTTTCTGTATTTTCCCTCTATAAAATAATCTATATTAAAATTTAATTTTTTTACTACTTTTTCATTATGTGTTCTTGATTTTAATATCGTAATAATAGTTTCCACTTTATCACTAGGCCCACCCCAGTTAAAAGCAATATTTGTACTTGAACTAAACAATGGATTTTGTTCATCCGTAACGGTTATCAAGCTTTTTAGATTATAAATCTTTTCAGATCTTCTGTTAATTACATTTGCTATAATAAGTGCTAAAAGAATAATTATTGCGAAAAGTTTCCAATAACTTATAATCTTAAAAACATATTCTTTTATATCAAAAGAATTCAGTTCGCTTATATCTATATTGTTTGTTTGTTTCATTATTGAGCTATTATAATCTGAATAATAAAATTGTTGTTGTTACCAAAGATAAGGCAGTAATAATCGTAGTTAAGGTTTGTACTCCTGTAGTACCTGTTCCCCAAGATTTTTGCTTTAATGGTTCTACATAAACAATATCATTAGATTGTATAAAAAAGTTTTCAGACTCAAACGTATTCATATTGGTCATGTCCACTTTAAATCTTTTAGTCCCGTCAATATTTTTTCGAATAATAGTTACATTTTTTCTATTACCTACCATCGTAATATCTCCCGAGTTTGCAATAGCCTCAATTAAGTTCACCTGATTTTGATATAAGATCTTTGTTCCTGTACTTCCGACTTCACCTAAAACAGTAAATCGAATTCCAGCCAATTTTACGGTTATAAAAACATCGTCAGGATTTTTAAAATAGGTTTCAAATTCCTTTTCAATTTTCTCACGAACTTCATCGTCGGTATAACCCAAAACATTAATTGATCCGATATATGGTAATCGTATATTTCCCTGCCTATCTACCGAGTAACCGGTAAAATATAATGTTTGGTCATTATACAAACTATTCATGTTTTGATTATTATTGGTTGTGGTAGTTTCAAAAAGCTCAACCAATTTTTCATCAGAAGATTTAATTTCTATACTTAAAACATCATTTACTTGTAACTTATAAGGTTCATTTTGTAATTTTTGAATAGATCCATTTTGATCGACCTCGCCTTGAAAATACACTAAATCTTTAGTTGGGATGCAGGAAGTAAAGAAAATGGTAAGCAATACTAAAGTTAAAAACTTCTTCATATTTTAATTTTTGACTAGAAGGGCAAATATAATTTTTAAATTGTTTACAACAATAAATTTTCTCCCTATTTTCGCAAATAAAATTAAGCTAGTGCTCTATTCTATCGTATCTTATTTTAAATTTTTGATTCGTTCTAAAAATCAGCATGGAATTCATTCGCCATTTGTTTATGATTTCACAACCAAAAGCTTATACCAAAAAAACAAGAATTTTGATCAAGAATTTCAAATTCTTAAAAAGTATAAAAACGAATTAATATCCAATAAAAAGTTTATCGATATAACGGATTTCGGTGCCGGTTCGCGCGTTTTTAAAAGTAATCATAGATCTATTTCTGCCATTGCAAAAAATGCTGGAATATCCTTAAAAAGGGCAAAATTATTACTTAAAATAGTGTCCTATTTTAAACCTAAACAAATTCTTGAAATTGGCACATCACTTGGTATTGCGACTGCAAGCCTGTACCTTGGTAATCCAAAAACAACTATTATTACTCTTGAAGGTTGCCCAGAAACTTCAAAGGTTGCAAAAGAACAATTTCGAAAATTTGATTTTCAATCTGTAAAAATTCAAACGGGAGAATTCAAAAATACCTTGTCGAATGCTTTAAAAAATAATAGTTTTGATTTGATTTATTTTGACGGAAATCATGAAGAGAAAAGTACGATTAACTATTTTTTAGAATGTTTGAAATATGTTCAAAATGATTCCATCTTTATATTTGATGATATTCATTGGAATGAAGGCATGAACCGGGCATGGAATTTTATAAAAAATCACAAAAAAGTTACTGTGAGCATAGATACTTTTCAATGGGGAATTGTATTTTTTAGAGCAGAGCAGCGAAAAGAACATTTTAATATCAGAATTTAACCTAAAAAAAATTTAATTCTAAATTCGAAAAATGAAAATATATACCAAAACAGGAGATACAGGTGAAACCTCATTATTTGGAGGGCAAAGAGTAAAAAAATATAATTTACGTATCGAAGCGTATGGAACAATTGATGAATTAAATTCATATATCGGATTAATTAGAGACCAAAAATTAGATAAAAAATATTTTGATGTTCTTATTAAAATTCAAAATCAATTATTCACTATTGGCGCCATGTTGGCAACTCCTCCTGATAAAGAAAAATTAAAAAGTGGCAAAGATCGCTTACAAATTCCTAAAATTAGTAAAAATGATATTGCATTATTAGAAGTTGAAATCGATGCCATGAATACAAGTTTAAAACCTATGACTCATTTCATTTTACCAGGTGGACACCAAACCGTGTCATTTTGTCATATCGCACGTTGTATTTGTAGAAGAGCCGAAAGAATCACCGTGGAATTAAATGAAAATGAACCCGTTAACGAAGGAATTTTAATATACCTCAATCGCCTATCTGATTACCTATTTGTGTTGGCACGAAAGTTGACTTATGATAATCATGCGGTTGAAATTGCATGGAATTCGAAAAAAGAGTGACTAGCGGAAATTCAAATTTTCATCATTTTTTTAACCCAAAAAATTACGTTCTTTTAGATGTATTAAATTTATAAACAAAAAGCTTGCTTTTTTGCTTAAAAAAATTACTTTTGCATAAAATTCAAAATTGGTTTTCAATTATGTATTGGACATTAGAACTAGCATCTTATTTAAGCGATGCACCTTGGCCGGCAACAAAAGACGAACTCATTGATTATGCAATAAGAACTGGAGCACCGTTAGAAGTTGTCGAAAATTTACAAGCCTTAGAAGATGAAGGTGAAGTTTATGAAATTATTCAAGAGATTTGGCCAGATTATCCTACTGATGAGGATTTTCTTTGGAATGAAGATGAATACTAAAATTAAAGTCTCCAAGGAGGCTTTTTTTTATGTATAGAACCAAATTTTTTGAGTGATATTTGCAATTTAGCAAGCAATAATCTCTTGAAAAAATCAAGAAAAATCCTATAAAATATGAGTTTACTTAATTCAGTTTTAAAAGTCTTTGTTGGAGATAAAAAGAAAAAAGACTTAAAAATACAGCGGCCTTTTATTGATAAAGTTTTATTATTTGAAAAAGAAATATCTGCTTTATCCTTAGATCAACTTAGAGCAAAAACTATTGAATTCAAAAATAAAATAAAAGAGGCTACTAAGCCGATCCAAGATCAAATAGATGAGCTTACCAAAGAAACAGATACTGCCACTGTTGATCGAAAAGAAGAAATCTACAAAGAAATTGATCAGTTAAACGATGATAGTTATCAGGCTGGAGAAGCTATTTTAAACGATATCCAACCAGAAGCATTTGCAGTAATTAAAGAAACTGCATTGCGATTTACCAAAAACACTTCCTTAAAAGTAAAAGCTACAGCATTTGATAGAGAATTATCAACTCATGATTATGTAACCTTAGATGGTGATTATGCCATATGGAGTAATTCTTGGGATGCCGCCGGAAAACCAATTACTTGGGATATGGTTCATTATGACGTTCAATTAATTGGAGGATCTGTTTTACATCAAGGAAAAATTGCTGAAATGATGACTGGTGAAGGTAAAACCTTGGTTGCAACTTTACCTATTTATTTAAACGCTTTAACAGGAAATGGCGTTCACGTGGTTACGGTAAATGATTATTTGGCTAAACGTGACTCCGCTTGGATGGGTCCAATTTTTGAATTTCACGGTTTATCAATAGACTGTATTGATTTACATCAACCTAATTCTGAAGATCGTCGAAAAGCCTATCGCGCCGATATTACTTATGGTACTAACAACGAATTTGGTTTTGATTATTTACGTGATAATATGGCACATTCGCCAAATGATTTAGTACAACGGCCACATAATTATACCATTGTCGATGAGGTCGATTCTGTATTGGTAGATGATGCTAGAACTCCTTTAATTATTTCAGGTGCTATTCCACAAGGTGACAGACATGAATTCAATGAATTAAAGCCTAAAGTCGATGAAATTGTTCGTTTGCAAAATAAATACCTTACGGGAATACTTGCCGAATCAAAAAAACTTATCGCTGAAGGAAAATCAAAAGAAGGCGCATTTTTATTATATCGCGTTTTTCGAGGGTTACCAAAAAACAAAGCCTTAATTAAATTCTTAAGTCAAGAAGGAATTCGTCAGTTATTACAAAAAACAGAGAATTTCTATATGCAAGATAACAATCGTGAAATGCCAAAGATCGATGAAGAATTGTATTTTGTAATTGATGAAAAAAATAATTCTATTGATTTAACAGATAAAGGAATTGCACATTTAGCCGGCAGTAAAACGGAAGATCATTTCTTTGTTTTACCAGATATGGGTATTGAAGTTGGAAAAATTGAGCAAAAAGATATTTCACCGGAAGAAAAAACAAAAGAAAAAGAAGAACTATACCGTGAATTCAGTATAAAAAGCGAACGTATTCATACCTTGAATCAATTGCTTAAAGCATATACCCTATTTGAAAAAGATGTGGAGTATGTTATTATTGAAGATCAAATCAAAATTGTAGATGAACAAACAGGTCGTGTGATGGATGGTCGTCGTTATTCCGACGGTTTACATCAAGCGATTGAAGCGAAAGAAAATGTAAAAATTGAGGCTGCAACACAAACTTTTGCAACTATTACATTGCAAAATTATTTTAGAATGTACCGCAAACTTTCAGGTATGACGGGTACTGCGATTACAGAAGCAGGAGAATTTTGGGAGATTTACAAATTAGACGTAGTAGAAATTCCTACCAACGTTCCTTTAATACGTGATGATCGTGAAGATTTAATTTACAAAACAAAACGCGAAAAGTACAATGCCGTAATCCAGGAGATTGAAAAGCTTACAAGCAATAATCGACCTATTTTGGTTGGTACAACTTCTGTTGAAATTTCTGAGTTACTCTCAAAAATGCTTTCCATTAGAAAAATTCCGCACAATGTATTGAATGCTAAAATGCACAAAAAAGAGGCAGATATTGTTGCTTCTGCGGGTAATCCTGGAGTTGTAACCATTGCAACAAACATGGCTGGTCGTGGTACAGACATCAAGTTAACCGATGAAGTTAAAAAAGCAGGTGGTCTGGCAATTATAGGTACAGAAAGACATGATTCTCGTCGTGTAGATAGACAATTACGTGGTAGAGCTGGTCGTCAGGGTGACCCTGGGTCTTCTCAGTTCTATGTTTCGTTAGAAGATAATTTGATGCGATTATTCGGTTCTGAAAGAATTGCCAAAATGATGGATAAAATGGGATTGAAAGAAGGAGAAGTTATTCAACATTCTATGATCTCAAAATCGATTGAACGAGCGCAGAAAAAAGTGGAAGAGAATAACTTTGGTATTCGAAAAAGATTGTTGGAGTATGATGATATTATGAATGCCCAACGAGAAGTTATCTACAAAAGAAGACGACATGCTTTGTACGGTGAGCGTTTGCAAGTAGATATCGTTAATATGGTTTACGATACTTGTGAATCCATTGTTATGGAAAACAAACCGAATAGTGATTATTCTAATTTTGAATTTGAACTGATTCGTTTTTCCTCCACTACTTCTCCATTTTCGGAAGAAGAATTCAATGCAAAAGATGAACGTGTTTTAATTGATGAATTATTTGATGTTGTTTACAAGCATTACCAAAATAAAATTGAAAGAAGTGCTGTAGCAGCTTTTCCTGTGATTAAAGATGTTTATGAAAAGCAAGGAAATCAATACGAAAGAATTTTAGTTCCTTTTACAGATGGTGTTAAAACTTTGCAAGTTGTAACAAACCTAAAAGAAGCTTATGATTCAAATGGTAAGCAATTGATTACCGATTTTGAAAAAAATATAACTTTAGCCATTATTGATGATACATGGAAAGATCATTTGCGTAAAATGGATGATTTAAAACAATCCGTTCAAAATGCTACCTATGAGCAAAAAGACCCTTTATTGATTTATAAGTTTGAGGCTTTTGAGTTATTTACCGAAATGCTGAACAGAGTGAATAAAGAAGTTTTATCTTTCTTGTTCAAAGGAGAACTGCCAAGTCAAAGTCAGCAACAAGTTTCTCAAGCAAGAGAACAAAAAAAGGAAAAATTACAATTAAGCAAAGCGGAATATAATAGTCCGACGCAAGAAGCACAAGCAAATCAAACGCAACCACAGCAAGTTACAGAAACCATCGTTCGAACCGAAAGAAAAATTGGGCGAAACGAAAAAGTTACCATTAAAAATATAACTACAGGTGAAAGTAAAATGGTTAAATTTAAACAAGCAATTCCATTAATAGAAAAAGGACAGTGGGTAATAGTTAACCAATAAATGTGTTTTTAATAACATTATAAAGGTTAGACTTTTAAAAGTCTAACCTTTTTATTTTACAAATAATCCTGTTTAAAAATCAAATAAAAACTTATAATAACTTCAAATATGATAATTTTTTATACATTTATTTCTTTCTAACCTGAGTTTTATCCTATTAAAATAAATGAATCAGAACATAAAATTAATTTCACTCCTACTATTTTTGTCTTTATTTTTTACAGTGAATCTAAGTGGTCAAACATCTACAGAAAACGAGAAATACTATATTTGGTTTGATAAAATAGTTGGAGTTGAAAATACCAGTCTATTTAATGGTTTACGTTACCTAGAGGAGTTCAGAACATTAAACAATAACCACAAGTTTTTTTCAACTTCTCAATTTATAAAAGGAAATCTAATTTATGATGATCAAAATTATTATGATATTGACATGAAATATGATCTTTATAAAGATCAGGTTATTGTTAATTTACAAGGTCAATCCGGAAATAGTATTATTGAGCTAAATGCCGATAGAATTGAGCAGTTCACCTTAAACGGTATTACTTTTAACCAAGTAAAAACGAATAATAAAGATTTGAAAGGTTTTTATGCGATTCTTACCGAGAATAACGGCGTTATTTGTTATAAAAGATATCGAAAAAGTCAAAAAAAGTATATCCAAAATAAAAATATCTATTATGAATTTAGTTCCTTTAATGAATATGTTTTAAATATTCCATCCGGTATTTATCCCATAAAATCAAAAAGTGATTTCATCAAAGTTTTTCCTGAATACAAAAATGAAATAAACAACTTTTATAGGAAAAACAAAAAACTAATCGATTCTAATTACGATATGTTTCTTGCTCAATTAACCAATGAAGTTAGTAGTTTAATTCCGATAAAAAAAGCTAATTAACCATGAGAAAACTACTACTTATACTTTTTTTCTTAAGTTTTTATGTATTAAATGCTCAAGATTCCAGCGAAAAGATTTCGATCAGCTTTGCTAATTCAACAACAATTGATGTAATTCAAAAAATAGAAGCAGTTTCTACCTATCGCTTTTATTTTGTTGCAAATTGGTTAGATACCGATAAAGTATTTTCCGAAAATTACTCAGACGCTTCCATTAATCGAATTTTATCCGATCTTTTTGGCGATACTGTCATCAACTATTACATCGCTCCGGATAATAAAATAATTTTGAGCCAAAATAGTATTGTTTATGATACACTTCCATTAGATTTTTTTGGTGAAGAAAAAAAAGATATGATAGAAGAAGAAACAAAACCGGTTTTATATAATTCTGATGTAACAAGAAAAACCTCTGGAGTTGAAACTATTCGCATTGGAAAGGAAAGTAAAAATTCTAAAGAAAAAAAATATACCCTTACCGGAAAAGTTAAAAATGTAGTTACTAATGAACCAATTCCTAATTTGGTTTTAACAATACCTGATAAAAATATCAATGAAGTTACCGATATTGAAGGAAATTATTCCATTGATTTACCAGTTGGAGTTAATTATATCGAATTTAAATCTTTAGGCATAGAAAATCTGAAAAAAAGAATTATCATTTATAGTAATGGTACTTATAATTTTGAACTTGCCGAAAATCTAGAACTATTAGATGAAGTCATAATAGATGCTGATAAAGATAAAAATGTAAAAGAAGCTGCGACAGGTATTACACAAATCCAAGTAAAAGATATTAAAACCATTCCACTCGTTTTAGGAGAACGAGATATTCTGAAAGTAGCAATAACGCTGCCTGGAATTTCATCTGCTGGTGAGGGTTCAACCGGTTTTAACGTGCGAGGTGGTAAAACTGATCAAAATTTAATCTTATTAGACAATGCTGTAATTTATAACCCAACGCATTTCTTCGGAATTTTCTCAGCATTAAACCCCTATACAACAGGAGATGTAGATATTTATAAAGGTAGTATTCCCGCCCAATTCGGAGGCCGACTATCTTCCGTATTTGATATAAAAACAAAAAATGGTGAACGACAAGAGATTAAGGGTGAAGGTGCTATTGGGCCAGTCACAAGTAATCTCGCATTGGAGATTCCAATAGTAAAAGAAAAATCTTCTCTTGTTTTGGGAGGAAGAGCAACTTATTCTGATTGGATTTTAAAAGCTTTAGACGATGAAAACTTACAAAATAGTCAGGCTTCATTTTATGATGCTATTATAAAATATGACCATCAAATAAATGAAAATAATCATCTCGAGACTTCCGGTTATTATAGCAAGGATGTGTTTAGTGTTTCCTCAGACTCTTTATACGATTACAGTAATATGCTTATGTCGATAAAATGGGATCATGACTTTAATGAAAAGCATAAAGCAAGTTTGATATTTGCTCATACTCGTTACGATTTTAATATAAAATATGATGGTGTTTCTAATACCGATTTTGATTTGGGATATAAAATTCAAGAAAGCGAAGTTAAATTCAGAATGAAATATACCTTAAATGAAAAACATGATTTTGATTATGGCATCTCTAGTAAGTTGTACAATAATGAGCCCGGAAACATCCAACCGAAAGGTTCAGAATCAATTGTAGAGTCTTTAAATATTCCAAAAGAGAAAGCTTTAGAATCGGCATTATTTATTTCGGATAACTTTAATGTGAGTGAAAAACTATTGTTTGATCTCGGACTTAGATACTCCTTTTATTCCTTTTTAGGCAAAACAACGCAAAATATATATGCCGACGGGCTTCCTAAAAGTGATGCAACTGTAATTGACTCCAAAGAATACGGCAAAAATGAGGTAGTGAAAACATATGGCGGACCTGAAGTTCGGGTTTCCGGTCGCTTCGCATTTACACCAAGCTTCTCATTTAAAGCTAGTTATAATCATAATTATCAATTTATTCACACTTTATCTAATAATACAACCGCTGCTCCTACCGATACCTGGAAGCTATCAGACTTGAATATTAAACCACAACAAGCAGATCAATTTTCTGTTGGTTTTTACAAAAATTTTGATGGAAACGTTTATGAATTGAGTGTTGAAGGGTATTATAAAACATCCCAAAACATTCTAGATTATAAAGTTGGTGCTGAGCTACTTTTAAATGAGTCGATTGAAACCGAGGTTTTGCAAGGTGATGGAAAGGCTTATGGTGTTGAATTCTTAATTAAAAAAACCAAAGGTAAATTAAACGGCTGGCTAGGGTATACTTATTCTCGTTCTTTGATCAAACTAGATAGTGATTTTAGCGAAGAAATAGTAAATAATGGCGATTACTTCCCGTCCAATTACGATAAACCGCATGACTTGAGTATTGTTGCTAATTATAAACTTACAAAAAGATATAGTTTTTCAGCAAACTTTATTTATCAAACCGGTAGACCCGTTACATACCCTATTGGGAATTACGTTTTGAACGGATCTGAATATGTTTTTTACAGTAATCGAAATGAGTTTAGAATTCCGGATTATTATCGTTTAGATTTAGGTATCAACATTGAAGGAAACCATAAAATTAAAAAATTAGCTCATAGCTTCTGGAACATTTCTGTATATAATGTTTTAGGAAGAAACAATCCTTATTCTGTATTTTTTGTAACAGAAAATGGTGAAATTAAAGCTTATCAAAGTTCTATATTTTCTGTTCCTGTTCCTACAATTACCTATAACTTCAAATTTTAATTTTTTTTGTAAAATCGAAATCTGATAAATGAAAAAAATAAAAACATATACAATTTTTTTAATCACCATTCTTGGTTTTATAACGAATGGATGTATTGAAGAAATTGATTTCGAAACATTAACTTTCGAACGTGTTTTAGTGGTTGAAGCACTTATAACCAATGAATTAAAATTTCAGGAAATAAGCTTATCAAGAACATTTAAATTCGAAGATAATGGTGCATCACCTGAAACCAATGCAAGTGTTAGTGTCGTTGATAATTTGCAAAATTCGTACATTTTTATAGAAATTTTTCCGGGAAAATATGTGTCTTCTCAAGAATTTCAAGCACAGCCCAACATAGAATACCAGTTAATCATTAATACGAGTGATGGTAAAACATATAACTCCAAACCCACTCCATTAACTCAAGTCACTCCAATATCCGATGTATACGCAGAACGAACAACCGATAGTTTTAATAATGACGGAATGGCCATTTATGTCGATAGTTACGATTCGACAGGTAATTCGAAATACTATCGCTATGAATATGAAGAAACCTATAAAATAACTGCTCCTTATTGGGTGCCCAATGATTTTGTTATTTTATCTTATTCTCCTCCTTTTAGGTATACTTTCGAAACAAAATCAAGCGAACAATTAACCTGTTATAATACAAGCTATAGCAACGAAATTATTCAAAAAGAAACCAACGATTTAGCCGAAGATAGAGTTACAAAGTTCAGAGTACGGTTTATTCCGCAAACCAATCCAATAATATCAACTAGATATAGTATATTGGTAAAACAATATGTTCAATCAATTGATGCTTTTACTTATTTTAAAACACTCAATAAATTATCACAGTCAAATAACATTTTTTCACAAAATCAACCTGGGTTTTTTACTGGTAATATTTCATCCGTTACTGATTCTAATGAAAAGGTTTTAGGCTTTTTTGAAGTTTCTTCAGTGAGTTCTAAACGAATGTTTTTTAATTATTATGATTTTTACGAGGGGGAACCACTTCCTCCCTATTTTGTAGAATGTACCTTTGGAGCACCTTTTTTGGGATCTTTTCCGGGAGATACATTTCTACCACCAATGTATCAATTAATAGATGAAGGAAAAGTAAAATATTATCGTCCGAATCCAAATTACCCAAACCCTTTAAATGAGGTTGAAGGACAATACCTCGTGGTCCCTATAGAGTGTGGTGATTGTACAAAATTAGGATCAAACATAAAACCAGATTTTTGGGAAGAAACATGAAAAAGATCAAAACATATCCAATTTTAATACTACTCATCCTTACTTTTTTTGTAAATGGATGTGTAGAAGAAATTGATTTAAAAACGATTACATTTGAGCGTGCTTTAGTTGTTGAAGCCATTTTAACCAATGAGCATAAGCATCATGAAATTACCTTGTCAAGGACTTTTAGTTTTGAGGAAGGAGTTCCTTCTCCGGAAACCGATGCAAGTATATTTATTCTAGATAATTTAGAAAATACTTATAATTTTAAAGAAACCTCACCTGGAAAATACAGTTCTATACAAGAATTTAAGGCAGAATCAAATATAGAATACCAATTGATCATTAAAACGAATGATGGTAAAACTTATAATTCAAAACCAACTCCTTTAACTCAAATCACTCAAATGGATGACTTATATCCTTCGTTACAAACGGATAGCTATTCAAACCCTGGCATTTCCATATTTGTTGATAGTTATGACGCGACCGGAAATTCAAAATATTACCGATATGAGTATGAAGAGACCTATAAAATAGTTGCTCCCTATTGGTCACAACGTGATTTTGTAATTACAAATGCTTCGTATCCGTGGAGACATGAACTACAACTTAAAACAACAGAGCAACAAACCTGTTATAATACTGTAAAATCGAACACCATTATTCAAACTCAAACGACCAATTTGAGTGAGGATAGAGTATCTAATTTTACAGTTCGATTTATTCCAAAAAGCAACCCACTTATATCACATAGATATAGCATTTTTGTTAAGCAATTTGTGCAATCTATAGAAGCACATACCTATTATAAAACCTTAAATAAATTGTCTGGTTCTGATAATGTTTTTTCACAAAATCAACCTGGTTTCCTTTCGGGGAATATTTTTGAAGTTGACAACCCAAATGAAAAGGTAATCGGTATTTTTGAAGTATCATCTGTTTCATCTAAACGTATATTTTTAAATTATTCTGATTTTTTCGCTGGTGAAAAATTACCTCCGTATTTTGTAGAGTGTCAATTATCCGCTCCAAAAACTACTCAAGTTTTCGGTGTCACTGATGCACCAGATTTTTATATTTATATAATGCAAGGAACAATAAAATATGTAAATAGAAATCTTGACCCTGACGAAGGTGAAGGACCTTATATAGCAGTTACGACAGAATGTGGTGATTGCACAAAACTCGGATCTAACATAAAACCAGATTTTTGGGAATGAAAAAATATAGCATTATTATCAGTTTAATTTTTTGTGTAATGCCGTTTTTGGCATTCTCACAAACACATATTTCTACGAAAGAAATTTCAGGATTTAATAATATTCCTCAGGAAAAAATATTTGTACATCACAATACCTCGTTTTTACTGACAGGGGAATTTCTTTTTTACAAAGTATATTGCTTAAATACTAAAACAGATAATTTAAGCAGCCTCAGCAAAATTGCTTATGTTGAACTAATCGGCTCTGATAATTTTGTTATATTTAAACATAAAATAGCCTTGAATACCGGATTGGGTGAAGGCGATTTTTTCATTCCAACTACAGTTATTTCTGGCAATTACAAGTTAATCGCATATACGCAATGGATGAAAAATGTAGAAGGTAATTATTTTTTTCAGGATGATATCAGTATCATAAATCCGTTTCAAAGCAACCAAACCGCCATTTTAGATAATTCTGTTGATAATACCGTTGATACTAATAACAATCCAATTCAATCGGATAAACATTTCAATAGCGAAAGCAAATTCTTGCGCATTCAAACGAACAAACAATCTTTTAAAAACAGGGAAAAAGTAAATTTAAAAATAGAATCCTTACAAGGTGAAAATTCCTTTGGTGATTATTCTATTTCTGTTCGAAAAATAGAAACTATATCAATTCCTCAAAAGCATACAAGTAATAGTTATTCAAACTTATTTAAAGATAAAAATGCAACCTCTAAACCAAATAAAGATTCACAAATATACTTACCTGAATTAAGAGGTGAAATCATTTCAGGGCGGGTTTTTTCTAAAGAAACTGCATTACCAATTTTAAATGCAAAGGTTGGTATATCGATCGCTGGTAAAGAATCTCTTTTTAAAGTTGCTAATACCAATGAACTTGGAATTTTCTATTTGAATGTCGAAAAAGACTACGATTCTCAAAATGCTGTTATTCAAGTAATTAATGACAATAGAGATGCTTTTCGTGTTGAAATAGATCAATTAGAAGCTGTAAATTATCAAAATTTAAACTTTTTTAAATTTAAAATCACACCGGAACAAAAGGAGTATATTTTAAATCATAGCATTTATAATCAAATTGAAAACACCTACTCCACTGTAAAACCGAATAAACCTATCGAAATTGATTCTATAATTCCCTTTTTTAATTCTAAAGAAAAGACCTATTTATTAGATGATTACACACGATTTCCAACCTTAAAAGAGACCGTTATTGAGATTATTCCTGAAGTTTTTGTTCGACAAAGAAAGGGTATAAACCAATTGCATGTGAAACTTTATGATGAAGACATCGAATCTGGCTTAAACACTCTAGTTCTTGTCGACGGAATAATGGTACAAGATCAAAATGATCTTGTTCTTTATAATTCCGCCAAAATAAAAAAAATTAGTGTTGTTAGTGAACAGTACCTTTTTGGATCAGAGATTTTTGAAGGAATTGTTTCGATAGAAACCTTTGATGGAGACTTTAATAGTATTCCCAATGCAGATTATATTAAGAGTGTTAAATTATTCAAACCACTACAAAAGCAAAGCTATTTCGAACAAAAATATGAGGGAGAATCCTATGATAGAATTCCTGATTACAGAAGTCAGCTACTTTGGAAACCTGAATTTATTGTAAATAAAGAAGAAACCTCTGTAATTTTTTATACTTCTGATAATATAGGGGATTATGAAATTAATTTGGAAGGTTTTACCAATTCAGGAAAACCTGTTTCTATTAAACAATTGATTACCGTGAAATAAATTTGGTAGAGCGTTTTTATAATTCTGGTAGTAAATTCTTGGTCTTATTTCTATCTACTTTTTTTGTATCAGTTTCAATAAACTGCGCTAAAAAATGAATACTTTTGGGTATTTCGTAGGTATCTAAAACCGATTGTAATTTTTCTATGGTAATTTCATTAGGCTCACTTTCTATCACCAAAATTAATTTTTCACCCAAAATAGGGTCTTGTACACTACTTACAAATAAGCGATGTGAGATAATTTGCGAGAGTTTTTCTTCAATTTGTTCGGGTATTAATTTTATACCTCCTGAATTTATAACGGTATCAAATCTGCCCAACCATTGAAACTCTATTTCCGAAACTAATTTTACCAAATCGTTTGTAATTATTAATTCATCTGCAACTTTTGCTGCATCAATTATTAGGCATCCTCTAGCATCTACAGCGATTTTAATATTCGGTAAAATTTTATAATTGGATTGGTTTCCTTCTAACAATTTGCTATTATCTTGTTGAGAAAATTGATTCAATTCTTTTACTGCAATGTGCGTAACTGTTTCTGTCATTCCGTAAGTTGCATAAATCTTCGTTGGAATATCTTGAATTGAATTTAATAAAGTTTTAGATACCACTCCGCCACCAACAATTAGTTTTTTTATTTTTGAAATACCATTTAGCGAATAGAACAGTTGCATTGGAACCATGGCTGAAAAATCGTATTCCTTTTGGATATTTTCTAATGGTTTGCTATTTGGTTCAACAACATCTAAATTCCATCCTAAAACTAAAGCACGCACGAGCATCATTTTTCCGGCAATATAATTTGGCGACAAACACAATAAAGCTGTCGTTTTTTCTGGTAGATCAAAATATTTCCCTGTAGCTAAAGCGGAATTCCGCATAAACTCCTTTTTTAGTTTTATGCTTTTTGGCTTTCCGGTTGAACCGGAAGTAAGTACCGAAATAAAATCTTTCGCATCAAACCAAGTCTCTAAAAAACTATGAACTCGAGATAAATTATTTTTAGTGAATTCTAAAAGTTCTTTCTCATTTTTAAAACTTCGATTATTCAATTTAAAACTCTTATGTAAAGTTGTTTGTTTCATACTTTACCTTATGCTAATAATCAATTTCCTCTAAGGTTTCATCCTCTGGTTTCGGAACTGCTCCGAACAATTTTTCTTTCCAATTAGTCCAGCCGTATTTTTTTGAAAAAATAAAAAGAACTGTTGGATAAATAACAAAAACCGGTAATATCAATTCGATGCCAACGGAAGGTTCTGAAGTATCTACTAATAGTGCATCTGTTTGAAAAACAGCCCAATCCATGGTTACAAAAACAGCCGCAAAAACATTATTAGCAGCATGCATTCCTAAAGAAAGTTCGGTTCCATCATCCATTAAAGTGGCAATTCCAAACAAAAATCCAGTGCCAATATAATAGACCATCACAATAGTACCTAATTTTTGAAATTCAGGATTAAAGCCATGTAACAAACCAAAACCAATTGAAGTTACCAGCAACGGAATAGCAGCATTTTTAAATAAAACTCCCAAACCTTGCATAATATAACCACGAAACAATAATTCTTCTAAACTAGTTTGTAATGGCATGAATAAAACAGAAATTATTACTAAAATTAAAAATGGAACGGGTTTAAAATTCCAAACATAACTTTCTGTATTTATAAAATAATCTAGTAGTAACATCACTGAAACAATCGAAAACCATAAGAAAAATGCATAAAAAAACCGATTCCAGTCTATTTTCTTCCGGCTTGTGATCAAACTAGAAATACTTCTACCATGTATTTTCTTTACAGCAAAAAGTAAACTTACCAATCCGAATGCAAACGATAGAATCATTAGAAACAAAAACAAGTTTTTGCCGATTCCTACATCCATAAATTGAGTTTTTGCTGCAGAAATAAACTCCCTAAAACTTCCCGCTGCGAAGAAAGCAGTAAAAGTTAAAGGTAATACACCAATTATTTGCCAACCGATAAAAATTAAAAAAAAGGAAAGCAAATACAAATGCCAATCATTTTTACCTTTATAAGCCTGTTGAATAAATTTCATGATTTATACCAAAAATTAATAATGAAAAACGAAGATACTATATATTTAAAACAGATAGTCTATGTTCTCCCATTTTTGCTTTTGGGAATAGAATAGAGCTCCGTTTTTGATCTCTAATGGCGAAATAATATTATTGCTAAACAAGCCACCAGTACCGAGACCTTGCGGAATATTTGTATGCTTTTCGAAGGTATATTGAGCAATAGCATTCAAGCCAATATTGCTCTCTAAAGCAGAAGTAATCCACCAATCAATTTGGTGTTTTTCAGCAACTTGAATCCATTGGTCAGCACCATTAAAACCACCAATCAAACTTGGTTTTAAAATAATAAATTGTGGTTTAATTTTCTCAATCAAAAGCTTCTTTTCCGATATATTCAGAATGCCAATTAATTCTTCATCTAAGGCAATTGGCAGTGGTGTAATAGCACATAATTCACACATTTCTTCACTTTGACCTGATTTTATGGGTTGTTCGATCGAATGCAAATCGAAATCAGATAGACGTTTTAATTTTTCTAATGCATCGTTAGGAGTAAATGCACCATTGGCATCAACGCGAAGTTCAATTTCATCAGCGGAGAATTCTTTTCGGATGGCTTTTAGCAAATTCAATTCGGCTTTAAAATCTATTGCGCCAATCTTCAATTTGATGGTGGTAAATCCGGAAGCTAATTTTTCTTTTATCTGTTTTTGCATGAAGGATGTATCTCCCATCCAAATAAGTCCGTTAATAGAAATAGAATCTTGTCCACGAGTAAATTTTGACGGAAACAAAGAGAAAACATCTTCACTTTGAAAAGATAATAGTGCTTGTTCTAAACCAAATTGTATCGATGGATATGCAATTAATTCCTGTAAAAGAAAATCTTTATTTCGATTAATATTATTGCAAAGCCATTGCAATTTTAATTCATAATCGGAAACATCATCGTAACTCAAGCCACGAAATAAACTACATTCGCCTACTCCAAATTTTTTATCTGAAAAAACCTTTAAAAAGTAGGTTTCCTTGGTGTGCAAAACTCCTCGTGAAGTCCCGCTTGCATGTTTAAATTGTAGTGTATATTTTTTAAATCTCGCTCTTAAATGCATTTTATAAATATCGTTTTTTTTTAATTGCATTGCTCAACTCTGCTACCAAAAAACGAAATTAAAGATTTATTCCTACAATTAACTGATAATTTTCGAAACTGTTTTCTTCATTTACGGCAACTTTTTCAAACGAAGAGCTTTGATTACTTTCATAACGAAACTCGAAAAACGCTTTCATTTTGTTATGAATCGGCACTTTAAAACCTACTCCTCCCCAATAACCAAATTGATGATCTCCTATTTCTAAATCTGTTTCGGTAATCGTTACTTTACCAAAAAACTCTCGCTCTTCTAACCAAACGGCGCTACTAGAAAGATGCGCTGTAAAAGAACCTCCAATATTTATATATGGAGTGATTTTTTTCTCGGGAAATGTATAACGAAAACCTAAAGGAATTTTTAACTGACTAATTTCAATAGTGACTTCATTTTTAATATTGGATTCATATGGTTTTGAGGTGTTTTCCATAAAATAATCAGAATAAAAATAAAACAAACCTCCTGTTAATGATATTTTCTCTAGCCACCTTGGCGAAGATAAATCGAAAGTTGCACCAAACATCAAGGAATTTGAATTGGAAAAATCAGTTTTTAAAAAATTATTTTCATCAAAACCATCAGAACCAATAGATGAAAAGTTATAACCAATAGCCACTCCGAATACCATTTTAAAAAGAGGCTTACGTTCGTTAAATGCTACGCTTTCTACTCCTTGACAATTATTATAATCTTTAACTATTTTAACAAGTGATGGTTCATTAAATTTTAAATTTTCAATACCTTTTCTCAACTTTTCACAATCAAAAAAAAGGTAATTCAAACTTCGAATATATTCTTTATTATCTTTTCTATAAGTTAGACCATCTATCACCGAATCATCAAACGTACTTACAAGTTCATGTGGCTTAATATTCATTTTTGCCACATAATATCGTTCGTGATATTTATACAAAGTAGCATTTCCTTTAACTAAGACTTGAAAAAAAATTATTTCGGGTTCATTATCCACATTGTTATATTCGTTCGATTCAAAATACAAATCATTGGTAAATCCATACGCTTGAATTTGATCTGCTGTATACGAAATTGTTTTTTGATCTTTATCTTGTTTAAAATTACATATTCTGTAACCCCGATAACCTTCCTTGTAATCTACTAAACCATACAATGTATCTCTGGATTTTGTTATAACAAAACCATCTCTAAAATCGGATTGTGAAAAAATTTGTTGTACAAGTAAAAAAGTAATGCCTAAAATAAATTGTCTTCTCATGAATAATTGAATTCTTTTTGATAATTAAGGTATAACTCAAAACAAACAGAAAAATTATTGTTATTTTAAAAAAGAATTTTATGCTTAGATGAAAACAATAATAACCTAGGAATCTACACTACTATTTATGGATTAAAAATCTATAAAAGCAATATTTTAATGGGATAAGAATGTTATAAGAACTGTTAATAAAGAAACCCAATCATATTTTATTTAAACCGAAATAGATTGACCGATATCTAGTAATATTAATTGTTTTCCTCTTTCGGCAAAAGACTTGATCGCCTTATTATGATCAATTTCAATAAATCCAAAAGTATCATAATGATAGCCTAAAATTTTATTGCATTCAATAAAATCGGAAGCGATTATCGAAGTATCAATTCCCATGGTAAAATTATCTCCAATAGGTAAAACTGCTAAGTCCAATTTTGCTTGCATCGGAATCAATTTCATATCCATTGTAAGGGCAGTATCTCCGGCAATGTAAATGGTTTTACTTTTTGTTTTTAACAAAAATCCTCCAGGTTGTCCACCATAAGCACCATCTGGAAAAGAACTCGTGTGAATTGCATTCGTGTAGGTTATTTTGCCAAATTCAAACTGCCAACTGCCACCGTGATTCATTGGATGACCGGAAATACCTAAATTTTCAAAATAATTTACAATCTCAAAATTAGAAATAACTTTGGCCTTTGTTCTCTTTGCTATCGCTTCGGCATCTAAAATATGATCTTGATGTGCGTGGGTAAGTAAAATATAGTCCGCTTTTAGCGAATTTATATCTATGTTTTTTGCTAATTCATTTGCCGTAATAAAAGGATCGACAATGATATTTATATTTTCAATTTCTATTCCTAAACTTGCATGTCCTAAAAATGTAATTTTCATAATTAATTATTTAATCCTAAAAATAAAAAGAATATTCGGCAAAAAAAAGAAAACCGTAAAAAGAGAATTCCTTTCCACGGTTTTCAACCTAACTAACTTAATAAAATTTAAAAGGTATAATTCAAATACAAGGTGAAATTTCTACCAGGTTCGTAAATACGCCCACTTAAAATATCAGAATTTTGATACGAATAATTCAAATGCTCAAAATAAGCTTTATCAAAAATATTTAGTACTGCTCCACCAATAGTTAACTTTGGTATTGGTTTAAAGCCTGCACTAAAATCAAAAGTTGCAAAACCTGGTGATTTTACTTCTCTAAATGAAGTTGCAATTCTATCTTGCTGATCAACCAGCCTAGAATTTAAGAATAACCAATATTTTTCTTTTTCAAAATGCAAGCCCAAATGCGCTGTCAAAGGTGCAATTTGAGGTAATGGTTCATCAAAATCTTTATTCTCGCCGTAGGTATAGGATAAATCTGTGTTAAACTTCAACGCAGAAGTAATATGATAATTAAAAAACATCTCAAATCCTGTTTGCATTGCCTTGTCTATATTTATAAATCGTTTAGCAAAAACTGGCTCAACGGTTGGCATGAATTTTCGCGGAATTGTTTCATCTACAACAGCAGTAATATAATCTTGTAAAAAGGAATAAAATACGGACGCTCCAAACTCCATGTTTTTAAATTTTTGTTGGAAAGCGATTTCAAACTGATTGTTAATTTCAGGATCTAAATAAGGATTTCCCATATATTCGTACGGATCAGAACCTACATTAAAATGATTGATAAATCGCTCAATCATCGATGCTGTACGAACTCCTCGTCCAAATGCAAATTGAACTTTTGCCTCATTTTTTGTATACACAAGAGATATATTTCCGCTAAGATTTACTTCGGATTGGTCTTTAATTTCTCCACCATATAAGTCTAGAAAATCTTGTTCTGGATCATGAATCGCAGCATCTATAAAATCAGATCGCAATCCGGCAGTC
Organism: uncultured Flavobacteriaceae bacterium; assembly: GCA_965363545.1. Classification (GTDB taxonomy): domain Bacteria; phylum Bacteroidota; class Bacteroidia; order Flavobacteriales; family Flavobacteriaceae; genus Lutimonas. The sequence continues at coordinate 152,199 of CBDTUD010000001.1, read as the reverse complement.
ATAATGGCAAACTCAGAGATTTTATATTTTCCTTCTGCGAAAACACCCACATCATTTATTTCAGAATCTTGCCAAATCTTATCTGTTTTTATCATTGGATTCGGCAAAACAGTTCCATTCATTATTTTTACAGTTCGAATTCTAGAGCCATCTCTAGCGGTAAAGTTTCCATCCAAACCAGTGAAAACTATAAGTTTCTCAGATGGTTTTAAAGCTACTTCCGTTTTTCCACCGTACGTAGTCACAAAAACATTAGAAGAAGCACCGGTTGCCGTAAAACTCGGACGATTTTCATTAGTCATTAAGTGATCAACATCGGAATAAAAACCTTTAAACATTATAGAACTTACCACCTTAGATAAATTAGTAATTTTATAATCTAATCCGGCTAAATAACTATCGTCATAAGGCGAATCCATAGGTAATCCGGCATGATCAATATCTTTGGCAAATGATTGTCTCCAAGTGAGTCTCAAGCGCTGATTATCCGTTGGATTAAAGCCAACTTTAATAGAATAGTCTGTACTGGTAAAAGAGGAAGGTACTTCTGTTCCGTTACCATCTTCATAATCGCCATAATCGCGATAGGAACCATTTAGTTCTATATCAAATTTTTCTTGTTTATATACTATCGAACCTCTTCCTGTAAAGTTGTTTCCGTTAGTTTCAAACCCGGTTTCCAAATTTCCACTTATTCCCATTTTTTTGGAAGAAGCTGATTTTGTAACCATATTTATAATTCCCCCAAAATTTTCACCAAAACGAACGGTAAATGGACCTTTAATAATTTCTATTCTTTCAATTTCTTCAGGAATTACATGCGTTGTGATAGGATCCATACGATTCGGACAAGCATTTAAGACTTTCATTCCGCCATCATATTGCACATTTAACTGTTCATATTTAAAAGCTCGAAAAACAGGTTCAGATGCATAAGCACCTCTTTTTTGAATTCCAAAACCAGGAATATCTTTAAACAAATCGCTTACATTTCGAGGTTGTGTAGTTGCTTTGACATCATCGTAAATTATACTCGATTGTACAATATCACTAAACGGGCTAGCTTTTAAAACTACATTGTCTAATTCAATTGTTTTTTCTTCTAAAACAATTTGCATATCCGGTATAAGATTTAAACTTTTTAGTTTGTAATTCATATGTGAAAACATAACTGTTTCACCTAAATTTGCTTTTATTTCAAAGATTCCTAATGCATTAGTTTCTGTATTAATTTGGGAGTTTTTTAAGGTAATAATAACATGTTCAATAGGTTGATTGTATATATCAGTTACAGTACCTTTAACTATTTGTTCTTGGGCATTAACTAAATAACCCATGCAAAATAGCATGGCAAAAAGCCAAAATATTTTTTTCATTTTTATACTATTTAATAATTTATAATACGCAACGGAAGTGCTGCGTTTAATTTCGTTATTTAAACGGATGAACTAAATAGTAAATGATGGTGGTCTGAAGAGGAAAAAATTAAATGTAGATTCTTTTAAATTGTTATAAAAAAAAGGAGTAACGCGCACATGTAATGGCCTCGAAATCTTGTAAATAAAACCAACTATTTTTAAAGTTATAAATTTTTCCAAATCAATTTTTGGTGGCATCGGAACCGAAGAGCTTGGCTCTGAATTTTGTTGCTTTGAAACCTGTTTTTCCAGGTAGCATGTACCATTACATTCTAAAATAGGTTTATCTCTATTTTCACATAATTGAGTGGCAATATAGTTGTAATTGAGTAGGTATTCTAAAACAGGAATTGCCGGCTGTATAATCGCCAGTAAATAAAGGTTTAGCAATAAATGTGTTATAACTAATTTTACCAATTCATTAATTTTGAGAAACAAAAGTAGACTAAATAGTCTTTTATTATTATGACAATAATCATATCTAAATTACCAACCCTAATCCAAACAAAAACGCGAATAGAAAGGTACTCAAAGCCAGTTTCTTAAGTTCTGGATCCAATAATTTCGGACTTTTATTTTTGTAAACTGTATGCAAATGTAAAAAAATTGGAACAAATGCTATCAAAAAAAGAAATTGTTTTGGTGATTCAAAATGAAGACTTGTATATAAAAATGCAAATAAGAATGCTGTGATTAATAAATAGTAGTGATAGTATTTGGCAAATTCCTCCCCTATTTTTACGACTAAGGTATTTTTACCCGATTTTGCATCTGATTCGCGATCACGCATATTATTCAAATTCAAAACCCCAACACTTAATAAACCTACAGAAAATGCTGGAAAAAAAATAGTAAAATCCAAGGTATGGGTATATAAAAAATAAGAACCACAAACACTCACGAGACCGAAAAATAGAAATACGAATAAATCACCAAAACCACGATACCCATAAGCCTTATCACCAACTGTATATTTGACAGCAGCTGCAATACTTGCGATTCCTAAAAAGAAAAATAAGAAAGAATACATTATATTTTCTTTTCCGAAAGAGATATAAATAAGGAGCAATGCAATTATTAGAGTAAGACCACCCGTAATTTTAATACCATTTAGCATTTGTTTGGGCGTAATTTCTCCGCTTTGCAGAGCTCTTTTGGGTCCTACTCTATCTTCGTTATCCGTTCCTTTTATTCCATCACCATAATCATTTGCAAAATTGGATAAAACTTGAAATCCGATTGTTGTTGCCACGGAAAGCAAGAATATCATCCAATTAAAATCTCCTTTTGAAGTTGCCAAAAAAGCTCCTAAAATAATTCCGGATAACGATAAAGGTAAGGTTCTTAAACGGGCAGCTTTTACCCAGGACTGTAGTTTTGACAAAATATTGTAAAGTCTTAATTAATTGGTATTTCCTCTAATCCATTGTTCACCACTCAATTCTAAAGCCTCGGTAATATTTATCGGAATGCCATAAGATTTGGAAATGATAAAACAATCAATAAACCCTAATCTACGCATATCATCACGAAGCATAACCGCGTCTTTGTACGTTGTAAAATTACCAATCACATATTTATTGAGTCCTTCATCTTCAAATTTTTCTAAATGTACCAAATCATCTGAAATTAATTTAGAACTAAAGCTTGCATAGGCACCAATTTGAACGCGATATAAAATTGGCATTTCTGATGCCATCGTACGTGAAGAGTCAATAAGAGCAATTTGTTTTGCGTTTCGCTGCATTTTATGTAAAGAATCAGAATCAACCAAACTTAAATTGTTCTTTATGAGGTATTCGTCTTTGTATTGCTTTGATTTTGGTAAAAATGACCACAAAAATAAGATGAGTAAAATCAGACCAAAAACACCAAGAACTATGCGATGTTTTCGCAATACGGAATTGTTTTCCTCCTCGTCTTTCAACGCGGTGGACAAAGTCTTGATCGTATCATTTGCCTTGTCAATTTCTTCGTAAATATTTACTAAATTCTTGTCTCTGATAAAAGGCATATTTTAAATTATCATTTATAAATCGCCAGCATTAGCAATTAATTCTGCTATATCCAACACTTTTATAGAATCTTCTTTTTCTTTATTTTTTACACCATCCGTCATCATTGTATTACAAAACGGACAGCCAGTAGCAATTATATTTGGTTGTACTTCGAGCGCATCTTCGGTTCGCTCAATATTAATTTCTTTATCTCCTTTTTCGGCATCTTTAAACATTTGAGCACCTCCTGCACCGCAACAAAGTCCGTTTGATTTACAACGCTTCATTTCGACCAACTCTGCCTCCAATTTTTGAATTAATTCTCTTGGTGCCTCATAAATATTATTTGCTCTTCCTAAATAACAAGGGTCGTGAAACGTAATTCGTTTTCCTTTAAATTTACCTCCTTCAATAGAAATTTTGCCTTCTTCTAATAATTTTTGCAAGAATTCCGTGTGATGCAATACTTCATAAGTACCCCCTAATTCAGGATACTCATTTTTTAAAGTATTAAAACAATGCGGACAAGTAGTTACAATTTTTTTTACTTCGTAAGCATTCAACACTTCAATATTAGTCATCGCTTGCATTTGAAATAAAAACTCATTACCAGCCCTTTTTGCTGGGTCACCGGTACAACTTTCTTCTGTGCCTAAAACCGCAAAATCGACATTTGCCTTATTTAAAATTTTGACAAATGCTTTCGTAATTTTTTTTGCACGGTCATCAAAACTTCCTGCGCAACCAACCCAAAACAAAACTTCAGGAGTTTTACCTGCTGCCATCATTTCAGCCATTGTTGGTACTATCATTTGTTTAATTTTTTAAATTAATTAATTTTCGTCTTTCCAATTCAACCGATCCATTTGGTTGTATTGCCATGGCGCTCCATTATTTTCAATATTGGTCATCATTATGTTTAATTCCTGCGGTGCAGCAGATTTTTCCATTACCAAAAATCTTCTCATATCCATAATTATCGATAATGGATCTATATTAACCGGACATTCATTAACACAAGCATTACAAGTAGTGCATGCCCAAATTTCTTCATTACTAATGGTTGAAAAAAGAGATTTGTCATCGCCTTTTTCTTTAAAGTTCTCTACCCCGTTTTTATCAATAAAATTACCAACTTCTTCTAATCTATCGCGTGTTTTCATCATTATTGCGCGAGGCGATAATTCTTTACCTGTTTGGTTTGCCGGACAAACGGAGGTACATCGACCACATTCAGTACAGGTATATGCATTCATCAATTGTACCCAATTCAAATCGGTTACATCTTGTGCTCCAAATTTTTCTGGAATGGTATTTTCTTCCGTTTCCGGAGCTGCCGCGAATGGATCTACACTAGGATCAAGCATCATTTTTACCTCATCGGTAACCGATTTTAAATTATCAAACTTTCCTTCCGGATTAAGGTTTGCAAAATAAGTGTTCGGAAATGCTAATAATATATGAAGATGTTTCGAGTAATATAAATAGTTCAAGAAAATAAAAATACCGATAATATGTAACCACCATGCTCCTCTTTCAAGAAGTATCAGTGTGGATTCATTTTGAGGCAACCAATTTGCTATGTATTGGCTAATTGGGAAACTTCCTGCACTTTCGTAATGTGCCGCACCCAATTGCTGCAAATTGAAATCTGCTGCATTCATGAATAAAAATAGTGACATTAACACCATTTCAAAATACAAGATATTTAAGGCATCATTTTTAGGCCAAGCAGTCATTTCTTTATTCCAAAATCTTGGAACTCGAAGAATCATTCTACGAATCCAAAAAATGACAACAGAAATTAAAACTAAAAATGCAAGTATCTCAAAAGAGCCAATTAAAAAATTATAAAAACCTCCTGCAAAAGAAAGTATTCGATGCGTACCAAATAGTCCGTCAATTATAATTTCTAAAACTTCAATATTAATAATTATAAAACCTGCGTAAACGATGATGTGTAGAATACCTGAAACTGGACGCTTTACCATTCTAGACTGCCCGAGAGCAATATGAATCATGTTTTTCCAACGTTCGGAAGCATTATCGTTTCGGTTGGTATCTTTACCCAATTTTATATTTCGGGTAAGTTTTTTGACATTACGTACAAAAAAACCAACACCTACGATTAGTAGAATTGCAAAGAGTATATTTGAAATGTAAGACATGTAATAGTTTATCTATAAATTTTGCTTTAAATTAAACTTTTTCTTGCAATTATTTTGATGTAAAACTAAAAAAATATTAAATGTTTACCAGTAGTATTTTATCAGAACTTATCAACTATTTTTTTTCGTTTTCCTCAGGTTCTTCATAGGCTTTTTCTTTTTTTCCGAAAACCGAGAGGTGAACAAATCTTTTTGGGTGCAATTTAATATCCCGGATCAATTCTTCCATTTCGAGGGATGCTCCTTCTAAATTTTTATATAATTGCTCATCATTTATCAATTTACCTATGGTTCCATCACCGTTTTTAATGCTGTCCAAAATTTGGTTCACACCATCTAAAGTAGTCTGTAACTTGGCAGTAGTAGCTAATAAATCAACCTTCTCAAGCGAATCTGTAAATTTAGAAAAATTTGCCATCGCAGAATTAGCATTATTTAAGATACTATCTAATTTTTCTTTATTGTTAGTAAATAATTTATCCGCATTTAAAGAAATATTTTTAAATTTCTCTAGCGTTATGGAAAGATCGTTTAAGCTCGTTCTTATTTTTTTCTGATTTTTGGCATCGAGAACTTTGTTAACATTTTGCATCACAGAATCAGAATTCACAACAAAACTCTCTACTTTCGCTTGCAAGGGTGCAATTTGCTCATTGACCATCCCCATGATACCTGATTCAACACTTCCTATTAATGTGTCTCCGTTTTTCGCAATTAAGCCACCATCAAAAGCAAGGTTTATTCTCATTGATTTTCCGCTGATGAAATCTGGACTATAAATTTCGGCAATACTATTTTTAGAAAACTGAATCTTATTGGTTAAATTCAAATGTACAATTAGAACTCCTTTTTTTAATGGATGGAATGAAATATCGGATACTTTTCCGACACTCAATCCATTTATGGTAACAGGACTATTGGGAGACAAACCTTGAACGTTAGGATATTCGGCGTAATACGTTCGTGTTTTGTCATAAATACTTTGGTTCTTCAAGAAATTGTATCCCCAAAAAAACAGTACAATACTCAACAATGCAATGATACCGGTTTTTAGTTCTCTTGATATTTTCAAAATGTTGAATTTAATTAAACAATAATACTAATAATTTCAATGTATAAAAAAATAGTTATCACTTTTGTGATTTTAAAAGTTCAGAAACATTTATCCATTCTTCATTTTTGAAAGCTACAATAAATGCCGAGGGATATCCTTTTGCTTTTGCCTGATCTTGGTATTTTAAGATTTCATCATAATTAGATGAAGATCCGTAATAATATTTATAATGATTACCTATTTTCGTTGTGTTAACGCCTTTTAATCCCTTAAAATTATAAGATTTTAATTCCACTTTTTTCGAACTTGAAGCAATCTGTACTTTAAAATCAACTCCTTCAAAAACTCGGTCGCCAACTTCAACAGGTTTTGGCTGAGGTTTAGGTTTTACTTCAACAACTGTATTTTCATCAATTTGTTTTTTGTACGAAATAATCGCTTCATAAACTGCTTGAGACACTTTTTCTTGTCCGTTTTTTGAATTCAAAAAAGCTCCCTCTGAAGTATTTGTAATAAACCCAGTTTCAATTAAAACACTTGGCATATAGGTTTGATGTAAAACAACAAAACCCGCTTGTTTTACACCACGGTCGTTTCTGTTCAAATTATCTGTGAAATTTCTTTGAATTTTACTTGCCAGCCATAAGCTTTGATCTAAATATTCTTCTTGCATCAATGTTAAACCAATAACAGCTTCTGGAGAATTTGGGTCAAATCCTTCATATTTCTCCTGATAATTATCTTCTAAAAATATTACAGAATTCTCTTGTTGCGCAACTTCAAAATTTCGTTGATTGGCATGCAATCCTAAAACATATGTTTCGGTACCGTAAGCTTGAGTATTATGGGCATTGCAATGAATGGACACGAATAAATCCGCATTAGCCTGATTCGCTATATAACCTCTTTCTTTTAAATCAACAAAAACATCCGTTTTTCTCGTGTAAACTACATTGATCTTGCTATTATTCCCTAATTTTTTACCAACTAGTAAAACAATATTTAAGGCAATATCTTTTTCATTATATTTTCCTTGATTCTTACCAGGGTCTTTTCCGCCATGACCGGCATCTAAAACAACAGTAAATTTCTCTTGCGCAATTGCCACACTACTCCCAATAAACATAAAAAAAACGCATAAAATTATTAAAAACTTATAACGTTTTTTGCACTTAAAATTTAAATATCTCATTATTTATCTTCCTCTTGTTTTTCTTACTTTTTTAACTAAAACCACTAAAAAAATATACGTAAGTTTGTAACCTTAAAAATAAGTTGATTTTTTTTTACAAAAATACTATTTATAACATTGTATACAAATTTAAGATACACCGTTTTAGTCTTATTATTTTTTTGCTTTAGGATTTTTTTGAGTCACGCTCAAACCGAACCTGATAAAAGTAAAAATAGGGTAAACTCTACCATCGATAGTCTTAACGCATTGAATCAAAGTGCTCTAAATACAAGTGCGCAAGATACTATAAAAACCGACAGTTTAAAAGTTACAAAAGAATTTTTGCAAGCTAATATTATTCATAAGGCAAAAGCATATATGTCGAATGACTTTGTCAAAGAAACTGCCAAACTATATGATGAAGCTGAGCTTTATTACGAAGATATTGAGTTAAAAGCAGGAGAAATTTTAATCGACTACAAAAATAGCTTAGCATACGCCAAAGGAATTGTAGATACTTCTGGAGTTTATACCCAAAAACCGCAGTTTAAACAAGGCTCACAAGAATCAGTGCAAGATTCTCTTATTTATAATTTTCAATCCGAAAAAGCAATTATTTATAATTCGAGAACAGAACAACAAGGTGTTTTTATAACAGGTGATCTTACCAAAAAAGAAAACGACAGTACCTTTTATATCAACAAAGCAAAATTTACTACTTCGCAAAAAGAGCATCCCGATTACTATATTCAAACCTCTAATATTAAGGTTGTACCCGGAAGTAAAATTGTTGGTGGATTAAGTAACTTGGTTATTGCAGATGTACCAACACCGCTTTTTCTTCCATTCTTTTATGCACCAATTACAAAAGGGAGGGCTTCTGGTTTTTTAATTCCAACATGGGGAGAAAATAGTAATCAAGGTTATTTTTTGCAAAATGGTGGATATTATTTTGCCATAAATGATTATGTTGACTTGGCCGTATTGGCAGATATTTATACCAATGGTAGTTGGGGTTTAAGAACCGAGTCAAGTTATGCCTATCGCTATAAATTTAGTGGTAACTTTAGTTTTCGATATGAGAATTTAATCGAAAGTCAAAAGGGTTTTGATGATTATGCCATAACAAAAAACTTCTTTGTTCGATGGTCGCATAGTCAGTCATCGCAGTCAAATCCGAATGCTCGTTTTTCTGCATCGGTAAATTTTGGTAGTAGTAGTTTCTTTAAAGACTCATACAACGAATCTAGTTCATCAGAATATCTAACCAATACGTTTAGTTCTTCCATTTCATATTATAAAAATTTTGTCGGCACACCATTTAACATGAATGCATCGCTTACGCATACACAAAATACGAATACCGAAAAAATTGATATGAATTTACCTTCCATGCAATTAAATATGGAACGTATCTATCCTTTTGCGCCAAGAGTTGGTGCTAAAAAAAATGCCATTCAAAATATTGGTTTAACCTACAGTATGAATGCTCAAAATCAAATTTCGACAACGGATGAAGAGTTTTTAAAACCAGAAATGTTTGAAAATGCAAAATCCGGTATAAAACATGATGCCAATATTGGTACCAATTTAAAAGTTTTAAAATATTTTACTGTTTCTCCAAATGCAACCTACAAAGATGTTTGGTATTTTAAAAGCATCGATAAGAATTGGGATGATGATACAGACGAAGTCGTTACTGATACGATTAACGGATTTACTTCTTTTAGAGAATACTCTGCAAATGTTTCGATGTCAACTACGTTTTACGGAATGCTCAACTTTAAAAAAGGAAAACTTAAGGCAATACGTCATGTTATTCGACCTTCGATATCTTATGGTTATCGACCAGATTTCGGATCTTATTATGATGAATACCAAGCTAGTTTAGATCCTGAAGATTTACTTGAATACAATAAATTTCAAAATGGTGTTTTTGGCGGACCGTCCAGAGGTTTGTCTAATTCTATCGGACTTTCCGTAAATAATACCTTTGAGGCGAAAGTAGAAGATCCGGAGGGTAAAGAAGAGGAGTTTAAAAAAATTACGCTATTAAATAATTTGAATTTTTCTACCAGCTATAATATGGCAAGTGATTCTCTCAAATTGAGTCCGGTACAGATGTCTACAGGAACGCAATTGTTTAAAAATAAACTGAATGTCAATGTAAATGCTAATTTAGATCCTTATGCTATAAATGCGAACGGAACAAGAATTGACACTTGGAATTATCAAAATGGAGGAAGCTTATTTCGTTTAACTAATGCAAATTTATCTGCAAATTGGGGTATTTCGAGTGATGAAATTGGAAAAGGGAAAAAGAAAGAAGGGTCAACTAATCGAAATGAAAGTAGTTCGGTAAACGCAACCTCCGGCGACATGTTCGGTGGTAATATCAGAGATAATCGTCCGGAATTAAATCAAGGGGAAGAAGACGAAGTTAAAGTAACTACTTTATTTCAATCGAAAATGCCATGGGATTTGAAATTGCAATATTCTCTAACCTACAGTAATAATATCGGTCAGAATGAAATTTCGTCTAACTCCTTACAAGTTTCGGGTAATTTAGAATTTTCACCCAAATGGCGTGTTGGCTTTAATTCAGGATATGACTTTGAGGGAGAGGGTGTTACCTATACGCAACTTCGTTTTGAGAGAGATCTTGACAGCTGGAGATTTTCGTTCAACTGGGTTCCTTTTGGTGATAGAGCAACTTACTATTTTTTTATAGGAGTAAAATCTTCTGCCTTAAGTGATTTAAAATACGACAAAAGAAAAGTACCCGATAAGCTACTTTTTTAATTGTTGGTTGATGGTACATTGTTGTCATTCTCGTAAATTCGGGAATCATTATGACACTCAAATCTTCAAAAGATTCCCTTTTTCAAGGGAATGACAGTTGGGATTCTATGGACTTCTCTCTAATCAATTAATAATTCTAACATTCCAAGTCTAAATTTTTTCACTTGAAAAACACCTTCTTTTACAAGAATAACAATCATTTTGATTAACTTTGAAATACAAATTTCAACTTTTGATTTTAAACTTTTAATGTTATAATTATGAAAAAAGTTATCCAAACAAAAAATGCCCCTGCACCTCTCGGCCCTTACAATCAAGCCATTTTAGTTAAAGATACATTATATATGTCTGGTCAAATTGCCATTAACGTAAAAACAGGAGTTTTAATTACAGAAAATATTTCGGCAGAAACCAAACAAGTTATGGAAAATTTGAAAGCTGTTTTAGATGCGGCAAATATGAATTTTGAACATGTTGTAAAAACAACCATTTTCATAGCAGATATGAATGATTTTGCCTTAATTAATGCTATTTATGGTAGTTATTTTGATGAAGCAACTGCTCCTGCTCGTGAAACTGTTCAAGTTGCAAAATTACCTAAAAATGTCAATGTAGAAATCTCAATGATTGCGATTAAGTAATTTGGAAGAAAGAATATGAATACTTCTAATCAAGTAAAAACTTCTTACAAAAAATGGTCTTCAATTTATGATACGAATCATAACAAAACAAGAGATTTAGATTTTAAAATTAGTCAAGAAATTTTAGACAATATCTCTTTTAATAACGTTTTAGAAGTTGGTTGTGGAACAGGAAAAAACACAGAATGGTTAAGTAAAAAATCGTCTAACTTAATTGCGGTGGATTTATCTCCGGATATGCTAAAAATTGCAAGAAAGAAGATAAATGCAAAAAATGTGCAATTTGTTGAAGCAGACATTACGAAGGTTTGGACTTTTCATCGGGAAAAGTTTGATATTATTTGTTTTAATCTGGTCTTAGAACATATCAAAAACATAGATTTTATCTTTAAAAATGCTGCTTCCGTTTTAGTTAATGCTGGCTATTTATATTTGAGTGAATTGCATCCATTCAAACAATATTTAGGTAGTCAAGCAAAATTTGAAGATACTTTAGTACCAAGCTTTACCCATGAAATTTCTGAATATATAAATATTGCTAAAAAATATGACTTGATTTGCGAAAAAATGATAGAAAGCTCCGATTTAGATAAAAAAGAAAACGAGGAAAAAATTCCTCGTTTAATTAGTATTCTATTTAGAAAAGTTCCTGTTTAAATCGCTCGAATTAATAACTCCGCTGTTGCCGGATTTGTAGCTAACGGAACATCGTAAACATCGCATAAGCGCATCAACATAAAAATATCTGGTTCATGCGGATGCTTTTCTAAAGGATCGCGAAAAAACAGTACCATCTTCGTTCTTCCTTCGGCAACTCTTGCACCAATTTGCGCATCGCCGCCTAAAGGACCCGATAATAATTTTTCTACCTGAAAACCAGCTTTTTCAACCTTCAAACCAGTTGTGCCAGTAGCGATCAATTGTATCTTTTTCTGTTCTAAAATAGCTTTATGCTCATTTAAAAACTGAACCATTTCGGCTTTCTTTCCGTCGTGTGAAATTAAGGCTATTTCCATATTACATTGATGATGAATGATATTCTGCCAAACTTACAATAGGATGGCGAACAATTTTACCAACTTTCAATCCGTATTCCGCTAGAACTTCCTCAATTTCATCCTTTAAAAAATGAGCAATAGAACCAACAAAATAGGTCGGAGTCGATTTACTTTCTTCAAACTGTAAGATTTGATTCTCTGTAAAAGTTCGCAAACCAATTTTTATAACATTCTGAGCGTAATCACTTTTTTTATTTTCAATAAGAAATTTCCCTATATCTGCTAAAAAGGTATTCGGATTCTCTTTTTTATAAATATTTTCTTTTAAATAATCCGGACTTAGATCGTATGATTGTTCAAATTTAGCTCTGAAATCCGCAGGCATATTATGAAAATAATAGTCTCTTAATATTTGTTTTCCGTAATAATTTCCACTGGCATCATCCATAATAATGTAACCTAAAGAAACTATTTTTTGTATGGTGTCTTTACCGTCAAAAAAACTGCAATTTGAACCTGTTCCTAAAATACAAACCACTCCCGGAACATCCGTACGTAATGATTTTACGGCAGCAACCGTGTCTTCTTGAATATCAATGTCAGCATTAATAAAAATTTCTTCAAAGACTTCTCTCAAATAATTTCTTGCTGTTTGTGTACCACAACCGGCTCCGTAGAAAAATATTTTTTCTACATCGTTTCTTATCAAATTCAATTCTGATTTGGTAATGATTCGTTGACGTAAAATATCTTTATGAAAAACAGCTGGATTCAATCCTTTTGTATCAATTTTAAAATGTGTTTTACCTTTATTATCCAATGCAATCCAATTGGTTTTGGTCGATCCGCTATCTGCTACTAATATCATGTGTTAAAATTTAAAGGTCGTAAATGTAAAAAATGCTGTCCAATTAAATATGATATATATTAGAAAATCAAAAATAGTTTCTATTACATCAAAATTTAATTTAAAAATTAGAATTTATAAAATAAACGATAGTAAAGCCAATTCATAACTGCTCATACCAAAACCTGCAATAACACCCTTTGCATTGGGAGCAATGTATGATTTATGTCGAAATTTTTCTCTCGAATATACATTGCTTATATGTACTTCGATAACCGGTCGTTGCACCGCTTTAATGGCATCGCCAATCCCTATAGAAGTATGGGTATACGCAGCTGCGTTTAAAATTATTCCATCATAAGAAAAACCCGTTTCCTGAATTTTATTAATAATTTCACCTTCAATATTCGACTGATAATAATCTAGCTCAACATCGGGATATTTTTCTTGTAATTCACTAAAAAACTCCTCAAAAGTTTTATTTCCATAAATGCTTGGCTCTCGTTGACCGAGCATATTTAAATTTGGTCCGTTAATGATGATAATTTTCACAGGTTTGAATTTTAGATAATTACTTAATATTGAATTAAAAAATGCATTTTTGTGGATATTCTTTAAAATTTTATGCCGATTCTTTTTATAAAAAAGCTCGCTCAAAAATTTTATATTTCAAAAATACTATAATTTTACACAAATTGGCAAGCTATTTACATTGAAATGGATAACCTAAACTTTTAAATACCATGAACTGGAAGAATACCTTGTTAGACTATCAACATTATTTAAGAATTGAACGAGGATTATCACAAAACTCTATCAGTAGTTATAGCAATGACGTAAAAAAATTAATTCGATATTTAGAAGAGAATGATTTGAAATACTCACCTGTTTCTATAACCGAAGATCAGTTGCAACAGTTTATTTACAACACTGCAAAAAAAGTAAATGTTCGAACACAAGCCAGACAAATTTCTGGTTTACGAAACTTTTTTGAATATTTAATTTTCGAAGATTATCGTCAAGAAAATCCTACCGATTTATTAGAATCTCCTAAAATTGGAAGAAAATTACCCGACACGTTATCCGAACAGGATATTGATAGAATAATCGATCAAATTGATTTGAGTAAACCAGAAGGAGAGCGCAACCGCGCAATGCTCGAAACTCTTTACAGCTGTGGCTTACGAGTTAGTGAACTTACAAGTTTAAAGATCTCCGACTTATTTTTTGAAGAAGGGTTTATCCGAGTAATCGGAAAAGGAAATAAACAACGCTTTGTGCCGATTAATTTAAATACCATCAAAATTATTGATTGTTACAAGAAAGAATCCCGTTCGAAAATTGCAGCAAAAAAAGGCTTTGAAGATATTGTTTTTTTAAACCGTAGAGGATCACAATTATCACGGAATATGGTTTTCATCATCTTAAAAAAATTAGTCTCAGAAGCAGGAATTGAAAAAAATGTGAGTCCGCATACTTTTCGTCATTCTTTTGCAACTCATTTATTAGAGAATGGTGCCGATCTAAGGGCTATTCAGCAAATGTTAGGACACGAAAGCATCACAACAACTGAAATTTATATGCACTTGGATAAAAGCTTTTTAAAGTTGGTTGTAGAGAAATTTCATCCAAGAAAAGACGCTTAATCAAATACTATTATAAACAAAAAAACATCCAAAATTTGGATGTTTTTTAATTCATTGCTCGCAAATATTATTTGCTGTACATTTTATTTCGTAATTCTTTTACGGTAGAATCATCTAAATATTCATCAAAAGACATGTATTTATCAATTACCCCGTTTGGTGTAATTTCAATGATTCGATTTGCAACAGTTTGTGCAAATTCATGATCATGCGTAGAGAAAATTACGGTTCCTTTAAAGTTTTTCAATGCGTTATTAAAAGCTTGAATTGACTCTAAATCTAAATGGTTTGTAGGCTCATCAATCAATAAAACATTAGCTCTTTTCATCATCATTCGAGAAAGCATACATCTTACTTTTTCTCCTCCAGATAAAACATTACTCTTTTTTAATGCCTCATCGCCACTAAAAATCATTTTACCTAAAAATCCTCGAATATGTACTTCTTCTCGTTCTTCTTCAGTCTTAGCAAACTGACGTAGCCAATCTACCAAACTCAAATTATTCTCGAAAAAGTCAGAGTTTTCAACAGGTAAATAGGCTTGAGTGGTTGTAATTCCCCATTTAAAATCTCCTGAATCGGCTTGTGCTTCATCAGTCACAATTTGATAAAAAGCAGTTACTGCCCTAGAATCTCGCGACAATAAAACAACTTTATCACCTTTGGTTAAATTGATATCGATATTTTTAAAAACCACCTCTCCTTCAATAGATTTTGATAAATTCTCAACATGTAAGATTTGATCTCCAGCTTCTCTTTCTTGTTCAAAAATAATTGCCGGATATCTTCTGCTCGAAGGTTTGATATCTTCAATATTTAATTTATCAATCATTTTTTTTCTGCTAGTTGCTTGTTTTGATTTTGCAACGTTTGCAGAAAAACGACGAATAAACTCTTCTAATTCTTTTTTCTTTTCTTCCGATTTTTTGTTTTGCTGTGCTCTTTGTCTTGCAGCTAACTGACTTGATTCATACCAAAAAGTATAATTACCTGAATAATGATTCATCTTACTAAAATCAATATCAGAAATATGTGTACAAACAGCATCTAAAAAGTGACGGTCATGCGAAACAACAATCACGGTGTTGTTATAATTTGCCAAAAAATTCTCTAACCAACCAATCGTTTCAAAATCTAAATCATTGGTAGGCTCATCCATTATTAAAACATCTGGATTACCAAATAAAGCTTGTGCTATCAATATTCGAACTTTCGCTTTACTATCCACATCTTTCATCAAAGTGTAATGCAAATCGTCTTTTATACCTAAAGAAGATAGTAAATTGGCAGCTTCACTTTCGGCTGTCCACCCTCCCATTTCTTCAAAATGTACTCCAAGCTCACCGGCTTTTACACCATCCTCTTCCGAGAAATCAGGTTTTGCATAAACTTCATCCAATTCCTTTTTCAAATCGTATAAGGGTTTATTTCCCATCAAAACGGTTTCTAATACCGGAAAGGCATCAAAAGCATTATGATTTTGAGTTAAAACCGACATTCGTTTGCCTTTGTCTAAACTAACCGAACCCGATGTTGGGTCGATTTCACCCGATAATATTTTTAAA
This sequence comes from uncultured Flavobacteriaceae bacterium, assembly GCA_965363545.1. Lineage (GTDB taxonomy): Bacteria > Bacteroidota > Bacteroidia > Flavobacteriales > Flavobacteriaceae > Lutimonas. The sequence continues at coordinate 135,889 of CBDTUD010000001.1, read as the reverse complement.
AATGTGGACTTCCCTGCTCCATTTGCTCCAATGATTCCGTAACAATTTCCTTGTGTAAAAACTGTATTTACGTCATCAAATAAGACTCTTTTTCCGAATTGAACGGATAAATTTGATACTGTTAACATGCTAAATTTTAAATTTTTGCAAAAGTATAAAAAAGCAATCACTTTAATTCATTAAAACAAAGTATAATTTTAATCAAAGATACTTTTAAGGCTTTATTTACAGCAAAAATCAGCGAAATTTTAACCTTTTTGAAAAAAATATTTAACAACTCATTAACAAGGGCAACGTACGCATATTACTACATTTGTTTATTATGTATAAATTCAATTATTTGAAAAAACATTACTTTTTTGTTGCCGTTTACAATTTTCTTTTTATCGGAGTTTTCTTACTTTCTCTCGGATGTTCGAAAAACGATAAGAATAAAGAAAATACTTTTTTTGGTGGTAAAATAAAGAACCCTAAAGATGATTATGTTTATTTTTATCAGGGAGAAAAAGTTCTAGATTCTGCTAAATTAAACCCGCAAAATAAATTTTCATTTAATTTTGATTCTCTCGAATCTGGTTTATACACCTTTAAAACCGGAGCAGAATTTCAATATGTCTATTTGGAGCCTCAAGACAGTTTGCTCGTTTATTTAAACACTTGGGACTTTGATGAATCGATTGTTTTTAGTGGAAAAGGAGAAGCAAAAAATAATTTTTTAATCAATTTATATTTAGAGCAAGAGAGAAACGAAAAAGATTTTAAATATAATTATCAATTATCTGAAGAAGAATTTAATCATAAAATTGATGTTGCTACCAATTATCTATTGCAAACTTATAATAATTTAATTGCTGAAGAAGAGCAAAAACCAACAGCTTTTTTTGATAAATTAGCTAAAACTGGTATATATTTTCCGTTTTATTATTTTAAGGAATACTATCCGTTTCATCACAGAAGAGCTCTTAATTTAAAAGATTTTGAAGAATTAAGTGATACCTTTTACGATTTCAGAAAGCAAATCGATTTGAACGATGTTTCGTTAATAAGTTACGGACCATATCTTACTTATATCAAAACATATTTATATCATTTGGCATTTGATGCAAAACAAAAAAATCAAGAAAGCAATAGTCTTGAATTGAATTTCATGCAAATTGTACATGAAAAAATAACCGTTGAAAGTGTTAAAAATGAATTTTTAGCCACAGGTGTTTGGAAAGCTTTAACTGAAAAAAACTTATCGGAAAAAGATTTAATTGAAATCGAAACCTTCTTTTTTGCACATTGCACGGATAAACAAATTGAAGCTGAAATTCAAAAATCAATTCGTCAAAAAAATCAATTAAAATCTGGATTACCGCTACCAAATATAACCGTTACAAATTCGGATGGTATCGAAATAATGGTAAATAAATTTGCTAAAAACCAACCAACTGTTATATTCTTTTGGCCAAAAGATGTGGCACAAATTGAACAAGTTTACGACCGGTTGAAACAGTTGGAAAAGCAATATCCTGAAATTCGTTTTTTAGGAATCGACAGAAATAAAAGCAATGAAGAATGGGCAGAATTTGTTAAAAAGAAAAAACTTCAAAAAGATAACCAGTTTAAATTATCCAAAAATTCAGAAAATTATAGCTTATTCGACGATGAAATGGCTTTGACCATTTTAGTTAACAAAAAAGGAACCATTCAAAACGGTTATTTATTCTTTAATGATCAGTATTTATCCAATTACTTGAAAAACTTAATTAACAGTAATTTATAGTAAACTTCCTTAAAATAGTAGTACTTTTGCAAACTCAAAACCACAAATTTACTTATTTGTTTGTAAACCAAATTATTACAAGTAAGTCAGAGTTTCGTAAAAAATAATATATGTCGACATTTAAAGATCTTGGTTTAAGCCAAGACATCGTGAATGCTCTTTCTGACCTAGGATACGAAAATCCTACACCGATTCAGGAAATTTCCATTCCACAAATTTTAAGCTCAAAAAAAGATTTAAAAGCATTTGCACAAACCGGGACCGGTAAAACTGCTGCTTTTAGTTTGCCTATTTTAGAACAAATTGATTTTCACTCGAAAAATACCCAAGCAATAATCTTATCTCCTACCAGAGAACTAGCTATTCAAATAGCAAAAAATATAGAAGACTATTCTAAAAATTTACCAAAATTAAATGTACTTGCTGTTTATGGAGGTGCAAGAATTGAAGACCAAATGAGAGGGCTAAAAAATGGCGCTCAAATTGTTGTTGGAACCCCGGGTAGAACAGTAGACTTAATCAACCGAAAAAAATTAGTTTTAGATAGCATTCAATGGCTCGTTTTAGATGAAGCAGATGAAATGCTAAACATGGGTTTTAAAGACGAGTTAGACAAAATTTTAGAAACTACACCAAAAAGTAAACAAACCTTGTTATTTTCTGCAACTTTTCCAAAAGAGGTAGAATCTATTGCAAGAAATTATATGAATAACCCTATAGAGATTTCCGCAGGTAAGAAAAATATAGGAGCAGACAATGTAACACACGAATACTATCTGGTTTCTGATAGAAACAGATACCCTGCCTTAAAAAGAATCGCAGATATCAACCCTGATATTTACAGTATTGTTTTTTGTCGTACGAGAAGAGAAACTCAAGAAATTGCCGATAAATTAATCGCCGATGGTTATAACGCAGATTCTCTGCATGGCGATTTGTCGCAAGCACAACGCGATATGGTGATGCAAAAATTCAGACAAAAACATTTACAGATCTTGGTTGCAACGGATGTTGCTGCTCGTGGTTTGGATGTAAACGATCTTACTCATGTTATTAATTACAAGGTGCCGGATCAATCGGAATTGTACACACATAGAAGTGGAAGAACCGGTAGAGCAGGAAAAAAAGGTATTTCTATTGCTTTGATTACACCTAAAGAAAAAGGGAAACTTCGTCCGATAGAAGGTAAAATCAACAAGAAATTTGAACAAAAAGAAGTTCCTAACGGAAAAGAAATTTGTGAAAAACAATTGTTTAGCTTGATTGATAAAGTGCATGATATCGATATCAACGAAAAAGAAATCAGTGGATTTTTACCTGACATCTATAAAAAATTAGAAGGTTTAGAAAGAGATGAACTTATTAAGAGATTTGTGTCTTTAGAATTCAATCAATTTTTATCGTACTACGAAAATACGAGAGATTTGAATGAAGATGGATCTAATGTAAGAGAACGTTCAAGTGATGATTCTTTCACTCGTTTTTTCATTAATTTAGGAAAGACAGACGATTTGAATCCAGCAAGATTAATCGGATTGATCAATGAAAATATTAGCAAAAATAATGTAGAAATCGGTCAAATCGAGATACTGAAAAATTTCTCTTTCTTCGAAATCGACAAAAATTTTGGTGATGATATTTTAAAAGGATTAGGAAATGCTGAGTTCAACAACAGAAAAGTTATCGTTGAAGTAACTACAAAACCAAAGCCATCTGGAGGAAGAAAGCGTAATGGCTTTAAAAAATCTTCTTCTGGTGGTAGAAGTTTTAAAGAAAAATCAGGATTTAAAGGAGCTCGTCGTGAAGGCGGTTTTAAAGAGAAAAGTTCTTCTGATAGAAACTTCAAATCAAGAAGAAGATCAAGATAAAAGTTTGTTTTAATCCTAATATACAAAGCGTTTTCTATAGTTGGAAAGCGCTTTTTTTATGTGGTTTTGTTTCTCTTTTAAAAAGTAAGCCTAAACTCTCTCATTTTTAGAAAAAAAATGATTTGATTAGTAGCAATATGTATAAATACTATATTTGTTTAGTTACGGTAAATGGGAAGCTATTGGATATTATTTACGTTTATTAATCTTATTATTTTAATCTTTCTTTTTACGTAAATCTAATAATGAAATATAACCGTTATTGATCCATAGTTAATTAGTATTCTACTCAGTTCTTTTAATCTGTTCTGATGAATTTAAGAGTATCAATAGGGTTACTGTTTAAAACCATAATTGTAAGAGTATCTTCCATACTATTAAACTTGTATTCATAAGTTACCCTTTTTTCAAAACTAGAATATGAAGATTTTAAGATTTCAAGATTAATTTTGTTTTGTTCTAGATCCCACCTAGATACTGTGTGTCCTATAATTGTATTAGTAATTAACGAGTCTTTATAAAAAATAAGTTTTATTGGCGAATTTTTTTTCATCGTATTCTCCCATTCACCAAGAAGCCTTTTGTCAATATTAGGATGCGCGCAACTAAATATGATCAATGAACTTATAATTGTTTTAATTAAGTGTTTCATTTAATTATTACCAACTATTTTTATAAGTACTAGCGCTAATAACCTAAAAGGAGTACTAAATTATCTATCTTCTTGAATAATTCGGTGATTCTTTGGTAATTGTCACATTATGAGGATGGCTCTCTGCGATACCTGAAGAAGTAATTTTAACAAATTTCGCCTCTTTCATCGTTTCAATATCTTTGCTACCACAATATCCCATACCTGCTCTAAGTCCGCCTATGAATTGATGCATGGTTTCGTTTAAATCTCCTTTATAAGGTACTCTTCCCACGATTCCTTCGGGTACCAATTTTTTTACATCGTCTTCGACATCTTGAAAATAACGATCTTTTGAACCTTTTGTCATGGCTTCTACAGAGCCCATCCCACGATACGATTTAAATTTTCTACCTTCAAAAATAATAGTTTCTCCTGGAGATTCTTTTGTCCCTGCTAAAAGGGAACCTAGCATAACGGTATCTGCACCAGCCGCAATCGCTTTCGGAATATCACCTGTATAACGAATTCCGCCATCGGCGATAATTGGTACTCCTGATCCTTTAATTGCCTTTGCCACTTCCATAATAGCAGAAAGTTGAGGAAAACCTACTCCAGCAACCACACGAGTCGTACAAATAGAGCCTGGGCCTATTCCAACTTTAACTGCATCCGCTCCAGCGTCAACCAAATACTTCGCAGCATCACCTGTCGCAATATTACCAACAATAATTTCGGTATTCGGAAATTTACTTTTAATAGTTTTCAATACTGCTATAACCCCTTTAGAATGTCCGTGAGCTGTATCAATTACCAAGGCATCTACAGATTCTTTGATCAAAGCTTCTGCTCTTTCTAAAGAATCGCCGGTAACTCCAATGGCTGCAGCAACGCGCAATCTACCAAAAGTATCTTTATTTGCATTCGGGTTTTCGCTAACATTAATGATATCACGAAAAGTGATTAAACCTACCAGTTTTTTTTGATCGTTAACAACCGGTAGTTTTTCGATTTTATGTTGTTGTAAAATTTCTTCTGCTTGTTTTAAAGAGGTTCCTACTTTTGCAGTAATCAAATTTTTTGAAGTCATTACTTCGGAGACTTTTTTATCGTCATTTTTTTCAAAACGCAAATCTCTATTGGTTACGATTCCGATAAGTTCACCGGATTCATTAATAACAGGAATCCCACCGATTTTATGAATGTGCATTAACTCCTTCGCTTCAGCAACGGTTTTATCAACCAACAAGGTAATAGGATCGATAATCATACCCGATTCCGATCTTTTTACTTTTTTAACCTCAGCGGCTTGCTGCGCTATGGTCATATTTTTATGTAAAATACCTATTCCACCTTCACGAGCCATAGCAATTGCCATTGCAGCCTCGGTAACTGTATCCATCGCAGCCGAAATTATTGGTGTATTAATGGTTATTTTTTTTGTGAATTTTGTTCGAATACTAACTTCACGAGGTAAAATTTCGGAATAAGCCGGAACTAATAGAACGTCGTCGTAAGTAAGTCCTTCAAGTAATATTTTGGAAGTAGCCATAGTTTGCAATTAGAAATTAATTGCGTGCGAATTTACAACATTATATTGGATAGAAAAAAATAAACCTCTTTTAACCTGTTATTATTGCTCATTCACTTTTAACTTTAGGGAATAGGCACTCTTTTAAAATCAATACAGATGACAAAATTATGCTAAGTGTCATAGCTAATCCTGAGAGCATAATGATATATTTAAACCAGATAAGCCCTGACCATAAAAAATAAATACCACCAAAAGTTAAAATTATGGAAATGAATGGCTCGAACATTAAAATCGTTTTCCATTTTTTATTTATAGATGTTAGGGAAAGAATCCCTCCTAAAAGTAAAAAGATAATAGATAAAGATAAAATGTGATTATGCACCAAAGTAAGGATTTCCTTTTTGGATTTTTTAAACTGCATTACTTCTGCTTCTTCATCCTCTTCATTACCTAAATAATTGTTTTCTACTCCTTTAGACTGAAATGAAGTAGTTTCATTAACAAAATTTAAACCAGTAAAAAATCCAATGTTTAAGGTGATTACAAAAGAAATACATAACAATCTTAATTCTTTTGGTAATTTTTTTAAGCTATCGTGAACCTCCATTATAATATGTTTTTATTTTTTAGTATCGTTAAGCTTTGTAACACATTATTTACTGCTATTGTCATAGAGCTCGCGGAAATTGTTGCTCCTGAAATGGCTTTTATTTCCTTACCATATACTACCGAATCGTCTTTGCTCAAATCATTAAATTGCCGTAACCAACGTGTACTGCCAATTTCACCACCATAATCTTCGCGATAAGCGAGTATTTTTATTTTTTTTATGATAAAATCGGAATCAAAAATTACTACAAAATCAAAAGTATCGGTCTTACTTAGTGCTTTTCCGAAATAAAAGTAGCCAACAACCTCTTTATTGACTAGTATTTTTTGAAAATTATCGTCTTGAAAAGAAACAGGTAATTCTTCTTGAATTGTATTTTCAATAAGCACGATTTCTTTCTCAAAAGAATTTATAGAAAATGCATCATTGATTTCTTTATCAATTTTTTTTTCAATTTTTGGCGGAATGCTAAATCCCAACACTAAAAAAATTACAAAAAATATACAAATCACCTGCTTCATAAAATTGTTTGAATTAATCGATTTTTAAAACATAACACCAATACCGGCATTAAATTGATTCTTTAAATTATTATTCGATATTGCATTGTCAAACCATTGATAATCTGCTTTGATTGCAACTCCAATTGCTATATTAAAATCTAAGCCCAGTGTAATATTATTTCGGTCATAAGCTTTGTTTGCCACTAAATTACCTGCTGTTTTACTTTGTGTATTGTACTGTTCATATCTTGAAAAAGCAACTAATCGTTTTGGTGTGTTTTTATCAAAAAAAGGCATGAAGTTATAAGCAATTTCAGCAAAGTAACCATTCATTTGTGAACCTAAATCTTTTCCTGTCAAGGTATTATAATTATCTGTTCCCGATAAACTTGTGAAAATATATTGCCCTCGTAATTCTAAATTTTCATATCGGTATCGGGCATCTAATCCAATCATTGATAATCCAACTGTAGAAGCCTCAATAGAAGAATCATCGGTTTGAGTTTTTCCAAAATAACCGGCTAAACCAAGTTTCAAACCTAGAATACCGTAATAATCAAATTTCATCGATAAGTTAGGTGCGTTAACAATTGATTCTGCTCCTTTTTGACGACCTTTTCGTAAACCATCAGAACCTCTTAACGTACCTGCTCCATCTTGATAAGAAATCAAACCATTAAAAACATAAGCTTGATAGCGTAAAGATAAATCATCAAACTTACCGGTCACCCCTATTCCAAGTTCTCGCCAAGTAGTAGGAACTAAATCGTGATCAATTTGAGGTCTTTCAACACCATAAAAAATTGGCGGTTCATGGTACTCATTGATAATTCCCATTGGCACTAACATCAGCCCTCCTCGAATATTAAAGTTGGAATTAACATTATAATTCACAAATGCCTGTTCCACATAAACTTCTTTTACATGTTCGAATTCTATCTCTGTTAAAAAGCTTACTTTTTCATTAAAATTATAGCCTAAAAGCATTACCAACCGATGGACATCTAAATTTCCAGGAGTTGACCCATCTGGTTCATTATAGTCTATTTGTGCGTAACCTCCAATCGTTAATTTACTAGGATTGTTATACATAATTCTATTTACAACGCGCAATGAATCTTGTTTAGTGGTTTGTGCAAAGGCTGTTGATACCACAAAAACAGCAATGCCTAAAAATATATATTTCACCTTATTTTTATTTAGATTAATTATAAATAGTGTTATTAAGTGACAAATGTAACAGAAAAATAAATAGTACAAAAGCTTATTTAGAACTATTTTAAATAAGCATGATATATATCATATTTTATTATTTATAGACCTGTATAACAAACTCTTACAAAACTTTATCCAACTTAAAATAAATTGTATATTTTCCTTCTTATGGCCTAATTAAGCAAATTTAACCCCCTCTGAAAGCCAAAATTTATTCATAAAAATCTATATGTAAATTGAAAATTGTATACTTTCGTAACACTTTAAAAATGTACTACATGTTAAAAATATTTCTTCCCATATTTGTTATCGGGTTATTTTTAATCAACTCAAAAAACACCTATGCACAAGAAAATCATCGCGCTTTAAATTTATTTGCAAAATTTGGTGAGGAGACAAGAATTAATGCGCATTACGAAATTCCGCTTACAAGAAGCATTACTATTTCTCCATCGGTTGCTTTTCCAGTTGATTTTGAGTCGGTTGAAATTGGCGGAAGATTAGATTTATATTTTGATCGGTTGTTCCGGTTGCATTCTCGTTGGGATCTTTGGGCAGGAATCGATACCGGTGTTATCATCAATGCCGAAGATGACTTTAATTTAAATGCACATGCCGGATTAGAATTTAAACTTACCAAAGCCTTGGGTATTATAGGCGAAATTGGTGGAGGCACGGCTTCGTTTGGAGGAATTGGATTAGGAATTCATTTTTAAACTAGCCAAAAATAGTATATTTGTCCTGTTCATTTTATTTTGAATTAAACACATTTTCATGGAAGTATTAGGTATTGATATTGGAGGAACAGGTATTAAAGGTGCAATCGTTGATACGAAAACTGGTGAATTAATCACAGAACGCCATCGTATTTCAACTCCGAGGCCTGCCAAACCAGAAGCAATTGCTAAGACAATAAAAGCAATGGTAGATCATTTTAAATGGACAGGTATTGCGGGAAGCGGATTTCCTACCCCACTTTCTAAAGGAAAAGCTCTTGGTGGAGGAAACTTGCATAAAACATGGAAAGGTGTTCAAGTTGATGCTTTATTTCAAGAAGCTACCGGTTTAAATTTTACCGTTATTAATGATGCAGATGCCGCCGCTATTGCGGAAATGCATTTTGGTGCCGGAAAAGATAAAAAAGGATTGGTTGCTGTGATAACCTTAGGAACAGGAATTGGGTCTGGTTTATTTTATGATGGAAAACTAATTCCGAATACGGAGCTAGGCCATACCATTCACAAAAATGATTCCTTTGAAAAATTTGCTGCTGACTCCATTCGAATTAAAGAAGATTTAAGTTACAAAAAGTGGGGAAAACGACTTGATAAATACTTTAAACATATTTCACTTTTATTATCACCTGATTTATTTATCATTGGTGGTGGAGCCAGTAAAAAATTAAAAAAATATATTGATAAAATAGATATCACTGCCGATATCATTCCCGCTGAAAATAAAAATGAAGCTGGTATTATTGGTGCAGCCGTAGCCGCAGAAGAACGGGCGCAGTAGTTAATAAGTTTTTTTTACAATTTTCTTGCTTTGTCTTTACCTCTATCTTGAAAAAGCAACGTTTTACTAATCTTGGTGTTTTTAACCAAAAACCTTAAAAGATTCATTATAAGCACTTTCAAAACTCAAGGTATTAAGGTGACCAATTGCTTTTTTAGAAGTGAAATAGGAAATTAATTTTTCAGTAGGCATATTTCCTGTGAGTTCATCTGTTGCCATTGGGCAACCACCAAAACCTTTTATAGCACCATCAAAACGATAGCATCCTGCCTGAAAAGCTGCATCTACTTTTTCAAACCAAGCATTTGGGTTGGTATGCAAATGTGCTCCAAATTCAATTTTAGGATATAAGGGAATAAGATTGCGAAACAAATACGAAATAATATCGCCATCTGCTACACCAACTGTATCAGAAAGAGATAGTATCTTCACGCCAATCTTAGAAAGAATTTCAGTCCAATTTGCAACGATATCCACATTCCAAGGGTCACCATACGGATTTCCAAATCCCATAGATAAGTAGGCCACCACTTCTTTATTGGATTTATCTGCCAGTTGCAGCAATTCTTCCAAAATTTGTAAAGATTCCTGAATGGTTTTTCCCGTATTTCGCATTTGAAAAATTTCAGAAATAGAAAAAGGATATCCTAAATAATTAATTTGTTCAAATTGACAAGCATCTTCTGCACCGCGAACATTTGCCACAATAGCAAGTAATTTACTTTTGGTACGCGACAAATCTAATCCTGCCAAAACTTCGGCAGTATCTCGCATTTGGGGAATTGCTTTTGGAGAAACAAAGCTACCAAAATCAATGGTATCAAAATCAACCTTTAGTAAAGCATTGATATAGCTAATTTTTGTTTCTGTCGCAATAAAATGACTGGTAATGCCTTGCATGGCATCTCTCGGACATTCTATGATCTTAACCTTTCTCATCAAAACCAAATATACAAATTAGGAAGCGTCTTTTTTTGAAAACAAAATAAATATTCCAATGGCAACAAATACCACTATTTGGGCAATTTTTAAATATTTTTCAAACTTTTGATTTCCTCTCATAAAAGTAGTAAGAGATGCTGCAGTAATAGAGACTATGCTAAATATTAGGAAGGCTTGTACTATAAATAAAAATCCTAAAATGTAAATTTGCTGCGTAATTTGACCTCGCGATATATTTATGAATCCAGGGAAAAATGCTAAAAAGAAAATTGCCACTTTCGGGTTCAACACGTTCATGATAAAACCCTGTTTGAAAAGTTGGATATAGGTTTTAGTTTTAGTCTCTTTTTCCTGCAAAGATATCTCTGCCGAACTTTTATAGATTTTAAAAGCTAAATAAAATAAATAACAGGCACCGAAAACTTTGATGATAAAAAACAAATTATCCGATTTTTGTATCACCGCAGCTATTCCTAAAGCAATTAAAGTTGTATGAACAATAATCCCACTTACAAGTCCGAGTGCAGTTGCAATACCATGTTTCTTTCCATTTGTAACACTTTGCATCATAACATAAATAATATCCGGACCCGGCATTAAAGTAAGCAATATGGATGCAGTTAAAAATGGTATTAATGTTTCTGTATTCAAAATATTCCTTTTTTAAACATAAAAATAGTCCAATAAAGAATGTTGGACTATTTTTAATTAACACATTATTCCTAAATTCTAACTATCCGCTGCCATTAGGAAAAGCGGTTTCATTGCAAATTTATGGTAATGGGGTCTTAAACGTTTAATACTATAATATTTATCAATATTCACAATCTTAGATGAATTGGTAACAACCTCTATAGGAACATCGTCGTATCTTCCATTTTTAAGTACCACCAGTCGACCATAAAAACCACCTAGAATTAGATCAAGTGCAAGGTTTCCAAAAGCCATTGGCACTATTGAATCTACTGCATCAGGGTCTCCCCCTCTAACTAGATAACCCAGTTTTTGGTTAATTATATTAATTGTTTTACCATTATTAAAATTTGGAGTTAAGTTCTTAATTTGGGATGAAATCAAATCACCAATACCTCCTAATTTTGCATGACCAAACATATCTTTTTCTTGATTTGAGAAAATCATTTCTCCTCCTTTAAACGTTGCTCCCTCAGATACCAGAACAACAGAATATTTACTTGGATTGTTATTTCTGTCTTGAACGAGCAATTCTGTAAGATGTTCGATGTCAAATTCATACTCAGGTATAACACATCTATTCGCGGCTCCTGCCATGGTTGGAAGCATTGCAGTAAAACCAGCATATCTTCCAAATACCTCCATTACTAGTATTCGCTCATGAGATCCGGCAGAAGTTCTCAAGTTATTTGTCATCATAATAGTTCGAGTAACACAGGTACTGAACCCAATACAATAATCAGTGCCGGGAACATCGTTATCCATAGTTTTTGGAATAGCTACTACTTTTACACCTTCCTTATAAAGTCGAACTCCATAACTTAATGTATCATCACCTCCTATTGGAATTAAATAATCAATCTCTAACCATTCTAGATTTTTAATAATTTCAGGAGTTAAATCATTAAATTCTTCACTATACGTAGATTTTAGATGATCCGGAACTCTATCTTTTGGCATGTGACTTGGTCTGGTTCTTGAAGAATGCAAAAAAGTACCACCAGTACGTCCAGCTTTATTTACAATGTCATTGGTTAAAGTTACAAAGCACTTACTATTATCTGCTTTTTTATCTCTTAAAAGTTCGGTTATTCCCGCCCAGCCTCGTCTCAAACCTATAACGCGGTAACCTTCACGATTTGCTCTAATTGTAATTGCCCGTATAGCAGGATTTAGACCAGGAACATCACCTCCACCGGTTAAAATAGCTATTACTCCTTTTATTTTCTTTGTATTTGCCATAAAATTATTTTATTTCAAAAAATTAATCTCGGTTAATAATTAAAAAATCTATACGCCTAAATACAATCATTTATACCATATGGAATTATTCAATTGCAACAGCGAATTATGGTAAATTTAAGAAAAAATAACTATAATTTAAAAATTAAACAATATTTTAAAAAAGTATAAATTGAGATAAATATCATAAAACCTAAAACCAAATTTAAGAGGGGCATAGTTATCCATAAAAATTATTATTATTAATAACATTTTGAAAAGATTAGCCTATTGTGAAAACCTTTTTTTAACTTTTTATTCAACAAGAATAAGAGAAAATACCCCAAACAAAAAACCCAAAACAAAAGTTATGGGTTTTTAAAAATTTATGTGAGGTTCTTATAAAGAAGCTGAGTGCTCTAATAAGTCAATAATTTTAGTAGAGTAACCATATTCGTTATCGTACCATGAAACAACTTTAATAAAAGTATCTGTTAACGCAATTCCAGCACCAGCATCGAATACTGAAGTACAAGTTTCACCAACAAAATCTTGCGATACAACAGACTCTTCTGTATATCCTAAAATTCCTTTTAATTCTCCTTCAGAAGCTTCTTTCATTACCTTACAAACCTCTTCATAGGAAGTTCCTTTTTTTAAATTAACTGTTAAGTCAACTACAGAAACATCCATAACAGGAACTCTGAATGACATACCTGTCAATTTTCCGTTTAACGAAGGAATAACTTTTCCTACTGCTTTTGCAGCACCTGTAGAAGAAGGAATAATGTTGTGCAATGCAGCTCTACCACCTCTCCAGTCTTTCAAAGAAGGACCATCAACTGTTTTTTGAGTAGCAGTTGTTGCGTGAATAGTTGTCATTAAACCATCTGCAATTCCGAATTTATCGTTCAATACTTTAGCGATTGGAGCTAAACAGTTTGTTGTACAAGAAGCATTCGAGAAAATAGTATCTGTTGCTTTTAATTCTTTATGGTTTACACCCATTACAAACATCGGAGCATCTGCAGAAGGAGCCGAAATAACTACCTTTTTAGCACCACCTTTGATATGCAATCCTGCTTTTTCTTTGGTTGTAAAAATACCTGTTGAATCGATTACGTATTCTGCACCAACTTGATCCCATTTTAAATTTTCAGGATTACGTTCAGCAGTAATTCTGATTTCGTTACCATTAACGATTAATTTACCGTTTTTTACGGATACTTCTCCGTCAAATTTACCATGTACAGAGTCATATTTCAGCATATATGCCAAATAATCAACATCTAATAAATCGTTGATAGCAACTACTTGTACATTTTTTCTTTGTGCTGCAACTCTAAAAGCTAATCTTCCTATTCTTCCGAATCCATTAATACCTACTTTGATCATTATTTTTATTTTTAATTAATTATTTTTATTACACTGACATTATATCAGATATTCTTAAAATTTCTTTATTAATACTGTGATGTTCTTTCACTGCTTTTTCTAATTCTGTTGTTGCCATTTCGTTATTGATAATTCCAACCATAACATTTGAAACACCATCAATAAGCAATTCAACTGCTTTAACTCCCATTCTACTAGCCAAGACCCTATCATAACAACTTGGTGAACCACCTCTTTGCATATGCCCTAATACGGAAACTCGGACTTCATATTGTGGTAAATTCTGCTCAATGTATGCAGCAATTTCAAAAACATTCTTTCCGGTTTTATCCCCTTCTGCAATTACTACTAAACTTGAAGATTTACCTGATCGGCGACTTTTCTGTAAGGAATTTAATAAACGTTCTAAACCCATATTTTCCTCTGGAATTAGAATTTCTTCCGCTCCGGCGCCAATACCTGAATTTAAAGCTAAAAAACCAGAGTCACGCCCCATAACCTCTACAAAGAATAATCTATTGTGAGAACTAGCCGTATCTCTAATTTTATCCATTACATCAATTGCCGTATTTAAGGCCGTATCATAACCAATAGTAAAATCTGTACCAAAAATATCGTTATCAATAGTACCAGGAATACCAATTATTGGAAAATCGTACTCGTTATTGAATACCATACCTCCTGTAAATGAACCATCACCACCAATGATAACCAAACCATCAATATTATTTTCAATCAAATGGTGATATGCTTTTTTTCGACCTTCATGTGTCATAAACTCTTTAGAACGAGCAGATTTAAGAACGGTACCTCCTTTTTGAATTATATGATGCACACTTCTTGCGTCCATTTTTTCAAAGTCACCTTCTATCATTCCTTGGTATCCTCTATAAATACCCATACATTCCAATTTATAATACGAAGCGGCTCGAACTACAGAACGAATCGCTGCATTCATTCCAGGGGCATCACCACCTGAAGTCATTACTGCTATTTTTTTAATCTCTTTTCTCATATTTTATAAAAATCACACAAAAATATAAATAATTAAGCTCATTTTAATGATAAATATCAGATTTAAACGAAAACGATTGCGAATAGTCAAAAGTTAAAAATAATATTTAATTGCGCCAATTTAATCTATATCAAATTAATTAACTCTTAAATCCTACCATGTTAATGGGTAAATTAGTTTTTTTAATTAAAATTATATGTTATTATTTTACTAAATACTCTGCCAATTGCTTTAAAGATTCGGTAACTGCAAAATCAACATCTAAATTTTGCAGCGGATCTTCTTTTGTCTCCAACAAAGTAATCACCTTATCATATTCTTTTTTTGATAATTTTCCGTTTTTCAAACCGCTTTCAAACATGCTAGAAATATCAGATACTCTTTTTGCGTAAGGCAGAACATTTTTTAGAATTGGTGCTTTTGGTGAATATTTCAATAATTCAGCATAACTATTTTTCCATTTAGAAAAATAAACAAGCATTTCATTTTTTGAATCTGAATTATTCGAATTGAGATACGAGGTAGTTAATACATTAAATTTTCTCGCATCAGTAGCATCTGCATTACAAGCATCAGCAAACAAGGTGAAAGGTGAAAAGCTTTTGTATTGTTTTCCTCCATTATTTCTTGTATAAAATTTGAAAGGTTCACTCACATTGGCTAAGTCATGTAAAGCCTTTGTATCTTGATAATTGGTAATATTTCTTAAAATTACTTCTTTATTTCTTTGGTGTAAAATTCCGATTTGTTCTAAATCATTGCTAATGATACCCATACGTTTGTACATATTTGCAACATCACTGATCTCTTTTGCAGACCAAAATCGTTCTGCAATTGCAGCCGTTCTCGGCCAAATTCTAGAATCAATGGTTAACGGTGTAACTAATTCACTCCACATTGTTGTTTCTCCACCAATTATTAATGCTTCTTGCTCTTTGGTTAGATCATAACCAGTCGGAACCGGATCGTTTAAATAATGATCTTCTGCCGAAAATAATAAATCAATATAATATCCGCTAGACAACACTGTTTTATATCCGTTTTTTGCCACTTCAATTTGTTTAGGATCTTGACCATCTTTTACAATTCTCCATGAATGTATTATGGCATCTTTAGGCATATTATCGGTCATAATTTCATCCCAACCCATTAAGATTTTTCCTTGTTTTTGTAAAATCTTTTGCAAACGAATATTAAAATAAGTTTGTAATTCATGGTTGTTTTTTAGCTTGTTTTCTTGCATGAATTTTTGAATGTCATGATTCTCATCCCAATGATGGCCTTCATTTTCATCACCTCCAATATGAAAATATACATCAGGAAAAAGTGGTGCGATTTCAGCGAACAATGTTTCTAAAACTTCGTATGTTTTTTCGTTAGTCGGATCTAAAGTCGGATTAAAAATACCCGCATATCGCTCCAATTCATAAACTGTGTCTTTACTTGCTATTTCCGGATAAGCAGTTGCAAAAGCTGTTCCGTGTCCGGGAACATCAATTTCAGGCATCACCCGAATTCCACGAGCATCTGCATATTGCACAATATCTTTAATTTGTTCTTGCGTATAAAACAAACCATCAGAAGCTTTTAAAGTAAGATTTGGTAATTTTTTTGATTCTATTCTAAAACCCTGATCATCATATAAATGCCAATGAAAAACATTCATTTTTACATAAGCCATTGCGTCAAGATTTCGTTTTACCACGTCAACAGGCATAAAATGGCGGGCAACATCTAGCATCAAACCTCTCCATTCAAATCTTGGTGCATCTTTTATGCTAACTTCAGGAAAAACAAAATTTCCTTTTTCAACCGAAATCAATTGCAATAATGTATTTAGGCCATGCATCGCACCTATATCTGTTTTAGCCGTAATTTTTATTTGTTTTGGAGAGATGATTAAAACATAAGATTCATCAATACCAAGTTTCACCACTTCTGTTGCATCAAAGATAATAAGCAACGAAGGGTTGTTATTTTTTGTTTCTCTGTACACAAAACCCTGATTGATAAAAACGCCAGTTTTATTTGTCAACGTTCTTAAAAAACGAGTAGAAGCTTCATATACTCTTTCATTTTCATTCGATTTATCTTGAATATTTATGGTGAAATCTTTGGTAATGGCAAAATTTCCATTTCCTTCAACCAATTCTTGTGGCCATGGCATCAAGTTATATTTTTGGTTGGTTTGATCTTGTGCAAAAAGCGGTGTGAACCATATATTTATTAGGATAATCAGAATTAAACTTCTCATGTTAGTGGTTTTAATTGTGTTAGAAACCGTTAAAGCATGTCACTGAATTAAGGGATAACTGGAAAATAAAAAACCCGCTATTTAGAATTATTGCCTTTTGAATAAATGCACTAAATGACGGGTTAAAAAAAACTCAAATTAATTGTTAAAAATGATATCTTTTAAAAGCTTCTAAAGCAGCATAATCAGATAAACCGAAATCATTGTATTTTTTTGCGGTTATTTTGTTTCTATCTTCTACCCGCATCCAAAACTCTCTGGAGTCATCACCTTGGAACATTGCGCCATCTTTTTGTGATTGGTGGTAAAATATTGCTTGTCTTTTTTTCAGAACCTGACCAGGACTCATTGGCACAGCCATTTCGATTTCATGAGTTTCCCACTCGTGCCATGCACCACGGTATAACCAAACCCAACAATCTTGTATGAATTTCTCTCCTTTTAACTGCTCTAACGCCATAAATAAAGAGTCTAAACAAACTTTATGAGTTCCGTGTGGATCAGCTAAATCGCCAGCAGAATAAATTTGATGTGGCTCAATAGTGGTAATAAGGTCTTTCATGATACGTATATCTTCTTCACTCAATTTATTTTTCTTAACTCTACCTGTTTCGTAAAATGGCAAGTCTAAGAAATGTACATTTTCATCTGCCAAACCTAAATATCGAGTTGCAGCAACAGATTCTTTTCTTCTGATCAAACCTTTTAAATTACGTACCTCAACCGTATCAATTTCGTATTCTTTTTTAGATTTGATGTCGTTAATAATTTTTTGAGAATTCGTGTCTTTTCCGTTAAGGGCTAAAGAAACTTCTGCAAATTTTAGCGCTTCTTCATCAGCAACGGCAATGTTACCTGAAGTTTGATATGCAATATGCACTTCATGCCCTTGTTCAACCAAACGATCAACAGTTCCTCCCATTGAAATAACATCATCATCAGGATGCGGACTAAAAACTATCACACGTTTCACGGAAGGTGTATTTCTTTCTGGTCTGTTTGAGTCATCGGCATTAGGTTTTCCACCTGGCCAACCTGTAATGGTATGCTGTAATTTGTTGAACATTTTTATATTCAAGTCATAGGCAGAACCTTGTTCTACCAATAAACTTGACATACCATGATTGTTATAATCTTTGTCTTCAATTTTAAGAACTGATTTATTTAACAACTCACTTAGCCAAACTACCGCTTTACTGATAAGGTCTTCCGTCCAGATACAATTTTTAACCAACCAAGGTGTTTTAATTCGGGTTAATTCGGCTGCAGCTCCTTCATCTAAAACAAACGTTACATTATCATGATTTTGTAAATATGATGCTGGTACATCTGAAGTTATTTCACCTTCAATAGTTTCTTTAATTACAGTCGCTTTATTGATACCCCAAGCTAATAGAACAATTCTTTTTGCTTTTCGTATCGTACTAATTCCCATTGTTATAGCAACTCTAGGCACATGATCAATACCTAAAAATGACGGTGCTGCATCGACTCTTGTAATATGGTCTAACGTAATATTTCTTGTCCCAGAATTGTAATGCGAACCCGGCTCGTTAAAACCAATATGACCAGATCTACCAATACCTAAAAGTTGAAAATCTAAACCTCCTGCCTCTTTAATTTGTAGTTCATAATCAATACAATATTGATGAATTTCATCTTGAGGAATTTTTCCATTAGGGATATGAATATTTTCTGGCAAAATATCAATATGGTTAAATAAATGATCATGCATGAAGTAATGGTAACTTTGGGTGTTTTCAATATCCATCGGATAATATTCATCCAAATTAAAGGTAATTACATTGCGAAAACTTAAATTTTCTTCTGCATGCATTCTCACCAATTCTTCATAAACCATTATTGGCGAAGAGCCTGTTGCCAAACCCAAAACGCAAGGTTTTTTTTCTTTTTGTTTTTCTTTGATCAAATCGGCAATTTCTCGCGCAACTTTTATTGAAGCGGTATCAGAATTGTCAAAAATAACATTGTGTATTTTTTCAAATCTTGTTTCTTCAAATTTACCAGCTTCTGTGTGTTTTAAATTGACTTCCATAGATGTTAATTAAATGATGATTTATGTAGTTATGACATTATAAAGTATTGATGTCAATAAAATTAGATATTTTCTTTATTTTTTAATAAATTATTTTGACACACTTTAATCTCAAATCAAATTATTTCATTAAAGCAACAAAGTTGAATGAATTAGTTGAAATTGAAAAAAATATTCGACAAATAACATCAATTAACGAATAGAACTCATTTATTGACCAGTAAAAATAAAAAGTAATGGTCGAAACCTCTCTCCTATTACTAAAAATAGCAACTAATGTTTACATATACTTTAAAGCATTTTTCATTATTTTAAAAATAACTTTAGCTTTGTTGTGATAAACCGAAAAACATGCCATTACATATTATTGAAAAATTTAAATTTCCCGTTCGATACCATGTGTTTTTTTGGTTGGGTTACTTCTTGTTTAATTTTATTCGTTGGGGTAGTTATTTTAACGATTACTGGTATTCGCTTAAATCAAACCTTGTTGAATTTTCTTTACATATTCCGGTTACGTATTTTGTAATTTATTATTTGATACCAAAATACTTACTCAAGAGAAAATTTGGTGCTTTTTTCTTTTGGTTGGCTTCTTCTCTACTTTTATTGTATTTACTTCGAACAGGTTTAAACTTTGTTTTAGTCACGAAAAATATTTGGCCTGAGGCCGATGGCGTACAAAATGCTTTCACATTCAACCATATAATAGCTGTTACCTTAGGTGAACTTTATGTTATTTCCCTAGTTTCTGCCATTAAATTAACACATGACTGGATTCGTGAAAAAAGAAAAAATGACGAATTACAAAAAATTCAGTTAAGAACCGAATTAGACTTTTTAAAGAGCCAGATACAACCTCATTTCTTTTTTAATACTTTAAATAATTTATACGCACTAGTTATTGAAAACTCCCCAAATGCTCCAGATGTAGTCTTAAAACTATCAGAGATCATGCAGTATGTTTTGTATGAAGTAAAAGAGAGCAAAATCTCACTTTTAAAAGAAATCAATTATATTTATAGTTATCTTGAACTGGAAAAACTGCGATATGGAAATAAAATTAAAGCAAATTTAGAAATTACCGGAGATATTGATTCTATAGAAATTCCACCGCTTCTTTTTTTACCATTTATAGAAAATTGCTTTAAACATGGAGCAAAGAATAATGAGAATATTAATGTAGATATCCACTTTGAAATTAAGAACAATTTTCTTTTCTTTACCGTTGAGAATTCTTTTCAGAACCTAAATAAAAACAGCCTAAAACACGGTATCGGAATAGAAAATGTCAAGCGAAGATTGCAGTTACTTTATAAAAATAATTTTACCTTAGACACCGCTAAAAGTAATAATAAATTTAAAGTTTTTTTAAAAATTCCTATTCATGAAAATTAAATGTATCATTATTGATGATGAGCCTTTAGCGGCAAAAATTATCGAAACTCATTTAGCAGATTTTCCTGAAATGGAGTTAATTGGTTCATATACAAATCCTATGGAAGCCATAACTTCTATTGAAAAAAACAAAATAGATGTTGTTTTTTTAGACATTAACATGCCTAAAATGAATGGTTTAGATTTTATTCGAAGTATGGATGCTAAACTTAACTTTATCATCACAACCGCCTATCGGGAATTTGCAGTAGAATGTTTTGATTTAGATGTTTTAGATTATTTGGTAAAACCAATTCCGTTTCAACGTTTTTTAAAATCGATGAATAAGGTAAATCAACAAATGTATAAGGATAGTTCTTTAGCAAAGGGTACGAATCAAACGGATAAATCTTTTATCTTTTTAAAGGTTGAAAAAGTCTTGATAAAAGTCAAGTATCACGATATTCTGTTTATCGAAAGCTTGAAAGATTATATCAAAGTTTTTTCTAAAACTGGTGATTATCTGGTTCATAAATCTTTAACAGGAATAACCGAAGAATTGCCAAAAAATCAATTTTTGAGAATTCATCGGTCTTTTGTAGTTGCTCTTGATAAGATTGATGCCGTAGAAGGAAATTCTGTTTTACTTGGTAAAAAAAGAATCCCAATCGGAAGAAAATACATCAATCATGCAAGAAGTATTATTTTAAATGAAACTACCTAATTAATTACGATTTTTCATTTGTAATACTTCCACCCGAACTTTTGCTACTTTTTGCTACTTCCGGATTTCCTTTATATGTAATTCCTCCACCGCTTGATGCGCTTCCATTGAAAATATCACTAACATTCAATCGTACATTTGCTCCACTAGAAACATCTACATCACAGCTTAAAGACTCTAAATTATAAGCATTTAAGTTACTGCCACTTGTAGAATTCACCTTAATTGATTTGGTTGTTCCTTTTAAAGTCAAACTTGCTCCACTTGAAGTATCACAAATCAAATCTTGTACTGATAAGCGCATATTTATTCCGCCACCACTACTCGCATTTATTTTAAAATTACTTGCTTTAAAAGTGTTATCCGAAATTATTTCAGCACCACTGTGAACATCAATTTCATTTAATTTATCAGCAAATACGTATACTTTTTTAGCTTTTGCATAGCCAATATTTTTCGTAGTTTTAATATATAAAGTACCGTTATCGACATAAGTTTCAATGAGCTCGTGCAAGTTTTCATCAGCCTCTACTTCTAATGAAATTTTAGCGCTATTTGTAAGAAAAACTTGTAAGCCGTTTCCTGCATTAATTTGCGTAAAATCGTTAGATAATTTTCTAGTTTCTGAAACAACATTGCCATTTCCTTTAACACCGTCAAAAAAACAAGAGGTTAAAGCAACAGTAACAAATAATAGTAACAAGGTTTTTGTTAGATTTTTCATGGATCTTTATTTTTTAGTTCTTAATTTTTAATGCATAAATTTTATTACAATCTCAAATCAATTTCTATATAGAATCTTTCGTTCTTTGTATAGTCAAACCATTTTTATTGAGCTTCACCTCTGCTTTTTGTCTTGCTTCGTCAACTATTTCAATATGAACTCCTTTACCATTGATTTTCATATTTACCGATTCCGGATTTTCTTCTTCATTTTCTTCATTCATATCTTGGCAATCCAAACAAGTAAAACCATCATCTGTCATTTTGAAATAGTGCTTTGCCATATCTCTGTCGTAAATATTTTGAACATTATCGATATCGCTTAAAAAAGATCGAGTCGATTTATCTAAATAAACAGTTTGATTATCAGGCAAATACAAATGAACCAAAATTGTTTGTTCTTTAAATTTATTCTCTATATCTGTCAAAAAATAACCATTCAACAATAAATCATTACCTGACAATTTATAATCGTATAAAATTTTTGTCGCATTATCTCTGGCATCCGATTTACTTTTTCCTTTAGAGCTCTTTTCCACTTTTACATATATATTATCATTATCAGATGGTAAAATATTTACTCGAACATGATTTGAATAAACCTTTTTCTGATTTTTTTCATCCAAAATAACACTTGATTCCCATCGATATTTTAACATACCGTTTGCAGATAATTTTTCATTATCAATCAACTTAATATTTAGAGTATCATTAGTAACCTGCATAATTTCATGATTTTCTGTAGCTACATTATGAAAAGCAGACTGCATAAATTGACGAGTTCCAAAATAAAATGTGAGTAGTAAGGCCACGATCCAAATTCCCAATAAGGATAAGTTTGCCGTTTTACCTAAAGATTTCACATTATTCGACAAAACTCTAAGTCCGAGCATAAACAAAAAGAATACTGGAATTGCAGCTAAAACAAATATTAAAAGTGAGGCTATCCAAATAGGTAAACCAGAATTATTATGCATAACCGGAAATTGATTGAACCAACCTTCATTAAAGAAATCCAGAGAACCCACTGTAAATAAGCTTATCAACAAGCCTAAAATAAGAACGATAGAAAATACAATAAGTAAAACTCCTACTAATTTACCAATAACCATAAAAATGGCATTGAAAATTCTACCCAAAGTTTCTACCATATCTTGAGAACCTGATTTTGCTTTGGATTGGTATTTTTTATAATCGGCATTTTTAACTTTTTGACTTACTTCGTCAAAACCATTTTTTACGCGATCGGATGCCGAAGCAATCTCTTCTTTAATTTTTTTTTCTATGTTAGAGATATTTACTTGCTCCCCTTCCATTTCTAACTTTTCAGCAGTGGTATTAGCTTGTGGCAATAGAATCCAAAGAATTGGGTATAAAATAAAACCGAAACCAATTCCAAATGCAGCAACTAACCAAGCCAAGCGAATCCAAATTACATCTAGCTCCAAATAATGTGCAATTCCTGAAGAAACTCCTCCTAAGAATTTATCATCACCATCGCGATATAATTTTTTAGATCGTTTATACTGTTTGTTGGAATAACCTTCATCGCTGAAAATTTCATCATCTACCATATAATCTTCCGGTTTTCCCATGATTTCAACCACTTCATCAATATCGGCTTCATTGATTACTTGACGAACATCTTTAACTTTTTCAGATAAGAGTTCTCCAATTCTGGTTTCGATATCGTTAATTATTTCGTCTCTTCCATTTGGATCATCACTCAATGAACGACGAATAGCGCTTAAATAATCTTTCAATTTTTGATAAGCTGACTCATCAATATGAAAAAATATTCCACCCAGGTTTATGTTTATTGTCTTATTCATTTTTTGTTGATTTAGTTGGTTTTATTATTTGTTATTAAATTTACTGCAGTTACCAAATCGCTCCATGTTGTATTTAATTCGGTTAAAAATAGTTTACCAGTTTCTGTCAAACCGTAATATTTTCTTGGCGGTCCGGAGGTTGATTCCTCCCATCGGTAATTCAAAAGACCGGCATTTTTTAATCTGGTTAGTAAAGGGTACACCGTACCTTCTACTACAAGCATTTTAGCATCTTTAAGCTTCGATAAAATTTCAGAAGTATATGCATCACCATGCTGAAGTATGGATAAAATGCAAAATTCTAAAACTCCTTTTCGCATTTGTGCTTTTGTGTTTTCTATCTTCATATATTATTTTTTTAGACTAAATTATTCTTTGATTTAGCATTCTTTTTAAAACAAATAATTTTGAATTGTATTTGTGATAAAAATTACGATGGTAATTAAAATAGCTATCATAATGTTTACTTTATTTGATGAATTTAATCGTTAAGGGGTAATGATAAATCTCTCCATTATTCGCTTTAATCGCTGCGACGATAATAAGAATAAATCTTACTAAAGCTAACACTGCAATCAGAGATCCCATGCTCAACATTCCGAAAAGATCAAAATGATGAATCTCGTTAAAAACAGATCGAAAGGCGAATGGTAAAATTGAAATACCAAAAATAAAAGAATACAGTAAAAAGCTTAAATTAAAGTTTACCGCTTCTTTTCCATTTGCATTTAAAAATTCACTTTCCTTCTTTTTCACTTCCCAAAAAACTAGGGGAGCAATTATTCCTCCAAAAGGAAAAACATAACCGAAAAAAGCGGATAAATGCAATAAAAAGGCTCTTTGATTTTGATTTTTGTAGCTCATAATATTTTTCTTATAATACTTGACTATGCAAATATATGTAGAAAATATAATACTATGCAATACAAAGTACTGTACTTTAACATTTATTTAACATATCTGTTGCTTTAATTTTTGTTAAATTTAACTTATAAATCATCTTATCTATTTGTTATAATGATAGTTAGCAATTTTTTGTTTGTGTTTTTGAATTGTAAAAAAAAATCTAGTTTTTAAATAATTTTCATGAAATCATTCAATTTCTATACACAGATTTGTTAAACTAAAGGAAGATTATAATCCTTGTTTTACATAAAATTATAAATAAACCGCAGTTTAAAAAACAAGTTTTAATACTTAAAACTGTTTATTACAAATTTTTAATCATACCTGTTGAAACTCTTGCCAATTTATTATTATCTTGCCTTAAAATAATAATTCATGTCAAAGTTTACCGCCAAAAAATTAAATCAGTTTTTGTTTTTTAAATTGCCTTCAGCTTATATTTCGGGAGTTCGAGTTGCTTCTATCAACGACAAGGAGGCCACTGCAACTGTGAAATTTAAGTGGATTAATCAAAATCCTTTTCGTTCCTTATATTGGGCGGTGCAAGGCATGGCTTCTGAATTGACAACCGGAATTTTAGTCATGAAGCAAATTCATGAAAGCGGTAAGAAAATATCGATGTTAGTAACACATCAAACTGGTACCTTTACAAAAAAGGCTACAGGAAAAATTACTTTTATTTGCTCTGATACGGCAAAAATAAAAGCAGCAATTCAAACAACTATTACAACCGGAGAAGCTCAAGTTATTCAAATGACCGCAGAAGGTTTTAATGAACAAAACGAAAGTGTTTCTAAATTTGAATATACCTGGGGAATTAAGTTGAAATCAGTTAAATAGAATTCAAAAAATATAACTTTATGCCTTATTTTTATGAATAGTAAATATTGTTACTAACATTCCGGCAAAGGCAAAAAATGATAATAACCAAAATAATTTGGCATAAACCAAACTATAAATAAAAGCCGCTATTACCGGAAAAATAGCATTTGACATAGAAGAAATGCTTTCGCTAATTCCCATCAATTCCCCTACTTTATTCTCATCAGCATTTTGAGAAATTATCGAATTAAAAACCGGCATAGAAATAGAGATACCCATATTCAGCACAAAATACAAAGCAGTAAATACAAATGGGTTTTTGGTTAATGTGATTGCAATAAATCCGACTGTCATCAAACCAAAACCTAATTTCAACGTGCCCAATTCTCCTAATTTATAAACAATTCTTTTGTATAAAAATGCTTGGTTAAAAGCTAAAAATATTCCAGCAACGAGCATGAACCCTCCTACTTCCTTTTCATTAAAACCAAAATTATCGATTATATACAACACCATGGTTGAAATATAGAAAGCCATGATACCACTAACAAAAACTTTTAAAACCAAAACTTGCTTTATTAATTTATTCGGTTGCAAAGCTCTTACTCTTCTTAAGATCATGAATGTACTCTTCAAGCTAAATGCCTCTCTTTTTCTTCTTTTTTCTTTGGGAAGAGACTCTTTTAAATACATGAAAATAGAAAGCACGGTAATTGCTGAAATAAAAATAGCGACCAAAACTGTACCCAAATATCCTATCGAACCACTCGAAGTAACACCACCAATTCCCGGACCAATAATCATGGCGACACCCACAATACCACCCATATAACCAAATATGGTGACCTTTTCTGCCGGACTTGTAATATCGGAAATATATGCATTGGCAACGGATACATTTCCACCAGTAATACCGTCAATAATTCTACCGAAAGCAATTACCCAAAGTGGCAATGCGAGATATAAAATTTTAGTATCTGGTAAAAAATAAGCCAAAGCGAATATAAACCAACTCAATAAAGTTCCAATTTGAGAAACTATTAAAATTGGTTTTCTTCCCATCGAATCGGAAAGTTTACCCAAAAAAGGTGATCCAATAAATTGAAAAAAAGCATAAAAGGAAAGCAACAATCCATATACAAATTCAGGAGCACCATAGCGTTGTACAACGAATGGTAGAACCGGAATTAAAACACTAAATCCCAACACATTAACAAATGTTAAAAAATATGCCGGTAGTAATTTAAGCGTATTGTTTTTCAAAATTCAACTAAAATATATGATGGTTTTTACGAAAAAAAAATGTGAAATTTCTATAACAGAAAAAATCTCCATTATTTAAAATAGATTATCCAAAAACTAAAGTACCGTAAAAAAATATTGAACAGAAACGAGGCTTCCAAAATTAACTAAGACTTGCATCGCTAATTGGAGGTTTTACTAAAAAAAACTATTCTAAACCTATAATTGAATCAAAAAATTCAGAATCACAGCCAAAATTCATTACTGATTTGCTTTTAGTTTAACAATCGCTTCATCCAATTGCTTACCATATTTGGAAGCTTTAATAGTTGGAGTTAATGATTTATTGATCGTATCTAACAATTGAATATTTGCAGTATTAATTTCCGTTAAAGCGATATAAGGAGCAACTTCATGATCTGCATTTTGAATGGCAAAGTTAACTGCGTAAAGCGATTGATTTTTCAGCAATCGCAATCGTTTATTTTCGACCAGAATTATAGAATCTTGATAACCTGATTTGCGCGCTTCAAAATCTTCTTTTATCAAATCTAAATTTTTATTATTGAATTGTTTGATCATATCATTATACTTATTCAATAATTCTTGATTTTCAGAACCTTTTATTTCGGCTTTTAACTCAAACTTATCTAATTTGGTATTGATGGTAATAGAATCTTTTTCTCCAAAAAACGGTATGCTTTTATAGCCATTTCCTAAGCTTAAAAAATAAATTTCAGGACTCTCAACTTGATCTGAAAGTAAAAAGTCACTTGTTCCATTGATGCTTACAGAATCAACCGAAACAAAGGCAGAATCGATTTGCTTTTGTAAATAAAGTGTCCCTTTTTTAAGTCCGTCTATCGTTCCTTTTACATACATGGTGTTATTATCTTTCTTCTTACAAGAAAATAAAACCAATAGCGTAACTGCGAAAACAAGTATTTTTTTCATCCGTAATTAAATTCAAATTTTTAAGCTGCAAATATCGAAAAAAATTGTCTATTTCAGCGGTTTAGGCAGAAACAATTCGCATTAATTCAGCGGTCAGGATAGCACCGTAAGTACCAACAACATAACCGAAAACGGCTAACAATACCCCCACTGTTGCCAAAGAGGGATGAAATGCTGCAGCGACAACCGGAGCAGATGCCGCACCTCCTACGTTAGCTTGACTACCCACAGCCAAGAAAAAGTAAGGCGCTTTGATCAATTTGGCTACAACCAATAATAGAATTACGTGAACGAGCATCCAAACAACTCCTACTAAAATCAACAAAGGATTTTCGAAAATTTTACCTAAATCCATTTTCATACCAATTGTTGCTACCAATATATATATAAAAACGCTACCAATTTTACTGGCACCGGCACCTTCATAATTTTTTGCTTTGGTAAAAGAAAGTAAAATTCCGATAAATGTAGCAATCGTAATCATCCAAAAAAATTCGGAAGAAAAAGAAGATAATGCCGAACTTTTATCATTTATAATTTCAAAATTCGATGTTAAAAAGTTTGAAATCATCTCTGCCCCAAAATGCGAAAAACCAACAACACTAAAAGCAATAGCCGCAATTATCATATAGTCGGTTAACGTTGGAACTCTGCTTACACTTTCAGCAAATTTTGAAACTTTTGATTTTAAGTCTTCAATTGCAGAAGTATCCGCTTTTAGCCATTTATCAATTTTATCGGTTTTACCTATTCCCATTAATAAACCTGCCATAAGCACGTTTGCAACAACAATATCAACAAGTACCATTCCGCCATATAATTTCGGATTGTACTCATAAATTTCAAGCATGGCTGCTTGGTTGGCTCCTCCACCAATCCAGCTTCCTGCTAATGTTGCTAAACCTCTCCAAGTAGCATCAAAACCAACTCCACCAACGGTTTCAGGAGAAAAAATAGAAATCAATAAAATGGCAATCGGACCACCAATAACAATCCCAATTGTTCCTGTAAAAAACATGATTAACGCTTTTGGACCTAAATTAAAAATTGCTTTTAAATCAATACTCAACGTCATTAAAACCAAAGATGCTGGTAATAAATACCTACTTGCCACATAATATAAATTAGAATGAGAATCGGAAATCAATCCAGCAGAATTAAAAATAGCCGGAATTAAATATGCCATTAATAAAGCAGGAACGATTTTGTAAAATTTTGCCCAAAAACCGGTTTCTTTAGAAGATGTGTAAAAAACGAATCCTAATGCAAGCATTAGCAATCCAAAAACTATAGTGTCATTTGTAATTAACGGTTCATGTTCCATGCGTATATTTTTCTTTGCGGGCTAAAATACCAAAATTAATTTGTTTGATTGATTTACTTTCGGGAAGATTAATTTCCAACCATAAAAACGGCATTACTAAAAAGTAATTTTCCATTTTCCCAGAAACTTCTAAAAAGTGGATCGTCTACTAAATAAACAACACTTCCTTTCCCTATATTTTCAACTCCGAAAACTAAGGCCTGATCAATGGTTTTTATAGCATTTTTACCTGTAAAACCACTTATTAAATGCGTTTTATCTTTTATAACACCAACATTATTACCGCTCTCTAAATAGGCATAGCGATCATTACTAACTTTTAAAGTGTAATAATCACCTTTAAAACCAAAACCTAGTGGGTTCGTAGTATCCAAGGTGGTTTTAAAAATGCTTCCTGATATTAAGTTCGAAATATCGTTTCTTTCTTGATCGCCATATTTCTCCAAACTGGTTTGCTTTTTAATAGAATCTTTTTCTTTTTTTAAAGCTTCTTTAACAGCGTCATCTTCGTAATTTGAAATCTCGAAACTTTCACTATCTGCGAAAGCTGTAACAGCATTATTAATTGCGATAATTTTACCACCATTTTTTACCCAATCATTCAACCTTTCTAATTGATTTTTATCTAAAAGCTGTTGATAATATCCTGAAGGAAAAATTAAAACAGTGTAATCATGTAAATCAATATCTTTAAAATATTCGGTTCCAATTACGGTAACCGGATAATGAATTTGCTGTTCGAAAAAATGCCATATTGCTCCGAAACCTAATGACGAAGTTCCTTTACCGGTAAGAACAGCTATTTTTGGAGCTTTTAAAAAGGCAATATTGCTTGATCCGAAATCATAACCCGAAGTTACCATACCCGTTTGCACGGCTGTAATATCGCGTTGGAATTTTTTAGAACCTTCACTAATGATATCGTGAAAATTGTTTAATTTTTGATTGCCTGATTTTGTAATTATCAAACTTCCCGCACCAAAAGTTTTACCATCAATGGCAAATTTTTCTTTAGAGAATCGAACTTTTACGTTCTTTTCTAGCAAATAAGCCAAAAAAGAAACATCTTTAATACTGTTCCATTTAGAGATATAAGCGTAAGCGTTCTCAACTGAATTTAGTGACCCTTCGCTTGCCAAAACCTGATAAGGTTGGGTTGCAATTTTAGTCGTTATTGCATAAGTTTCCAATCCTCGTGCATAAGGCAATGACCAAGCGGTAATATCGTAAGTCAAAGAGTCTTTCAATGTTGTTTGAGGCTCAAATAAGGCTTTTATCAAGTTAGATTTTGCCTGAAAAGTACTTATTACTAAATCATTAGTCTCAATGTTAACTTTTTCTGTTTTGTTCGAGGTGTAGCTAAATCCTTTTGATTTCAATGAAGATTTTACCGAACCATAAACTATTTGATGCTTGTCTAATAAAGTGGTTAGGCTATTTATTTTATCTTCACCAGTACTCGCCTTTATCACATAAGCCTTGTATTCACCCAACGGTTTTTCAGCACTGTTTTTATAATATTTTTGGAATTCACTTGTTAATTTAGTGGCATTTTTCGAAGAGATTTCGATGGTAGACATTCCTGTAGCGTAATGATGTGCAATTCGATCTTTCAACGTTAGTAACTCCTTTTCTTCGGTTAGAATTCCCAATCCGGCTCGACCGCTGCCACCTTGTTCATAAGTCATTCCGATAGCACCATTAAACATTGGGTAAGTATCACCATAACTAGGATATAATAAATCAAATTGCTCTTTGGTAAAGTATAACCAACCATTTTTATCAAAGTATTTCGCATTGTTTTTGCCAATAGTTACTTGAAACTCTCGTTGAAAATCACTAACAATGTCATGATAAGGTTCGGCTGCTGGCGCAAAATAATACGGATCATTTACACCTTGTTCATGAAAATCAACATGAATATGTGGCATCCATTTGCTATAGGCAATCAATCTGCTCTGTGTTTCTTTTTGTGTCGCCCAAGCCCAATCCCGATTCAAATCGAATAAGTAATGGTTGGGTCTTCCGCCTGGCCATGGCTCGTGATGTTCAATGGCATCGGGATTGCTATTATAAGGTGTATTCTTTTTTTGATTGTACCAATTTACATAACGCTCTCTACCATCAGGATTCAAACAAGGGTCAATAATTACTATGGTATTCTTTAACCACTCTTTGGTTTCTTTATTTGTTGGATTTACCAAACTATATAAAGTTTTCATGGAAGCTTCGGTGCTAACCGACTCATTGCCATGAACATTATAACTTAACCAAACAATAGCTATTCCGTCATCTTCAGGTATTCCGGTAACTAAACCAGTTTGTTTTAAATGATTGGTGCGGATATTTTCTAATTTGGAAAAATTTTCATCACTTGTTATTACAGCATAATATAAAGGACGATTTTCATAGGTTTCTCCATATTTCTCAAATTGTACATTGGTATTTTGCTGGGCTACATGCTTAAAATAATTAATTACTTGAAAATGATTGGTAAAATGTTCTCCTAACTCATAGCCTAAAAATTCGTTTGGTGATTTGGTTTGTGAAAACCCATTTTTTTGATTTAAAATAAGAGCAAAAAGCGCAAGAAGTAATAATTTCTTCATTCTCAAAAATTAATTTTTTCAAATATATAAACTATAATCATAATTCTAATTTGATTTTAAAAATAATCGGAACATATCTAAATAGGGTTAATAATTAAAAAATCTTTAGCTATTTTTGATGCAAATTCTATATATGCAAAGATTTATTGTCATTCTTCTAATTTGTTCAACTTCTTTGGTCTTCTCGCAACGAAGAACAGCGTATTACAATGAATATATAGAAAGAATGAATAATAAATTAAATTTGAAGTTTGAACTCGATAACGACGTTGAGTCTTATGAATACGGTGACAAACTATCAGGTTACAGTATTAAACCCAATATTAATTACAGAAATATAATCTCAGCAAATTACCGCTTTCTAACCTTTAAAATTGGATACACCCCTAGATATTTATCTAATAAAGATATCGATATAAAAGGTAAAACGAAGACATTTAAACTGCAGAGTGATATTTATATTCGCAATTGGATGCAAACCTTTGAATACTCCGAAGTAAGTGGTTATTATGTTACCGATATCGTTAGCAATTCTAGCATAGAGCCTTTTAGCGATGACGACATCATTATTTTACCGCATTTGAAGACACAAACCTTTACAGGAATTACCCGATTTAAATTTAATCCCGATTTTTCTTTAAAAGCATTGCTCAATCAACAAGAAATTCAGCGAAAAAGTGCGGGTAGTTTTGTACCTAGTTTGACATGGAATAGTTTTAAAATTTACGATAAGTCAAGTATTAAAGACCTTAAGAGTTTTAGTCTGGTTTTCAATGCCGGATATTATTACACCTATGTTTTAAATGAAAAATGGTATTCTACTTTAGGTGCCGGACCAGGTTTAGGCTTTGGTTTTAATGAATTAATCACCAAATCAGAAAATGGGAATATAACTACTAAAAATAATGATGTGGTTTTTAATATCAATGCACACCTCGGAATTGGTTATAACTCCAAAAGCTTTTTTGGCGGTTTTGCGCTTCGCGGAATTGGAACTTCAAGAGATGATAATTCAGTAATTGAGTTCAATACATTTCGCGGTATTTTTCAAATTTTTGTTGGATACAGATTTAAATCTCCTAAATTTGTAGAAGAAGGAATGGATTGGCTAGAAGACCAAAATCCGTTGTTTTAATAACAAAAAATCATATTCAATGAAATTTTTAAAAATACTAGTACTACTTGTTGTTTTTCAAGTATCTGCGCAACAAGGTGGCATGTGGATTCCATCTTTATTAGAAGGAATGAATGAGACCGAAATGAAAAATTTAGGAAGCTCTTTATCCGCAAAAGATATTTACGATGTAAATCATTCCAGTTTAAAAGATGCCGTTGTGCATTTCAATGGCGGTTGTACTGCCGAAATCATCTCTGATCAAGGTTTACTTTTAACAAATCACCATTGCGGTTATGGCGCAATTCAATCGCATTCTACTGTAGAAAATGATTATTTAAAAGATGGATTCTGGTCTGATTCCAACGGTGAAGAATTACCAAACCCAGGCATGTACATTACCATTATAAAAAGAATTGATGATGTTACCAACGCAGCATTTAAAGGTGTTACCGATAAAATGACTGCAAAAGAAAAGCAATCCGCCATAGACATAAACCTGAATGAAATTCAAAAAAATGCTAAAAAAGAAAGTTGGGAAGAAACCAAAGTAAAACCGTTTTATAATGGTAATCAATATTTACTTTTTGTTGTAGAAAATTTTAAAGATATTCGAATGGTTGGCGCTCCTCCTACTTCAATTGGTAAATTTGGTTCTGATACCGATAATTGGATGTGGCCTCGACATACCGGTGATTTTTCATTGTTCCGAATATATTCAGATAAGAATAATCGTCCGGCAGAATATAGTGCCGATAACATACCATATACACCAAAGCATTTTTTGCCGGTTTCTTTAGACGGAATTGCGGAAGATGATTTTACTCTTGTTTTCGGTTTTCCCGGAAGTACGGATGAATATTTACCATCAGTCGCCATAGATCAAATTGTACATAAAATAAATCCTGCAAAAATTAAAGTGCGCGAGGAAGCTTTGAAAATCACAGATGAGTTTATGCGAGCAGATAACTCCATAAAAATTCAATATGCCTCAAAATATGCCAGTACAGCCAATTATTGGAAAAAATGGATTGGTGAAAATCAGGGAATTGAAAAATCCAATGCCATTGCTAAAAAACAAGAGCAGGAAAAACAGTTTGCTCAAAAAGTAAAAAACAATTCCGAATACAATACAATTCTATCCGATTTTGACAAATTGTATGCCCAAATTAATGACGTGGCACTTGCAAGAGCTTATTGGACAGAAGTTGTATATCGAAATGTAGAATTACTGCGCTCTTCAATTTTATTGACCCAGTTCGAAGAAAAGATAAAAAAAGATCCTACAGCATTTGAAATTGAAAAGGTAAAACTTTTAGATCGGATGAATTCCTTGTTTAAAAATTATAGCGTCACAGTTGATAGGCCTGTATTTGAAAAATTGGTTTCCATGTATCAAGAGAAAATTCCATCGGAATATTTATCGGGCTCTTTAAAAAACGTCGATGTTTCCAAAATGACCGATGAAATTTACAATACCTCTAAACTAACTTCTTATCAAGGCATCGAAAGTTTGTTGCAAGGTTCTTCAGAAGAGGTAATCAAAAAATTAAATGAGGATAAAGGTTTCCTTTTAGGGAAAGACCTATCGAATGAATATTACAATTCTATGAGTCCAAAATTTAATGAAATCAATTTGGAAATTCAAGCTGTTCAAAAAAAATACATGAAAGCTTTAATGAAAACTTTTCCAAATGAGCGCTTTTTTCCGGATGCAAACAGCACATTACGTGTAACCTACGGAAAAGTTAAAGGGTATCACCCAAGAGATGCCGTTTATTATGAACCTATTTCTTATTTAGAAGGAGTCCTAGAAAAATATGTCCCGGGAGATTACGAGTTTGATGTTCCCCAAAAATTACGCGATTTGTATAAAAACAAAGATTATGGCGTTTATGGTGAAAATGGAAAAATGCCAATTAATTTCTTGGGAACAAACCATACCACTGGGGGAAATTCGGGTAGCCCGGTAATTGATGCCCATGGAAATTTAATAGGTCTAAATTTTGACCGTGTTTGGGAAGGAACCATGAGCGATTATAATTACGACCCTGATATTTGTCGAAATATAATGGTAGATGCACGATATATTTTGTTTATTATCGATAAATATGCCGGTAATGAGCGTTTGATAAAAGAACTAAAGCTCGTTCATCCTAAGAAAAAATAAATAGTATCTAAAAGAAAACCCCTAAAATTTTAGGGGTTTTCTTTTTCATTTTTAGTTTCTTCCTTGTTCGGACTTCGATGTGCATCTTTTAAGGCTTTATGCAAAATCCACTCTAGCTGACCATTGGTAGAGCGAAACTCATCGCTTGCCCATTTTTCTATAGCCTTGAGTAGATCTTCATTTATTCGTAATGCAAATGCCTTTTTCTTTGTCATTTTTAAAAAATTAATATCTTTTAAATTCTTTTTCCACTCAGCCAATCCTTTTAACCTATCCCAAATTTAGATCGATAGGTCTCGATCGTTTTTTGTACCTGTTCCGATTTTTGAGTTCCGATTAAAAGTTTTCTTCCGACTTTTAACTGAAGTTGAATTCCGATGGCACCCTTAATATTATAAGCCCTTCCATTTTTACCAATTCCAAATATAATTTCTTTAGAAAATCCTTTTATTCCCCAACCACCATATTCCATAATTGGATTGTATTTTCTAGTATGGCAAGTAGAAAGTTCAGTCCAGGCTATGTTTCTTTCTTTTAGATGAAATAGGAAAAATTTATAATGGATTCCTGTTTCATCCATCCTAGTATACAGTTTAATGGAATGAATGAGAATTATAGCAAGCACGATCCAACCAAGACTTAAAAAAACCATTAACAAAGAATCGCTTAAATCTTTGTTGACAATTTGATTATAATCAGCAATTACATCACCCAGAACGACACTAATCGCAATTATTTCAATTACAATTAGCCACCATTGGTTAAAATGCTGTATTTCTGTAAATACTTTCAATTTTCTTCCTTCTTATCTCTTTCAATCAGAGCTTTTAAAATTCCCCTATGGGTAAATATATTAATCACTGCCCAATCCATTTTGGCATAGCTATTAATTAAATCTTCAAAATTTTGTTGTGATTTAACTGCTGTACCAGTTTGTTTGATTATTTTATATTCTTTCATGGCTTTGTTAAAAAAGTTAATGATTTAATGTTCCGGCATTCACTATCGGAGTTGCGTCTTTATCAGAGCACAAAATTACCATTAAATTACTAACCATAGCCGCTTTTCTTTCTTCATCTAGGTCAACTATTTTTTTCTTACTTAATTCATCCAAAGCCATTTCAACCATACTCACCGCTCCTTCTACAATTTTATGTCTTGCTGCAACAATTGCCGTTGCTTGCTGGCGTTTTAACATGGCATTAGCGATTTCTTGAGCATATGCCAAGTAGCCAATTCGCGCCTCTAAAACTTCAATACCTGCCATAGAAAGCCTTTCAGACAATTCTTCTTCAAGTGCTGCACTTACCTCATTTACACTTGCTCGCAAGGTTAACTCCTCTTCTTTACCTTCATCTTCAAAATTATCATATGGATATAAACTTGCCAGTTTTCGAACGGCTGCATCAGACTGAACCCTTACAAAGTTTTCGTAATTGTCAACATCAAATGCCGCTTTGAATGTGTTTTTCACGCGCCATACTAATATGGTACTTATCATAATAGGATTTCCTAATTTATCATTCACCTTCACTCTTTCACTATCAAAATTGCTTGCCCGCAATGAAATGGTTTTTTTTAAGTAGAACGGATTAGCCCAAAAGAAACCATTCTCTTTAACAGTACCTATATATTTACCAAATAACAATAACACCTTTGATGAATTCGGATTAACAAGAAAAAAACCTTTTGCTAAGAACACCATTGCCACAAAACTGGCTATAGATAATGGACTTTCTTTAAATACTCCATATAAACCAAGCAATAGAAATAAAATAGCTGCTGTCAACATCAAATACCCGTTAAATGTTTTAATAATTTTTTCTTCCTTCATGAGTTTACGATTTTTATGATACTATTATGATATCACAAATATATTATATTAATTTCATTTATCCAAATTATTTGTTAAACTCACCCAAAACGAATTGAGAATTTCAAAAAAATGAAGTAAAAAAATAATTGACCCTTTATTTTTTTGGGGTTGTTTTCTTTTTTTATGTAATTTTGACAATTTACCCCTATTTTTTTATGGGTTGCATACATTTTAATATACTTTTACATCGATTGATCATGAAAATTAGCTAAAAAGAAATACTAACTTAATTAATAATTATTCAAACGATGAAAAAATTTATCACACTCTTAATATTCTTATCAGTTTTCAACATGTTTTCTCAAGAAGAAACGGTTATAGTAGTGGAAGAAGAAGTTGTTACCCCTAAAAAATTCTCGGTAAACGGTAGCGTTGATGTTTATTTTAGACAAAATATAGGAACACCTAATGGTGGAGAATATTCTCAAGCACCAAATACTTCATTTGCAAATCAAAATGGATTTGCTATAGGAATGGCCAATATCGTTGGTACATATGAAGGTGAAAAAGTAGGAGCTGTAGTCGATTTAGTATTTGGACCAAGAGGTGGCGATGCTGTATTCGCATCTGAACCTAGTGCTAATATTGTAAACCAGTTATATGTTTATTGGAATGTATCCGACAAATTAACCTTAACCTTAGGTAATTTCAATACATTTTTAGGGTACGAGGTAATTTCACCGGTAGCAAATTTCAACTACAGTACTTCTTACATGTTTTCTTACGGACCATTTTCGCATACCGGTATTAAAGCCGATTATGCTGTCACCGACGATTTCTCTTTAATGGTCGCCTTAATGAATGATAACGACTTGACAGAATTCAATCCAACCAACAATTACACCTTTGGTGCACAAATTGGTTATTCCGGAACTTATTTAAACTTTTTATACGGTCCGCAATTTCAAGTTGACTTAACAACTGGGTTTGATTTATCAGAATCCTTTTTCTTAGGAGCAAACGCTACTTATTACGATGATGATTATGGTAGTTTTTATGGCGTAGCCCTTTACCCACAGTATCGAGCTACTGAATCATTTTCTATCGGACTTCGTGCAGAGTATTTTGGTGAAGGTGATTATGGTGTAGGTGCCATAGGTGGCTATGATGATAATGGTGACGGAACTGCTCTTGAGTTTACCTTAACAGGAAGTTATACCGTTGGTGACTTAATCATCAAGCCAGAATTACGATTAGATTCTACAAGTGAAGATACCTTTTTAGATCGTGATTTAGATCCTACGGGTTCACTTACCTCATTTTTAGTTGCAGCTATCTATAAATTTTAATACTTAAATAATTAACCATGAAAAAAATTGAAGCAATTATCAGAAAATCAAAGTATTCTACAGTGAGAGATGCATTACACGATGTCGGTGTGAATTTTTTCTCCTATTGGGATGTTACAGGTTTAGGAAATGAAAAAGAAGGTCATGTGTACAGAGGAGTATCTTATAGTACCAGCGATATTCAGCGCAGATTTCTATCCATTGTTGTAAACGATGAATTTGAAGAAATAACCATCAAAACACTTTTAAAAGCAGCCTCAACAGGAGATGTTGGCGATGGTAAAATTTTTGTGTCTGATATCAACGAATGTTATAGAATTCGAACCGGTGAAAAAGGTGGTGAAACCTTGAGATAAAAAAAACTATAAATCAAAAATAAATTTTAAAAATGGAATTACTTACTATAAATAATGTATGGATGATGATCTGTACAGCACTTGTTTTCTTTATGCACTTAGGCTTTTCGCTATTAGAAATAGGATTGACAAGACAAAAAAATACCATAAACATACTTTTTAAAAATATCTTCATTATTACAATCGGACTTCTTCTTTACTGTCTTGTTGGATTTAATTTAATGTATCCAGGTGAATTTAACGGATTCTTAGGTTTTGCCGGATTCGGATTAGATTCTCCACTAACAGCTGAAGGTGGCTTGGATTTAGCTTACAACCAAGGATACACCTATTGGACAGATTTCTTATTTCAAGGAATGTTTGCAGCAACTGCAGCCACGATAGTTTCAGGTGCAGTAGCCGAACGTATCAAAATCGGACCTTTCATGATTTTTGTGATTTTTTATGTTGGATTGATTTACCCAATTGCTGGATCTTGGAAATGGGGTGGAGGCTTTTTACAACAATTAGAAACTCCTTTTTACGACTTCGCAGGTTCTACTTTGGTACACTCTGTTGGCGGATGGGCTGCATTGGTAGCTGTTTGGTTACTTGGTGCTCGAATTGGCAAGTTTAAAAATGGAAAGGCGCAAGCAATTCCGGGTCACAATATCCCAATCGCGACCGCCGGTGTTCTAATTTTATGGTTAGGCTGGTTCGGCTTTAACGGCGGCTCGGTTTTATCAGCCGACCCAACACTTACCTCATTAACTTTAGTAACAACTTGTTTAGCCGCAGCGGCAGGTGGTGTTGTTGCTTTTTTTGTATCGACAGTGATGTATAAGAATTACGATTTAACGATGTTTTTAAATGGTATTCTTGGCGGATTAGTTGGTATTACAGCCGGTGCTGATCAAATGAGCCCGACTGATGCTATTTTAATCGGTAGTATTGCTGGAGCGATTATCGTTTTTGCAGTAGCCTTTATTGATAGAATCAAATTAGACGATCCAGTTGGAGCTATTGCTGTGCATTTAGCATGTGGTATTTGGGGAACTTTAGCTGTAGGAATTTTTGGCGCTTTGGCTAGTGTTTCTCAATTTATTAGCCAGTTAATTGGTGTAGTTTCTTATGCTGCAATTTGCATCATCTCTAGCTTTATCATTTTATTTGTTTTAAAGAAAACGGTTGGAATACGAGTTTCTGAAATAGAAGAAATTGAAGGGTTAGATGTTCACGAACATGGAATGGATGCCTATCCTGATTTTAGATTGAATGAGCATTAATTTATTTATATATTTCAATTTTGGGGAGTTTATTTTCGGATAGACTCCTCTTTTTTGTTTAAATTTGCTTTTCTAAATTTCTTTAAAATGCACAAGCAAATTTATTTATTTCTAGCATGTTTTATTTTTACCAATTTGCTTTTTGCAAATGTAGAGCCTTTTTGGGGCGCAACAGGTCATAGAACCATTGGTGCTATTGCACAAGAGCACTTGACAAAAAGAGCACAAAAACAAATTGAAAAATTACTGCAAGGCGAAAATCTTGCTCTAGTATCTACATTTGGTGACGATATAAAATCAGATCCAAAATATAAAAAATTGAGTCCGTGGCATTACGTCAACTTTCCATTCGATACCAAATATGAAGATTCTGAAAAAAGTAAAGACGGCGATATTATTACTGGAATAGAATATTGTATTACTATTTTAAAGGATAAAAATTCAACTAAGGAAGACCAAGCTTTTTATTTGAAGTTTTTAGTGCACTTAATTGGTGAT
Organism: uncultured Flavobacteriaceae bacterium; assembly: GCA_965363545.1. Lineage (GTDB taxonomy): Bacteria > Bacteroidota > Bacteroidia > Flavobacteriales > Flavobacteriaceae > Lutimonas. Next base: position 95,588 of record CBDTUD010000001.1, on the reverse strand, counting down.
TTGCATCAACCTATGCATGTGGGTAAAGAAGAAGATAAAGGTGGAAATGACTTTCAAGTTCGCTGGTTTAATAAAGGAACCAACTTACATAGAGTTTGGGATAGTGATATGATTGAATCATTTAATATGAGCTATTCGGAATTGGCGAAAAATGAAAAAAAATTAAGTAATCAGCAAATAAAAGCCATTCAAAAAGGCACTGTTTTAGATTGGACCTACGAAACTCAAGAACTCGCTAAAAAAGCTTATTCTTCAGCTGAAATTGGCGAAAAACTAGGCTACAAATATTCATATGATAATTTTGACACCGTTCGTTCGCAACTTCAAAAAGCTGGAGTACGACTTGCACAAATTTTAAATGATATTTACAACTGATTTTAACAATCTGGTTTTAATGTGCTCGTAACTAGCATTTCTAGCTTAGAATTCTATAAAAAATTCTAGTTAACGTAGAATACTTTTTTCAAGATATGAAGTACTTATTTTCAATTGGTTTTTATGCAATCAATCGCATTTAAAGTCCACTTTACATTTTTTTAACATATTAAATACTAAATAATACTATTTTCCGTTCTTAATGCAAAGTATCTTTTAACAATTACAATACTATGAAATGGAATGCTGTAGTAATATTTATTCTTTTATTCACTCTGGTAAGTTTTAAAGTCGGAAGTGAAAAATCAGAATATTCACCGTTACCCTTGCATAAAGACTTTGTTTATTTAAAAGACATTATGCCAAACCTGAGGTCAGACCTTAGATATTACGGTTCAAATAATTTTATTGGAAAACCAATAGATGGTTACAACCAACCCAAATTAATTCTTACCAAAGAAGCTGCATATGCTTTAAAACAAGTGCAAGAAGAACTCGAAAGAATTGGTTTTGGATTACTCGTTTATGACGCTTATAGACCACAACGCGCTACAGATCATTTTGTTCGATGGGCAAAAGATGCTAGTGACACTTTAATGAAGGTTCAATATTATCCAAATATTGATAAAAAAGATCTTTTCTCACTAGGTTATGTTTCTGTCAAATCAGGGCACAGTCGTGGCAGCACAGTAGATCTCACAATAGTTTCCTTAAAAACAAAGCATATTTTAAATATGGGAAGTGAATACGATTTATTTGATGAAATTTCTAATGTCGATAACAATACTATTACGAGCAATCAAAAGTCCTTAAGAATGCTTTTAAAACGACGTATGGAAAAGCACGGATTTAAGTCTTATGAAAAAGAATGGTGGCATTTCACCTTAGAAAAAGAACCTTTCCCTAATACTTATTTTGATTTTCCAGTAGAATAAATTAGCTTAAAAACTAGATGTTTTATCAATTAGTTTAGATTTTTAAATATAAATTTTCAAAAGCAAAAGTATTTGCTACTATTATTATCTTTTTGATTTTCGGAAGTTAGATTATAAAAAAAACCTTGCAAAAGTATAATTTGCAAGGTTTTATAATTTTATTCACCAATTATTGTTAACTCATTAATTCATAACTACGTTTAATAAATTCGGTAAGATCTTTACCCGTTAACAATTTTTGTGACAATTTAGCCAAATCTAAAGCTTGATTCACATACTCTGCTCGTTTTGCTTTCGCTTTTAAGATTTTTTGCATTAACTCACTATTGGTATTAACGACCAAATTATACATTTCAGGAAAATTACTCATTCCCATAAAACCACCGCCACCAGTTTGTTGCATTTCTTTCATTCTACGCATAAATTCTGGTTGTGTGATGATAAACGGATTTGATTTTGAATCTAATGATTCTAATTGAACGGTATATTTTTCTTTCGGAACAATTTCTTCAATGATTGTTTTCAACTTCGCTTGGTCTTCTTCACTCAATTTAGATACCTGAGTTTCTTCTTTCGGTATTAATTTATCCATAGAATCTGCATCAACTCTAGCAAACTTTATTTTTTCATTATCACCTTCCAGTTTTTGAATTAAATGAGAAACAATCGGAGAATCCAATAATAAAACTTCATATCCCTTCGCCTCAGCCTCTTCAATAAAACTGTGTTGCTCATTTGCATTAGTAGCATATAGCAATACTAAGTTTCCATCTTTATCTGTTTGAGCCGGAGTTACTTTTTCTTTAAATTCATCAAAAGTAAAATAAGCATCTTTTACCGTTGGAAAAAGAGCGAATTTCGTTGCTTTTTCAAAGAACTTAGGCTCAGAAAGCATTCCGTATTCTATTACAATTTTAATATCATTCCATTTTTTCTCAAACTCTTCTCGATCATTTTTAAATAAAGAGCTTAATTTATCTGCAACTTTTTTAGAGATATAAGAAGCTATCTTTTTTACTGCGCCATCTGCTTGTAAATAGCTTCTAGAAACATTCAACGGAATATCTGGTGAATCAATTACACCACGAAGCATTTGTAAAAAATCAGGAACAATTCCTTCCACATTATCCGTTACATATACCTGGTTTTGATATAATTGGATCTTATCCTTTTGAATATCTATGTTTGCAGCCAATTTCGGGAAATATAAAATCCCTGTCAAATTAAAAGGATAATCTACATTTAAATGGATATTAAACAAAGGCTCTTCAAATTGCATCGGGTACAACTCTCGATAAAAATTATTATAATCTTCTTTACTTAATTCGCTAGGCTGCTTTGTCCAAGCCGGATTTGGATTATTGATAATATTGTCAACTGTAATCTTTTCTGGTTTTGCATCTTTACCTGCTCCTTCTGGTAATGGTAATTCTTCTTCCTTTGTCCCGAATTTTATCGGAATAGGCATGAATTTATTGTATTTCGACAACAATGCACTGATTCGATTCTCTTCTAAAAACTCTAAAGAATCATCTGCGATATGTAAAATAATTTCAGTACCTCGATCTACTTTATCCGATTTTTTCAATGTGTATTCCGGTGAACCGTCGCAAACCCAATAAGCAGCTTCTTCTCCTTCTAGATAAGATTTCGTTTTAATTTCTACCTGACCCGCAACCATGAATGCAGAATAAAAGCCAAGACCAAAATGACCAATTATTCCTGAATCATTTTTCTCGTCCTTATATTTTTCTAAAAACTCTTCTGCCCCAGAAAAAGCTACATCATTAATATATTTTTTGACCTCTTCTTTGGTCATCCCAATACCTTGGTCAATAATGTGTAATTTTTTACCTTTTTTATCAATTTTCACTTCAATTTTTATATCATCAACATTTCCTTTGAATTCGTTTATTGAAGCTAAATGTTTTAATTTTAAAGATGCATCAGTAGCATTCGATAATAATTCTCTTAAAAATATTTCATGATCAGAGTATAAAAATCTCTTAATCAAAGGGAAGATATTTTCAACAGCAACATTAATTTTTCCTTTAGCCATAATTATAGTATATTTTGGTTTATAATTTATTCGTTTTGCTATAGTCAAAAAAAATACCAAAAAGATATAAATGACAAGATGGCATATTACTGCTAAACTTTAGACAAGTTTGTACCTATAAAATTCATGAAGAGACGGAAATAACCTAAAATACTATCCACTGCATAATAAATAATTATTCGTAACTTCGTGTTTATATATTTTACATATATTTAAAAAAAAATTAAATCAGAATACTTCAAAAAATAGTGGTTCAATTATTTATTTTTTAACTTATAAAAAAATTTAAAATATTTATGTACAATTCAAAAATAACCGGACTAGGCTTTTATGTACCTGAAAATGTGGTTACTAATGATGACTTGTCCAAAATAATGGACACCAATGATGCCTGGATTCAAGAACGAACAGGAATAAAACAACGTCACTGGATACCCAAAGGAAGTGAAGATACTACAGCAGTTATGGGCGCAAAAGCCGCCAGAATTGCCATCAAAAGGGCTGGATTAACTAAAGATGATATCGATTTCATCGTTTTTGCAACGCTGAGTCCGGATTACTATTTTCCAGGATGTGGAGTTCAAATTCAAGATATGCTTGAAATGGACACTATTGGTGCCCTAGATGTTAGAAATCAATGCTCAGGTTTTGTTTATGCCTTATCAACAGCTGACCAATTTATTAAGACAGGCATGTACAAAAACATTTTAGTAATTGGCGCTGAATTTCATTCTAATGGATTAGATTTAAGCGATAGAGGAAGAGGCGTTTCTGTTATTTTTGGAGATGGAGCCGGCGCTTGTGTGCTTTCGAGAACCGAAGATCCAAAAAAAGGTATATTATCATCTCATTTGCACAGCCAAGGTAAACATGCCGAAGAATTGGTAGTAATTTCACCTAGCATCAAGCATTGGGTACCAGAAATTTTAGCTAATAAAGAAGAGGATGTTTCTTATTTTCCATATATGAATGGAACTTTTGTTTTTAAAAACGCAGTAGTTCGATTTAGTGAGGTTATCATGGAAGGATTAAAAGCAAATAACTTTACTGCGGAAGATATTGATTTATTTATTCCGCATCAAGCGAATTTGCGTATCTCTCAGTTCATACAGCATAAATTTAAATTAAGCGACGATCAAGTGTATAATAATATTATGGAATATGGTAATACAACAGCTGCTTCTATAATAATAGCTTTAACTGAGGCTTGGGAAAAAGGTAAAGTAAAAGACAATGATTTAGTTGTTTTAGCTGCTTTTGGTAGTGGTTTTACTTGGGGAAGTATTATTATAAGATGGTAGTAAAATACGTATTCATTAAATAAAAAAAAACGGTTTTGAAAATTCAAAACCGTTTTTTTATGGATATTCTATAAAATATTTCTCGTTTAATGCTTATAATTATCATCCCAATCTTGTACATGGGGTTCACCGAGTTTACCTTCAGTTTTTGCAACAATCATAGAAACCGTAGCATCTCCTGTGACATTTACTATTGTTCTACACATATCTAAAGGTCTGTCAACAGCAAATATCAAAGCTAATCCTGCTTCAGGTATTCCGGCTTGAGCCAAAACAATTACCAGCATCACCATTCCGGCACCTGGAACGGCGGCAGAACCAATACTTGCTAAAGTCGCTGTTGCCACAATACCTAATTGCACACTAAAAGATAAATCCATACCGAAAGCCTGCGCAATAAAAACCGCTGCAACTGCCTGATATAAACTAGTACCATCCATATTAATGGTGGCACCAATAGGTAAAACAAAACTTGAAACTTCTTTTTCTACACCCAAATGTTCACTTACTCTTTCCATGGTAACAGGCAACGTTGCGGCACTTGAGCTAGTCGAAAATGCTAAAAGCTGAGCAGGTGCAATTCCATTCAAGAAAAATTTCGGACTCTTCCCTGTAAATAAATAGACTATAACTATGTAAAATACAATCATTAATGCTAAACCCAAAACAACGGTTATAGCATACCAACCAAGGGCCTTGAACAAATCTGCATTTGGTGATTCAACAATAAGTGCGGCCAACAAAGCAAGAACACCATAAGGAGCCGCAAGCATAATCAAATCAATCATTTTTAAAATAACCTCATTAAAACCATCAAAAAAGTCTTTAACAGGTTTCGATTTATCTTCAGGAATTAGTATTAGACCTATTCCGAAAAATATTGAGAAGAAAATCACTTGCAACATATTTTTATTTTCACTAGATGCACCAATTATATTTTCAGGCACCAAATCTTCTAAAGCTTTTAACGGACCACTATCTTTTTGACTTGCAGCTTCTTCTTTATATTTTTGAGTACTTTCGGTATAATTAGCAACTAAATCCTGCCGAGTACTTTCTGTAATAGAGTTTCCCGGTTTTATAAAATTAACCAAAACCAACCCAATGGACACTGCCACAACAGTTGTTATAATATAAGTAAGCATGGTCTTCCCTCCCATTTTTGAGAGTTTTGAAATATCTTTTAAATCAGATACGCCTTTTATTAAGGATCCGAGAATTAACGGAACTGCAATTAATTTTAAAGAATTTATAAAAATAGTACCGAATGGTTTTACCCAATCTTCCACTATTTCTTGTCCACCTTCAAAACTTGACATAGCAAAACCAAAGGCTACTCCAATGACCATCCCTATCAAAATTTTCCAGTGCAACGCTATTTTTTTCATTTAGATTTGATTTTTTCCGAAAGGTAATAAATTAAAAATTGTATCTTTAAAACCTTAAACAATTAATTTAAATTTACATCATGAGTAGTATTTTAGACATTTTAAAAAGTAGCCAAGGCAATGACCTAATTGGTGGGGCAAGCAAACAATTAGGCTTGAGCAAAGCCCAAACCGCTTCTGCATTGGGAGCAGCAATGCCTCTAATTTTAGCAGCAATGAAAAATAATTCTTCGACTTCAGATGGAGCTTCCGGTCTTTTAGGAGCACTTGGCAATTCAAAACACAGTGGTGGAATTTTAGATAATCTTTCCAATATTTTAGGGGGTAGCGGTATTGACGAAGACGTTTTAACCGATGGTGGAAATATCTTAGGTCACGTATTTGGAGGTCAGCAAAATAATGCTGCAAGTGCTATTAGTAAATCAAGTGGTATTGACATGAACTCTGCTATGAGTTTAATGAAAGTTGCCGCACCGTTTATTATGGGTTATTTAGGCAACCAAGCCAAGAGCAAAAATATTTCCGATGGAAATGGCTTAAGTGATATGCTTGGAGGTCTTTTAGGTAATAATGGAAATGCTATGCAAGATATGGCTTCAAAATTACAAGGATTTGATAATAATGATTTTTCTATTGATGATATTGCAGGCTTATTAACTGGAGGTTCAAAAGGAGCTGGAGGAATTGGCGGAATGCTAAAAGGATTGTTCAATTAGAATATAAATAATAAATAAAATAGTGTTGGGCGTTTCCATTTTCATGGGAACGCTTTTTTTTCGATACTTTTAAAACCTGTGTCGTTATAATTTGCGTAGCAGATCTAATTATTTTTGCAGAAATAGTTAGCATGGAAAAATTAAAAAAACGATGGAATCTAAATTCAAATAAACAAGTGTTTTTGATTCTTCTAGTTTTTTCCATAACTGGCTATACTTCTCTAATTATTGCTAAACCTCTTTTAAATTTGATTGGATTAGCACAAGAAACGACAAACCCTTGGCTTTATCGTCCATTACGAATTCTCTTGATTTTTCCAATTTACCAGCTTTTAATTGTAGTTTTTGGATGGCTCTTTGGGCAATTTGACTTTTTTTGGAATTTTGAAAAAAAGATGTTGAAACGATTAGGTTTTGGAAAGTTTTTAAAAGAAGATTAGTATTAACAAAATACTAGTTCTTTTGTATAAAATGTACATAAACCCAAACAATTGTAAAAGAAGGGATGAAACTTAAACCTGGAACTGCCTCTTCTACAAAAGAAACGACAGCACCTAATTTTCCTACATTTCCTTTATACAATTTTACCATTAAAAAACTGGAGAGTGGAGCCCAAACAAAATCGATTGGTGGAAATATATAAGAAAGCATTCCAATACCATCAAAGAGAAGGCTTAAAAGCAATAATTTTCTTTTCGATGTTGTTTTTATTAGATTATTCATGGACTTAATTTGAAAGCACAAAATAAAAAAAGATTTGTTGAAAATGCATTTCAAACAAATCTTTTTACTCTGAATACTCTTTATTTACTTAATCTTTGAACCGTATTTCTTCAAAAATTTATCTATTTTAGGATTAATTACCGCTCTGCAATAAGGTTGATTTTTATTGTTTTTATAATAATCTTTATGATAATCTTCCGCAGCATAATAAACAGAAAAAGGAACAACTTCTGTTACAATTGAATTCTCAAAAACTTTTTCATTAGTCAACTGCTTAATTATCTTTTCGGCTTCTGCCTTTTGGTTCGCATCATGATAAAAAATAGCCGATCTGTATTGGGTACCAATATCATTGCCTTGGCGATTCAAGGTTGTTGGGTCATGTGTGTAAAAAAATACATCTAACAATTCCCGATAACTAATTTCACTTGGGTCAAAAGTAATCTGAATGGCTTCAGCATGTCCAGTCAAACCAGAACAAACCTCTTTATAAGTTGGATTTTTTAAGCTACCACCGGTATATCCTGGCATCACCTTTTGAACACCCTTTAATTGTTGAAAAATGGCTTCGGTACACCAAAAACAGCCATTTCCAAAAGTTGCAACTGCTATTTTATCACTCATATTTTTTGTGTTTTTTTGATTTTTTTGCGCCTGCAAAGTACTTGAAATTATTAGTACTAAAACAAATAATATTTTACTATTATTTTTCATAAAATCCGATTTTATTTCTCTGTCGAAATAGCACCTTTTTAATTACAAAAAAAATAAAATTTTACCGAGAAATTAACTTTTCAGGAAATTGAACCAAGCTTTCTGCTCCGTTTTCTGAGACACTACAAACACCAAAAAAATAATTATCAATAACTATATTTTTTAAAGTATAGTTGGTGACTTTACCAACATATTTACTGTACTGCCATTGTGGCGAAGTTGTATCGCGCCAATAGATTTTATAGCCTTTTAAATTTTTATCAGAAACAGCATCCCACTCTAACTGAGTAGAAGGTTGGACAGCTCCACCGATTTTTACATTTTTAGGCGCTTGAGGAGCTGCCGCTAAAGACGCCAAGGTTAGAGCGTTTACTGCCGTAAGTTTTGCGGCATAATCAAAATCAATACTTTCTATCACGTCTCCATAAGCAATTCCATTTTCTGTTCGAATATCTTGATGCTGACGGTTGTAATTTTCATGCGTTTCCATAATTCTAACTCCGGTAAAACCGGCATCATTAAAAGGTTTGTGATGACCTCCTCTACCAAAACGATCCAATCGATAAATCATAATTGCATCTAAATTTGTCATGTATTTATCCGTTAATTTATCAATATACCGCGCCAATTGCCTTGAAGGCCCATCGACTTCGCCTCCATAAAAACGCATGGCGCTTTTTTCACGATCGCTCGCACTCATAGAAATTGCTTCTGAGAAAACACGAAAAGTACTATTGTCGATTACACCATCAATACCGTGAATATTTCCAATCATATCATTATTTATCACGCCAATAATATCCCAACCTTTTTCTTTTGCCACTCGTGCCATGTATTGGCCACCATACAAACCTTGCTCCTCGCCTGAAAGTCCGATATAAATGATGGATACAGGAAATTTATATTTACTTAAAACCCTTGCCGCTTCTATTGTTCCAGCCATTCCCGTTGCATTATCGTTTGCGCCCGGTGCATCATCGGTAAAGTTATTTGCATCGGTTACGCGCGAATCAATATCGCCTGACATAATAATATAACGATTCGGGAATTCCGTCCCTTTTTGAATTGCCAACACATTAACCACCCATGTATCTTTTGGAATTCTTCTATCGTCTTTAGGTACTAAATTTCGTTGAAATTGCACTTTTAAACAATTATTGCAATCTGCAGAAATAGCATCAAATTCTCCTTTTATCCATCTTCTAGCAGCGCCAATTCCACGAGTATCCGAAACGGTATCGGAGAGCGTGTGTCGAGTACCAAAATTTACCAGTGTTTGAATATCTTTTTCTATACGCTTTGCGGAAGGAGCTTCGGCTATTTCATACAAAAGAGCGTCAATTTCTTGATTGGCACTATTTAATTGAGCAACTGCATTTGCACTTAAACAGAATGCTAAAATACTACTAAAAACAAATTTCATTTTATCCTTTTAATGGTGTTATTTCTATTTTAAAATTGTAACCCTTGAATTACAGCTATCACTTTATCAAGCATTTCTTCCGAAAAATCTAAATGGGTTACCATTCGTAATTTACCTGCTCCCATAGAGCTTATCAAGATATCTTTTGATTTTAAAACATTCATAAAGTCGGCATCCTTTAAATCTGCAGCAATGCTAAAAATAACAATGTTGGTTTCTATTGGTTCTACTTTAATTATATAAGGAGATTTTTGTAAAGCCTCTCCTAGTTTTTTTGCTCGATCATGATCTACTTGCAATCGCTTTACATTGTTATCCAATGCAAAAATTCCGGCAGCCGCCAAATAACCCACTTGACGCATTGCTCCTCCAAATAATTTTCGAATACGCAATGCCTTTTCTATATCTTTTTTTGACCCCAATAAAACCGAACCAATTGGAGCGCCTAATCCTTTTGATAAGCAAATTGAAATGGTATCAAAAAGTTCTCCGTATTGTTTGGGGCTTTCATTTGTTGCCACCAAAGCATTGAACAATCTCGCACCGTCAAGATGATATGCTAAATTGTTGTCATCGCAAACCTTTCTTATTTTTTGTAGTTCTCTAAAATCCCAACAAGCTCCACCACCCTTGTTTGTCGTGTTTTCAACGGCTACCAACCTCGTTAATGGAATATGAATATTCGTAGGGTCATTAACGGCGCTACTCGCCTGATCGGCAGTAAACATTCCTCGATTACCGTCCAATAAAAAACAGGAAATACCAGAATTAAATGCGGCACCACCACCTTCATAATTGTACACATGTGCCCATTTATCGCAAATCATTTGTTCCCCAGGTTGGGTGTGTAATTTAATGGCTGCCTGATTGGCCATAGTTCCCGAAGGAAAATACAATGCCGCCTCTTTACCAAATTGAGCTGCCAATTTATCTTGTAAAAGAATAACTGTCGGATCGGATTTAAATACATCATCGCCAACTTTTGCATGCATCATAAAGTCCAACATTTCAGGTGTTGGACGTGTTACTGTATCACTAATTAAATTTATTTCCATAAAAAATATTCTATTTGTTTAGGTGGTCTAATCTCTCCATTTACCAACCAATCTGTTTAAAAAAGTATAGCTGCTCTCCATTACGAATTTAAACGAATCACCTGCTTTTTTTTGAGCTAATTGATTGATTGCCATATCTGTTAATTGTAATATTCTATAATAACCGCCGGTTGTTTGACAATCTCGCATCAAAATAATTAATTTTCCTGATGGTGTTAATTGTACCGTTCCCGGGATAACCGAAGAGGTAATTATTTCACTCTTTTTTGCATTATAAATCGTATTTTTTAATTGATATCCCATACGATCGTTCAAGGTATCAATTTCAAATTTCTTTGAAAAAATATAATCTTTTTGCTTTTTGGTCAAATAATGATATCCTGGACCTTTAGTTACTTCAATTTTTTGGGTAGTAAAATGGGTCTTATCTGTTTTAATTTTAGATAAAGGAATTTTTGATTCAGCAGAATAATTAGCAATTTGCAATCTGTCTCCTTTAGTTATTTTCGCGGCATTAGTTATTTCCGGGTAATACGAATAACTATTATAAACAGTTTCCGTTTTAAAACCTCCACGAACACCCAAATAAGCCCTCGAGCCATAAATCAAATCCCCAAAACTTAAAACATCTCCGGTTTTAACCGCATATACAGAATTTACCTGTATTGGTTCATCATTTAACTGCGGGCTCATATTTGCACCAGTTATGACGAAAAGGGTTTCATCTTCAAAAAATAATTTAGGACCGTTTATACATATTTCCATCACTGGTAAACCTTCATCATTATTCAGCAATTTATTAGCTAAAATTGCACTGTACTTATCCATCGCACCCGAAATCGGAATACCGAAAGAACGATATCCTTTGCGACCTAAATCTTGAATCGTGGAATGCATTCCCGCCCCAATTACCAATATATTACTATCCATAGATTTCAATTTTATAAGTCCCTTTCTCAACTTGCTGTATCACCTTATCATATTCTTTTCGATCTATCGGAATAAATTGAACTTTATCACCAGATTTTGCAAAACATGGAGGGTCTTTTTCCACATCAAAAAAATTGATTGGTGAATTACCAATAATATTCCAACCTCCCGGACTCTCTCTTGGATATATTCCGGTTTGATCTCCAGCAATTCCAACAGCACCTTTCTCAATTTTAGTACGAGGTTTTGATTTTCGTGGATATTGTAAGTTGTCCGGCAAACCTCCTAAATACAGAAAGCCAGGTAAAAACCCAATAAAATACACATCATAAATCGGTTTCGAATGTAATTCGATAAATTTCTCTTGGCTTAGTTTATTTGTCTTGCACAATTTTTCTAAATCAATACCAAATTCAGTATCATAACACACGGGGATTTTCCATAAATTAGAATGAATTTTCTTTTTTTCTTTCAATGTTTTATAGAGCTCTTTAACTCTTTTAACCATCGAAGAATATTTAATTTTCTTGGTATCAAAAAAAACTGTTAATGAACAATATGCAGGAACTGTTTCCAAAACCTTTTCAGGTAATTTGGCATGAATTTCCTCACGAAATAAGGTAATATTTTTTAAAATACTAGTGTTTATTTCTTGCGGCCATTCAATGAGCAATGCAATACTGCCCAAAGGTTTATAAACTAATTTATAGGTATCCAATTGGTTTCTTTATTTAAATTAGACAAAGTTTTTACAATTTCTATAACATTGGGGTTATCACCATGCACACAAACAGTATCCACTTTAATTTTTTTCATTTTATTATGTATCGATAATACCGTTTGTTCTTCGAACATCTGTTTAACCCTTTTTACAACTATCGACACATCGGAAATGACTGCGTTTGGTATATTTCTCGCCACTAATGTCAAGTTGTTCTCATAATTTCTATCGGCGAAAGCCTCAAAAAAATAAGGTATCCCCATCGTTTTTACCATCTTTGCAATCACAGATTTATAAGGCACATATAAAATCAAATTATTATCAAAAGCTTTAATAACATCTACAATAACCTCGGCAATGTCATCATTAGTAGCAGCCAAATTATACAAGGCGCCATGCGGTTTTATATGATGCAATTTTACATTTTCATTTTCCGCAATTTGCTTAAGGCTGTTAATTTGATGCATTAGCTCCGACCATAATTCTTGATTGGACAACTGCATAATTTTTCTGCCAAAATTTTCACGATCCGGAAAAGAGGGATGTGCCCCAACTTTCAAATCGAATTTTTTTGCTAAAAGAACCGTTGTTTTCATTGTCAAGGCATCTCCAGCATGACCACCGCAAGCTATATTGCAGGAATTTATAAAAGGCACAATACTTTCATCGTTTCCTATACCTTCACCTAAATCACAATTTATATCCATGGTTAAACACTAATTATAAGTTTGTGATTACTTTCAATAGTCTCCTGAAACATAAAAATTTTAATCATCTAAGGTAATAAATCCAAAAATAATTTGAGTTAAATTATTTTAATTCTTAACTAAATTATTTGTTTACACTTTTTATCGATTAAAAAATACTATTTCTCTTTAAGTGAATTTAAACTATAAATCGCAAAAGAACCTAACCAATGTCCACCTTCATAATGATCGTCAACAATGCTAGGCAACGAATAGTTTATATGTTCAATTGCAATCTTTCTTAAATAAGAATACTCCGGATAGGTATTTGCAATTTGGTTCAAACACCAAGCTCTGCTAAAATTAACCCCATCTAAATGTACAAGTTTACCATCAGCTCTATCAGAAACGATTCCGGGCTCTAACTTAAAGTCTTTATTTAACTGTGGCAGAAAATTTATCAACCAAATTTTATATTCATTTTCTGGAAGAATTCGAAGCATTAGAGCTGCCTCTTCCAAACATGGTGATAAAAAATCATAGCCACCTGGCTCCCAACTTAACGGACAAGATACATCGTTTTTATAAAAATTTAAAGCCCTGTTTTCAATACTTTCTTTTAAATTTTTATTACCAACAGTATGGGCATAATCCCAAGCAAATGATAATCCGAAGGCCGTATTTGGATGTTCGCCTACACGAATAGGATAATTCAATTTTGGTAAAAAATCGATGTAATTTTGAACAATTAAATTTGTTAAAGGTTGTAAATTCTCTTCTAATTCTTTCGCCAATGGGTCATTCCAACTGTGTAATTCTTCGGCTAATTTTAACAGCCAAGCCCAGCCATAGGTTCTCTCATAAATTTTATTATGTGCACCTTCGAAATAAAACACCTCTGCAAGAATATTTTCTTTTGATATATTTTGAGCTAATTTTGCTCTTAAAGCATCTGAATTTTCAAGCTGAGGAAACTGCTTCAACAAAGATACTAAAGACCAATGCCCATGAACAGAAGAATGCCAATCAAAACAACCATAAAAAGCAGGATGCAAAGTTTTCGGTGACTTTAAATCCGATTCACTTCCTAAGGTTTGCCCCAATTTGTTCGGATATTCCGTGTTGATGCAATGCATTGGTAGTTTCGATAATCGGTTTGCTTCCACTAAGGAAAGATGTGGTAAAGTGGCATCTTGCATTTGCTGAGAGATTAAATTTTGCGAACAAAAAAGAAAAAATATAACAACGACTCGAATCATGATAACCTATTTTTCTTTAAAACTAAAAAATAACTCCGACAAATTAAATATCAAATCTTAATATTTAGTTTATTTTTGTAGCCTCTATGATCACACAAGAAAACATAAAAGATATTGCCGATCGTATTCCAATGCTTAAAAAGTATTTGAATATAGACCAAAAACTCGTTGAAATTGCAAACGAAGAAGAAACCGCTTCAGGACCTGATTTTTGGAACAACCGAATAGAAGCAGAAATTTTGATGCGTTCTCTACAAGGCAAAAAAAAATGGGTAGAAGACTTTGAACGACTCCAAACCGATAATGAAGATTTAGTTGTTTTATATGACTTTTTCAAAGAAGGAGAAACCAGCGAAGAAGAAATAACAAGGCAGTATAATAAGGTTTTTCAATTATTGGAAGATTTAGAGTTTAAAAATATGCTTTCTGATGAAGGTGATAATTTGAGCGCTGTATTACAAATTACCGCTGGTGCAGGCGGTACTGAAAGTTGTGACTGGGCATCTATGCTGATGAGAATGTATATGATGTGGTGTGAAAAACAAGGCTTTAAGATTAAAGAATTGAATTATCAAGAAGGTGATGTTGCCGGTATAAAAACGGTTACATTAGAAATTGATGGTGAATATGCATTTGGTTATTTAAAAGGTGAAAATGGAGTGCATCGCTTGGTGCGGATTTCTCCTTTTGACAGCAATGCAAAGCGCCATACTTCATTTGCTTCGGTTTACGTATACCCTTTAGTAGATGACACTATTGAAATCGAAATTAATCCTGCAGATATTACTTGGGATTTTGCCAGATCAGGTGGTGCCGGCGGACAGAATGTAAATAAAGTAGAAACAAAGGCTATTTTAAGGCATAAACCTTCGGGTATTATGGTTGTTAACTCTGAAACTCGCTCTCAATTGGAAAATCGAGAAAAAGCCATGCAAATGCTTAAATCACAATTGTATGAAATTGAACTCCAAAAACAACGAGAAAAAAGAGATAGCATTGAAGCAGGAAAAATGAAAATAGATTTCGGATCACAAATTCGTAATTATGTGATGCATCCTTACAAACTAGTAAAAGATGTTCGCACTAGTTTTGAAACTGCAAATGTTGATGCTGTAATGGATGGAGATTTGGATGGCTTTATAAAAGCATTTCTAATGTTTTACGGACAAAAAGAAAGTGAGGATATTTTATAAATCTTAATATGATTTATTAAAATTAGGTCTTACATTTTAAAAAAACTATTTTTCTATCATTTGATATTTTCATTCTTAAGTTCCATTTGCTTTGAACTTGAATGAGATGTTCAATTTTCATCAAAAAACTATAATTTTAACACTATAAGAAATATCTATATACATATATTATTTCATTCTAAATCAGTATTTTATAAAGTTTATCTAAATAATTAATTTAAGCTATTATTTAATACTACATATTTAACTTTTTAATACAGGCTTACATTTCATAACCGACAACACTCCTACTTTATTGCTAAATTCTAAAGCTAAAAAACGTAAATTCCAAAGAATACATTAACCTATTTCGATTAAATAATTATCTCGTAAAACAAGTCTTAATTAAAAGCTTGCACCTTAAAAGCTTTATGTAAAGTCTTATTATTTTAGAGATTCCATTTCTGTTGGTTTAGATTATATTTTAATTAGTACATTAGCATTTGTCCAAACCAAATCAAATTCATTAACAATATGCCTATTTTAATAGTTCTGTCTGGAATAGTTATTTTATTTATTCTTATTGCAAAATTCAAATTAAACGCTTTCATTTCTTTTATAATCGTCTCTCTTTTTGTCGGACTCGCTGGAGGTATGGGGCTGGAAAGTGTTGTCAAATCAATTGAAATCGGAATAGGAAATATACTAGGCATGCTAGTTCTTATTTTAGGATTTGGCGCAATGCTCGGTAAACTCGTTGCAGATAGTGGAGCAGCACAGCGTATTACATCCAAGCTAGTTTCCAGTTTTGGGGCAAAAAACATTCAGTGGGCTGTTGTAATTGCTGGCTTTATTGTTGGTATTCCAATGTTCTATTCTGTTGGCTTCGTAATTTTGGTGCCGTTAATTTTCACAGTTGCCGCCTCAACCGGCTTACCATTACTGTATGTTGGTTTGCCAATGCTAGCCTCGTTATCGGTAACGCACGGCTTTCTACCTCCACACCCAGCACCAACAGGGATTGCAACAATTTTTAATGCGAGTATTGGTAAAACATTACTATACGGAATCATAGTAGCTATCCCTGCAGTTATTTTAGCTGGTCCATTATTTGCTAGAACCATTAAGAATATAAAAGCTACACCATTAAAAGAATTTTTCAATCCAGTAATCTTAAAAGAAGAGGAAATGCCAAGCATGGCAATTAGTGTGCTTACAGCTTTGTTACCCGTTATTCTAATCGGTTTATCTACAATTTTTGATTATCTGCTTCCGCAAAATTTTCCGGCTAAAAAAATAATTTTATTTTTAGGTAATCCTGTTATAGCCATGCTTATAGCTGTTTTAGTCGCGATTTTCACCTTAGGTTTAAATCGTGGTAAAAAGATGACCGAAGTAATGGATTCTATCTCTAGTGCTATTTCCGGAATAACCATGGTGCTATTGATAATTGCGGGTTCGGGTGCGTTAAAACAAATTTTGATGGATAGTGGTGTTAGCGAATATATTGCCGAATCTTTAAAAGATTCGAACATTTCACCTTTAATTTTGGCATGGTTCATAGCAACTGTGATCAGAGTATGCGTGGGATCAGCCACAGTAGCAGGACTTACTGCAGCAGGAATTGTATTTCCGCTTGTATCCGGAACTGGAGTTAGTCCTGAATTAATGGTTCTCGCAATTGGATCAGGGAGTTTAATGCTATCTCATGTAAATGATAGTGGATTTTGGTTGTTTAAAGAATATTTCAATTTATCTGTAAAAGAAACACTATCAACTTGGACTGTTATGGAGACTACTGTTGGTGTAACGGGATTAATTGGAGTATTAATATTGAATATTTTTGTGTAATTAATAATAAATAAAATGGAAAAATCACCTTCTGACAAAATCAAAGAGCTAGGCTTAGAATTTCCTCCTGCACCAAAACCGGCAGGAGTATACAGACCTATATTAATCGTTGGTAAATTTTTATACGTTTCTGGTCAAGGATCCGTGAAAAATGACGGCTCTTTAATAACTGGAAGGGTTGGCGATAATTTGAATCTAGAAGAAGGAAAACTAGCTGCTCGACAAGTTGGTTTAACCATGCTTTCAACTATTCAAACTCATTTTGGCGATATCGATAAAGTAAAAAGAGTAGTAAAAGTTTTGGGAATGGTTAATTCAACTCCCGATTTTGGAAAACATCCTCTCGTAATAAATGGTTTTAGTGAACTTATGGCAGAAATATTTGGATCGGAAAACGGAATTGGAGTGAGAAGCGCTGTTGGAATGATGTTACCAGATAATGTGGCAGTTGAAATTGAAGCTATGTTTGAATTGTATTAATTCTTTTACTTACTATGAATGAATTAAATGAAAATAGCTGGTATGAAGTCGATAATATTCAAAATTTTATCTCACCTGCACTACTTGTTTATCCTAAAAGAATTGAAAAAAATATTCAAAAAATGATTGCTATAGCAGGTGGAACTAATAATCTTCGACCTCATATCAAAACGCATAAAATTGCAGAAATAGTAAATCTGCAAATAAAATACGGAATCAATAAGTATAAATGTGCAACAATTGCTGAAGCAGAATTACTTGCTTTATGTGGAGCGCAAGATATCCTTTTAGCCATTCAACCTGTCGGCATTAATATTAATCGTTTTTTTGAATTAATTCAGAAATATCCAAAATCAGATTTTTCTACTATTGTTGATAATCAAGCAACTGTGGATGAAATTTGTAAAATTGGGGTATCAAAAAACATTAAAGTATCCGTCTGGTTAGATTTGAATAACGGCATGAATAGAACCGGTGTTATTCCTGATGATAGTGCCATAAACCTATATCAATCGATTTCAAATAATAAAAATCTTAATATCAAAGGGTTACACGTTTACGACGGACATATTCATGAATCAAATTTTGATAAACGCCAAAAGGTTTGTGATCAATACTTTGAACCTGTTATTGAGATGAAAAACCGTTTAGAACAATTAGGATTTAAAGTAGAAACAATTATTGCCGGAGGCACTCCAACTTTTCCAATTCATTGTAAACGCAAAAATGTAGAAACTAGTCCGGGAACCTCCTTGTTATGGGATGAAGGTTATGGAAAAAATTATAAAGATTTAGATTTTCTTCCTGCTGCTGTATTAATTACTAGAGTCATCAGCAAACCAAAACTAAATTCTATTTGTCTTGATCTCGGACATAAATCTGTAGCTTCTGAAATGAATTTACCTAGAGTAAAGCTTTTAGATAAAATAGAAGGCAATCAAATAAGTCAAAGTGAAGAACATTTAAATATCGAGAGTATAGAAGCTGAAAAATATAAAATTGGAGATCTTTTTTATGCGATACCATATCATATTTGCCCAACAGTTGCAAAATATAAAAATGTACTAACTGTGCTCGATAGAAAAATTACAGGATCTTGGGCCGTTGCCGCCCGAGATAATAAAATAAGTATCTAACAAATTCAAAAAAATAATCATGTTCATATTTGATGCTCACCTTGATTTAGCTATGAATGCTCTGGAATGGAACAGAGATTTAACATGGTCGGTTAATGACTTAAGGAAAAGAGAAACTGGAATGACTGACAAGCCTGATAGAGAAAAAAACACAGTATCTCTTCCGGCAATGAGAAAAGGCAATGTTGGTATTTGTGTCGCAACTCAAATTGCGAGATATGTAAAAAAAGATAGTAATTTACCCGGTTGGAATTCACCTCAACAGGCTTGGGCACAAACACAAGGTCAGCTAGCATGGTATAGGGCTATGGAAGAAATTGGAGAAATGACCCAAATTACAAATAGCGAACAATTAAACAAGCATTTGAATTTGTGGCAAAATTCCAAGTCGAAAAAACCTATTGGCTACATTTTAAGCTTAGAGGGAGCCGACTCAATTATTACTATGGGCCATTTAGAAAGAGCCTACGAAGATGGTCTTCGTGCGATCGGACCTGCTCATTATGGTCCGGGAACTTATGCATATGGTACGGATTCAGTTGGAGGAATTGGGATTAAAGGCAAAGAATTATTAAAAAAAATGGAGGAATTAAATTTGATTCTTGATGCCACACATCTTTGCGATCAAAGTTTTTGGGAAACCATGAACGTTTATAATGGTCCGATTTGGGCAAGTCATAATAATTGCAGAAAATTTGTACCACATAACAGACAATTTTCCGATGAACAAATCAAGGAGTTAATTGGGCGAAATGCAGTAATAGGAATTGCACTTGATGCCTGGATGATGGTTCCTAATTGGGTTAGAGGAACTTCAACACCTCAAAATATGGGTGTGACATTACATCAAATGATTGATAATATTGATCACGTTTGTCAGCTCGCAGGAAATGCTAATCATGTGGGTATTGGTACAGATTTAGATGGCGCTTTTGGAAAAGAGCAGAGCCCAGGTGATTTAGACACTATTGCCGATTTACAAAAAGTACCAACTTTATTAGAAAAAAAAGGCTATTCAAAAAATGATATCAAGAATATCATGCATCAAAATTTTATCACCTTTCTACAAAATACCTGGAAATAATTTCAATCAAATTTTGAACAAAAAAAAGTGTGATGGAGATCACACTTTTAAAAACAAAAATAAATTGAATTACATTTTTACTTCACTTAATTCAACTTCATTCGCATCCTTATCTAAAAGAATTACCTCATCAAAACCTGCATTTTTAAATTGCTCGAATTGCGTTGCTGCGTCACCAATAACAACATAAGCCATTTTGGTTTCATCTAAATATTTATTAGCTAATTCTTTATGTTCCTCTAGGGTCATTCCTCCAACAACTTTTTCCTCATTAGCAATATAATCTGCTGGTAAATTATATGAACTTCTATTTTGTAACATGCCTAAAAGTGAACCCTGTGTTTCAAACCTTCTGGCGTTAGATTTAATTAATGCATTTTTTGTAAAAGTCAATTCCTCTTGAGAAATGCCATTTTTATAGTTATGAATTTCATCTTTAAATATTTTTACCGATTCTCCGGTTGTGTTTGTTCTAACACTAGATGAAGCAGTAAATGTTCCAGAAATAGTTGTTCCTGCAAACCTTGAATTCGCCCCATAAGTATAACCTTTCTCTTCTCTTAAAATAAGGTTTAAATTCCCTGAAAAAGAGCCTCCGAGCTTGTAGTTCATTACCGTTGCTTTAAAAAAGTCTGGATCTGTTCTTGGAATAGAAATGTAACCTATATTTATCACCGATTGTTTTGCATTTGGAATATCAACAAAATATAACGAAGATTTTTCTCTAGTTCCATTTACTTCGTAGGTAGGAATAACTACCACTTTACTTTCCCATTTTGATATTAAATCGTCTAAAACCGCCAATGATGTTTCTTGATTTACATTTCCAACTACATGAAATTTACTTACAGATGGAGAGAAATTTTTTGTGTAAAAATCTTTTAAATCTTGCATTGTGATGGAAGTAACTGATTTTGCAGTTCCAATGGCAGGATACGCTAGTATATGGTTCTCACCGTACAACAATTTATTATAAACATTATCTGCAACTATACTTGGATTCGCCTCATTGCGCTTAATAGTATTGATTGTACTGGTTTTAATTCGCTGCAATTCTTCCTCATCCCATCTTGGTTGTATCAGAATTTCTTCAACAATATCCATGGTTTTATTAAAATTTCTAGCCAATGTATTTCCAGAAATTGTAATCGCTTCATTACTTGTATACATCCGAATGGATGCTCCTAAAAGTTCAATCTCTTCTTCTAATTCTTCTGGAGTTTTGTTAGCAGTTCCTTCCATCATGATATCTGTCATTAAATTAGCAACTCCAATTTTATCAAAAGAGTCTAATAAATGTCCGCCATCAATAACTAAACTGAAATTAACTAATGGTAATTCATCTTGTTCAATACCATAAACTTTCAAACCATTAGCAGAAACTTTCTCCCAAGAATTCGGAATTTTCAATGTAGCAACATCTCCTTGAGCCGGTTCTATAGATCGATCAAAATTGGAAGGAGTTTTTCGTATTTCGTCTTTTGTTTCTGATATTTCAACTGCCACATTTTCTTTTATTGCTTCTTCTACTATCGCTGCAATTTGCGAATCTTTCGCAGCTAAGTCAAGTTTTCCTTTCGGAACAAAACTTGTTATTACATATGGTTTGTTTTTGATAAAAGTATGGTATACACGCATTACATCCTCTTTGGTAACAGCTTTAATATTTTCGATATCTTGAGTAATAAAACCTGGATCTCCAGCAAAAACATTATAACGTGCCAGTTGAAAAGATTTACCCAAAACACTACTAATTCCATTGTAAAAATCGGTTTCTAACCCAGCTTTAACCCTCTCAATATCTTGATCTTTTATGGGCTCTTTTTCAAATTTATCAAACGATTCAAAAACAGCATCTTCAATTTCTGCTAGGTTTCTGTCCTGATTGGCTGTAATTACTATTCTAAAATCACCTGCCAATTCCTGACTCCGATTAAAAGCTCTGGTTCTTGCTGTAAGATCTTTTTCTTTTACTAAAACCTTATACAATGGTGCTTTTTTACCATTTGCTAATAATTGTCCCAAAATATTGAGAGCGTATGCATCTTTTGTATATTGTTCTACAGTAGGCCAAACCATCGTTAACTGCGGTGCTGTCGCAAAATTATCTTCATGATAAAAACGCTTTGTTTCACTAATGGTAACCGGCTGAGGCTTTAGAGGAGCTACCTCTTGTCTTCTTTTAATTTCACCAAAATATTTATTTATTAAGCCTTTGGCTTCTTCTATTTCAAAATTTCCAGCCAACACTAAGGTTGCATTATTTGGACCATAAAACATATCGTAAAATTCTTTTACATCGTCGATTGTCGCATTTTGAAGATCTACCAACTCGCCTATCACTTGCCAATTGTATGGATGACCTTCCGGATAAATTGCCTTATCAATTACCCAATTAGTGTGTCCATATGGATTATTATCAACACGTTGTCTTTTCTCATTTTGAACTACTTCTTGCTGATTGTAAAAAGCAGCCTCGGTCACAGTGTTAATTAAATAACCCATCCGATCACTTTCTAACCACATCACCATTTCAAGAGCATTGTTAGGAACAACTTCATAGTAAATGGTACCATCTTTCCATGTACCACCATTTAAAGTACCTCCTGCATCTTGTATCTTTTTAAAAAATTGATCTTGAGGAACATTTTCACTTTCTTGGAATAACATGTGCTCAAATAAGTGAGCAAATCCTGTTCTACCGGTTACTTCCCGATTTGATCCTACCCCATATTGAATTGCCAACGAAACAATTGGGTCCGATTTATCCTGGTGCAATACCACTTGTAATCCATTATCTAATTCGTACTTTTCAAAATCCATCGCCAGTTTATCAGGTGATTTCGTCTCCTTTACACAAGATGTTATACCGAACATAATAAAAGTCAACAAAACTACGGTATAACCAATTTTTACATTACTCATAATTTGATATTTTAATTTTTTATAAAAATAAGGGTTATCATTTATTTTTAACCCTTTTATAAACATTAATTAGCTTATTTATTTTGTTTCAAAAGCTCTTCAACGGCTCTTTTCAGCTGCTTATCTTGACCCTTTGCTTTACCATCAGGATCATTTTCCACTAGAATATCTGGAATAGCAGGTGAAAAATCCATGTTTTCCCCTGAAGCTTTCACATACCACCCTCTAAAAGGCATTCTAACTATAGAACCATCGATTAATCCAACAGCACCGGTAGAAATAACAGCTCCAAAGGTGGGTTGACCAACTAGGGTACCAATTCCAAGGTTTTTGTAGGCATGAGAAAATATCTCTGCATTAGAATAACTTCCAGCATTGCATAAGGCAATAGATGGTTTCGTCCAAGATGACAGAGGTAAACGCTCACTATATGGATAATTATTTGAAAATTTTGGGTGCTCCTTAGCCAAATCTTCCGACGCTCCTCGTGGAATTGTATAGGCATGTTGACGTACTGTTAAAACAGCCATAAGGTAATCGGTAGTCCAACCTCCTCCATTAAACCTTACATCAATTACAATACCTTCTTTACCCAGGCCTGCAGCGGTTAATTCTCGTTCGAACTCTTCAAAGCTAGTCCAGTTCATACCCTGTATATGGATATATCCCAATTTACCTTCAGAATACATTTCTGTCAATCTTTTCTTTTCACTTACCCAGTCTTCATAAATCTCTTTTCTGTTTGAAGATTTTGGACGAATAATTATTTCTTTTTTTGCTCCATCTGAACCAGTTACATTTAAATATATTTTCTCATTACTCAAATTAGTTAGCATACTATAAAAATTTGTAGTCTCTTCTAGAGCAATTCCATTTACAGCAGTTATGACGTCCCCTTTTTTCAACTGACTAACTTCTCTATCCGCCGGCATATTTTCAACTACATCTTGAACTATAAGCGCTCCTGATTTTTGAGGTATAACAATTAAACCTAATAATCCAGTACTATTTTTTTGAACTGAATTTCTATTCTCACCTCTATACATGCCCATATGACTTGCATTAACCTGGCCTAACATCCAATTAAACATCGCTTTGAAATCATTTCTTGTAGATGCTTTCATACACAATGGCTTATAGGTGTTTTTTAAAGTTACCCAATTACGTCCGTGAAAATCAGGATCATAAAAGCCATCGTTAATAGCACTCCAAGCCTCTTCAAATATTTGATTAGCCTCCTTCGTATAATTTATATCCATAACGGCGTTTATTGGTAGAGATTCATTTTTACCATCCTTAACAGCAACTCTATTTAACTTGCCTTTGCTGGTGTAATATGCATATTTGCTCGATTTATCTATATAAACACTTCGTGGCTTCTTATCTTCATTTGTTAGAGCTTCCTTATCTTTTCCATCCCATTTAATTTTATACAAATCAGACTCCACTTCATAATTACCTCTACTTCCATTTCCCGTGGTGTACAAAATAGTTTCTCCATCTTTTGAAAATCCATTCACAAATTCACCTCCTGTAAAAGCAGTGACTTGAACCTGTCTTTTATGCATGTCATTGACATCAATAACAATTGGAGGAACTGATTTTTTAACTTCTTTATCCTTATCGTCTTTATCTTTATCATCATCTTCGTCTTTCTTTTTGTCTTTATCGGAATCGTTTTCATCCCAATCCTCTTTGGTTTTTTGCCAATCTTCTTTTTTTAACCAAGTAAACCAAACATCGTAATCCCCGTTATTTTTATTAGAGGAATATGCAAGTTTTGAACCATCCGGACTCCAAACCGGTCCGCGATCTGTTTTGGGATGCATGGAAACATTTATTGGTTTTTGGTTGTTATCTGCTCGATGAATATAAACCTCTTCATTAAAATCAAGATCACTTAAACTATAAGCCAGCCATTTAGAATCGGGTGACCAAGCAATTCCCGAAGGCGTATCCCAACCGTCAAGAAGCGTGATTTGATTAGAAAGGCTTCCATTAGAAGAAATTGAGGCTACTACTAATTTTCCACGCCCTTTCTTAAAAACAACCTTAGTTTTATCTGGTGAAATAATTGGATCACTTTCATCTTCTTCTGTTTTGGTAATTCTGGTAATTTTTCGTTTTAAAGTTTTGAATAAATTCTTCTCTTTTATATCATCAGATTGTAATAAATACAAATCATTTTGACCATCTCTGTCAGATACAAAAACTAATATGTCGTCCGATAACCAAGTTATCATTCTATCGCGATACGGCGAGTTGCTTAAATTTACAGAACGACTCTTATCTTTGTCATTCTCTGTAATAAAAATCTCTCCTCGAATAACAAATGCACTATTTTTCGAGTTTGGAGAAACACTTATTTCTTCAATATCTGCAGTATATTTTTTATTCACTATCGGATCTAATAAATAGTCCGTTTCAAGATTTAAAACAACATTTTTACTTTCTTTTGATTCAGGATTTACTACAAAGAGCTTATCCCCTTGCATTAAAACAATCTTTTTACCATTTCTGCTGATCTCGAACGAGAAAATTCCCATATCCTTAAAGGAAGTAATACTTTCGTCATCTCCAATTTTATCTCCTTTTTCAGAAATTTTTAGACGATGCACATTATATCTCCCACTTTTAGAACTTTGATAATAGATAGTTTCATCATCTCCCCATTTAGGGCTAAAATCATTCCCATTAAAACTGGTCAGTTTAGAATATTTGTCATTAGCAATGTCATAAAGCCATATATCTCTATTAGCAGAGCCTTGATACGCTTCTCTTTCAATACGACACCCTCCTATAACAAAAGCAATAAATTTTTTGTTTGGAGAAAAAACCGCATCACTACCTAAAGAATTAATTTTTAAATACGGCGTCCCTCCTTTTTCATGGATAGTTTGAATTTCGGGATCTCTTTCAATTTGTCTGAAATTTCGACTGGTAGAAAACAATATTTCTCCATCTTTTGCATAATCCGTAAGAATATCATTTGCAGAATTATAGGTTAACCTTTTCGGAATTCCTCCTACTGAAGGCATGATAAAAAGGTCATTATTACCATATCTATCGCTTTGAAACACGATACTTTTCCCGTCTTGACTCCAAAAAGGTTTATCGTCATATGCCTCGTGGACTGTAATTCTTTGCATAAAATTACCGCTAATATCAGAAGTCCAAATATCACCTTGATAATTAAATGCAATTTTACTTCCGTCGGCGTTTAAAGAAGGGTTGTTGATTAAAGGGTTTTGCGCTGTTAACGATTGAATTTGACAAAGTAGGAAACCAGTCAACAGAATTATTTTTTTCATATAAAATGGATTAAAAAATTGAAATACTTTAGTTTTTAAAGATACAATTTAATCCAAATTATGAAAAATAGTTTTTAAAATCAGCCTAATATTAGCTGCCTTGATCATATCTTAAGAATGGCCTCCCGAATGATTTCATGAAAAATGGAATAGAATGCTTGAATCGTCAAGTTATAGTTGTATTAATTTTATCTTTTTTCAAAAGACTATAAATCAATCAAATATGCGATACCAACATTAAAGAAAGAGGTGTTTTTAGGATCTGTTTCACCTTCTAATTCAGAAGGAATATTAAAATTAAATCCAAATTCAAAATCGAAAGAATTTGTGCTATAAAGTAGCGGAATATTTATTTGCGTATTAATTAGTCCAAACTTACTACTTTGCAATATCACATTATCAACAGGTAAATCTTCATTAGCCACAAGTAATTTTTCAATAGACCCTCCTGCCAAGTCAACAATTTGAGTTCCCGTAATAATATTTAACTGGGGTCTAAATCTTAAGTGGTGTTTATTTGTTTTAATTAAGTTCACCGTTGCAAAACTTCTAGAAACTAATTGATAACTTAATTCACTACCAAAATAATAAGATCCTGATATTTGAGTACCAAGATTTCTTTTTTTATTGCGAATACTTAAGCCTGCATTAATGGTACTATTGTATAAATTATCTAAGTCATTGGAATAAAAATAATAAGAATAGGAACCGTAATATCTCCACAATTTATTTTTACCAATACTTTTACCATATCCTGCAGTGATTGTCGTTACATCCCAATTCGGCTCGAATTCGCTGTAATATATACCCGAAATACTTCCATAAAAACCTTTTGAATGCATATAAGTAAGCTGCGGAACAACATTGTATTGATCGATATCTACATCACGACCCGAAAAGTAGGTAGCACTATTATAATTAACAGATGCATATAAAAAATTAAAGTTGGTGAAGGAAGCCAGCATTTCAATTAAAGACTCCTCCTCCATAAGAAATTCATCAATATAAGCATCAATATCAATTTTTGAAGTTGGAGACTCTTGAGAAAAAGCACTACATATGCTAAAAATCAAAAAAACGGATATATATAATTTTTTCATCTCATTTTTGATTACAAATACAAGTGGTTGAGTTGCCTCAACCACCTATATTAATTTTAATCTTTTAATTTAATTGGAACCGTTACCATTACCTCCTGATCCTGTTCCGTTGCCTGATTCACTACCACCGCTTCCATTCTCGCGTTGATTTTTTCTTTGCTCTCTTATAGTTTGACGCAATTCATTTCCAGTATCCGAATTATTGTTTGTTCTTATTCTTTGTCGAATTTCCTGACGTTGTTCTGCTGTAATTGTATTTCTGAACTGTTCTTTTAACTGAAGAGCATTTGCTTTGTTATTTTCCATTATTGCTCGTTGTGCATCGGTAAAAGAGGCGATCAAAGCTTCATTTCGCTCTTGTTTTGTGAGTTCTTGATTTTGCATAATAGCTAACTGCTCTTCTGTAAATGTTGCTTTAAGAGCTTCTCTATTTTCTTTGATCATTTCTCTTCTTTGTTCCATCAATTGCTTTTGATCTTGTGTTAAGTTTGCCAATACTGGGGCATTGTCTTCCCCTTCAAATTGTTGTGCTACGACATTAGAAGTGCCAACAAGTATTCCGAAGAATAAAACTGTGATTATTTTTATCGTTTTCATTTTATTGTTTTTTAAGATTTTAATATTCCTGTTTTGAACGTTCTATTAATTTAGACCTTTTTTTCTCTAAAAAGTTTTAAACTTTTTTAATTTAGTTGAAAAAAAGTTTCTCATCCATTGTATTTTCTATAATGTAATCGTCAATATATTCATCTACTATAATTTCATTGAATAAATCATTATCTACATAGGCATCTATTTCATTTTCATTAACATACAGAGATGTTAATAATACATCCTCCTCCATATAAAAATTGTCATTATTTAAATAAAAGTTCTGAATTTGCTCAATGGTATCCGAGGCTTTTGTAATAATTCTATCAGTTTTCGGAGCTGTATTGAACTTGTAAACCGTTAATGCGAAAATCAAAGCAAATCCTGCTGCTGCCATCCAAATAAAACTTTTTCTTAATTTTATCAATTTTGGTTTCTTTTGTTCTTCGGTTAATGCAATTATTTTACTTTTTGACTTTGAAAAATAATCATCCGGTATTTCTAGCCCTAAATCTTGGGCATGCTTTTTACCCGCTTTTTTATCAAACAAGTCATTTTCGATTGTTTGTTCTTTTAAATTTGTTGCTTTTTTTATTGGTTTCATCTTATGTAGATATTTTAATCTGTTAAAATTTCTATTTCGAGTATATTTTTTTGAATATGTTTTACTGTTTTATAATACGATGTTTTTAACGTGCCCTCTTTCATAGCCAAAATATCTGCCATTTCATGAAATTTTAAATCATCATAGTATTTCATTTGAAATATTTGCCGCTCTTTTTCAGGCAAAGTAGAAAGAATGTGCTGTAATTTTAATTGAATTTCATTTCCTTCAAAAAAAGTATCCGAAACTAGCGTGTTTAAATACGTTTTACTCACATCGTCTATAGATTCATGTGATTTTCTTTTATTTTCGTCTAAAAATCGCATGCATTCATTATAAGCAATTCGATACATCCAAGTATTTAAAGAACTGCGTTGTTTGAAGTTAGGAAGACTTTTGTAAACTCGTAAAAAAGTATTTTGCAATACATCATCGGCATTTTCATGGGTAATCACCAGTTTTCGAATATGCCAATATAAGCGCTCTTGATAAAGACCTAACAATTCTTTGAATGCCTTGTCTTTGTCTTTTTCACTGATTAATCTACCTATAAATTTGGCTTCGCTTTTCAACGTTTAATAATTTAGAAAATAGATAAACTATGATATACTTTAGTCTAACTCTTCAGCTATTAGACCCTAGATATGTAGAATAGTTTTAAAAATAAACTATTTTTTTTAGTAGATTATAAAATTTAAATACGATTAAACACTTAAATTTATACAATACTTTTAAGAAGTAGCTTGCAACTTAATTAACAATAATTTTCTTCGTTATTTGATTAGTTCCAATTTTTAACTTTAGAATGTAAATCCCATTACTCAGTTCTTGTATATCTATTTTAGAAGTTTCTGTGATTAAATTATTGCTCAAAACTAATTGACCAAGTACATTATAAATTGCTACCTCAATATTGTTATTTGAAAAGTTCTCTTTAAAAATTATATTAATAAAATCACTTGCAGGATTTGGTGTTACATAAAATTTCTCTTGACCATAAGTTTTAACATCTAATATTTGATTTATTGCATTCATAGCAGTTTTCATATTCGGTATCGGTCCAATATGAACTCCGCCACCTTGCGGTATTCCTGTATTAACAAGTATATCTCGCAACTCTATACTTGTAAGGTAATCTCCGTTTAAACCATGATAATAGGATTGCAACACCGCAACACAACCACCAACAATAGCCGTTGCTGAACTGGTTCCTTTAAAATTAGTATTATAACTTTGGTTATCGTCTTCACCAATAATCAAGTAATCATTACCGGAACCCGAACCTGTTGTATAAACATTTGACCCCCAACCTTGTAAGTTAACCCTAGTACCATAGCTAGTATATCTAGCTGGCGTATGAGATACATCTGAGCTTCCTGCTCCAACTATTATTGCGCCACTGTCTCCTCTATTTAAATAGTCTGAATAATATGCACCATCTAAGTTTTCACGCCCATTTCCAGCTGCAGCCACAATCGTAATTCCATAATCTGTAGCTGCTTTTGTTAAATCCCAAATAACAAGATCAAGCTCTGCAGGCCCATTATCATATTGTCCTTTAACTTGCATTTCGTATATAATAATATCTCCAGCATTAGAATTCGCAATGGCATTAGTAACCGCTAAAACTCTATCATAATTATTTTCTTCCGTCCATTCTGGAAATACAACAAATTCATTGGCATTATAGGCGAGACCGCTTACACCATAATCTCCTTTATCTGCAATTACAACTCCAGCAGTAAATGTACCGTGTTCAGCTGACCATGAATCTATAACTTTAGAATGAACAGTCATGCCTTCAGCGATACTTACTTTACCACCGTTCAAATCTTCGTGGTTTATATTTATTCCATATTCAATATCCCTGATATTTATTCCCGTTCCATTAGCACCTTGATTCCAAGCATATCTCATATTAACTCCAGGGTCACTTTCAATATAACCTTGTCTGGCTTCATAATTAGGCGTTGTTGGACTGATGTCATGCGGCGGAGGCGGTGGTAAACTATTTGGAGTTTGAATTGTTTTATAACAATACACTACATTTTTCAAACTTTTAAGTTCTATAATTAAATTTTGAGTTTCATCAAGACCTAACTGAGTTTCAATTTTGAAAATATTATTTATTGAATGATTACCTCTAGAAAGTTTATCGATTTTTTTCTTTGAAAGTGGTATTCCTTTTTTAATCGTAAAAGTATATTTAGAATTCAATTTATTAAAACCTTCAATTTTATAAACGTCTTCTACATCTACTAAATTCAAAACTTGGTCGAACTTAATATATAAAGTATGTACCTCATTATTCTTTTGACTATAAAGAACAGAAGAAAATACATATATAAAAATCAGGAAATATTTTTTAACCATTATGAATTATCTATTTTTTCGGATTTTAAAAAAAATATTCGAGTATTAATAAGGCTCTGAAAGCTTACCTTTTTTTAATTATATAATCAACTTATAAAGTTCTAATCTTTGAGTGTTCAAAAGTATGCTTTTAATAGAAAAATCATTTGTTATTTAGGGAAAATTCTAAAAAAGCAGCACAAAAACTTATTAAAATTAGGTAAAAACAAAAGAATTTGAATTTAAGCATAAAATTTTACCCCAACCAACCTTCTCTATCTAAACTGCGGTATTGAATGGCTTCTGCAATATGTTCGGGTAAAATGTCGGGCTTGGTATCTAAATCGGCTATTGTTCTGGCAACCTTTAATATACGATCGTACGCTCTTGCGGAAAGCCCTAAACTTTCCATCGCGGTCTTTAGTAAAGTCATGGATTCGTCACTTAACACGCAATGCTCTCGAATTTGCCGGACTAACATTTGTGAATTACAATGCACTTTTTCATTTTCTGTAAAACGAAGTGTTTGTATTTCTCTTGCTTTGGTAACTCTTTCTCGGATTACCTTACTCGGCTCGCCACGGCGTTCTTCTGTTAGTTTCTCAAATGGTACCGGTTGTACTTCCATATGCAAATCAATTCTATCTAAAAGCGGACCGGAAATCTTACTCATATAACGCTGCATTTCAAAAGGAGAAGAAGTTACAGGAGAATCAGCATCAATAAAAAAACCACTCGGACTCGGATTCATGCTCGCTACCAACATAAAACTGCTTGGATATGTTACTGTGAATTTTGCTCTAGAGATAGTTACTTCGCGGTCTTCTAAAGGTTGACGCATAACTTCTAAAACGCTGCGTTTAAATTCGGGTAGTTCATCTAAAAATAATACACCATTATGCGATAAAGAGATTTCTCCTGGTTGCGGATAAGCTCCGCCACCGACTAAAGCTACATCACTAATCGTATGATGTGGCGAACGAAACGGACGTTGACTCATTAGACCTTTATGCTCATTTATTTTCCCTACGACAGAATGAATTTTAGTTGTTTCTAAGGCTTCCATCAAAGACATTGGCGGAAGAATAGATGGTAACCTTTTGGCTAACATCGTCTTACCAGAACCTGGTGGTCCGATAAGTATGATGTTATGTCCGCCAGCCGCTGCAATTTCCATACAGCGTTTTATAGTTTCTTGTCCTTTAACATCGGCAAAATCATGATCAGGAAAATCGAGTTTTTCATAAAACTCTTTTCTTGTATCAATTTTAAGAGGTTTTAAGGAGTTATTATCCTTAAAAAAGTCAATAACCTGTTTGATATTTTGAATAGCATACACATCTAAATCATTGACAATTGCCGCCTCTTTTGCATTTTGTTCGGGTAGCAAAAACCCTTTAAAACCTTCTTCTCGTGCTTTGATTGCGATAGGCAGTGCTCCTCTTATAGGTTGTAGACTTCCGTCTAATGAAAGTTCTCCCATTATGATATATTTCTCTAAATTCTCTGCTTTTATCTGGTTAGATGCTGATAAAATTCCAACAGCTAAGGTCAAGTCATACGCCGAACCTTCTTTACGCAAATCGGCAGGAGCCATATTGATTGTAATCTTTTTACCGGGTAATTTGTAGCCATTGTTTTTAAGTGCTGCAGAAATTCTATAGCTGCTTTCTTTGATGGCGTTATCAGGTAGACCAACAACGTTATAAGCAATTCCTTTATCTATATTGACTTCTACCGTAATTGTTGTTGCTTCTACCCCAAAAACTGCACTTCCGTAAACCTTTACAAGCATTTTACCTTTCTATTTCTTATTAGTGTATTTTAGAAACAGAAGTCAACATAAAAATATAGACTATTTATGTTTTGAAGGAATTTTACTCATAACCATCTCGGTCATAGCGGTTATGGTAAGCGAAGGATTCACACCCGGATTAGCAGAAACTGCTGAGCCATCACAAACATACATATTAGTATATCCGAACACTTTTTGGTCGATATCAATTACACCGCTTTGTGCGTCTTTTCCAATTACAGCTCCACCTAAAATATGAGCAGTAGAAGGTGCTCCGGTTAAAATATCGGTTGACATCATAAAAGGTTTACCATTGATTTCATCTGCTACTTTATCGGCTAAAATTTTTGCCATAGGGATAAAAGGCGTCGGTTTTGATCCGGTTGTAACTTTTGATTTTAAGTTAAAAAAACCACGTTTGAGCTTTATCGTACTATCCAGATGTTGCATGAATAATAAAATTACCGTTTGCTTTGCAAAGTCTTTTTTAAAATATATTCCGAGCCAATCGATTGGATGTAGAATCAACCCTTTGAACATCTTAAAAATCCGATGAAATACTGTTTTTCCAAAAACCATTGGAACAATTGGCAACTTCCAAAAATTAGAGCCTGGGCCATAACGAACTGCTTCAATATGCCCATCTTCATTAGGCGGAAAAATAGAACCAATTGCAATACCTTTTGACATATCTAAAGAAGTATCCGAAGTCGTTATCAGCGATAAATTCTCATTATTGGTTCGAATAAAGTTTCCTATTTGATCGGATAAGTTGGGTAATTTCTTTTTAGATTTCATATCCAACAGTAAACGAACTGTACCTAAAACTCCTCCAGAAAAAATAATTCCATTAGCTTTTATTGTAGTTTTATCCTTTTTAAAAAAAGAAGTAGAATTTTGATAATCAATTATATACTCACTCTCATCAGAAGTGTTTGATGTAACCGATGTAACGAGTTTTTCGGCAATAATTTCTGCTCCTAAATTTTGAGCCAAATACAAATAGTTCTTGTCTAACGTGTTTTTTGCATTATGAGGACACCCAGTCATGCATTGTCCACAAAATTGACAACCAGAGCGTATCGGACCTTTTCCTTGAAAATAAGGATCGGGAACTTCTTCATTCGGTTTACCAAAATAAACAGCAACATTCGGCGCTTCGAACTCCTCTCCTTTTCCTAGTTGATCGGCTACATTTTTCAGACTTATATCCGCATCAAAAAATTTTGGATTTTTATTTGCTCCCAACATTTTTTCCGCAACAGCGTAATGTGGCTTCATTTCTTCCTCCCAATCGGCTAAACCTGCCCAATTTCCGTTGCGATAAAAATTAGATTTTGGTCTCGGTAAGGTATTTGCATAGACCAAAGAACCTCCGCCAACGCCGACGCCACTTAAAATACTCACATGACGAAAAAAAGTTAGTTTTAAAATACCATGAAATTTTAAGGCCGGAAGCCATAGCCATTTTTTGAGGTCCCAATTGGTTTGCGGAAAATCTTTGTTGGCATACCATTTTCCTTTTTCAATCACCAAAACGGTATATCCTTTTTCAGATAAGCGCAACGCAGAAACTGATCCGCCAAAACCGGAACCAATTATTACATAATCGTAAATTTCGTTATTTGATTTTTGCATGCAGAAAAAAATACTTGATTTTACCTAAATTTTTACTGTATTCCATTTTTATAATGTCCCTCTACGTTCTTGTTCGGCTTCGATAGATTCAAAAAGTGCTTTAAAGTTTCCTTTTCCGAAAGATTGTGCTCCTTTTCGTTGAATGATTTCAAAGAAAAGCGTTGGCCTGTCGGTGAGTGGTTTTGTGAAAATTTGCAACAAATAACCTTCATCATCACGATCGACTAAAATACCGAGTTCTTTTAGGGCGATTAAATCTTCATCGATTTCACCAACCCGATCTAAAACAGTATCATAATAAGCACCTGGAACATATAAAAATTCTACACCACGAGCTGTCATTTCGGTAACTGTTTCAATAATATTATTCGTTGCAACGGCTATATGCTGCACTCCTGGTCCACCATAAAAATCGAGATATTCTTCGATTTGTGATTTTTTTGCTCCTTCTGCCGGCTCATTAATCGGGAATTTTACGCGCCCATTTCCATTTGTCATTACCTTGCTCATTAGGGCGGTATATTGGGTCGAAATATCTTTATCATCAAAGGTTATTAGGTTTGCAAAACCCATTGTTTTATTGTAAAACTCAGCCCAAATATTCATCTCATTCCAGCCAACATTACCCACCATATGATCGATATATCGCAATCCGACGCCTTTAGGATTTAAATTAGATTCCCATTTTTCAAATTTTGGTAAGAATAAACCTTTATAATTTTTACGTTCTACAAAAACGTGAACCGTATCGCCATACGTTTTTATTGCAGAGCGAATTACAGAACCATTCTTATCTTCTTCTTTTATAGGTTTAAAGAAAGATTTCGCACCACGTTTTGTTGTTTCTTCCCAACTTTTTGTTGCATCGTCTACCCAAAGTGCAACTACTTTCACACCGTCGCCATGTTTTTGAATATGGTCGAAAATTTCTTTATTCTGTCCATTAGGCATTGGTGTTGTAAGAACCAACCGTATTTTATCTTGTTTCAAAACATAGGAAGTTCGATCTTTCAATCCGGTTTCTAAACCAGCGTAGGCATACGATTGAAATCCGAATGCAGTTTTGTAATAATGTGCAGCTTGTTTGGCGTTACCAACATAAAACTCTACATAATCTGTTCCCAGTAATGGTAAAAAATCTTCTGCTTCTGGAAATATTTTTTCCAAACCGTAATCAAAATTTTCTTTATTTTTTAAAGTTCCCATATATTTAT
Organism: uncultured Flavobacteriaceae bacterium; assembly: GCA_965363545.1. Lineage (GTDB taxonomy): Bacteria > Bacteroidota > Bacteroidia > Flavobacteriales > Flavobacteriaceae > Lutimonas. The sequence goes on along the minus strand of CBDTUD010000001.1, from coordinate 60,050 downwards.
TTTAGTGATCTAACCAAGACTTATAATACTCTTTATCTATAATTTTCATGGCTTCCTCGGTAAGCATTAATGGTTTAAAAGTATCAACCATAACCGCCAATTCTTCTGTCTCCTTTTTGCCAATGCTACGTTCCATCGCTCCGGGATGCGGTCCATGCGGAATTCCAGCCGGATGTATGGTGATTTGTCCGGTTTCAATGTTATTCCTACTCATGAAATCGCCATCAACATAATACAAAACCTCATCGGAATCAATATTACTATGATTATAAGGTGCCGGAATAGAAAGTGGATGATAATCATACATTCTAGGCACAAAAGAACAAATTACAAAACCAGCCGACTCAAAAGTTTGATGAATTGGAGGCGGTAAATGCAAGCGACCGGTAATCGGTTCAAAGTCGTGAATTGATAATTTATAAGGAAAATTATATCCATCCCAACCTACAACACTAAAGGGATGGGCAGCGTAGATATACTCATGTATAACATCTTGCTTTTTAACCTTTAATAAAAAATCTCCAATTTCGTTATGTGTTTCTAGCTCTGATGGCGGATGCATATCTCGCTCGCAAAAAGGAGAATGCTCGAGATGTTGTCCGAACCAATTGCGATATCTTTTTGGCGTGTAAATCGGGCTTTTAGACTCTACAATAAAGAGTCTATTTTCTTTTGTTTCAAAATCAATTTGATAGATCATTCCTCGTGGAATAACCAGATAATCACCATTTTCGAAATCAATATTTCCCAAGAATGTTCGAAGTTTTCCTTTTCCTTTATGGATAAAAAGAACTTCATCCGAATCTGTATTTTTATAAAAATAATCTCTTAATGATTCTGTCGGAGCAGCTAAACTTATTTGGCAATCGGAATTTACCAAAACTACTGTTCTGCTTTCTAAAAAGTCTTTGGCAGGTGAAATTTTAAATCCTTTTAGACTTAATGACTTCATGTTTTTAGCAACTGCAATCTTTGGAGTGACATCGTACGACCGTACAACATCTTTTACTTGAGTTGGGCGTTGTGTGTGATACAATAAAGAAGACATACCATCAAAACCAACTGTACCAAACAACTCTTCAAAATAAAAATTACCCTTTTCATCTTTAAAAATAGTATGACGCTTGGGTGGTATTTTTCCTAAAGTGTGGTATCGTGGCATAAAAATTATTTTTACAAGTTATGTCAATATCTTAAAAACATAGATAAAATCATACCTGTTTTTACGATATTAACAAATATAGAGAATAATTTTGTAAGCTTTGTAAATAAAAAAAGCGAAGAAAGTGTTAGATATTTTTTATCTGAATTACTTCTTTAATTTGGGGAGCATATTTTTTTATAGTTGCCTCAACGCCATTTTTCAAGGTCATTTGATTTACAGAACAGCCAATGCAGGCACCTTGTAACTGCACTTTCACAATATTATTTTCAACCCCTAAAAAAGAGATATCTCCACCATCTGCCAGCAAATAAGGGCGAATTTCTTCCAATGCCTTTTCAATAGTGTTATGCAATTCTGTTTTTGTCATGTAGTTGCATTTAAATTCTCTGCCAAAGTAAATCTTCAGCAGAGAATATGTCATTTATTTTGTTGAACAACCTGACAAGGTCGTTATTCTTACAATTTCTGTTGGTGGCAAATCTTCATTTCGTTTTACCAATTGCGTAAGCATATTTTTCGTTGCTTCGCTAAATGCTTCCTCTAACGGAGAATTGTCTTGTAGCGCAACCGGGTGACCTACATCACCAGATTCTCGAATACTTTGCACTAATGGAATTTCACCTAATAAAGTTGTACCTAAATCATTTGCTAAGTGTTTTGCGCCATCTTGCCCAAATATATAATACTTATTATTTGGTAGTTCTGCTGGTGTAAAATAGCTCATATTTTCAATAATTCCCAAAACGGGAACTTGAATATTTTCTTGTTGAAACATTGCGATACCTCTTTTTGCATCCGCTAAAGCAATATTTTGCGGTGTACTTACAATAACAGCTCCTGTTACTGGAATAGATTGTACAATAGATAAATGAATATCACCGGTACCAGGAGGTAAATCAATTAATAAAAAATCTAGTTCCCCCCAAGCAGCATCAAAAATCATTTGATTTAAAGCTTTGGAAGCCATCGCTCCTCGCCAAATAACAGCTTGATTCGGATCGGTAAAAAAGCCAAGGGACAATATTTTCACCCCGTAACTTTCAATAGGTTTCATTTTTGATTGACCATTTACTGTTATAGAAAGTGGTTTTTCATTTGCAACGTCAAACATGATAGGCATTGATGGACCATAAACATCGGCATCTAAAATACCAACACTAAAACCCATTCTGCTCAACGAAACTGCCATGTTTGCAGTAATAGTAGATTTTCCTACACCTCCTTTTCCTGAAGCAACTGCAATAATATTCTTAATTCCGGGAATATCTTTACCGCGTATAATATTAATTGGCGCCTTTTCAGGAACTTCGACTTTCACATTTACTTTTACATCAATTTTTTGATTGACATAATCGTGAATGGCCTTCATAATTTCAACTTCTGTTTTTTTCTTTGCCTGTAAAGATGGATTACCAATAGTAACATCAACAACAACTTCTTTTCCAAAGATAACAACATTGGACACTGCGTTGCTTTCTATTAAATTTTTACCTTCTCCCGGAGCGGTTATCTTTTCTAACGCACCGTAAATATCTTGTTTTGTAAAGCTCATATTTTTAACTTAATTATAATCATTCTAAACAACAAATATAGCAACATTTTTTGAGCTTATCAGAAAAGTTTCGTATCAAAAGTTACTTTTTTATGTTAAAAAGGATTCAAATACAACCCACAGTTTTTTTCGTAAAACCAAAAAAATAAAAACTTGATTCGCTATTTAATGGTAAGTGTTTCTGTAACTTCCCAGTTTGCTTTTGCTTCTAAAATATTTTTGAAATAATATATTTTTTCTGGTTGTTGTTTTAGTAAAAAATTACCGGTATCCCATTTTTTATTTCCATTGGCATCATAAATCAATCGAATCATATATCGAGATGGTAGCAAATTTTCAAATTTATATTCTTGTTCAAATTCGGAATAAAAATCGGCGATAACTTTTCCTTTTTCATCAATCAATTGCACAATAATTGGGTAACTCTTGATGTTTTTTAAGTTCAAAAATATGGAAGAATAATTTGTTGGTTTCTTGGTACTAAATGTGACTTTTAAGCTGTCATTTTCAATTAGAAAGAAATCGGTTATTGCACCCGGAAATAGCTCCAAGACATACTTCGAATCAAAGCTTTTTTCGAAATTAAAAAGAATATCTTGCTTGTGTTTTGAAAGAATGATACTATAAGCAACTTTCAACGAATCTTTATCCATAAAGTTAATTTTCGTGGTATCAATTCTTTCTACCGGAACGTTGGTGCTAATTTTCATGGTATCTCTTAAATTTAAGGTACCAGAAACGCCACTTTTCAAGCTTAAGGAATCAATATCTTTTTCAAATAATTTAACTTTAACAGAATCTAAAATAATTTTATTTTTGAGTTCAAAAGAAATTGAATCTTTATCATAATTTCGATACCAATAATGCAGCGTATCTTTCTCTTTATCAAAGGTTGACATGGAAGTAAAATCAGATGGTGTTTCTGATAAAACATTTACCTCAAAGTCTTTTCCAACGCCCTCGTAACCAAATAATAAATGCCCTTTAGAATGCTCTGCAGGTTTGGAAGGAATTCTAAATGGTAATATTTCTCGAAAGAGAGAAATAGCATAAGTCGTATCACTTGGAACAGTAATTTGTTTCGTATTAAAACCGATTTTATCTTCTTTCGGATTGAATTTATAGTTTTTACTATTATCATTCAGCGCTACTAAAAGATATTTTCCTGCCTTGATATTTGTTATGCTCCAATTAACACTATCTAAAGTGCTACCAACATAATAGGGTTTTTTATTATAAATGATAGAATCTGTGAAATTTTCATCTATCTGATATAGCATTAAGGTAGGTTTTTCTTTCATCTTCATGTCAAAAGCGTCTTTGATAGTACCTGACACTTCTAAGGAATCAATATAATCTCCAGTAGAAAAAATATATTTAAAATTATCTAAAATATTGCCTTCGGTATTGTCTATAATACTTTGCCCGAAATTAAAGGTATAGGTCGTATTTTCTTGCAAGGTGTCCTGCAGTTTAATTCGTATATATTTACTAGGTGTACCTTGTGGTGTAATAACCAAGGGATATTTTAACGGAGGAGAAACGATAAGTTGAGAAGTGACATCTTTTAATTTGATATACTCATCAAAATATATTCTAATTTCATTGCTTTTAAATTTCAAACTCTCAAATGCCGGATCAGCCTTTACCATGATGGGTTTGTCAAAATCTTTTGGCCCACCTTCCGGTCTACCTCTTCGCGCACAGCTAAAAATCAGAATTACAAAAGTAAAAAATAGAAAAAAACGATATTTCATAGAGTTTTTAATGTATTATTCCGTTTGATTTGTTCCTCATCATTTCGACAGCAATCAATCAAAACATGTATGGTTAGAAACAGATTACAAATTAACAATTATTTTTTTCTTATTAGAACTATTTCAAACGTTAATTTAAATAGTAAACGCCAAAGTAGCGATGCTGATTTTAATGTTTTCAACTTGCATTAATGGAATACAACAAGCTTCTAAAGTTGCACCTGTCGTAATTACATCATCAATTAAAAGTATATGCTTGCCTTGCAGTTTTTCTTGATTGGTTAACTGAAATTTTTCATCGATTCGAATTGATCTTTCTAATCTGCTTTTGAAAGTTTGTGTTTTTGTTTTGGAAACACTTATTAATTGATCGTCTAAAAAAAGAATATTCATTTTCTTTGCCAAACCGAGCCCTATAGATGTTACCTGATTATAGCCTCTCTTTTTTAATTTTTTCATATGCATTGGTACCGGAATAATATAATCAATGTTTTTAAACCGCTCGCTTTCCATGATTTCTACTCCCAGCCATTCCCCTAAAAAGAAACCTATTTTTTGCTGATTTTTATATTTGAGTTGGTGAATTAATTTTTGAACGTTTCCTTTTCTATTATAATAAAATAAAGAAGTTGCATTTACTATAGGAACTCTTCCATAAAAAGAAATCTCTACCTCATTGCCGTCTTTCGCCGAAAATTTGGTTACCGGCAAATCTATCCTACATGCTAAACAGAGGTGGACCTCATGTTTTGTAAGGGTTTTATCACATATCAAACAGAGTTCGGGATAAAATAAATTTGTTATATCTTTGACCGGATTAATCATCAACCAATAAAGGGTTTAGCCATTTTTTAGAAAAATAAAATTGTTTATAAAAATTTGAGTTTTACACAATTTTTTTAATTTTCTGCGTTATGACTGTTAAGATTAATCCCAAATGTAAACTTTATTCTAAAAAATTATGGAAGAAAACAACAAATCTTCGAACAACAAAATTTTAATAATCGCCTTAACGGTGTTATTATTTGCATTGATCGGTTATACATTTTATAACAACAACGATCACAAAGAGGCTCTTAAATTCTTACAAGATGAAAAAGAGCAAATCATTGGTAACCTTACTGCCATGGAAGAAAAATACGATATTGCTATCGCGCAAAACACGAGCTTATCGGATTCGTTAACCATCGAAAAAGAAAAAATTGTATCTTTTAGAGACTCTGTCATGAGTCTAACAAAAATCAATTCTGGTAAACTACGCAATTATCGCAATCAACTAGCAAGTTTGCAAGCCACCAACGAACGTTTACTTATTGAAGTAGACTCTCTACGATTGATGAACAATTTATTGACAGAAGAAAAAGACAGCATTAACAGCCAGTTAATTATGCAAACAACCTACAACGATACTTTAGTAGCCCAAAATATGAATTTGGCTAAAAAAGTTGAAATTGGAGGAGCAATTAACGTCGAAAATGTGAATGTAACAGCAATGAAAATGCGTACGAACGGAAAATATACCGAAACGAACAAAGCGCAAAAAACAGATGCTATTAAAGTTGCTTTCCGTTTGGTAAAAAATGAAATTGCAACACCAGGTGATAAACAAGCGTATATCGTTTTGAAAAATCCTGCAGGACAAGTTTTAAGTGCTAAAGGTACTTTTACCATGAAAGATGGTTCGGAAGCAAAATACACAGATCACACAACAGTTAATTACGAAAATGCTGATTTAGATGTGGTTATGTTAGTAGAAAGAAAAGAAGATAAATACGAGAAAGGTACTTATCCAATTCAAGTATTTGTAGAAGGAAAATTAGTTGGTTCTGCAAATTTAGAATTAGGTGATTCTTTTTTAGGGTTATAAAATAAGACCAAATTAAGCTTAAACGGAAATACAAATTGTATTTCCGTTTTTTTTTGGTTTAAACTTTAATAATTTATTTATTTTTGCCACATGAAAAATCAAAACGATCAATTTAAAAAGGTAATATCTCACGCAAAAGAATACGGTTTTGTATTTCAATCAAGTGAAATATACGATGGTTTAAGCGCTGTTTACGACTATGCTCAAAATGGTGTTGAACTCAAAAAAAATATACGCGAATACTGGTGGAAAGCAATGGTGCAAATGAACGAAAATATCGTTGGTTTAGATTCTGCCATTTTTATGCACCCTACTACTTGGAAAGCTTCTGGGCATGTAGATGCTTTTAACGATCCTTTAATAGACAATAAAGATTCTAAAAAAAGATATCGTGCTGATGTTTTAATTGAAGATTATGCCGAAAAATTAAATCTAAAAGCACAAAAAGAAATCGAAAAAGCTGCCAAACGTTTTGGTGATGCTTTTAATGAAAATGAATTTATCACCACCAACCCAAGAGTTGTTGGCTATTTATCAAAACGTGAAGAAATTTTAAAACGAATGGCTAAATCTTTAGAAAATGAAGATTTAGCCGATGTGAAAAATTTGATCGAAGAATTAGAAATTGCTTGCCCGTTAACCGGATCAAAAAACTGGACAGATGTAAAACAATTCAATTTGATGTTTGGCACAAAATTGGGAGCTACCACTGAAACGGCAATGGATTTATATTTACGTCCGGAAACAGCTCAGGGAATATTTGTTAATTTTTCAAATGTTCAAAAAACCGGTAGAATGAAAATACCTTTCGGAATTGCGCAAACAGGTAAAGCCTTTAGAAATGAGATTGTTGCAAGACAGTTTATTTTTAGAATGCGAGAATTTGAACAAATGGAAATGCAATTTTTTGTTCGCCCAGGAGAAGAACTAAAATGGTACGAATTCTGGAAAGAAAAACGTTTAAACTGGCATTTATCTTTAGGTTTGGGAAGAGAGAATTACCGATTTCACGACCACGATAAATTAGCACATTACGCAAATGCCGCTGCCGATATAGAGTTTGATTTTCCTTTTGGCTTTAAGGAATTAGAAGGAATTCACTCAAGAACCGATTTTGATTTAAAAGCACACGAACAATATTCAGGTAAAAAACTACAATATTTTGATCATGAAGTGAACAAAAGTTATGTTCCTTATGTGATTGAAACTTCTATTGGTTTAGACAGAATGTTTTTAGCAATTTTCTCGACAGCTTTGCAAAATGAAGTTTTAGAAGATGGCTCTGAACGAATTGTTTTAAAATTACCTGCCGTTTTAGCTCCTACTAAAGCAGCGATTTTACCTTTGGTTAAAAAAGACGGTTTACCGGAAATAGCACAAGAAATAATGGATACTTTAAAGTTTGATTTTGAAGTAACTTATGATGAAAAAGATGCCATCGGAAGAAGATATCGCCGACAAGATGCTGTAGGAACGCCATTTTGTATTACAGTAGATCACGACACAAAAGAAGACAAAACTGTTACCATTCGATACAGAGATACCATGGAACAAACTAGGGTGAAGATTAGCGACTTAAACGATATTATTTCTAAAGAAGTTGCTTTTAAAAATTGGCTAAGAAAATTATAAGTAAGTTTATATATCATAATAAAAAACTCCAACGTCAAATCTTTGGAGTTTTTTTATATTTCAATAATCTGTAATAGTTAAAATCTTTTTCCAAAGGTAACACCAAATCTAGGAACAAATTCATAATCATTATATGTATTGGCATCGAATAAATTTCTGCCGATACCTCCATAAAATTCAAAAACAAAACCGCTATTGGTTAAAAACTTAGCTCCAACAGCAAAGCCTAGTGCAAAGTTCGTGTTATTTTCTTCTCTATCAGGTCCATTCATATAAACATCATCCTCGTAATAGTAGTAATCTATGTTATAATTTTCCGTTACGTTTAGCATTCCAAAGCCTTCCACAAAAAAACCTGCGGCTCTCTTTTTACCAAAGTAAAAACGATAATAAGGCGTAAAAGCAAATAGAAAATCAACATCTTTATCAATAGAAAACAAAACATCTACCCCAACACTTGATTCTTCATTGATTAAGTATTCATAACCAACTTCAGGAATACCTCCAATCAAATAAGCTACATTTAGTTTAATTTCATTTTTAGGTACTTTTTGCTCTTCTTGTGCATAGGCATTAAATATCATTAAAAAGAGCATCATTAAAGTAATTATTTTTTTCATAATCAAAAAATTTATGTAAAAATACATTATTAATATTTTGGAACAATTATTAAATTTCAAATATATTTTTGTTTCTTTTAACCTAATGTTTTGCAAAATTCTCTAGAGCTCTTAGTAATAATATAGAAGTGAAAAAATACGCCAACTTTTAAAAACTAGCTCTTAATTGCATGGTACCGGTATGAATTGTATTTGAATCTTCTGATTTTCTACCAATATAATTCAGATTAAGATCTAAATAAGAGGTCAATCTTTTTTGAAGGGTTAGCAACCATGTTAGATTTGTTCCTGGCTGCAAACCTTCTAACATTTGAAAAGCGACCGGTGAATTAATTTTTCCATCAAAAGAGTTCAAATACAAATTTACATTTGCGTTGATTGAAAAAATTTCTTTGTTTGCAAATTGAAAATTTACACCGACTATATGCATTTTCAACGATTCCTTTTCGTTGCTTTGATTCTCTTTATTTTTATAATTGTAAAAGAACTCTAATCGAGAATTTTGTTGATAGAGATACGATATTTTCGGATGCAGGCTGAAATTATTGATAACGTAATTTCTATTCGTAAAACTTTGAGATTTACTCTCATTTTCACTTACACCACCGTTAAAATCAAGCAACCAAAAAGATGCTAATTTATGTAAAAATTGAAATTGATGTGAAACGACTTGAATATCTTGATCTCCAAAAACAAATACCGTCTTTTTTCTTGAATTCAAATACGAATACACCATGCTGTAGTTTTGTAATCCTCGATTAAAAAACAAACTGTTTTTCATATTTAAATCTAATGCTATCAAATTATTCTCATCGAATGAAAACGGATTCAGCACCAAAGTCTTCCTTTCCCTTTCGGTTTTAGTATCCATTAAAAAATAAGCTTGATTATAAAAATTGGAAAGTATTTTTTTAATTCCGGATTCCTTTTTCCAACGTGCTGGATTCAAATTGAAAGTTTGCGAAAATTTATTTTGATTTGTTTTGATAAACGTAAGGTTTGGCAATAAAACCCGCACAAAAATCGCTTGATCTTGAAATTGTGCAATCACAAATTCATCTAATTCTTGCACACCATTATCATTAAAATCAATCCATTCGTAAAAACCTTTTCCGGGCTCAACTTCAATATATGTAAACTCCTGTTGAGGCAAATTACCTGTTTGGGTTTCATATAATGTTTGCCAAGTAATAAAGCTATCGAATATTTTTTGACCATAAGAAATTCTTGAATTTAAAGATTTTTCATCATCATTGAATTGGTTATCAATGGTTCTATAATTTAAAAAAACACCCAAATCGGTATTCTTATTCTGGATTAACTTTGACTTCAAAAAATAAGTACTCGCCGTGCTCACTTTTTGTAACTGTACATTTTGAACACTATCTGTTACCCTATAATTATACCCTAATTCTAAAAATACTTTTGTTGAATCGCCAATTCCGTAAAAACCTTCCACTTCGGTAAATTTATGGCTTAACGGATTTATAGCATTAGTACTAATTTCATTGCCTTCATTGTTTTCATAATTCAGTTTGGCTCCAATCCAATTTTTCGAAAAACTCTGAATAACAGTAGAATACCATCTGTAAAATATATTTTTATCGAAAGAATCTTCATTATGTAATAAATTTCCAAAAGCATAGATTTTTGTTTTATGCAACAAAAAATCGGCTTCTAAACCATGTCTATTCCCCTTATAATCTGATCCCAATTGTAAATTCTCATAGGCGTAATTAATTCGTCCCAAACTATCGTTTTCATAGTTTAATTTTGCAGAAATAAATTGTTGCTCCCGATTATTTTGGTTAAAACTATTTTCGATATTCCAATCTCTTGAAAATTCGATAGATCGGAATCTTTCAACAGTTTGAAAATTTTCATCTATATATTCCGCATCCAATTCACTGGTTAATTTCCATTTTTTGTCTAAAATAACTTGTTGCCAATTTATTTTTGAAGCGATTCCTGTATTGTTACTATCATCAAGATCAGAATACAAGTTTTGATCTTTCTCACTAAAGGTAAATTCAGAACTAAAATTAGTTTTTTTACTTGGATTATAGCTTGCGTTTACATTCATCATTTGTAAAGCTTCAGGAGCAATCAATTGAACAACAGGCAGATAACCGCCCTGTTTAGCGTCGTTAATTTCAGGAACATATTCATAAATTCTTCCTGTTGCTAAAGTAGTTTGCAGTTTGTAATCACCTTTATTTTCACCAACATAAGTAAAACTAACTTGAAATAACTCTGCATCTTTATCTGTAGAATAAACAAAATACGCAACATTGTTCAGCGTGATTTTTTGATATAGAATTCTATTCTCTGTATAAGTAGCCGGAACCGCAGAAGGCGCAACCATTTGAGTTTTATCATCTCCGGCATCAGCCAAAATTTGTTTTTGATCGTCTGTTAAATCTTGCTGAATAGTTTTATTTTTTGAATCCTTTTCACTATAATATTGAACACCAACCTTTAATTTATCCGATTCATAATTCACACCATCATAGGTCAAAAATCGAGTATAATTTCTGTCGGCAATTTGATATTCTATTTTAAATCTTAAATTGCTTGTAACCGGATAAATTGTGGTAAACGTGATTTCCCCGGTATTATAATCTACAATATAATCGGCATTTTCGCCTCTTTTTAATAAAATTCCATTGGCATATATACGTTCAGATCCAGAAACTAGGATTATATATTGCTCATTATTATTTCCGGTAATTTTATACGGACCTTGATTTCCATCTAAACCTCGAAATTCAAAACTATTATATCTTCCACGAACCAGAGCTCCGGAAGCAAACATATCTGTTTGGGCATTGTCATGTTCTAATTTGGCATTTACTAAAATTCCTGAAATCTTTTTTTGAAACCGCATAAAACTGCTCTCTACATTGGCCAAATCAATATCTCCGGCTTTAACCGACCAATTTTTACTGTATATTTCCATGTATACTTTATCAAATTCATCGAGTCGCTGGGTGTAACCTCCCTCCTGCAACGGAATTTCATTATCGGTTATTGATGCACGTATTCCAACATTTTCAGAGAGCTTACCTTCTATCTGCAAATTGAAATTGGAATTTACAACAGCGTCTTGATTATTTCCAACAGTAACACCACGAGACAAACTACCACTAGTAAAAAGTCCGTCAAATGGCTTGAAATTTTTCTTTGTATTTTTATCTTGATAACGATATAACGTTGCGTCATTTGTTGCTTTAGGAACAATTAACTTGTCGTCATACAAAAAATAGGATTTGGTTAAAAATTCGGGTAACGGTTGGTATTCTACTTTTATTTCGGTGTTGTTAAAGATAAAATTCGGATTTAAAAAAAGTGTTGCTCTTTCAAAATTCACCTCATAGTTATCCTCATCGACAACTTCATTCAACGGAAGATATACTTTGAAATAACCAGGAGAGATACTCACAGAATCTAAAAGAATCGTATCAGATGTTACAGTAAATATTTTAGTTTTAACATTTTTAGGTTTGTTCTGCCCGAAAGCAAAAAAACCAATAAAAATGCATACTAAAACTAAAATATTCTTCATCAAAACGAATTAAGCTGTTCACAAAAATAGAGGAAAATATTTAGTAATCGCAGTGATTTAAGAAGCTAATGAAGGATAGGGTTTCTTTAAATAAAATTTCTAAAATAAAGAAGTTTGATTAGAAGGATTTTCATGTTCAAGCAACCATTTTTTTCTCCACAGTCCACCCGCATATCCTGTTAAAGAACCATCACTTCCCACTACTCGATGACACGGTACGACAATTGAAATTGGATTTTTACCATTGGCGGCTGCAATTGCTCTAATAGCAAGCACATTATTCATTTTTTTTGATTGCTCTAAATACGAAGTTGTTTTTCCGAAAGGAATGTTTTGTAACTCATGCCAAACACTTTTCTGAAAATCAGTACCGATTAGTTGTAATTTAAGATCAAAATTTGTTCTTTTTTTATTGAAATATTCTTCCAATTGCAAAACACAATCTTGCAAACAATCCGGAATTTGGGTGGAAGTTTTTAAAGAATCCTCGGTAAAGATTACCGAAACTATTCCCTCTTCATTTCCAACAATTTGAACCGTTCCGATGGGTGAATTATAAAAAGCTTCTTGATTCATAACCGTTTTATTCATTAAATTCGAAAAATATCTTTAGAATTTTGGGTGGTAATACGTGCAATTTCCTCTGGTGAAATTTTATAAATATCTACCAATTTATCTAAAACTTCCACCAAATAACTGCTTTCATTTCTTTTACCTCGATACGGAACCGGAGCCAAATAAGGAGAATCCGTTTCTAAAACGATATGTTTTAACGGAATCTCATTCAAAAATTGATCAATTTTTCCGTTTTTAAAAGTTACAACACCGCCTATTCCAAGCTTCATTCCATAAGAAATTGCTCGTTTTGCTTGCTCTAAGTTTCCCGTAAAACAGTGAAAAATTCCGTAAAGTCGTTCGTCCTTTTCTTGCTCAAGAATTTCAAAAACTTCATCAAATGCTTCTCTACAATGGATTACAATGGGTAATTTATGTGCTTTAGCCAAGCGGATTTGTTGTGCAAAAGCTTTTTGCTGATTTTCTAGTAAAGTTTTATCCCAAAATAAATCAATTCCAATTTCTCCAATTGCATAGAATTTTTTGTTTTTTAGAGCATTTTCAACAAATTTTAGTTCTTCTTCAAAATTTTCTTTTACATGTGTTGGATGTAATCCTGCCATTAAAAATACGTTTTTAGGATATTTTTTTTCTAAAGCAAGCATGGCCGAAAAATAAGTGGAATCAATCGCCGGAATAAAAAATCGGGTCACATTATTATCTATAGCCCGCTCAATCATTTCATTTCTATCCTCGTCAAACTGCTCGACATATAAATGGGTATGCGTATCTGTTAAAATCATTTTACAAATATAGAACAGATAAACCAGTGCGTAAAAATATTCGTGTTTTTTTGTATTGGGCTTTCAATGTTAAGGGTATGTTAATTTTTTTAGGGTCTTATTGATTTTTTTCGATCAAAATCAAGTATATTTAGCCTCGATTAAACTCAAAATTAAATCATGAAAATATACCACAACCCTAGATGCAGTAAAAGTAGGCAAGGATTAGAGATATTAAAAAATGCCAATGTAGATTTTGAAATTATTGAATACTTGAAACACCCTATTTCTACCGCTGAAATAAGCACTATTTTAACAAAACTTCACCTTAAACCAATAGATTTAGTTCGTACAAACGAATCTATTTGGAAAGAAAACTTTAAAGGAAAGGATCTTAGCGATGCGGATATAATTAAGGCTATGGTTGAAAATCCAAAATTAATTGAACGCCCTATTGTTATTAATGGTGATAAAGCAGTTATCGGGCGTCCACCAGAAAAAATTAGCAGCATTTTAAAATCCTAAGTTTAACGCTTTTTTGAGTCCATTTTTCATCAAATTAGATGCTTAATGGTTCTCACCAAAAATACCCTGAAACCACTATTTTGTAGTAAAAAGCATTATACTATTTTTATCAGATTATTCATGTTTGAAATGAAATTCTTCTTTGCAATAATAATTAGCTTTATTGGTTTTCAACTTTTTAGCCAAGAAGTTAATGAAAACTTTTTAGTAACGGGTATTGTATATGATGCAGATACCCATGCTGCATTACAATTTGTTTCGCTTACTTTACAGGATGTCGAGACCAAGGAAATCGTTGGTGATATTTCATCTAAAACAGGGGAATTTGAGCTTTATGTTCCAAAAGGAAAATATAATTTCATTGCAGAATCTCTTTCTTTTAAACCTTTTAGAATAGACTTACTGAACATACAACAAGATTTGGAATTGGGCATTATCGAACTTTCTCAAAATATTGAACAATTAGATGAAATTGAAGTTATTGCCAAAGACAAGTTAGTCGATTTCAAATACGACAAAAAAATATACTATGCATCCAAAGATATTGCAAATGTAGGTGGTAATGCAGTCACAGTTTTAGAAAACACGCCAACAGTTCGAGTCGATGAGCAAGGAAGAATAAGCGTGCGCGGAAGTGCCGTTATGGTGCTTGTTGATGGAAAAGCATATGGCGGACAAAATAGTAATTCGGATGTATTGAGCTTGATTCCTGCAAATTCTATAAGTAAGGTGGAGATAATTTCACATTCTGCAAAATATGACGGGCAAGGTGGCGATATTTTGAACATTATTCTCAAAAAAAGAAGAAGTAATGGTTATAACGGTACTGTCGAAGTTCATGGTGGTATACCGGATAACGATGGGGTATCAACTTTTTTAAATTTAAAAAATGATAAAGTTAATGTTTTTTCAACCGCAAGTTTTAATCATTTAGTTCGAAAAAAAGATACAAAAATCGATCAGATATTTTTGGATGATAACCAAATACCTGAAAGCAGATTTAACGAAATACGATGGGATAATCAACAACGAAATAATCTTTTATTTTCGATTGGTTCTGAATTCTATTTAAACGATAAAAATACTATTACAACTTCGCTTCTTTTTTCAAATTCAAATATGAATTATGATGCCGATTTAAACCTGAACGACTATAAACCACTTGAGGTATTAACCAATACTTCTTTGCGAAAAGTTGGTGATAACACTGATGGTACTAATTTTGAAGGTTATATTGATTATACCACTAAATTTAAAAAAGAGAACCAACAATTATCTTTATTTTTAAAATACGATAGAAATATTGCAGATAATATAACGGATATTCTTCAAACAGAATCATTCCCAACCGATGATTGGAACAAACAACAATCCATTCAAAATCAAAATTTACATGCCTATAATTTTAAACTCGATTATAAACATCCTTTGAAGAATGAGGGTATTTTAGAATTGGGAAGCGAAATTTCTTGCAGAACCTATGACAATGATTTTAGGATGCTAGAGTTCAATCAAGCTACGCTCACCTTTGAGCAGATTCCAAATTTAAATAATGAAGTTAATTACAATGAAAACATATATGATTTCTATGTTAATTATAACAAATCATTTTCAAAATTGAGTTTGTCAATAGGTTTAAGAGCTGAGTTTTCGAATATCAAATTGGGCAATGAAATGACTATACAAGAATACAATAATCATTATACCAATTATTTACCTTCGGTAATTTTGGGTTATACTTTTGATAATAACAGTACTATATCTCTAAGTTATACGCCTTATCTTGATAGACCTTCGATTGCACAATTGAATCCGTTTAATACTTTTGTGGATGAGAGATACCAACGGGTGGGAAATCCTTTTTTACAGCCATCAACTTCTCATTATTTTTTAGTAGAATATAATAAAGATTTTGAAAAAATCTATTTTAATTCAGCTCTCTATTATATAAATACTGATAATATTATTTTAAATATTTTAGAGAATTCTGAAGAACAAACTTTAGATGGTTTTGATATTTATAAGCTACTTCCGATCAACAACGGAACCATGGATTTTATCGGTTTAGAATTCGATATTACGTATAGCCCAAATAATAAATTAAGATTGAATACTTTTATCGGTCCATATTATAATGCTTTATCAAATTCAAAAGAAAATCTTTATGATTTCAATGATATTGTATTTTATGGCAGATTTACGGCCATGTACAGAATTACCAATACCTCTCGTTTTCAGGCTAATTACCAATATCAAACGGCAAAAAAAACCGCTATCAATGAATTGGGTAATATTCAATTCTTGAATGTAGCTATGAGTAAAGATTTTTTTGAAGGAAAATCAACATTGACTTTTAAAATAAACGATGTTTTTCACACGAGAGAAGCTGCGTATAAATCTTTAGAGGCAAACACCATATCTACTAGAAACGTTATTTTTGACACACAGTATTTGCTTTCCTTTTCCTATAGATTTAATAAAGCAAGTAAGCGAAATGCAAATAACCGCTCTAAAGATGTTGATACAAATGTGTTCGAAATGGAAGAAAAAATGCAATAAAAAAAGGCTGACTTTTGGTCAACCTTTCCTAATTATATAAGTTTAATCTTTAAGAATTTTGCTTCTTTGCTTCTTTTTTTAATTTTCTACTTTCCATAAAGTTACCGAATAACCAATAAGGAATGACGAATGTTATTAAAAATAACATCAACCAAAATCCCATTGTGAAAACGGTTAAAAAAACTAAAAATCCTAAAAATTGTTGAATTTCCATAAAATTTGTTTGCTTTGTATTATAATGCCCAAAAATAATACATATTTTTAAAATAAGCGACACATTATCTTATATTTTTTTCTTGAATAATTAACAAAGCTTTAACATAATCACGATTAAACTAAAATATCTTTCACTAGTCAAAATACCTTGAAACAAGAATTATTTTATGAAGAATTATATCCCGTTTATTTTATTACTATTTATTAGTTTTTCAGCTGTAAGTCAGCAGCCAAGAGAGTTTACAAAATATGAAGTTACCGGAACTATCCTTGAAAAAAGTAACAAACAAGCCTTAGAATTTGCAACAATTATCTTTAAACCTGAAAAAGGAAAGCGAGTTTTTGGTGGTTTATCCGATGAAAAAGGAAATTTCAGTTTTGAAGTTCCTCAAGGTTTTTATACGGTAAGTATCGAATTTTTATCGTTCAAAACCATAACATTGGATCATGTAAATATTGACCAGGATAAAAATTTGGGAATAATTTATATAGAAGAAGATACTCAAAAATTAGATGAAGTTGAATTAATTGCCGAAAAAAGTACAGTGGAAATACACCTTGACAAAAAAATATACAATGTCGGTAAAGATATGACCATAAAAGGGGGTACTGCCAGTGATGTTTTAGATAATGTACCATCCGTTACGGTAGATGTCGATGGTGTGGTTAGTTTACGTGGCAACTCTAATGTTCGAATTTTAATAAATGGAAAACCAAGCGCTATAGTTGGCTTAAATGATACGGAAGCCTTGCGTCAATTTCCTGCAGATGCCATTAAAAGTGTTGAAGTAATTACAAGTCCATCAGCTAGATACGATGCCGAAGGTACAGCAGGAATTTTAAATATTATTTTACGTCAAGATAAAACTTTAGGTTTTAATGGTTCAGCTACCCTGAGCACAGGTATTCCAGCCAATTATGGAATTTCAACAAATTTGAACTATCGTATATCCAAAGTGAATTTTTTTACAAATATTGGCTATAGTGATAGAGACTCTCCTGGAAATGCAAATACTCAAACTGAAAATTTCCCTCAAAATGGTGAAAATTCATATGTTGACGAAGAAATATCTATTGAAAGAAATCGAAAAGGTTGGAATTCAAATTTTGGAGTTGAATATTTTTTTAATGATGAAACATCTTTAACAGGAAGCTTTTTATATCGCAAGTCAAATGCTGATGATATTTCGGAAAATAATTCGAATCGTTTATTTTTTAATCCATCAAGGGAAACTTTAAATTTCAGACGTGAATATGAAATCGATTTAGACGAAGTTTTTCAATATTCTTTAAATTTCACTAAAAATTTCAAAAAATCTGGTCATAAACTTACGTTTGATTTTCAATTGGAAGATAGTTCTGAAGAAGAAAATAGCGACATTACAAATAAACAATTATTTCCTATAGAGATTCCAAACCCATCAGAAAAAGTTAATTCTAACCAAGAACAAAAGGATATTTTGTTGCAAGGTGATTATGTTTTACCAATTGGAGAAAACCAACAATTTGAAGCTGGCTTCCGAAGTACCCTACTCGATCAGACAACGGATTATCGCTATTTTGAGGAAGTCGATGGTGATTTTATTTTAAGTAATGATTTAACGAATATTTTTAATTATGATGAAAATGTTCACGCTTTGTATAGTCAATATGGAAATAAATTTGGGAAAATTTCGGCATTATTTGGATTGCGAATGGAAATTTCAGATATCGATATTAATGTGGATGCATTGGATGAAGATGGGGTCGCCATCAATTTAAATTCAAAGAAAAACTATACCAATTTTTTCCCTACTGTGAATCTTGCCTATGAAATCAATGAAAATGAAAATTTCACCTTAGGGTATAACCAAAGAATAAGCCGACCTAGATCACGTTTCATTAATCCATTTCGATCGCTTGCCAGTGAAACTAGTTACTTTCAAGGGAATCCTGATTTAGATCCATCCATTTCAAATGCGGTTGATTTTGGTTATTTTAAACGTTGGGAAAAGTTAACCTTCAATACTTCCATTTATTATAGTCAAGCCACAGATGTATTCCAATTTATACAAGAAGAAACAGATGAAAAAACGGATGATGGAATTACAAAGGTTAAAAGATCACCTATTAATCTTGCCACAGACGACCGTTACGGGCTCGAATTTTCACTAAATTACACCCCTATCAAACAATGGCGATTTAACACAAGTTTTAACTTGTATAATTCAACTCTAAAAGGGGAATACAATGGTGTTGATTACGGCTCAGAAAATACTAGCTGGTTTGCTCGGTTTAGTTCGAAAATAGTTATACTTAAAGATATTGATTGGCAAACTACTATGATGTATCGAGGTCCATCACAAAATTCTCAAAACAAATACAAAGGAATGTTTATGGCTAACATGGCTTTTAGTAAAGATATATTAAAAGGTGATGGCACAATTTCATTTAACGTTGACGACCTTTTTAATTCAAGAAAAAGATCTTTAGAAACTTCAACAGATAGTTTCTTTTCCACTAGTGAGTTTCAATGGAGAGAACGTAGTTTTAGACTTTCATTTGCTTATCGATTTAATCAAAAGAAAAAAAGAGAAAGATCTGGAGGAATGGAAAACGGTGGCGGTGATGACGGTGATTTTGGAGGATAATTAATTTTACAATATCCTTAAAAATAAATAATACAGTATAAACCTGCTTTCTTTACCTAAAGATGAGATTTATCATAATACCATCTTAGTTCAATTTTGTACCTTTGATTCTTGAAAAAATTACAAAAAAACATACAGATGAAATATAGAATTGAGCACGATACCATTGGCGAAGTACAAGTTCCTGCAGAGAAATTTTGGGGAGCACAAACAGAGAGATCAAGAAACAATTTTAAAATTGGTCCTTCGGCTTCCATGCCAAAAGAAATTATTGAAGGATTTGCATATCTTAAAAAAAGTGCGGCCTACGCTAACTGCGAACTGGGCGTTTTAAGCGTTGAAAAAAGAGATGCCATTGCAAAAGTTTGTGATGAAATTTTAGATGGAAAACTAGATGACCAATTTCCCTTAGTTATTTGGCAAACCGGTTCTGGTACGCAAAGTAACATGAATTGTAATGAAGTTATTGCAAATAAAGCACATGTAAACCTTGGCGGAAGTTTGGAAGGTGATGATAGAAAAATTCACCCAAATGACGACGTAAACAAATCTCAATCTTCTAATGATACATTTCCTACAGGAATGCATATTGCGATATATAAAAAAATTGTAGAAACTACTATTCCGGGAGTTGAAGCTCTAAGAGATACCTTGCTTCAAAAATCAAAAGATTTTTCAAAAGTCGTTAAAATTGGAAGAACTCATTTAATGGATGCTACTCCCCTAACCTTAGGACAAGAATTTTCTGGTTATGTGTCACAATTAAACCACGGTTTAAAAGCACTAAAAAATACGTTTGCACATTTGTCAGAATTAGCTCTTGGCGGAACTGCTGTTGGAACAGGAATTAATACTCCAGCTGGTTATGACGTATTGGTTGCAAAATACATTGCCGAGTTCACAAAATTACCTTTTGTAACTGCCGAAAATAAATTTGAAGCTTTAGCAGCACATGATGCAATAGTAGAAACGCATGGTGCTTTAAAACAATTAGCTGTTTCCTTAATGAAAATCGCCAATGATGTTAGAATGCTTGCTTCAGGACCTCGAAGTGGAATTGGCGAACTAATAATTCCAGCTAACGAACCTGGTTCATCCATCATGCCAGGTAAAGTAAATCCTACACAATCAGAAGCACTTACCATGGTTTGTGCTCAAGTTGTTGGAAATGATGTTGCTATTTCGATTGGTGGAATGACTGGCCATTATGAGTTAAATGTTTTTAAACCTGTTATGGCAGCAAACGCATTACAATCGGCACAATTAATTGGTGACGCTTGTAATTCATTTAATGAAAATTGTGCTGTTGGAATTGAGCCTAACCATACAAGAATTAAGGAATTAGTAAATAATTCTTTAATGTTGGTGACAGCATTAAATACCAAAATCGGATATGAAAAAGCAGCAAAAATCGCAAAAACTGCACATAAAAAAGGAACTACTCTTAAAGAAGAAGCTATCAATCTTGGTTTTGTAACTGCAGAAGAATTTGATGCTTGGGTAAAACCTGAAGATATGATTGGAAATTTAAAATAAGATTTTTAACAACAATTTATAATACTAGATATGTGCAATAATTTCAATAAAAAATTTATCGATGAGGCTAATAAAGCTTTAGAAAAAAATGGTTTTGATGAAAATATTGCACATTCTAATAACTTTATGGATGAGGCTATAAAAAGCGCCATCCAAGGCATTGAAAATAATGAAGGTGGTCCGTTTGGTTGTGTCATTGTAAAAGATGGTAAAATAATTGGTAGAGGCAATAATAAAGTTACCTCGACGAATGACCCGACAGCTCATGCTGAAATAATGGCTATTAGAGATGCTTGCAACCATTTGAATTCTTTTCAATTACAAGGCTGCATAATCTATACTTCTTGCGAGCCTTGCCCAATGTGTTTGGGCGCTATTTATTGGGCGAGACCCGATAAGGTGTATTTTGCTTGCACTAAAAAAGATGCAGCAAAAATAAACTTTGACGATGCTTTTATTTATCAAGAATTACCACTTCCTTTTGATGAAAGAAGTATTCCTTTTGAACAAATAAATAGACAAGAGGCTTTAAAAGCTTTTGAAATTTGGACAAAAAAAGAGAATAAAATTCAGTATTAATTCTTAATTTTAATGTCGCTATTGAAATTTCGTTCTTGAAACAAAATAGCAAACCGCATGTGATTATAAATCTACAGTTATGAGAGCGTAGCGGTAATAACGTTATCAATTTTTTAATTTATTTATTTTCAATTCATTAAAAACATTTAAACGTATGAAACAAGTAGGTGTTTGGTTGAATCAAAAAGAAGCGGATATCATTACTCTAGAAAATAACGCTTTAAAATTCAAAACAATTTATTCTGACATTGATTCCCGTGAAAGAATACCGGGAGAATCTAAACAATTTGGTCGTTTTGGTGATCAATTTTTATCAAATGAAAACGATAAAAAAAACAAAATAAACGATCTAACTCAAAAATATTTAAATGCAGTCGCAGGTTCGATTAGCGATGCGAATGAAATCATGATCTTTGGTCCGGCTCAAACCAAAATAAAACTGAAGAATTTATTACTAAAGAATCCTAGTATTTCTTCTAAATTGAAAGATATTAAAAGCGCCGATCACATGACCGAAAATCAAAAAGTGGCTTTTGTAAAGAACTTTTATACTAATTAATTCCTCGGCTCATATTTCGAATACGAATAACATATTTTTCGTATTCTGCTTCGGATAACAAATAATCGTCGGATTCTCTATCGAATTCGTCCGTATTCTTTTTGGAAGATTTTAATACAGAGAGCTTCCTGGTTACTTTCTTTTCCATTTTTTAGCAATTTTGGAATATCATAACGATGAAATAGCAGAAAATATTGTAATTCCAACGATTGTCCCGGTTTATAAAATTGTATTCCAAGGTTTAAAACAGTTGTAACTTAATCTATAAAGATAGAACGTCTGAATAGAAATTATTGACATATTTAGCTTCGATAACCGCGAAGTTATCCGTTATATCTTTCTATTTCTCAGTTCCTTCCATTTCCATAATCAAATTCGCAATCAGTGCAGTCCAACCTGTTTGGTGGGATGCTCCAAGACCTTTACCAGTATCTCCATCAAAAAATTCATAAAAGAAGTGCTGGTTTTTAAAGTGTTCCTCTTTCGAGAATACCATATTTGGATCATCGGCGTGATATTGAAATTTACCATCTGCATTAGGTTCAAAAAGCTTTATCAATCTTTTAGAAAGTTCGTTGGCAATTTCTTGTAAGTTTAGCTTATTACCAGATCCTGTCGGAAATTCGTATTGATAAGTAGGACCATAAAAAGTATAATACTTACGTAAAGACTGAATGATCATATAATTCAAGGGCATCCAGATTGGGCCTCGCCAGTTAGAATTGCCTCCAAACATATTAGATCGGCTCTCGCCTGATTCATATTGAATCTGATGATGTCCGTGGTGTTCAAAAACAAAAGGATGTTTTTCATGATACTTAGATAGAGAACGAATACCGAAGTCTGATAGAAACTCGTCTTCATCCAACAAACGCTTGAGAAGGTGCTCTAATCGAAAAGAACGCATAATAGCAAACAGATAATTACCATCTGAATTGGTTTCATCTAAATTGGTAATTAATGAAGCTAGATCCGGACGGGTTCTCATAATTTCATTGGCTCTGTTTCTAAAATCCTTTAATTCTTCAAAAAGGTCTTTATGCATAATTTCTACTGCAAACAAGGGTATAACTCCTACTAAAGAGCGTACCCTTAAGCGATCTGTTGTACCGCTTGACATTTCGACAACATCATAGTAGAAATTATCTTCATCATCCCAAAGCGATATATCCTTTTTACCTATATGGTGCATGGCCCAAGCAATATTTAAGAAATGCCTAAAAAATTTGGCAGCAACTTCTTCATATATTTTATTGGTTTTTGAGAGTTCGAGAGACATGCGCAGCATATTTAATGCAAACATGGCCATCCAACTCGTAGCATCTGCCTGTTGCATTCTAGTAATACCCGGTGGCATATGATTGCGGTCAAACACACCAATATTATCCAATCCTAAAAAGCCACCTTCAAAAAGGTCAGTACCGCTTTTATCTTTTTGGTTTACCCACCAGGTAAAATTGATGAGGAGTTTTTGATAGGCTTTTTCTAAAAAAACAATATCTCCTTTACCACTGTGATTTTTATCTTTTTCGTAAACATTCCAAACTGCCCAAGAATGAACAGGTGGATTTACATCACTAAAATTCCATTCATAGGCGGGAATTTGCCCATTGGGATGCATATAACTTTCTTTTAGCACCAATAACAATTGTTCTTTTGCAAAATAAGGATCTATCTCAACAAATGATGCCATATGAAATGCAAGATCCCATGCTGCATACCAAGGATATTCCCATTTATCTGGCATTGATATAATATGTCTATTCGTAAGGTGTTGCCAGCTAGAATTACGAGGATTTTCACGGTAAGGCGTAGCTTCACCAGGCCCTCCAAAAAGCCACTTAAACACATCATAGTAATAGAATTGCTTCGTCCATAACAAACCAGAAAATGCACTTTTTGCAATGGTTTGGTGGGCTTTAGGTAGCTTGCTATTTATTATTTCATTATAGAATTCCTCACATTCCGATATTCTTTGATCAAATACTTTATCAAAATCACCCCAAGGATCGACTAATTTCATTTTACTGAGTCGCACTTTTATACTCTTTTCTTGGCCTGCCTTTAGCTTAAATTTATGCCAGATACCCAGTTTAGATCCATTCTTTTCAGGATTAACACTCGCTTCACCAGATACCACATGATCATTAATACCATCTTTGACATATTCGACCTCGTTTGGCACATTATAAATTCGCTTATTATTTGTCTCATTTTCACAGAATAACTGCTCACCATTTTCATGATAAAAAAAATATCTGCCGTTTCTAACGTTTCTAGATTGCACACAATTATCTGAAATAGATTTCATATTGGGGCGGGTAAATCGCTTGTTGTGTTTCCAGAAATTTCGAAACCAAAGCTGCGGAAGCACGTGGATCTTTGCCGTCTTAGACCCTCTATTTACTATGGTGATTTTCATAAGAACATCATCAATACCGGCTTTTGCATATTCGATATAACAATCAAAATAAGCATTGTTTTTAAAGCAATCTGTATCTAGAATTTCATATTCTGCTTGCTCACGGCTACGATTATTGTTTTTGACCAAATCGGAATACGGAAACTTTTTATGCGGATACTTATATAAATATTTACAGTAGGAATGCGTGGGTGAAGAGACCTGATGAAAATAAAGTTCTTTTACATCTTCACCGTGATTCCCCTGATTATTGGTTAGACCAAACAATCGTTCTTTTAAAATCGTATCCTTGCCATTCCAAAATGCAGGAGCTAGACATAATATTTCCCGGTTGTCACAAAAACCACCAATTCCTTCTTCTCCCCATCGATAGGCATTACTACGCGCTTTCTCATGATCTACAAAATTCCATGCATTACCATGTTGGCTATAATCTTCACGAACAGTACCCCATTGTCTTTCGGCCAAATAAGGGCCCCATTTTTTCCAATTTTTGTAGGGTTTAGGAACTACTAATCTTTTTGCTTCAGCGAATTTCTGACTCATATATCTTTGGTTAGTTGATTGGATGTATTAAAGAAAATATATCATAAGCAACAAATACAATTTATCTTTCCATAAAAAAAAGTCATGAAAAGTTGAATTTTTTAATACAACGAGCGTAAAAATAAGACTTATTTTCACAAGAGGTTATACAAGTGGTCAATATTGCTAAAATGTTATTATCACTAAAATTCTTTTTGTTTTTCGCAAAAAAAAGAATCAATATTTGACGAACTCATATCCATTTAAAATGGAGAATCACAAGCGACAAGACTACTATTATCTGTTATAAAATGAAGTATTAGAATAAAAAGGTTGTGAGTAGTTAATCCTAAAATAATCCAACACCTTGCTAATGTAACTCTAATAATTCGACATCTTTAAATTCAATGGGGTGGCTTTCACTTTGTAATGAAATATAACCACTTTTTAAAGGGGTTCCTTCTTTAGCCTTCCATTTTTCTAGATCATAATCTACTTCTCCCCCAATTTCAAGGTTAGTATAAGCCAGAACTTCTTGACCATTGATGCTATGTTTCACAATAGAATCATGTCGCACTTCAATTTCAACATGAACCCATTGATCACCGTTGAAAGTTGGTGAAGATGAATTAATACAGTGTGTAATTTCTTTTTCTCCTTTTAAATAAATATGGGTTCCAGGTGTACAAACATTGCCGGTTGGTCTTTCGCCTTTATCCAAACCACCGAGCAATTGCATTTCGATAGAAACAGGAAAAGATTGATTCAAACCCATCGTTGCGGGATCCTGACAATGCAGCATCACACCACTATTTTTTTCAGCCCATCCTTCACCTCCATTTACTTGCTCACCAATAAACCGGTATTGCATTCTTATTTTATAATTGGAAAAAGGAGTTTTATAAAAAATATGCCCGAATGAATTATCAAACTGATCATATTCGTCATAATTTACCTGAAGAACTCCATCAACTACGCGAAAGGTATTTTTATAATTTTCGCCAAGCGGATGTCCTTTTATTTTAACCACCCAATCTTTCAAATCTTTCCCATTAAATAAAGGAATCCATTTTTCTTTTTTGGAAGTATTCTGAAATCCATAAAAAACGAAAACTGCCAATACTAAAACGATTAATGATTTGATTTTTTGATTCATGATATTTATACAATTATAGAGTCCAAGATTTTCCATTGGTTGCTTCCTGTAAAGAAATACATCCTTTATAAACTCCAGGGATAGGATCATAAACAGTGATTTCTTTCCCTACTTTTTCGGAGGTAAAATAACCAAATAAAGTGAAATATCGAATGGAAAATAAAAACTTATACATGAGATAGTTCTCTAAACTATTCGCGTCAATTTCGTTTCGTTGCTTTTTTTGTTCTTGCAAAACTTTTTGACTTTCTTCTTCCGATATAGCAAAATAATGCGCAAACAATTCTTGTATTTCTGCTTTAGTTGCTTTCGTTATCTTATTATCAAATTTCTCTTCAAATTTTATTGCAAAAATTGCTCCGCCTTGTTGAAATATTTCTTTGTTGGCTTCTATAGTTATATCATGATATATCTTATCGATAAATTGCGGAATATTCACATCTAATCTACCCAAAATATCTGAAGTTGGCAAAATAATATCCACCAAAGTTGTTACTATATATTTTTCTTGATCAGATAAAAATAACGGTTGCCAAGTAGCCTTCTTTTCAGTACATGACGAAAACGAACTCATTATCGTTGGCACGGAAACTACATAACCAATACTAAGTGTTAAATTTTTAAGGGCTTTTCTTCTGTTCATCATGCCTTTTTCTTTGCTTTCTTTTTAAATTCATCTGCCGCATGATTCGCTGCACGTGCGGTAAGAGCCATATACGTCAATGAAGGATTTTGACAACCCGAAGAAGTCATACATGCTCCATCGGTTACATACACATTTGGTACCGCATGAATTTGATTGTATTTATTTAAAACTGATGTTTTTGGGTCGCGCCCCATTCTGGCAGTTCCCATTTCATGAATTCCTAAGCCTGGAAAAAATTCATTAGCATCGTCATAACCATGAACATTTTTAAAACCAGCAGCTTTTAACATTGCAACTGCTTGATCTTTCATGTCGTTTCGCATTTTAATTTCATTCTCTTTGAATTCTACATCAAAATTTATAGTAGGTAATCCCCAATTATCTAATTTGTCATAATCCAAAGTAATTTTATTATCGTGATAAGGTAAACACTCGCCAAAACCACCCATACCAACAGACCATTCACCGGGTTTTGTCAAACTTTCTTTCAATTCTTTACCGTAACTCATTTCTGCAACAGCTCGTGACCAATTCGTTCTGCTCGATCCACCTTGATAACCAAAGCCTCTGATATAATCTTTCTTTTCGGCATTTTTACCAATATTTGAAAACCTTGGAATATAAAATCCATTTGGTCTTCTTCCTTTATAATAGGTATCTTCAAATCCCTCGACTGTAGCACTTGCTCCAACACCCAAATGATGATCCATTATATTATGCCCTAATTCACCGCTGTCATTTCCCAAACCATTGGGAAAACGTTCTGATTTAGATTGCATCAAAATACTAGCCGATGCAATGGCAGATGCACAACAAAAAATAATGGCCGATTTAAAATCTAATTTTTCTTTCGTTTCTGTATCGATGACTTTGACACCTGTAGCTAATCCCGTATTTTCATCATAAACAATTTCATAGGCGATAGAATTCGGACGTAAGGTCATATTACCTGTTCTCTCCGCAGCAGGAAGTGTCGATGCATTGCTACTAAAATAACCTCCAAAAGGGCAACCTCGAATACATCTATCTCTATATTGGCAATTTGATCTTCCTTCGTGAACCGTATCACCAGTTTTATTGGCAGTTCTGCCAATTGTTAGCACGCGATCATCAAAGTTTTTAGCAATTTTACTTTGCAATTCTTTTTCAACGCAGCTTAATTCCATCGGTGGAGATAATTTTCCATCCGGTAATTGTTCCAAACCGATATTTTCACCACTTACGCCAATAAATTCTTCTACCTTATCATACCAAGGTGCAATATCTTTATATCGAATCGGCCAATCGACGCCATGCCCATCTTTTTTATTTGCTTCAAAATCCATTTCGCTTAAACGATAGGCTTGTCTTCCCCAAGTAATTGATCGTCCACCAACATGATAACCGCGCATCCAATCAAATCTTTTTGTTTCACTATAAGGATGATCCAAATCGTTGACAAACCAATGCTTACTTTCTGGGCCTGTCGTATAACCGGTTCTATTTTGTTTAAATTGTTTTGCTACATCTTTCGGGTCACTTAAACCTCGATGCTCAAAATCCCATGGATCCATATTCATCGTAGGATAATCAATAACATGTTTTACCATTCTGCCACGATCTAAAACCAAAGTTTTTAAGCCATTCTCGCAGAGTTCTTTTGCTGCCCAACCCCCAGAAACACCGGTTCCTATTACAATGGCATCATACTCTTGTTGTATATTCATGTAGTTTGTTCGAATTAAATATTCTTTAATGACAATTTGAAAAAATTAAACCGCGGGCTAAGATAACTATTTTTATTTTTTTTCACATTTTCATGAATTTTTTACAGCAAAAAAATTAATCCAATAAAATTTGCTTTAAAAAATTTAAACATTCTAACAATTCTAACTTTTTAATCAACAAAAAAGGAAAATTTAAAAAGATTATTATTAAATTTACCTGTCATTTTTAATAAGCCTAACTTTCAACAAGTAAAAACCATATGAAACGAAGAGATTTTATTACCAAAACTACCCAAACCGGGTTAGCTTTATCAACGCTTGGAATTTACGCTTATAACTCTTCTTCTACATTACACCATGTATTTGACAGCAATATTCTTAACGACGATGCCTTATTTTTTAAAATTTCATTGGCGCAATGGTCTTTTCACAAAGCTATTTTAGAGAGTAAAACAATGAGCCCCATAGATTTTGCGCAAAAAGCAAATGAACTTGGTTTTGAAGGTATCGAATACGTTTCTCAATTGTACCGAAAAGAAATTGCAGAAATGGGCATGGAAACACTTTTAGAAAAATTAAAAGCAAAAAGTGAGGAATACGGTGTTAAAAATGTTTTAATTATGATTGACGGTGAAGGTGCTATGGCATCTACCGATGAAAAGGAAAGAAACGAAGCGATTGAGAATCATTATAAATGGGTAGATGCAGCGAAATATTTAGGTTGTCATGCAATTCGTGTAAATGCACACGGTGAAGGATCTTCTGAAGAAGTTGCAAAAGCGGCAGTTGATGGTTTAAGTAAATTAGCAGATTATGGTGCAAAACAAGGAATCAATATTTTGGTAGAAAATCACGGTGGATATACTTCTAATGGCAAATGGTTAGCCGATGTCATGAAAAGAGTTGGCAAATCAAATTGCGGTACTCTTCCTGATTTTGGTAATTTCTGCCTAACCTCAGGTTATGGTTCAATAAAAGATCCTGGTTGTACAGAAGCCTATGACATTTATCAAGGTTTGAAAGAATTAATGCCTTTTGCAATTGCAGTCAGTGCAAAAACCTACGATTTTGATGCTGATGGTAATGAACAACATATAGATTATGTTAAAATGTTACAAATTGTTAAAGATGCCGGTTATAAAGGTTTTATCGGTATAGAATATGAAGGAGATGGTTTAGAAGAAATTGCCGGTATAAATGCAACAAGAGACCTGCTATTGAAAGCAGCAAAAAAATTAACTTAAACTGCTCAAAACAAGAACTTAGGTTCTTTATTAATATTAACTTTTTACTAATTAAATACCAAATTATGAGTAATAACAAAAAGAGAAAATCATTATCACGCAGAGAATTCGTGACAAGAACTGCCGCAGCAGCAGCCGGATTTACTATTGTGCCATCTTTTGCTGTAAGTGGTTTGGGCCATATCGCTCCAAGTGACAAACTAAATATTGCCGGAATCGGTGTTGGTGGAATGGGTCTTGCCAACTTGAAAAATTTAAAATCACAAAATATTGTTGGTCTTTGTGATGTCGATTGGAAATATGCGAAAGGCGCATTTGACACTTTCCCTAATGCAAAAAAATATTGGGACTGGCGTAAAATGTATGAAGAGATGGAAGATGAAATTGATGCAGTTGTTATTGCTACAGCAGATCATACACATGCTATCACTGCAGCACATGCCATGACTATGGGAAAACATGTTTATCTGCAAAAACCATTAACACACTCTGTTTATGAATCAAGATTATTAACAAAATTAGCTGCACAACACAAAGTTGCTACTCAAATGGGTAACCAAGGTGCTTCTGGTGCCGGTGTTGCCGAAACTTGCGAATTAATTTGGAGTGGTGCTCTTGGAGACATAACTAAAGTAGAATCTTTTACCGACCGTCCGATTTGGCCACAAGGTTTAAATACACCTGAAAATGCAAGTCCAATACCTGATACTCTAAATTGGGAATTATTTACTGGTCCTGCAAAAATGCGTCCATTTAACGAAGTTTATCATCCATGGAACTGGAGAGGATGGTGGGATTATGGTACAGGTGCTTTAGGTGATATGGCTTGTCATATTTTACATCCTGTTTTTGAAGGATTGAAATTAGGCTACCCAACCAAAGTACAAGCAAGTTCTTCCTTATTATTGAATGATTCTGCTCCTGTAGCACAAGATGTTAAATTAACTTTCCCAGCTAGAGGAAAACATGCAGGTATTAATCTACCTGAAGTTGATGTTCATTGGTATGATGGTGGAATTAAACCAGATCTACCAAGTAATTGGCCTGCAGGTAAAGATCCAAATAAACAAGGTGGTGGTACTTACTTCCATGGCACAAAAGATATTCTTCATGTAGGATGTTACGGTGTTCAACCAGAATTATTATCTGGTAAAAAAGTTACTCCTGCACAAACAGAAAGAAGAGTAGAAAAAGAACTAGGTCTTTCTTGGAATAGCGGAGCTCATGAAATGGATTGGGTAAGAGCATGTAAAGAAAGCCCTGAAAACAGAACTCCTTGTACTTCTGATTTTGCAGAAGCAGGACCTTTCAATGAAATGGTTGTTATGGGTGTTCTTGCAGTTCGTTTACAAGCCTTAAACCAAACTTTAGAATGGGATGGAGCTAAAATGGAATTCACGAATATAAATCCAAATAGCGAAATCAAAACTGTTATTAAAGACGGATTTAAAATTCATGATGGTCACCCAACTTTTAATAAAGATTGGACAGAACCTATGAATGCAGTGGCGTATTCTCAAGAGCTTATCAAGCACACCTATAGAGATGGTTGGGAATTACCAGCTATGCCAATGTAATTATAAGTTAAGTAAGTGAATTTTTCATTGCTTCCATATTTTTAAATGTGGGAGCAATGAATTTTCAAAAAATAAGCATAAAAATAAACGGAATACAAGCTATGTATTCTGTTAAACTATAAAAGAAAAAAATATTAAATCAATATCTAATGAAAACAAAAAATTTATTTTTATTATGTAGTTTATTCCTTGTAATCAGTGTTATAAGTTGTAAGGAAGCTAAAAAAACAGAGGAGCCAGTTGTAGAAGAAATCGTTGTAGCAGAAGAGGCACCAATGAATACTTTATCAGAAGCTGAAAAAGAAGAAGGCTGGGTATCTCTTTTTGACGGTACTACTTCTACCGGTTGGAGAGGTTACAAAAAAGATCATTTTCCTGCTGCATGGCAAGTTGTCGACGGAACGATTCATATGATCGGTTCTGGACGTGGAGAAGCCGGCGATCAAGATGGTGGAGACATTATTTATGATAAAGAGTTTCAAAACTTTACCTTGAGTTTAGAATGGAAAATTTCGGAAGGTGGAAATTCTGGTATTTTCTACCTAGGTGAAGAAAAGCTTGATTTTATTTGGAAAACTGCCCCTGAAATGCAGGTGTTAGATAATGAAAATCACCCTGATGCAAAATTAGGTAAAGATGGTAACCGTCAAGCGGGATCTTTATACGATTTAATTCCGGCAAAACCACAAAATGCAAAACCTGTTGGTGAGTGGAACAAGGTAGAAATTACTGTGTATAAAGGAACTGTGGTGCATAACCAAAATGGCGTTAATGTGGTGGAATACCATTTATGGACTCCTGAATGGAATGAATTGGTTGCCGGAAGTAAGTTTCCTAGTTTAAACAAAGACTGGGCAAATGTACCTGCTAAAGGTTATATTGGTTTACAAGATCACGGTGATGACGTTTGGTTTAGAAACATCAAAATTAAAGAACTAAAATAAGAAACACTCTTATAAAATAGTAGGAAAAGGATTGGTAGGATTTGTGAAAAAATTACCAATCCTTTTTTGTTTTTAAATGAACCCTTTTACATACTTCAAAAAAATTAAGCGATGAGAAAATTAAGAATGGGAATGATTGGCGGAGGAATTGATTCTTTTATTGGTGATGTGCACCGAAAAGCTGCAGCGATGGACGGAATGATTGAATTGGTTTGTGGTTCATTTAGCAGTACTGCTGAAAAATCAAAAGCTTCGGGAAAAAATCTTTTTTTACCCGAGCATCGCTGCTATGAAAATTTTGAAGCAATGATTACAGGCGAGAAAAATTTACCAAAAAGCGAAAGAATGGATTTCGTTGCGATTGTCACCCCGAATCATATGCACTTCTCCCCTGCTAAAATGGCACTGAAAAACGGATTTCATGTGGTTTGTGATAAACCCATGACCTTAACAATTGCTGAAGCCAAAGAATTAGAACAATTGGTTGCTTCAACCGGTTTGCTTTTTGCTTTGACACATAACTATCCCGGAAGCCCAATGGTGAAACAAGCTAAAGCGATGATCGCTCATGGTGAACTAGGAAAAATTAGAAAAGTACAAGTACAATATTTGCAAGGTTGGTTGGCAACTTCAGTAGAAAAAACCGGACAAAAACAAGCTTCTTGGCGAGTTAACCCTACAAAATCAGGTATTGGTGGAGCTTTAGGCGATATTGGTACACATGCCGAAAATTTAGTCGAATATATCACCGGGTTACTAATCAAAGAATTAGCAGCAGATTTAGGGAAGTTCGGAAAAGATCGTGTTTTAGATGATGACGGTAATATTTTAATCCGTTTAGAAAACGGTGCAAAAGGAACGATGTCGTTTTCACAAATTGCTACAGGAGAAGAAAATAATTTAGCGATTCGAGTTTACGGCGAAAAAGGAAGTTTGGAATGGCATCAAGAAACTCCGAATGAATTGATAACTCGATGGCTCGACAAACCAAAAATGACCTATACTCCGAACGGAAATAATTTGTATCCAGAAGCTCTTTCTGCCTCTAGAATTCCTTCCGGTCATCCCGAAGGCTATTTAGAAGCATTCGCCAATGTATATAGAAACTTTGCCTTCCATGTCAATGCAAAACTACAAGGTAAAGAAATAAAAACACCTGATTACCCAACAGTTAGCGATGGTGTTCGAGGTATTCAATTTATTCATGCAGCCGTGCAAAGTGACAAAAACAATGCAGCGTGGACATCTATTAAATAGTAATTTCAAAAAACAGAAACCATGAAAACAATCAAAGGACCCGCAGTATTTTTAGCGCAATTCATGGGAGAAGAAGCTCCCTTTAACAGTTTAGATGGACTCTGTAAATGGGCATCCGATTTGGGCTATAAAGGCATTCAAATTCCGACTTGGGAAACTTGTTTGATTGATTTAGACAAAGCCGCATCGAGCAAAACCTATTGTGACGAATTACTAGGAAAAGTAAATTCTTATGGCTTAGAAATAACCGAATTATCGACACATTTACAAGGGCAATTGGTAGCGGTGCATCCTGCCTATGACATCATGTTTGATGGTTTCGCACCCGAAGCTTATCGAAATAACCCTAAAAAAAGAACCGAATGGGCCATTCAAACCGTAAAAAATGCGGGAATTGCAAGCAAACATTTCGGACTAAAAGCGCATGCCACTTTTTCAGGAGCCTTACTTTGGCATACCAATCACCCATGGCCGCAGCGACCGGCAGGTCTTGTCGAAATGGGCTTTAAAGAATTAGCAAACAGATGGTTACCAATTTTAAATGTTTTTGATGAAAACGGTGTCGATGTTTGTTATGAAGTACATCCCGGTGAAGATATTCACGATGGCGATACTTTTGAACGTTTTTTAGCAGCGACAGGCAATCACAAACGCGTGAATATTTTATACGATCCCTCCCACTTCGTTTTACAGCAATTAGATTATTTGCAGTACATCGACTTTTACCATGAGTTTATCAAATCGTTTCATGTTAAAGATTCTGAATTCAACCCAACCGGAAAAAAAGGCTCTTTTGGCGGTTATAATGATTGGATTGACCGAGCAGGCCGATATCGCTCTTTGGGTGATGGGCAAATTGATTTTAAAAATATTTTCTCAAAACTAACACAATATGGCTGCGATGTTTGGGCGGTGATGGAATGGGAATGCTGTATTAAAAGCCCTGAACAAGGCGCTCGAGAAGGTGCTAAATTTATTAGCGATCATATTATTGAAGCTACTGAAAAAACTTTTGATGATTTCGCTGGTGCGGAAGTAGATAAAGAACAACTCAAAAGAATACTCGGAATTTAAAATCCCCATAAAAAGAGTAAAAAATATGTAGTTCTGCGTAAAGACGTGTTGAAAAACTTTGTTTAGATTTAGAATCTAATAAACAATACTGAAGTTTTGTTATCCCCAAATTAGAAGGAATAACAGAATTTTATATTTTATAAAACGAGTTACAAACCATTTATAAGGTACCTACTAGTATTTTACTACTAGTAGGTGGAGATTAACCAAATCAAAAACCATGAACACCCTAAGAAAACTAATAGACGAACTCACCAAATTCGGCACCGACCCGAATGTAGATTTGTATAACAATAAAGAAACCTTACAAATATTACTAGCTGAAATTTACGTCAAGTATTTGCATCAAGCATATGATCCTGACGAAAAGGAATACGATGATGTTCCTGATTTTGATTTTGATGAAATCTTAACAAATGTAAAATCAAATTTTCCAGATTTTGGTCATTATAGTGTTATAATAGACCCTAATAAGCTAATACCTGATGTTGACATAACCCACGGCATAGGTAATGAAGCAGAGGATTTAACTAATATTATTAAAGACCTATTAATGGTGAAATGGCGTATGGATAATACAACTGAGAAAGATGCCTTGTACGATTTTAAAACCTCAATGTTATTAGGCGCTGGAATAAAATCTATTGGTTTAATAAAACGCCTGCTAGAAAGAAATATAAAATGGTAATTAACGACTTTAAACGTGCAGTAATTTACATTTAGTCACGACTACAAAAAGGTATAATGACATCTAAAAAAATACGTGATACGGTATACTTACGGATTTTCTATTCGGGTTTTATTTGCTAAATTAGTTGCTTAACCACGTAACTAACCATACACAATAAGTTAGCCATAATAGCGCGAAACATGAGTAATTAAGGTGTTTTAATGACTAACGAGAATAAAACAAAAATAATTCTATTAAAAAAATATGAAATACAAATTAACATTTTTACTAGTTATTTCTTTTCTTCTGTTTTCTTGTAATAACATTATTATACATACAGAGAAAAGTATAGTTAGTCTTCAAGATTCAATTAAAACCTATAAGAAAATAAAAATAGATTATAGAAAAACTATCAACTTTAAAACAATTAAGATTAATGAATTAAATGAAGATCAGCCAAATAAATACGGCCAATTAAAAAGTAAATCTGATATAATAGGAAAAAACATTAAGAATTTAAATTTGTTTATTAATCTACTTAAAGAAGAATCAAGCAAAAATTCTCTAGACGAAAAAAATTATGATGCTCTATCTGATATTACTATTTATGATAAAATCTTTATGGAAAATAAGATTTTATCAAAAAGGGCTAGTGAATTAAAAGAAAAAATTGATGTGTTTTATAAAACGAATAAAGAAATGTTAAATTCAAATTCAAGCTTGTACATCTATAATGAAAATAAATTCAATACAAACAGATTCGTAATCGATAAAAATGGAAAAGAAATTGATTATATGAATTCAAAATTAAAAGACAAATCTGTAATTGGCGTTTTATATTATTTAGAAAAACTTCAACTTGAACTGGAGACTTTTCATTTTTTATTTATGAATTCTATAATCCAATAACGTTTAGCGTAACCTAAAATATCACATGGAAATAAATTTAGATAATTGGAATTTTGGAATACTCGCAACAATTCTCATTTTTGTTTTTCTAACACTATTTTTATACTTGACTTATTGGTTGTTTATAACTGGAGTTATTGGTGCAATAAGAATGTTGAAAAGTAAGCATTGGAAAAAAACTATTGGAAAAATTATAGATTCGGAAATTAAATTCAAAAAATTTGGAGGAGATGCTGAAACCTCTGTAAGTTTTAAATTTGTCTTGCTAAAAACATATACTTATGTTGTTGACGGAAAAGAATATAAATCAAATCAAACACTAGCATCTGATTCATTATATCAAAAAGACTTTAAACCTATTAATAAGTTCCCAAAAAAGTATGGAGATTACAAAACAAATTCTAATTATTTAGAAGCAGAAAGAAATATAAAAACTTCTATTGGAAAATCTGTCACTGTATATTTCAATCCTCGTAAGCCGAAAATGGCTTGTTTAGAAAATAGGTTTGAAAAAGGGATTTTTATGCCAATTATTATGGGTTTCTTATTTGGAGGAGGATTTACTTATCTAGTTTATTATCTAATAAAACCTTTATTTGAAAATTACTATGGTTAACACCGTA
Organism: uncultured Flavobacteriaceae bacterium; assembly: GCA_965363545.1. GTDB lineage: Bacteria > Bacteroidota > Bacteroidia > Flavobacteriales > Flavobacteriaceae > Lutimonas. Next base: position 23,198 of record CBDTUD010000001.1, on the reverse strand, counting down.
TAAAATTAATTGCTAGCTCTAGCCTACTTACGAAAATATTCGCAGATTTTCTATTCGATTTGTATTTGCTAAATTAGGTGCTTAACCTTGCAACTAATCATAAACACGTTGTAAGCAATTTAAAGTTAGTGCGTAAAAGAAATATGAAAACCTACCAACAGATTTACCTTTTATTAAAAACTTTTTTGATACTATTTATGCAGAATTTAATAAAGATGATTCCCATAAGGTAGAATTAGTGCGTTCTTACCCTATTGTATTATAACTTCAAAAAAAAGAGTTGTTGGAAATGCTAGTGGAATGGTACAATTAAAACGCTACCAAGAAATTACAGCTAACTTTGAAGAATTAATCCTAAATAAAACGTCTAAATACAAAACTATTGCTACTTATGGAGAACGACTAAACATCACTCCTGTTTTTTTGTCTGAATGCGTAAATAAAGTAACTGGTTTAACTGCTAAAAAAGTACTGTCCAATTATATTACCTTTCGTGCTAAAGCCTTATTGCAACAAACTGCCAAGTCTGTAGCCGAAATTGCATACGATATGGGTTTTGAGGAACCTACCAACTTCATCAAGTTTTTTAAGAACAACGAAGGTATTACCCCTGCTACTTTTTGAAAACTACCTAAAAAAGTATCATTTTTCTCTAAAATACTCACCTAGGTTGTGTTCTGCTCTATTTTGTCCCATACAAATTAGAATATCACAATGGACGCCATACAAACAAAACCTTTAAGCAAAAAGCTGCTATTTATTATGGTAACTTCAATCGTTTTATTCGCTGCTATTTTCTTAAACGAAAAGGCAGGGCATTACATGACTATTTCAGGATACGTTTTATTATTTGGTACTATGGCAAGAGCTTTAGTTTCAGAATATTTTATTAGAGAAACCCCTGTGCCTTTCTTAGTAAGCATCGCTATTACATTGGCGCTAATTGCGGTTTCGCAACTAATTGTAAAATTTATATAAAACTGCTTACAACATTTAGAAATAATCCGTAGTTTAGTACTTAATCAAAGGTTTGTGCTGTTTTGCCGGCTCCTGATTTTCCTTCGGAAAATCCTCGCACACAAAACAGCAACTGTACTTAAACATAATCGTTGTGGTGCAATAAATCAAAACGTTTTCAATTACAAGTAAAAGTCCAATAGCAGAAATTTAAAAAACCATTTCCAATCCTAACTTAAATATGTACACAAATAAAGAATTTCAACAATTTGAAAACCTAGACGAAGAACAATTACCAATTGCCAAAAATAAATTACATGATTGGACTCACTTTGCCGGACTATATGCAGCAGAACATGTAGCAGCGACCGAGTTTGTTATTGGAGCAACATTTGTCGCATTGGGTGCAAAAACAATGGATATTTTATTGGGCTTATTAATTGGTAATATTTTAGCTGTTCTCAGTTGGACATTTATTACCTCACCTATTGCAGTCGACACTCGACTTAGTCTCTACACCTATCTTAATAAAATTGCCGGAGATTCGATGACCAAACTCTACAATTGGGCGAATGTACTTATCTTTTCAGTTATTTCCGCTGCTATGATTACGGTATCGGCTACAGCAGTTCGCTTTGCTTTTGATATACCTGCTCAATTAAATTGGTATCCCACTAATCTTTGGTTCATTGTGATTGTTATTTGTGTTGGTGTCGTAGTAGTGTCGATAGCTATTTATGGTTTTAATGCGGTTTCCGAATTTTCCGGAATTTGTGCTCCTTGGTTATTTGTGATGTTTACTAGTGGAGCTATGGTGCTTTTGCCCGCCTTATCTATTGATGTTTTAGATAAAACCCTACCATCTGGATGGAGTGATTTTATAGCGCTAGGAAATCAATCCATCTGGACAGGAATCGACAGTAACGGTGAACCCGGTATTGGGTTGATTGAGGTAATTGGTTTTGCTTGGGCGGCAAATACCATTACCCATTTTGGTTTAATTGATATGGCTCTTTTGCGTTTCGCAAAAAAGAAAATTTATGGGTTGGCAACCAGTACCGGAATGATGTTCGGGCATTATGTTGCTTGGATTGCTGCGGGTATTATGGGAGCAGGAGCTGCTATAATTATAGGAAAATCAATTATAGAACTCGACCCGGGTGATGTTGCTTACTATGCATTAGGTTGGTCTGGGTTTGTAATTGTAATTGTAGCCGGTTGGACTACTGCCATAACGAATCTTTATAGGGCTGGTCTTGCCGCACAGGCCATTTTTCACAACACTTCTCGAAAAAAAACGACACTTATAGTTGGTTTGGTAACAATTGCAATAGCATGTTTTCCCTTTGTTTTTTCACAAATACTTCCGCTTTTAACCTATGCCGGGCTCATCGTAGTTCCTGTAGGTGCAATTGTGTTTGCCGAACATCAAATATTTCCCAGAATTGGATATACTCGATATTGGTCTTCTTATCGTAAATTGACATTTAGTACTCCAGCTGTAGCATCTTGGGCTTTGGGATTACTTTTCGGTTTTGGATTGAACGCCATTAATGTAATATCTTTCTTTTATTTATTTATACCTACATGGATTTTTACGATTCTTGTTTATACCTTTTTGGCAGCACGTTATGGTGCAAAAAAAGAGTATCCTGAGGCCGAGAAAGAGGAAAAAATACGCAACGAAAACATTGAAAAGTTTCAAGCTGAAAAAGCTAAATTGGAAAATAAGCATATAAAAGACAACTCCATTTTCTCAAGAATATTAAAAACCATAGCTATTCTTGCTCTTATCATTACTTTAATACTGGCAGGTATCGTATTATTCGGTAGTTCTGATGAGAACATGTATGTAGCAAATCGCGAAATATTTTATCGATACGCATTCATTTGTACCATTTTCTATTTTGTTGCAGATTATTGGGCGCTACAACGAGGAAAACAAAAACAACAAAACTCATAATTATGGAAACTACTATTGTACTCAATCAAAAGAATTTGAACCCTATTACTAACCGTATAACTTGTCCTACTTATGATAGAAATAAAATAAAGTTAGGAATGGTTCATATTGGTGTTGGAGGTTTTCATCGTTCACATCAGGCGCTTTATACGCATAAGCTTCTTGAAAAATTTAATGTTTCTGAATGGGGTATTTGCGGAATAGGTTTGCGTGAAGGAGATAGAAAAATACACGACGTTCTTAAAAAGCAAAATGGTCTTTATACCCTTATCGTTAAACATCCTGACGGAAAAATAGTTTCAGAAATAATAGGTTCTATAAACGATTTCTTGTTGGCGGTAGATAATCCCAATGCTGTTATAGATCGAATGGCTGACCCTACTACTAAAATTGTATCTCTTACCATTACCGAAGGAGGTTATAATTTCAATCCTTCGACAGGAGAATTTGACTTTGAAAACCCAGATATTCAACAGGAACTGAAACATCCTGATAGTCCAAAAACGGTATATGGATATCTAACAGCGTCGCTAAAAAAACGTCGTGATGCAGGGCTTCCGGCATTTACGATTATGTCTTGTGATAATATTCAGCACAATGGTGATGTAGCCCGTGAAATGGTTTTATCATTTGCCAAAAAACAAGATGCCTTATTAGCTAAATGGATTGAAAAAGAGGTCTGCTTCCCTAATAGTATGGTTGACCGAATAACTCCTGTAACTACACAATCGGATATAAATTATTTAGCAAAAACCTATGCAATACAAGATGAATGGCCGGTTACCTGTGAGCCATTTATTCAATGGGTTATTGAAGATAATTTTTCAAACGGACGACCTGAATTCGAAAAGGTAGGAGTACAATTTGTTCCCGATGTGAAACCTTACGAAAAAATGAAACTCCGCTTATTGAATGCAGGTCATTCTGTGTTGGGTATATTGGGGGCAATACATGGGCACAAAACTATTAACGCCTGTATGGAAGATAAAATATTCGTTTCGTATTTAAGAACGTTTATGGATAAGGAAGCTACCCCGGTTTTGGATGAGGTAAAAGGGATAGATTTAAACGATTACAAAGATAGCTTGCAAGCTCGTTTTGCCAATCCTAATATAAAAGACAGTGTTAGTCGCATTTGTTCTGAAAGTTCTGCTAAACTGCCAAAATTTTTAATTGCTACGCTTCAAGAAAATCTAATCGAAAATAGAAGTATTAAATACGCTACATTGGTTCTCGCTGCCTGGTGCTATTACAGTGATAAGCAAATAGATAAAAATGGGCAAGCCCTTGAAATTATCGACGCCATGAGCAACGAGCTTCACAAAGCGGCCAAACAAACCGAATTTGACAAGCTCGCCTTTATAAAACAGGAATCTCTTTTTGGTAATCTTGCGAAAAATGAACGGTTTACATCGTTGTATGTAGAGATGGTTCAGAAAATTTATAAAGATGCCAATATTAAAAAGTATATGCAGGGTATAATTTAAAAACGACTATTCTAATTCCATTAAAAAAATATTAATCTATTCAAAAAAACGCACCAAAAACTAGGTATAAAAACATAGCTAGTAAATACTAAACCGAAAGGTTTGTGCATATTTGTAAAGACCGCCAAATTATAATACGGTTATATTTAGAAAACAAAGTATAAATATTCGGCTTTATGTTAATCCGAAAAATTAGTATCTTTTTAAACGCTACGTTTAAATTACAAGATTACTATCTAACATGCTAAAAATATAGAATTTAAACACAAGAAAAATAATTAAACACCAAGAAAAAGGATGAATAATAAAATTAGACTATTGGTTTTGTTTATTTGCATAATCACAAACATATCAGCGAAGGAATATCACGTGTCAATGAAAGGTAATGATTCTAATAATGGTTCCAAACAAAATCCTTTATTGACTATTAACCATGCAATTAGCTTTGCTTTTCCCGGTGATACCATTACTGTTCATGCAGGAACCTACCGTGAATGGGTGAAGCCGATACGAGGTGGAGAGTCTGATTTAAAAAGAATTATTTTTAGGGCAGCTCCAGGAGAAACCGTTGAAATTAAGGGTTCTGAAATTATCACAGGTTGGCGTAAAGAAAAAAATGGTGTTTGGAAGATCGATATTCCAAATTCTTTCTTTGGGGATTACAATCCATATCAGGAATTGATTCATGGGGATTGGTTTATTGATAATGATCGTGTACACCATACCGGAGAGGTTTTTATCAATGGAAAATCCCTTTATGAGAAAGAAACCCTTGAAAAAGTCCGAAATCCCGTTGCCCTTAAAAACATTGCTGATCCCATAGGTTCGACGTACACCTGGTATTGTGAAAGCAATGAAACTCATACAACCATTTGGGCAAACTTTAAGAAGTACAATCCAAACAAAGAATTGGTTGAAATAAGCACAAGAAAAACATGTTTTTATCCTGAAAAACCCGGGCTGAATTATATAACCATCAATGGGTTTCATTTTAGTCAAGCCGCCACACAATGGGCTGCACCAACTGCCGAACAGGTTGGTATGATTGCAACCCATTGGAACAAGGGTTGGATTATTGAGAACAATGTGATAAGCGACTCAAAAACCAATGGAATTACTCTAGGTAAAGAACGTGGTACCGGCCATAATACATGGACGGCAGATGCCGAAAATATTAATAGAGATGGCAATATTCATTACATCGAAGTAGTATTTAATGTGCTTAGAAATAATTGGGATAAAGAACATGTAGGTTCTCATATTGTTAGAAATAATACGATATTTAATTGTGAGCAAACCGCTATATGCGGTAGTATGGGCGCCGTTTTTAGTACCATTGAAAATAATCATATTTATAATATCTATACCAAGCGTCAATTCAAAGGTTATGAGATGGCCGGTATTAAATTACATGCTCCCGTTGATGTTACTATAAGACATAACAGAATTCATGATACTGGTCGCGGTATATGGTTAGACTGGATGGTGCAAGGTGCACGTGTAAGCGGCAACTTACTATATCGTAATGATATGGATGATGTACTTATTGAAGTGAGTCACGGTCCTTATATTATTGATAACAATATTTTGCTATCCGAAACGGCCATAGTAAATTGGTCGCAAGGAGGAGCTTATATTAATAATTTTATAACAGGAAACGTTAAATTAGTAAATGATGTAAATCGTTTTACGCCATATTTTTTACCACATTCTATTAATATGGGAGGCCTAACTACAATTCATGGGGGAGATGATAGATTTTATAATAATATATTTACAGGAACTGACATTAAAGGAATGAGTAGTGTATATGAGTCTGCCATATTACCTTCAAGGATCCATGGAAATGTTTACTTTAATCAAGAGGAATCGTCTATAAATGATTCAGATAATGAGGCCTATTTGAATTACGACCCTATGGTAGAATTAATTGAAAAGGAAGGGGATGTATATCTTCAATTTTCTATAAACAAAGCGTTTTTAGATTATAAAGTGGAAATGATTTCGACCCAAACATTAGGGTTAACTAAAATTACAAAGTCCGCTTTTGATAACCCTAACAGTACAGAAATAATTTTTGATGTAGATTATTTTGGTATCAATCGCTCTAATGTGGATAGAATTGCAGGGCCGTTTTCAAATTTAAATATAGAAAACAGACAATTAAAAATATGGAATAGTGAAGACCTATAGAGAACGAACAGTAAACTTAAGTTTTATAAAAAAAACAGCCGTATATTGAGAAATCAACCAAAACATTAGCTCAGAAAGTTGTACACTAACCCTCGAATTGACGAATTTTGGATCAAAAAGTCAAAATGCACGACGGGTAACACTACCTTATAATTAATTGAAAATAATTAACTTGCAACTATATGACCTCTCCCGAAGCGTTGGGAAGGTTATACATATGTTATAAGCAATTTAAAAAACGCATCGTCCTGAAATAGTATGGCAAAAAAACAAACAAAACGGATACTAAGAATAGTATTTATTATTGCAAGTATATCCTCTTTGTTCTTCGTACCATGGATATTGGTAAAGGCTTGGATTTTGCCACTACCTGATACGGTTCAAGAACAAGTAAACGATGCAATTGGTCTTGGATTTGATGGGATGATTGTTTATGTGGACGAAGGCGGCAAACCACCAGCATTTTATACCGCTGGTTGGAAAAATAGGGAGAACAAGTTACCAGCCGATCCGAAATCCTTATTCAAAATTGCCAGTATCAGCAAATTATATGTCGCTGTTGCTATCACCAAATTAGTCAATGACAAACGTTTGTCTTTAGATAAAACGCTCGCTGATTACTTTCCGGAACTTGTGGGCAGGATTGAATATGCAGATAAAATTACCTTGAGATTGATGGTACAACATAGAAGTGGACTTCCAATTTTTACTGATTATCCTGGTTATTGGGATAAACCACAGGAAAGTAGTAAAGATGTACTTGAATATGCACTTGACTTACCGGCTAACTTTGAACCCGATGCTGACTATGAATATTGCAATACCAATTATTTGTTGCTTTCCAGACTCATTGACAAAGTGGTGGGTTATAGCCATCAGCAATATATCAAGGAGGAAATTTTGATACCGCTTAAGTTAACCAATACATTCTTTTCGCTTAGTGAAGTGAATATAGACGATGTGATGAGTGGCTATTACGTTGGATATGAAGATGATATAAAAACGAATGATTATGGCTCAATGCTAGCTACAGCACAAGATGTTGGGATATTCTTGAGAGCATTAAATGATGGTTCTGTGTTTGATGAAGGGGGAAAGGAAATCTATTCCTCCATTTACGTCTACGAACATGGAGGTCTTATCCCTGGCTATCAGAGTCTTGCTGAATACCACAAAGACATCGACACGGTTGTTATTCAATTTATTAATACAACTGACTTTAATGGATATGAATGGAATTTATCGGAAATCGTAATTAACCGTATTGTAAAAATTCTGAAAAGAAAAAAAAGCGCATAACAATGTGTATTGTAAATTGCTGGTACTTTGTGAACTCGTAAAATTATAATGAATTTGCCGATGCGACTATTACTACTTTGCAAAAGCGGTATACTTTGGAGACCGGCCTATATGAAACTACAAGTTGGATGAATGCAGCCAATGCACTAACTGCAATGGTAGCATATGGAATGCTTGTCCCAAAAAAACCGATGCATCATGCCAAAGTTCAGCACTAGATGCTTTTAATGAAGCAATGCTTGTTGGTGGTAAAAATTACTAGTGTGTTGACTACCTGAATATTGAAATATCGAAAGATTATCGATTTAACCTCTTGTTTTGACCTTTAGTTCAATGAAAGTACCAAATTGTTGTGTTAAGATGGTAAATTAAAAACTGTTGCAGACACCATATAAAAATAATAGCGGTTTAATCGCATAAAAGAAAGTTAGAAAAAAAAGCGACCTGAATTTCAGATCGCTTTTTTTGTAATAATAGTTTCCTTTTATACTAGTTGTCAATAATAGTCAACTCATCTACAATATGTTTTGCGTTAGAGTATTTATCAATCAACCAAAGTACATATCTAATGTCAACATTGATTGTACGTTGTAAGTTTGGATCAAAAATCACATCACCAGCCATGGCTTCAATGTTTCCATCAAAAGCTAAACCAATTAATTCTCCTTTTCCGTTAACAACAGGCGAACCAGAGTTTCCGCCGGTAATATCATTATCTGTTAAAAAGTTTACAGGTAATTGTCCATGCTCATTAGCATAACGACCATAGTCCTTTTTTTCATAAATATCTAACATGCTTTGTTCTAAATCAAACTCATCATCATTAGGTTTGTATTTGTTAATCATACCTTTAAAAGTGGTGTAATTATTTACATTCGCATCGTTTCTACTATCTGCTGGTAAGGCTCTTACTTTGCCGTAAGATAAACGCAAGGTAGAGTTCGCATCAGGATATTTTATTTTACTTAATCCAGACTCACGCAATCCTTGAACAAACAATCTGTATGATGCTTCAAAATCATTTTCAGGTTGCGCTAAATTTTCTGGACTTTCTCTATACTTATCAAGTAATTGACCAGATAATTTATATAATGGGTCGTTAGCCAACACAGTTGCGTCTGGATTTTCCATGAATGCTTCTACTTTCTCTTTTGAAGTAAATATACTTTCATCAAAAATTGTATTGACATAAGAAGTAAAATCGTTGTTGTTTTTCCCTCCTATTTCTGCAACAATTTCTGGAAGTGGATAATTAGATTTTGAAGCATATAAACCAAGTTGTTTAACAAATACTTCTTTTTCTAAAGGCATATATAAATCTTTATAAGAGCTTTCAATTAAAGAATTTAATCTAGGTTTCAATTCTTCGCGTTTCGCTTCATTTTGACCAAGGTAATATTCAAGATTTTGTCCAATTCTATTAGGTAGAACAGCAAAAGTACTAGAGCGCAACATTCCGGTTAAATAATTAGCTTGTTTCGCTTTTTCATTGGTTAAGCTATAGTAATTATCAATGTTTTCCATAACTTTTCCATATTTTGCTCTATTATTTTTCTTTTTCGCCCACTTTTCAAATTTCTTTTCAGTTTCACGTTTAGTTTCAACTGTTTTGTGAGCAGTTAAAGCATCAATCATACCTATACGGTTCTTCCAATAGTTGGCAATTCCTGCATATTTAGAGGCATACATCAAGTCAATTTCTTCACTTTCGTTCATGTATTTTTTAAACACATCTAAACTTAATCTCGAACTTTCAACCCAAGCAGGATATGCATATTTAACGTTTTGCTCTACACCAGATGCAGGCATCCAACGATTTGTTCTACCGGGATAGCCTAGTATCATTGCAAAGTCGTTTTCTTTTACACCATCAATATTAACAGGTAAATGATATTTTGCTTTTAAAGGAACATTGTTAGCGGAGTAATCTGCTGGATTTCCGTTTTCGTCAGCATACACTCTGAATAATGAAAAATCGCCAGTATGTCTTGGCCATTCCCAGTTATCGGTGTCACCACCATATTTACCAACACTTTCTGGAGGTGTTCCTACCAAACGAACATCTTTATAATCTTCGTAAACAAAATAGTAGTACTCATTACCTTGATAGAAAGGGCGCACAGAAACCGTGTATTTTCCACCTTCGTTGTTTTCTTGTTCAATTTTAGCAATTTCTTTGTTAAGCGCTGCTTCACGCTCTTTTTCACTCATGCTATCATTAACTTGAGATAACATACGTTTTGAGACGTCGTCCATTCTCACAAAAAAGCGAACATATAAGCTTTCCGGTTTCAATTCTTCTTCCAAAGAACCTGCCCAAAATCCGTTTTTTAAATGATTTTGTTCTGCAGTAGATAATTCAGTAATTGCACTATATCCACAATGATGATTAGTCAATACCAACCCGCTTTCTGAGATGATACTTGCTGTACAGCCACCATTAAATTGTACAATAGCATCTTTTAAGCTTTGATTATTGACGCTGTAAATTTCTTCGGGAGTTAACTGTAAACCCATTTTTTGCATATCGCGGTAATTTAATCGCTCTATATGCATTAAAAACCACATACCTTCATCTGCCATAGCTGATGAAAATGAAATAATAAAGGCAATAATTGTAAGAAATATTTTCTTCATGTTTATTCGTTTTGAATTTTGCTATAAAATTACTGAATTTTATATTCTTTTTATAGATCTTGAGCTGTTAAAACTATTTTATTTTTATCCATTTTTTGGATACAAAAAAAGCGATTCTTTTAAATAAGTGCAGTTGGTAAAGCTATCTCTCAATGACAATTGTGAAATAGCTCGTTTAAATGAAGAGGGTACATTAAGTGGAATAATAAGAACTGAAAAAATAAACGAAATCACTTTTGCAAAAACGATGTGTATTTAATTAGCTGTTTATAAGCTGCTTATAAAAATTAATGTGGTATTTCTATTCGTTTTTTATTTACTAAATTAGGTGCTTTAACCGCTTAACTAGATTTATGAAAAAACTATGTGCTTCACTTTGATTAACTGCTAACCAATGATAAAATTCTTTAGAAAAATTCGACAAAAAATGCTAACTGAAAATAGATTTAGTAAATATCTGATTTATGCAATTGGGGAAATTTCGTTAGTGGTAATTGGAATTTTGATTGCCTTATCTATTAACAGTTGGAATCAGGATAGAATTGACACAAAAAGTGAACATGAATATTTAGGGGAAATAAAAAAGGAGATTCAAGCAAATATTGATTTAACAAATTACTACATTATTAAAAAGTTGCCTCTAAAAATTGAAGGTTTATCACTTGCAAAGCAATATTGTGAAAATAAAATTCAAGTCGATGACACCTTGTTTTTTTTAAATAAGGTATCCATTGGTGGTGTAATCACTACTGGGTTCTCTTTTTTAAGTAGTAAGACTTATGATGAATTATTGAACACTGGTAATTTTCAATTAATTGCAACAGATTCAATTAAAATAAAAGTAAAAAACTATTATTGGGGTATTGCAGCTGATACCAAAAGTATAGAGATTTACAGGAGTGGCTTTACAAAGTTTATGTCTGAATTAAGGCCTTTTAACCCTGCCAATCCCGAATATATTTCGAGTTATGACCAAAAAGAAATGATGAAAGAGTTTAAGTCAACAGAATTTCAAAAACAAGTAGACCTTGAATTATCATATGCATATAGCATACAAAACAAAGCAGGCCGGTTAAATAGTGAAGGTTTAGAAATATTGGAAATTTTAGACAATGAATTGAATAAAAAATAACCAAATAAGTTGGATGCAAGGCTATGAAATAATATATAATAAAGAGACAAAGTATGATATTATTAAACCTATTTGAGACAACTTTACCTCTGACAAATCCAGTATTAAAATTCCTTTTGATATTGGTAATTATTCTTTTTGCGCCAATTATCCTAAATAAAATAAAAATCCCTCATCTTCTTGGACTCATCATTGCAGGTGCAGTAATTGGACCAAATGGCGTTAATCTGATGGAAAGGGATAGTGGTATCATACTTTCAGGAACCGCAGGACTTTTATATATAATGTTTCTTGCAGGTTTAGAAATTGACTTAGTTGACTTTAAGAAAAATAGCAAAAAAAGTTTAGTTTTTGGTTTATATACATTTATCATTCCAATGACCTTGGGAACATTCTCAGGGATTTATATTTTGGGGTTCTCAATACCTACTTCAGTTTTATTGGCAAGTATGTTCGCCTCTCATACGCTTATTGCCTATCCATTGGTAAGCAAATTAGGAGTGGCAAAAAACAAAGCTGTAAATATAACAGTCGGTGGAACAATGATAACCGACATTTTAGCTCTCTTAGTTCTTGCCGCAATTGTTGGAATGACAACCGGAGAAGTAAATACTGAATTTTGGTTAAGATTATCCATTTCCATTCTCATTTTTGGGCTTATTGTAATGCTACTTTTTCCTATTATCGGAAGATGGTTTTTCAAACGATTTGACGATAATGTATCTCAATACATTTTTGTCTTGGTTATGGTTTTTCTTGGTGCAGTACTTGCAGAATTGGCTGGTATAGAAGCGATTATTGGTGCTTTCTTAGCTGGTTTGGCACTTAATAGGTTAATTCCGCGTAAATCTCCGTTGATGAATCGAATCGAATTTGTCGGAAACGCCATTTTTATACCATTCTTTCTTATAGGTGTTGGCATGCTTATTGATTACCGTGCATTTTTTAAAGATATTGAAACAATTAAGGTTGCATCGGTAATGATAATTGTTGCAACAACCGCTAAATTTCTTGCGGCTTGGATAACTCAAAAAACTTATAAATTTTCAATTGATGAACGAAGATTGATTTTTGGGTTAAGCAATGCACAAGCAGCAGCTACTTTGGCAGCCGTTTTAGTCGGTTACAACATCATCATTGGTGAAACAGAGACCGGAGAGCCAATCCGATTATTAAGTGAAAGTATCTTAAATGGAACTATTTTAATGATACTGGTTACTTGTACCATTGCTTCATTTGTTGCTCAAAAAGGAGCCATGAATATTGCACTATTAGAAAGCACCAATACATCAACAGATACTGATGATGAAAATCAAGAAAAAATCTTAATCCCTATTAGTAATATTGAGACTACAGAAGAACTCATTAATTTAGGTGTAACCATTAAATCAGAGAAAAACAAAAACAGCCTATATGTACTAAGTATTGTAGACAACAATATAATGGACGAATCGGCTAACAAACAAGCAAATAAAATATTAAATAAGGCTGCCGTAACAGCTTCTTCAACAGATAATTTAGTACATGAGCTACTTCGCTATGATGTCAATATCGTTAACGGAATTACAAGTGTAGCAAAAGAACATAAAATCACAGATTTGATATTAGGACTCCATATTAATAAAGGTATTTCAGATTCTTTTTTAGGCAACTTGACCGAAGGTATTTTAACTAAATGCAACACAACAACTTTGATTTATAAACCAGCACAACCATTCGGGACAATAAAAAGACATATTATTATTGTTCCTGAAAATGCAGAAAAAGAAATTGGATTTCCATTTTGGCTGATTAAAGTTTGGAATATCGCAAGAAATTCAGGTGCTAAACTTTTATTTTATGCAAACAAAGAAACTCTGAAATTGGTGAAAGAAATTCAATTAAATAATCCGATTGAATGTACGTTTGAAGAGTTTAGCGATTGGAATAACTTTTTAATACTTGCAAAAAACTTTCAACAAGATGACAATTTAATTATTGTTTTAAGCCGAAAGGATAAACCTTCTTATCATAGCAATATGAACAAAATTCCTTCGTATTTGAACAATTATTTTAAATATACGAGTTACATTTTGATATACCCTATGCAAGCAGGTGTAACGGACACTTCGCATATTGATTTAACGAATCCGACAATTATTGAACCCCTTGAAAAACTTGACGATATTGGAAAGACTATTGCAAAAATATTCAGGCGAAAATAAAACTGCTTTTCAGTAGTTAGGTTCAGCAAATACCTGTGCTATTAGAGAAATTACATTAGTTGTAATTTGTATTCTATTTGCTACTAAGAAAACAATTAAAATGGTGAAAGAAAGACTGAATTAACAGCTTTGGAATTTAGAAAATTATACAATTGAGTTGAACGCACCTTAGCTAAAAATGTATAAAAATAGGGCAGAAAGTGCTAAAATTAAACAATATACATGACTATAAATACATGCTTGTTTTAGCATACTCACAAAAATCATCACTAATTTTTTAGTTTGTGTGAACCTGAAAAGTTAATTTTAACTTGCAGGTAAATTTTAGGACTAGATAATAGATAAAAAAATAAACTATGAATTGGATTTTAGGACTTGTATTTATCCTCATAATTATGTTCTTAATTAATAATTATTCCAACAAAAAAAAGTTAGAAAATCTTAAAAAAAGTCTAACTGAAAAATGGGGCAAACCTAAAATAGGAGAATATTATAATTTTTATGTTATTAGCAGCTATTTTGAAAATAATACACATAAAAATAAGGCTTTCCACTTACTTTCAGAAAAAGTTAAATCGGATTTAGACCTTGATGCTATTTTCAAATTCATTGACAGAACTTCCTCTAAAATTGGCCAACAATATTTATACTATAAACTAAGAACTATAGGTAGTGTTGAAAATTTATTAAAGTTTGATACCTTAACCAAGCTCTTTGAAACCAATAAAATCTTTCGTTTAAATTGTCAAGTTCAATTATCAAAATTAAACTCAAATAATTCCTATTATTTAGTAGAGCTAATTCACGGCAAGCAAATCGACAAACCAAAAATACTTTGGTTCGTTAAATTATTATCCATATTATCATTGCTCTTCTTATTGTTATCTTTTGCATACCCTGTTTTCGCCTTATTTTTAATTCCTATTTTTTCTCTAAATGTGTTTTTTCATTATAAAAATAAAGGAAACATTAACTATTACTTAAATGGAGTAAATGAACTCTCTAAAAGTTTAAAAGTTAGTAAAAAACTTGCTAATAACCCTGAGATATCAGCACATTACAAAGATCTTTCGTTTTTAAAAAAAATTGATTTAATAAAATTCAAAACAGAATTTATTGGATTTGATAATTATGTAAAGAATGAATATGCATTTTTAATATGGTTTCCTATTGAACTTATTAAAATTCAATTCAATTTAGAATATATCGTATTTTTCAGCTTCATTGATTCAATCATCAGAGAAAAGGAGAGTATTGAAAAAATGTTTCTTTATATCGGTGAAATCGATTCGGCAATATCTACTGCCTCATTGAAATATAATGAAAAACTCATTTGTACACCAAAATTCACAACTAACAAACAAATTATTGCAAAAGACTTACACCATCCATTAATTAAAAATTGTATTCCAAATAGTGTAAGTTTAATGAACAATAGTATGCTATTGACGGGTTCTAATATGTCTGGTAAAACGACATTTATAAGAACCGTTGCTGTAAATAGTTTATTAGCGCAGACTTTAAATGTTTGTTTTGCAAAAGAATATGCTGCTCCTTTTTTTAAGATTTATACGTCAATTAGAATAACGGATGATCTTTTAGACAATACAAGTTATTATCTTGAAGAAGTTTTGACGGTTAAAGAATTAGTAGATGCTTCAAAACATGATGAAAATTGTCTATTTGTTTTAGATGAAATCTTTAAAGGAACAAATACAATAGAAAGAATCTCTGGAGGAAAAGCAATTTTATCCTACCTAAATAAGATAAATCATATCGTTTTAGTATCGACTCATGACATTGAATTAACGGACTTGTTGGAGAAAGAGAATTACGAACTGTTTCATTTTACCGAGATAATAGAAAATGAGAAATTAATATTTGACCATAAATTAAAAGAGGGAAAATTAAAAACCAGAAATGCAATTAAAATTCTAGAATTATATGAATATCCGGCTGAGATTATAACCAACGCAAGAATGACAGAACAGGATAATTTTGGCAATAAAGATCTTCGTTAAAATTGAAACAAATCTTCTTTAAGAAGCTGTTTTAATTGACAAGTTTCCACAATTAAATAATTACAAATAAATACAGATTAAAGAAGCATAAATCACCATAAAAAGACACTAATTTCTTACTTTTACCTTTTCGTAGAATACATAAAATGCAATACAATAATAACAAGCGGTACAACGACTATTCTTCTTTTATCAAACAGAAATTTTCCGAACGAGTACAAAAAATTTCAATAGATACTGGTTTTACTTGCCCGAATAGAGACGGAACAAAAGGTGTTGGTGGTTGTACTTATTGTAATAATAATACGTTCAACCCTAACTATTGCAAACCAAGTAAAAGCATCACGCAACAATTAAATGAGGGTATTACATTCTTTTCAAAAAAATACAAAACGCAAAACTATTTGGCTTATTTTCAAGCATATACCAATACTTACGCGGATATCAATTTGGTAAAGCAATTGTATGAAGAAGCTATTCAACATCCGAAAGTTTTAGGTTTGGTTATTGGTACGCGACCAGATTGTATTAACGAAGATCTGATTAATTTTTTGTCCGATTTATCTAAAGACTTTTACATTTCTTTAGAATTTGGAGTAGAAAGCACTTTGGATAGAACTCTTAAATTAGTGAACCGTTGCCATTCCTTTACAGAAACAATTGCAGCATACGAGCTCTGTAAAAACAAAGGATTGCATTTGGGAGCTCACATGATTATTGGTTTGCCTGGAGAAACCAGAGAAGATATCTTGAATCATGCCAAAGAAATTTCAAAATTACCAATCAACACGTTAAAACTACATCAATTGCAAATTGTAAAACATACGATGATGGCTCTTCAATTAAAGGAAAATCCCGAAATGTTTCACTTATTTACTTCGGAAGAATATGTAGATTTGATTACTGAGTTTGTGGCACTTTTAAGATCAGATATCATCATTGAGCGATTTATTAGTGAATCACCATCACATTTATTAATTGCTCCACAATGGAATGGATTAAAAAATTTCGAGATCATCGCAAAAATTGATAAAAAATTAGTCGAAAAGAATATATGGCAAGGCAAATATTATGATACTTTGCATAGTAATTAAAAAAATGACTATTAGTAACTCAACCCATGATCCATATAGTAAAAGCTTCTAAAGAGCACTGGGAAATACTAGTGCAAATTGCTAAAAAATCATTTCTCGAAGCTCATGGAAAAAGCGCTTCGAAAGATGATATTGATTCCTATGTTATTAAAAATTTTAATCGAAAAGTTTTTCTTCAAGAATTACAAAATCTTGCATATTTATACCATATTCTATATGTTAAAAATCAAGCTGTAGGATATTCAAAAATTATTCTGAATACTGAAAATACAAATATACCAAAGCAACAGATTACCAAAATGGAGCGATTATATTTGTTACAAGAATATTATGGTAAAAATTTAGGTGTGGATTTATTTAATTTCAACATCCTATTATCTAAAAAAAATAAGCAAAAAGGAATGTGGCTGGCAGTTTGGACTGAAAACCAAAGAGCCATTAATTTTTATACCAAAAATGGATTTAAAATTGTTGGCTCTTATGATTTTAAGATTTCTGAAAATCATTCCAACCCAAACCATATTATGTATTTAGAATACTAAATATTTTATTTTTGACCGATGACACACAAATTTATATACACTTTTATTATCGCTATGGCAATAACATCCAATTTATTGGCCCAAAAAACACCTATTAAAGTTGGAATTGTTAGTTTAACGCATTCTCATGTACATGGTATTCTAGGTCGAGAAGATCTCGGAGATATTAAAATTGTCGGAATTGTTGAGCCTAATAGTGATTTAGCCGAGCGATATTCTAAACAATACGGATACTCCATGAAAATTGTTTTCAATACCATGGAAGAAATGATTAACGCAACAAAACCAGAGGCAGTTACAGCCTTTGGTAACATTTATGATCATTTGAAAATTGTAGAAACGTGCGCTCCCAAAGGAATTCATGTCATGGTAGAAAAACCATTAGCAGTAAGCCTAGAACATGCAAAAAAAATGGAAGCTCTTGCAAAAAAACACAACATACATTTACTCACAAATTACGAAACCACATGGTACCCTTCCAATCAAAAAGCATATGAATTATTAAAGTCTGGTGCTGTTGGAGACCTTCGCAAGGTTATTATTCGCGATGGACATAGAGGTCCGAAAAAAATAGGAGTGCCTAGTGAATTTTTAGAATGGCTTACCAATCCTGTTTTAAATGGAGGTGGAGCAATTATGGATTTCGGTTGTTATGGTGCAAATCTGATGACCTGGTTACAAAACGGTCAAAAGCCAATTAAAGTAACCGCAGTAACCCAACAACAACAGCCAGAGAATAATCCAAAAGTAGATGATGATGCGACTATAATTTTAACCTACGACAATTCAAATGCAATTATTCAGGCATCATGGGATTGGCCAATTGGAAGAAAGGATATGGAAATTTACGGTTTAACCGGAGCTATTTATGCAGATAACCGCAATGATCTTCGTGTACGAATCGCGGAAGGTTATGATGGCTTTCAAGAGGAATCTTTTAATTTAGAAGAGCTTCAAACCCCAATGAATGACCCATTCGCTTTATTTTCTTCGGTCATTAATAATGAAATTACTTTAAGCCCTTTCGACCTCTCCTCTCTCGAAAATAATATGATTGTCATGGAAATTTTGGAGGCAGCTCGACAAAGTGCGAAAACGAATAAAACAATAATACTAGAATAATAACGAAAGGATAATGCGGTACCTTTCCTCTTTCAATATCGCTTAATGAAAAGATAAATGAAAAAAGAATTTACACCTAAATTATTTTCTCTACTAAGACAAGGAATTACTCGTGAAACGATAACAAAAGATATTCTTTCAGGTTTAATTGTTGGAATTGTAGCACTTCCGTTAGCAATTGCTTTTGCGATTGCATCAGGAGTTTCTCCTGAAAAAGGAATTATTACAGCAATCATTGCCGGAATAATAATTTCAACTTTTGGAGGCAGTCGTGTCCAAATTGGAGGACCTACAGGTGCCTTCATTGTGATCGTTTATGGCATCGTGCAAGAATTTGGCGTAAACGGACTTACAATTGCAACATTTATGGCAGGTTTCATCATTATTGGATTAGGTCTTGCCAAATTAGGAAACTTACTAAAATTTATTCCCTATTCACTAATCGTTGGATTTACTAGCGGAATTGCTTTGATTATTTTTTCTTCACAAATCAATGATTTTTTTGGATTGCATATCGCAAAAGTACCAGCTGATTTCATTGAAAAATGGATCATCTATTTTGAAAACTTTAATAAAGTAAATATATATGCCATTGCGATTGCTACGATTACAATTATCATTACATTAAATTTTCAAAAAATATTTAAAAAAATTCCCGGATCTATTGTAGCCATTTTATTGTCAACTATTGTGGTGAAATTCTTTGAGATTCCGGTAGACACTATTGAAAGTAATTTTGGTGAAATACCAAATCATTTTATTATGCCAACCTTACCGAATATTGATTATGATACGGTAAAGTCTCTTATTCAACCTGCTTTCGCAATAGCCTTATTAGGAAGTATAGAATCGCTACTTTCCGCAGTTGTTTCTGATTCGATGATTGGCGGAAAACACCGCTCAAATATGGAGTTAATAGCGCAAGGTGCGGCCAACATTGTATCTTCGTTATTTGGTGGAATACCTGCAACAGGTGCAATTGCAAGAACTGCAACGAATGTTAAAAATGGTGGAAGAACACCAATAGCTGGAATAATTCATGCTCTTGTTTTGTTATCCATTATGCTTTTATTTGCGCCTTATGCAAAATTGATTCCACTTTCTTGTCTTGCAGGAATTTTAATGGTAGTTGCATACCATATGAGTGAATGGCGACAATTCAAATCTATTTTAAAAGGAAATAGAATGGATATCATTATTTTACTTACTACTTTTTTCTTAACTGTATTCTTTGATTTGGTGATCGCGATTGAAATCGGAATTGTTTTATCTAGTTTTATGTTTATGAAAAGAATGAGCGAATCTGTTCAAATTCAAAATATCACGACAGAAAATAAAAATAGTGAACATCTTTTTGATGAAGAATTACAAAACCTCCCAAAAGATGTTTTGCTCTACGAAATTAATGGCCCACTATTTTTTGGTGCAGCGAGTCAATTTCAAGAAACCATAACCAATACGCATTTACAACCAAAAGTGATTATAATAAGAATGCGTTATATGCCGTTGATTGATGCAACCGGTTACCAAAGTTTGAAAGAAATTATTAAATCTTATAATTCAAGAGGTATCAAAGTAATTTTATCAGGGATAAGTGATGAATTAAAAAAAGATTTTGAAAAGAATGCACTATTCTCTCTTATAGAATTTGAATTTGTTGTAAAAGATATCAAAGAAGCGATTAAAAAAGCTGTCGAAATTGATTAAAAATCAAGAAATAAAACCAACCATAAATATACTATAAAACGAAAATATGAAATTAGGTGCTTTTTCTATAAGTCTTAGTGTTAAAGACATTAAAACTTCTAAACAATTTTATGAAAACCTCGGATTTACCATTTTTGCTGAGAAATAGAAAAGAATTATCTCATAATGAAAAATGAGAATTCACTCCTTGGATTATTTCAAGGAATGTTCGAAAATAATATACTTACATTTAACCCTGGTTGGGATGAAAACGCTAAAAACCTGAAAAACTTTGATGACATTAGAAAAATTCAACAAGAGTTACTAAGCAAAGGAGTTGTAATTGGCAAGCAAGTAGATGAGAATACAAATGGTCCTGCAAGTTTTATAATTAACGATCCTGATGGAAATATTATCCTTTTCGATCAACATCGTTAAAAAGAATTTAACTACCCAACTATTTTTTTATAATTACATATATAGCAAAATTTCAAAAAAATTGAACTAGTCGCCAATCAAAGTTTTTTATACCTTCGTAAGATCAAAAATCAAATCATGAAAAAAATAAGTCTATTTGCTATTATATTGACCCTTATTCTTTTTACAGGATGTGAAAATTCTATTCAAAAAGCGAAAGAAGAAATTGAAAATACAGAAGTTCCGAAAGAAAAAGAATGGGTTTCCCTTTTCGACGGAACATCGATTCAAGGTTGGCATAATTATGGTGAAACTCCAATTTCTGACGAATGGCAGATTATAGATAGTGCTTTGGTCTATACGCCGAATCCTGAAAAAAATCACGGATTGAACAATTTAATGACCGACAGTACGTATACCAACTTTATTCTTTCCTTAGATTGGAAAATTTCTGAAGGTGGAAATAGCGGGATTTTCTGGGGTGTTTACGAAGATAAAAAATACGCCCTACCCTATCTTACCGGTGCTGAAATTCAAATTTTAGATAATAAAGGACATTCTGATGGAAAAAATAAAACACATCTTACGGGTTCTTTATACGATATGATTACACCATCCAAAGATGTGGCAAACCCTGTTGGAGAATGGAATTCGATGACGCTAGAGATTAACCATTTCACTAATGTAGGAAAGGTTATACTCAACGGAACTCAAATTGTTACTTTTCCGGTAAGTGGTCCAGAATGGGATAACATGGTTCGCAATTCGAAATTCAAAGATTGGGACGGTTTTGGAAGTTATAAAACTGGAAGAATAGGTTTACAAGACCATGGAAACGCTGTGTCTTTCAAGAATATTAAAATTAAAGAATTAAGCGAATAAATCGTTGTTAAAGCACAGTTAAAAACTTGCTTAACTTTTATGCGCTAATTTTTTATTTTTATAAAATATTTCAATTTAATTCTATCCTAAATTTGCTATGAAAAAAACTTTTTTTATTCTACTTTTCTCTTTCAGTTTGCTTTCTTGTGGAGGATCTGATTCTGATGACCCAATAACACCAGAAAATCCAGAGACAGATAAACCTAAGGTCGGCACCGAATGGATATCTGTATTTGAAGAAAATTTCGATTCCGATTTGTCGAAATGGAGTTTATGGACCACTGGAGCGTACAATAATGAAATTCAACTCTACCAACCAGAACAATTGAATTTGGAAAATGGCATTTTATCCATTACGGCAGAACGAAAGTCGGTTACAGGCGCAACCAATCCCTATGACAATACTTCAAAGACTTTTAAATTTGCTTCGGGAAGAATGGAAACTAAATTAAAATATGGACCCTCATTCGGACAAGATGAATTGGAATACCGATTTATAGCTAGAATTCAATTACCAAAAGGGCATGGCATGTGGCCAGCATTTTGGTCTACTTCTGACCCATGGCCAACTAACGGAGAAATTGACATTGTAGAAGCTCGAGGTAGCGAACCTAAAAAGTTTCAATCCAATATTTTTTATGGTGTTGAAGAAAACAAGCCTTTGACAAATAATACGACCACCGTCAAAGAATATAATTTAGATGTAGATTTAACAGAAGATTTTCATATTTACGAACTTATATGGACAGCAAAAACACTGGTTGTTCGATTTGATGACGTCACTCTTCATACGTACAATGCAAATTCAACCAACTATATAGATAAGTTATTTGGCAAAAAACAGCATATTGTGCTTAACGTTGCCGTGGGTGGGTGGTTCTTTACAGACACCAATGATGCAAATTATGCAGATTCAGCTGTTATGAAAGTAGATTGGGTAAAAGTGTATAAACGATAAAAATACTAGATCTTGTTTTGAGGAAAATCGTTGAAATCAAGCCCTTTAATTCTGATAAGAAAAAAAATAATTCTATTACAAATACCTTTCCTGTATCACCTTTAAGTGATGTAATAAATGCCCTGAAGTGATATAACCTAGCGCTCTAACGGAAATTGTGTTCCCATTTGCCGTGCCAATTTCTACTAGTGCATCATAGGAAAAACTTTTATATAAAAGCACTGTATCTTTTCGTAAAGTGGCAAATTCGTCTAACAATTCAATAAATTCTCTTGAATTTGCATCAGCATTTTCTACATACAAATTTTCATCAAAACCCATTAAATTAGTAGTGTCTCTTCTAGCAAAACGCAAGGCACGATAGTTAAAAACACGTTCGGAATCAATCAAATGCTGAATAATTTCTTTGATAGTCCATTTGCCTTCGTCATAGCGAAAAACATGCTTTTCATAAGGTAAAGCTCGTAAAATTCGCAAAGCATATTGTATTGAATCTTGCAGGTTTTCAATGATATTTTTATCATTGTTAGATACCGCATGAATATAAGTTTGATAAAAAGGTGCATACTCATTTTCGCCTAATGACTCCATTTTAAATCTTTTA